>NZ_FULE01000037.1 GCF_900163965.1 Vibrio ruber DSM 16370
AGCCGACGGGCTTCGGAGACATCCATTCCCGCATATTTTTTGCGCCAGGTGTAAAAAGTCGCATCCGAGATCCCGTGTTTACGGCACAACTCCCTGACGGGAATACCTGCTTCGGCTTCTTTAAGAATGGTAATGATCTGTTGTTCGTTGAATCGCTTCTTCATGTTCATCATCTCCTTGGTTGGATGAACATCACTAAGTATAGACTGGACTAGATTTAGGGGAGCAGGTCACCCATTAAAACTCTTTTTTATTTTTAAAGCCACGACTACATCGTGGCTTATAATTTATTATTGATTTTTTTCGTTTAGATCGAGTATTTCTATTATGGTGTCAATCAAACATTCAGAATTAAATTCTAATTCACCTAGTTTTAGGAAAAGTTCCTTCATTTTATTTGATATGTTATAATTATTTTGTATTTGTGTGTTTAATTCTAACCATAACTCTTTTGACATATACCCTGTCGTACCAATAGGCAACAGAAAGAGTTCATTTTGTTTTGCAATTTCAAATTCTTCTCGCATGCCATTTGAAGATATTATTTCATTTCCATCTAATTTATTCCCAAACAAAAACAATGTTATTCCTGCATAGTTTATCATATCCTCGCGATATTTTGTCCAAAGTTCAGATAATGGAACTTCTCCAGCGGTAGACTGTGGAAATGGTCGTAGTATAAGCTTATCTTCAAGTTTTGCTTTTGGACTTTTAAATGTTTGTTCTAGCGCACCAGAAATGACAGAACTACCGACACCTAAGCCGAAACCAGAAACTATTCGCATATTTTTCGAAACTAGTTTTTTACTTAACTCATATACAAACTTCAAAGCTTGATGCTCGCCTATACTTCCGTATTCATGTGCGGCACCTGAAATAAAGACGGTTTTGGATTTGAATTTTTTCTCTAGCCTTTTTAGTAAGTCGGTAATCTCTCGAAAATCATCAATCAGTATTGTTTTGATGTTAAATCTTGCAAGATCTTTTACAAAATATTCTTGCTTCCTAACGCGATACTCGAAATCTGCATCATCTTCATCTTTTTGCTTTTCTACATTTTTAATAAAACAGTAGTGACGTCTTTGATTCTTTTCATAAGCTACACGAACTCTGCTGAGAATGTAGTCTAAGTTTGGATCAGTAAAACTAAAACCAATGAAAATGAAAGTTTTAGAAATTAGATCACCTTTTAAGTTAGCTAAATACTGCTCCATTTTGACATGATATTTTTCATAATCATCTTTGGTTAGGACTGCTTGACTTGGGTGTTCAACATCACCGTGCATCTTATAAACAACAGCATCACGTTTTGGCTTTGTCGTAGCCAAGTGATCTTTAGTATGCTTTACATCAGAAATTTTCCCAGCCTTGTCTAAAGCTAATTCTATAATTCTGTCATAATTGGTAGTCCAGTAAGTGCGAATCGGAAGTCTAGCCAGAATTCTGTGATTTTCTGTTTCTTCGGCTTCTCTTGAAAACTCTTCAATTAATCTTTGGTTTAACTGGCTACGGTTAGCTTCATTATCATTGCAGTGATATTGAGCTAGAGCGACCAGGTCTTTTTCTCTATCAACATCAAGACCTAGTTCATCAGCTATGGGACGGAGTAACTCCGCCCAGTTTACGAATCCAGATCCTGCCGACATACCAGCCCCTGCAAAAACAGCTACGTTTTCTTCAGCAAGCTCTTTTCCTATATCTTGTAGGAAAGACTGTTTTATGCGTTCTCTCATTATTGGTATCTCTATTGACTCATTTATACAGTGTTATAAGTACTAGCAGCAATAAGAGCAGCACTTTGATATGTAATGCTTGTTTTGTATAGCAAAGTGCGCCCTTCAATTTGGGATATATCGGCTATTTTTTTCTTTGAGCTATCGCTTTGTTAACCCAAGACTCCATATTTTCTGCTATGTCCTTGTATGTGTCTGCTGGACTAGGATCGTAGCAGCTCACGATCGATGACAATTTGGTTCCATTTTCAAGTGTGAACTGCTCAAATGGATTCTTACCTTTTAGGCTTTTTCCGTTGCGAGGGCATGCTAAGTTATGGATATGAATACCAAAAATCGGTTTTCCATCATTCCAAGCCTTTTCGATTTCGTATTTAACCCAAGGGCGAGCGTGAGTTTCTTCACCCACTAGAACGATTACGCATTGTTTGTATTTCAAATTATCATCGATCCAACGTTTGATAGATGCGTCACCGCCACGTTTTACTGTTTCCCAGTCGTTAACTGAAACTGGGGTGTTGCCTTCAAGCGCACCTATATTCCGAACTTGCTGTACGCGCATTACATCATTTCCGTAATGAAAACTAAAAAAAACTGGTTTTCTGGCCATAATTCCACCTTCTGAGTCAATGAGATTCAAGGTTGCTCATATGCAACTTATCCTTTATCAAATTTGGGGCTGTTACTTAAAATTCAACCCATTAACCTGAATTTATTGAAAATATGGCAAAAATGCGAGTTTAGTATGGCGACACATTGACAAGCTACAATTGATTGCCAAACGCTTACCAGTATAGAGCACACTATCAGCTTCAATGAAGCAGAATACCGAACACGTTGCAGTAGTTGCATAGCTAGCAGTAGGTGATTGGGATGACGGCTTGAGGGATTAAGCACAATATTCTTAAGAGTTTAACGTCGATCGCAATCAAAAAGCGGAATTCATTCCGCTTTTTTACTTTCATGTCACGAGCTGACACCCGCCCAAATGACTCCCCTCTTATCGGATCGCCGCTCAATTAAGGCCAGTTCGGCTTTTTCTCTTCCGCACAAACTGTTTGGGTGTCATCCGCGCAATCTGCTTACATTCCCGGGTCATATGGGCCTGATCGGCAAAGCCCTGCGCCAGCGCCAGATCCGACAAAGAGATGTCAGGCTGTGCCCGAAGCTGCTCTAAAGTCTGTCTCACCCGGGTAATGCGTTGATAATGTTTCGGAGTAATCCCCAGCCATTTCTGAAACTGACGCTCTCTCTGCCGCTGACTGATCGTTGCTCGCTCTTGGTCGATAATATGACTGACATCCTGAGGCGCACATACTGCAATCAGATCTTGGCACCAGCGGTATAACACAACCATTCTCGCTGACGGCGAACGCGCGGTTTGCAGAGATGCAAATGTCGCAAGCGCCAAAGAGGCGAGCGGATGCTCCCCCTCGATTCGCAACGGCTGTGCTAAGCATTGACCAAACAACTGATAACCGACAGCCGGATGAAAGCGCACCCCGGCCATAACAGCACCGGGCGGCAGGCAAACCTGATGCGCCAGCGTGCTGACGGGCAGTAACAAAACCCCCGGGCTCTGCCACTCGCCGTCCATCTGCACCTCATTTTGCAAAATGAACGTCACACCGGTTCCGGCATCACTGAGTAATTCCTTACGCACCGTTTGCACCATGTCAGATGCGACGGAAACCGACCAGATTGCCTGAATATGGCCGGCTAACTTTCCCTGAGGTTTAAATATCTCAAAGTCTAAACTCAAACGAATTATCCTATTTAACCACAACTGATTTAACCACGACTCAGAGAAGAACATCGTATCCATTGATACTCTTTCTTTTTCGTCTTCAGTGAAAGTATAAACAGTCAAGTCCCGATTAGATTAACCCGAGTTCAATTATTTGGGCTGGTATCCCCCCACCTGAGGCTTAAATGCCTTCACGATTCGATTCCAACTATTGATGGCGTTGATCGCAATCGTCAGGTTGACCATCGCTTTTTCACCAAAGGTATCTAAAGTCAGTTGATAGGTATCATCATCGACCGGCAGACCGGCCGTCAGTAATTCAGCCCAGCCCAACGCAACTTGTTCTGCATCGCTGTAGAAGTACATGTCTTTCCACGCACTAAGCCCCCATATCCGTTCAGGCTTTTCCCCCAGTTTAAGTGCGTCTTTACTGTGCATATCGATACAAAATGCACATTGATTGATTTGCGAAACACGCAACTTGACCAGTTCCCATATGATCATATTCATGGTGTCAGATTGACGGAATTGCTCATGGAAATACGCTTCCTGAGCATACAAGATGTCAATTGCCTTCGGTGCGATGTCGGTGTAGCTGAGTCGTTTTTGCATGGTCTTTCTCCTTTATTTTTTTACATGATAAAAAACGTACTGAGCAATAGATTGAAGATTTTCGACATGTTGCTGAAATCACCCCACAACCATATTAAGTGATTTACGCTATGAACAAAGTAGTAATGAGCGAGAGATTAAAGACCTGCGCTCGAAAATTACCGACAAAACCAATTTAATGCTCTCGAATGAAACAACCATTGATAACCGTTACCGGTTAAATCAAGAAATCAGCCAGATGCAACAAGACTTGGGCGGATTAGAACAACGCAACAGACAACTGATTGCGGATATCGCCCGGACTCAAGCAAAGTTAAGCACGCTTGAAAACCAGTCGGTGCATTTCTAACTCAAGACTTCCCAACCCATCGGTGGCTGTAGTGATCTGACAGCCACTGTCACTTAATGCTCCCCTGTTAACTCACTCGCAAAACCTCATACTTTTTTCATACTTTTATTTTCTAAAAAACAGATAACCTACTCTCTGCACTGGCAAAATCCGGTGCCGGGCGTAGGAACCCGCAAATTTTTTCTTCAGGTATTATAGTTGCTAACTTTACGTTGGTTTTTTACTATATGCGGCCTCAGCACACCTGAATAATGGTGAGCTGGGCAAGGCAGCTTCGGCTGGTCGTAATCCTGAAGAGCGGCATTCCTACACCTTGTTCCAGTTCACCGCCCGAGCGTAGGAACTCCCGTGGTGAAATAACTTTCCACTCTTCAGGAGTCAAATGATGTACGAAACTATCCCTTACGATCCCGACTTTGCCCAAAAAGCCCGCGAATATCTGCGTCAGTTAGAAGAAATGTTTGAAGCCGAGCAGCGGCACAACAGTCAAGAGCTACGCAATGTATTGCTGTATCTGAACAATCTGATTACCACTCATTACGTGCGCTACCATCAAGAGCTTGATGGGGAGGATTTTGTGTAGTTACTGGTGAGATGTCGAGCCGCGAATGCGGCTCGTTTTATAT
Organism: Vibrio ruber DSM 16370; assembly: GCF_900163965.1. Lineage (GTDB taxonomy): Bacteria > Pseudomonadota > Gammaproteobacteria > Enterobacterales > Vibrionaceae > Vibrio > Vibrio ruber. The sequence goes on from NZ_FULE01000037.1 coordinate 5,068, forward strand.
AATCATTATTTGATACTGATTTTAGATGATTGGAAAATTCTGCTCGCGTAATCTCTACCGCTGTGCCATTGGGTGCTCTGGATTTAATTGAAGCAAATCCCAGAGATTCCCATATAAATCTTCAAATACTGCGACTGTCCCGTAGTCCTGTTCTTTGGGATCACGAACAAATTTAATGCCTATTGATTTCATATGTTCATAATCACGCCAGAAATCGTCAGTATTTAAAAATAGAAAAACTCGCCCACCGGCCTGATTACCAATGAAATCATGTTGCTCTGGTTTTGAGGCTCTCGCGAGTAACAACGTCACGCCATGTGAATTTGGTGGTGCAACCACAACCCAGCGTTTATCTTGTTCTGGCTGATAGGTATTTTCAATAAGCTCAAATTGAAGCTTATTCACATAAAAATCTATCGCTTCATCGTAGTCCTTTACTACCAATGCAATGTGTACAATATTTTGCTTCATTTTCTACCTTATATAGTAAATGACTCGAATGATATCAGGCCAATTTACCCCGTCTAATACGCTTCACAGAAATGCCATCATAAACGCTAATCTTCAAAAGTGCTCCCCCTCCTTAAACCAAGGGGGATTGGCATGGCCGGAAAAAGTAAGCATTGAAAACTGATCTTTTTATTACAAAGTAGCATGCAAAATCTCATACTTTTTCCATACTTTTCCTTCCCCACAATCAGATAACCTGATGTCTGTACTGACAAAAACCGGTGCCGGGCTTGTCATAAAGTCAGCAAACATTGTGACACTTTGTTTACGGATAGCTTACTAAGTTGACATATGGAAAATCACATATATTATATTTCACATATGTGTTTTAAGAGATGTGAAACATGACGCCATTACAGTTTTTCAAATGCTTGTCTGATGACACCAGACTCAAGTCAATTTTGATTATTCATCAACTCGAAGAAGCTTGCGTGTGTGATCTCATGGCAGCACTTGAGCTTGACCAACCGAAAGTTTCACGCCATTTAGCCGAGCTACGCAAATGTAATATTTTGCGAGATGAGCGTCGTGGTAAATGGGTGTACTACCAACTCCATGAACAACTCCCTGACTGGGCAAAAACCGTTATCCGTCAAACGGCCGATAGCAATCCCAGCTATTTTGCTGATGCTTTATCAAAATTGAAAGCAGCGAAACAGCAAGCTTCATGCTGCTAAACAAAAGGAATTCCCATGAAAATTCTGTATATCTGCACCCACAACCGCTGTCGAAGTATCTTATCTGAAGCCATCACCAATCATGTGGCCGGAGAACGGATTATTGCCAAAAGTGCCGGGAGTCAGCCTTCAGGGGTCGTGCATCCGCTTTCTGTCCAGTACCTGAAAGAAGCCAATATTTCTGTTGAAGGTTTGCAAAGCCAGTCATGGGATGAGTTTGAAGATTTCCAACCCGATGTGGTTGTGACCGTGTGTGATTCTGCTGCCGGAGAAGCCTGCCCGGTGTGGTTTGGCAATTCTGTTAAAGTCCATTGGGGGCTGGCAGACCCTTCTAAAATCGAAGGCAGTGAAGCAGAAAAAGCCCAAGGGTTTCGCGCCTGTATTGCTGAAATCACAGTTCGGGTTAACCAATTACTCCCAATCGCAGCACAAGACCTCTCCCCTGCCGAACTCAAAGCGGAATTGGCGAAGTTAGGAGCGCTGTAGGTATGCGTCAAAATATTACCCTGCCGAATATTGATGAGTCGCAGTTTGAGATTCCAACATTTGATCAGTGTCAGAGCACACCGGCTGACCATGCGCCGCGCATCCTTTTACTTTACGGCTCGTTACGAAAGCGCTCATTCAGCCGCTTAGTGGTCGAAGAATGTGCTCGCCTCCTCACGCGAATGGGCGCTGAAGTAAAAATCTTCAACCCTGAAGGTCTGCCACAGACAGATACCGAAGATGAGAGTCACCCCAAGGTGAAAGAACTCCGGGAATTAATGATGTGGTCAGAAGGACAAGTGTGGTGTTCACCAGAACGTCACGGCGCTATGAGCAGCATATTCAAAAGTCAGATTGACTGGGTGCCGCTGAGCATCGGTGCTGTGCGGCCGACGCAGGGTAAAACGTTAGCGGTGATGCAGGTATGCGGGGGTTCACAGTCATTCAATGTGGTGAATCAGTTACGGATTCTTGGCCGCTGGATGCGCATGGTCACTATCCCGAATCAATCCAGTGTGGCGAAAGCCTTTCTTGAGTTTGATGAAAATGACCGGATGAAACCTTCCTCCTATTACAATCGTATTGTTGATGTGATGGAAGAGCTGATGAAATTCACTTTATTGCTGCGGAGCAATAAAGACTACTTCGTAGACAGGTATTCTGAACGTATTGAGTCGGCTGAGCAGTTAAGTCAGCGTGTCAATCAGCGTTCTATTTGAGGGGGAAATATGGGCTTATTTGAACGCTATTTATCAGTATGGGTGGGGATTGCCATTGTCGTTGGTATTCTCCTTGGCAGTGTTGTCCCTGATGCTTTCGCTGCTATTGCCAGTCTCGAGTATGCACACGTCAATCTGGTGATTGCCGTACTCATCTGGCTGATGATTTATCCAATGATGGTGCAGATTGACTTTTCTTCATTGAAAGACGTGGGTAAAAAACCCAAAGGTCTCACTCTCACACTTGTGATTAACTGGTTAATCAAGCCGTTTACCATGGCTTTCCTTGGCTGGTTATTCTTCAAGGGGCTGTTTGCAGACTGGGTTGATCCACAAACGGCAACCGAATATATCGCCGGCATGATCTTACTCGGTGTTGCGCCTTGTACCGCAATGGTGTTTGTCTGGAGTCAACTGACCAAAGGTGATGCAAACTACACGCTGGTGCAGGTTTCGATCAACGATATTGTTATGATCTTTGCCTTCGCACCGATTGCAGGGATGCTATTAGGCGTCACCGATATTACCGTGCCGTGGGATACACTATTCCTGTCTGTCATTTTGTATGTGCTGATTCCACTGATTGCCGGTGCAGTGACCCGCCAAAAACTGGACAAGGCCGATGACCATTCACGATTGAATCAGTTTTTAGCGACGATGAAGCCTTGGTCAATCATCGGCTTACTGGCAACGGTTGTTTTACTCTTTGGCTTTCAGTCGGAAACGATCATTGCGAAACCGCAAGCGATCGTGCTGATTGCCATTCCGCTGCTGATCCAGACTTACGGCATTTTTGCGATTGCTTATTTTCTGGCGAAACAGATGAAGTTACCCCATAACGTCGCCGCTCCCGCCTGCATGATCGGGACATCGAACTTCTTTGAACTGGCCGTTGCCGTCGCAATTTCGTTGTTTGGCCTGCATTCCGGCGCAGCGCTGGCCACGGTGGTCGGCGTGTTGGTGGAAGTTCCCGTGATGCTGTCGCTGGTGTGGTTTGCGAACCGTACACAGCATTGGTTCGGAGCGTAAACATGTTTGCAGCAGTATTCACCCAATTATTCGCCCAATTCGCCGACTGGCTGACGGATTCAGTGCTCTCACTGTCATCTGAGTCGAAATTGGCTAATGCTGGATTATTCAACCAAAGGGATAAGGTAAAGTTATGATTGTGATACATCACAACCCAGAATGCGGTACATCGAGAAATGTTTTGCAGATCATTCAGGATGCAGGATATACGCCGGTTATCGTCGAATATTTACAAGACGGATGGACACGAAATCAGCTTCTGGGGCTTTTTGCCGCGGCGAACATCACACCGCGGGAAGCACTGAGAACGAGTAAATCTCCTGCCAAAGAGCTGGGATTACTCGATGAAAATGTCACTGATGAAGCACTGATTACGGCAATGCTTGAGCACCCGGTGTTAGTCAACCGCCCCATCGTCTGTTCGCCAAAAGGCGTCAAATTATGCCGGCCAAGTGAAGCGGTGCTGGATTTACTCGACAACTGGCCGGCGGGCCCGTACTTCAAGGAAGACGGGGAACAAATTTTGGACGAACAGGGGCGTTTGCTCTCTGAGCCTGAAGCACATCAATAAACGAAGCGGGATGCAGCGTCAACGCGGTGTGACATCATCAACATCGCTTACCACGACACCCGCACCCGCTTTCGCCTGACACACATAAATCGAGGCTCTGAGGCCGGTTTCTGGTTCATATCGGGCTTCGACCGCTGCTGTGACGGATTCAACCAATGTTGAAGGTATCAGCGCAACGACACAGCCACCAAAACCACCGCCGGTCATGCGCACGCCGCCTTCATCACCGATCACGGCTTTCACCATCTCAACTAACAGGTCGATTTCTTGCACGGTGATTTCAAAATCATCACGCATCGATACATGGGATTCCGCCATTAATCTGCCCATCCACCGCATATCACTGGCGCGCAGCGCTTCTGCCGCTTCAAGCGTCCGGGCATTTTCGGTGATAACATGCCGGGCACGTTTTGCAACGATTGGGTCCAGTTCTGCACGTCTTTGATTGAATTGCTCGATACTGACATCACGCAGCGCTTTGACACCAAACACTTGCGCGGCTGCTTCACACTGCTGACGACGGGTATTGTATTCACTGTCGACTAAGCCGCGTTTTTTATTGGAGTTAATGATCAGTACAGCTACATTTTCCGGCATCGATACCGCCTCTGTTTCCAGACTACGGCAGTCCAATAGCATGGCGTGGTTTTCACGCCCTTGCGCGGAAATCATTTGGTCCATGATGCCGCAGTTGCAACCGACAAACTCGTTCTCCGCCTGCTGACCATTTAATGCAATTTCAGCCTGACTGATATCCAGACTGAACAGCGCTTTAAACGTTTGTCCGATCACCACTTCAAGTGCTGCGGACGAACTTAAACCCGCGCCTTGCGGGACATTACCGCTGACAGCCATATCCACACCACCGAGCAGATAACCCCGGGCAAGCAAGCACTTCACCACGCCCCGAATATAGTTCGCCCACATTTTGTCTGGTTGAAAAATGATTTCCTGACTGATGTCGAACTCATCCACTGCATTGTCATAATCAACGGAGACGACACGCACCAGATTGTCATCACGCTTTGCAGCAGCGACCACGGTTTGATAGTTAATCGCACACGGCAGAACAAAACCGTCATTATAATCCGTGTGTTCACCAATTAAGTTCACCCGGCCAGGGGCTTGAATCGTATGGCTGGGTACATAGCCCAACACCTGTTCAAAATACTTTTTCACATTTTGGATGCAATCAGACATAAGGTCGCTCTCTTAAACATGTAAATTGATCGGAATAACGCGTGCTTTAATGCATATTTTTTATGATGCGCATTCCTTGTAATGCACATCGCTCAGCTCACGCAGGCGCCGGGCTGCTTGTTCTGCGGTGAGATCGCGTTGTGCTTCGGCCAGCATTTCGTAACCCACCATAAATTTACGCACCGTCGCACTGCGTAGCAGTGGCGGATAGAACACCGCATGTAATTGCCAGTGTTCGGTGCTCTCCTCTGCTTCGGTAAAGAAAGGCGCATAATGCCACCCCATGCTGTACGGGAAGGAACATTGAAACAGGTTGTCGTAACGGCTGGTCAGTTTTTTGATCGCCACGGCGAGATCGTCGCGTTGCGCCTCACTCAGCTCACTCATACGGCGAATATGTGTTTTCGGCAGCAGCATGGTTTCAAACGGCCATGCCGCCCAATAAGGTACCAAAGCAAGCCAGTGTTCTGTTTCAACCACAATCCGTGAACCGTCTTTCAGTTCAGCTTGCACATAGTCCACCAATAACGGACTGCCATGCGTTTGATAATAGGCTCTCTGGTGATGATCTTTTCGCTCAATTTCGTTCGGTAAGAAGCTGTTCGCCCAAATCTGGCCGTGCGGATGCGGTTGCGAGCAGCCCATACTCTCACCTTTATTCTCAAAGACTTGAACCCAAACGTAATCTTTACCTAACGCTTCGATCTGAGCATTCCATGTGTCAATCACATTGCGGATTTGGCTCAAGGACAACTCCGGCAAGGTTTTACTGTGATCAGGAGAAAAACAGATCACGCGACTCAAGCCGCGAACGCCTTGGGTTTGAAACAGCGGATGAGCAGATGCCGGTGCGTCGGGAGAATCGACCATCAGCGCAGCAAAATCATTATTGAACACATATGTGCCTTGGTAATCCGGGTTAACATCGCCAGAGACACGCTTGTTGGTCGGACAAAGGAAACACGTCTCAGCGTAGCTTGGTAATTCATCAATTGCGGGTTGCTCATCTGCGCCACTCCAGGGACGTTTGGCGCGATGGGGTGAAACTAAAATCCATTGCCCCGAGAGTGGGTTGTAACGACGGTGTGGATGATCCACAGGGTTAAATTCAATGTTCGGCATCTGACTGACTCAACTGTTAAAGTTTTTCTTTGCATTCCCCCTGTTAAATTGGGGGGCAGCAGACAACAAGGTGATAAGGCAACACGCTTTCCCCTTGCCATGCACATCAAGATTAAATGTCGCTGGCATGAGAAAAATACTGTGTTTTCACTTACTCCGGGGAATAACCTTGTGGGTTATTGATTTGCCAGTTCCAGGTATCGGCGGTCATCTCTTCGATGCTGCGTGTCGCTTTCCAGCCAAGGTCACGTTCCGCTTTTTCGGTGCTTGCCCAGCATTCAGCGATATCGCCCGGACGACGCGGACACAGCTCATAAAGCACCGGATGACCACTCGCCTGACTGAATGCTTCAACCATTTCAAGCACGCTCGATCCTTTGCCGGTTCCGAGGTTATAGATATGTAATCCGGACTTTTCCCCCACGGCTTTGAGCGCAGCAATATGGCCGTCGGCTAAATCCATGACATGAATATAGTCGCGCACGCCTGTGCCGTCCGGGGTCGGATAATCGTGACCGAATACCGATAGTTTCTCCCGGCGGCCTATCGCGACCTGAGCAATAAACGGCATCAGGTTATTGGGAATCCCTTGTGGGTCTTCTCCCATCGTGCCGGACGGATGCGCCCCGACCGGATTAAAGTAACGCAGTAAAGTGATACTCCAACTCCCTTCGGCAGCGAATAGGTCGCTCAGACACTGCTCCACCATGTATTTACTGCGCCCGTAAGGATTCGTGGTGCCACCGGTTGGGGATGCTTCCGTGATGGGTACGATCTCAGGATCACCGTACACGGTAGCCGAAGAGCTGAACACCAAACTTTTCACGCCAGCTTTACGCATACAACGCGCCAGCACTAATGAGCCATTGACGTTGTTGTCATAGTATTCCAAGGGTTTTGCAACGGACTCACCGACTGCCTTGAGACCGGCAAAATGAATCACGGCTTGAATATCGTGGTTGGCGAAGACCGAATCTAAAAAGGCTTCATCGCGAACATCCCCCTGGTAAAACAGCGGGGGTTTGCCCGTGAGCGCTTCAATTCTGTTTAACACTGCTATTTTGGCGTTACACAAATTATCGACGATGATTGGTGTCATCCTCGCTTCAATCAGTCGGACACACGTGTGACTACCGATATATCCCATTCCGCCAGTAACCAGAACGTTCATTGTTGATTCTCCTTACCTCATATCTGATGATTCAGTTGCGTCGTAAGACGCTGCCCCCCCTGACTCATCTCAAAAACATATGACAAAAATACCGATAAACATGCTATAGGCCAGAATGAAATCACACTGGCCTAACAATAGGATTAAGTCACAATATCAATCAATTACCACCAAGCTTCGATTTGCACACCGTAGTTAAACGTGTTGTTGCGCTTGTTGTTATCGAAAGCGTTCCCCTCATTGTCTTTCAGATAAGTCACAAAGAAGCGGATTTCCGGGCGAGCAAAGAAAGATTCACCGGCAGAAATTGCATGGGCAAGGGTGAATTTGGTGCCGCCGGACTGTACTTCAGCGCCTGAATCTTTGGTTTTGTCTTGGTCAAAGTAGCCGACCTCTAACATGGTTTTGTTGTACGGTGACCAGATATAAGTCGGGCGGGCAACAAATGAGATCATGGTTTCCTTATCGAGCCCGTCGCCATGATCTTTGGCATTGCCGTAAGTGAAAACATGATTGATCACGACATTTTCACTTAAGTTCAAATCACCGGTACTGATCAAGCGAAAGCCTTTGGCCTGACTGACATCACCACTCCAGATGTCATACCATCCCCCGCCTTGCGAGATCGCATTTTGTGCCAGCCCTTTGTCCATATACTGAAAAACAAATTTGTTATAACCCAATGAAAATTTCTGGCTCAGCTCTGCGGTTAACATCAGACCGTTATCGAAATTTTTAGCCAAATCCTCTTGTTGGTCGGTTGGATTGACGATTGCGTAGTCAACCCCGAACTCTGTCCACGCGCCTTCCCACGGGCTGAACCCCGCGTAACGCAAGTCTAAGAAATAAGTATTGAGATCACCGTGGCTGGTCTTCTTACCGCCTCCGTCCCACGTTGCCAGCTCATTGTCGGCCCGGATGACCGCGGCTGACACTGCACCGGTATCTAACTTGATATTTTCGATCCCCGCACCGTAACCGGATACATTCCAGTATTTGGTATCAATAATGTGAATATCATGGCGTTGATAAAAACGTTTACCGGCCCAGATCACCGCATCCGGTAAAGACGGAATATAGCCCTTCGCCTGAATATTTAACTGTTTAATCCCAAAGTTGGCGCTGTCATCTTTACTATTTTCCGATTCAAGATTCCCGTCGGATGACATTTCAATCATGCTTTGAAAATACATCGAACGACCGTCTGCATTAAATAATTCCTGACCTAAACCAATTTCGGAATATGTGTCAAACTCATTGCCCAAACGGCCTAATTTAGTTTTGTTAAACTCATCGCCGCCTTTGGTGCCGCCCCCGTCAGAACTGGCGCCCAAACCAGCCCGGACATAACCATTAAAATCGACCGCAAAAGCTTGAGTGGCAGATAAAGCGCCTAAAATAGCGACTGTCAATATTGCTTTTTTCATCTTCATTTCCTTTTGTATTATTTTGCGTTATTGGCCGGGTAAATATCGCCATTGCATAAATTCAGGCAACACTGACCCGTGAGATGAATGTCATCTCATTTTTTAAATGTTGAAATTCATGACCGCCTGAATGATTCAGGCGGTATGGTTAATTGTTATTTTTTATTCATGATGACGATAACTTGATAAGGTTGAATGATCATATCCTCCTGAACTTCACAGCCGGTATTAACATCAATCCATTGCCCACAGGGACGTTTCAGCGCTTGCGACTCATTCATAAAATTCATGATAAACAAGTAGCGGGACTGTTGATCTTCACGCGTGGTTACGGACACACCATAAGGCACATTCTCCATCGGTTGGCGAAGACCGTGTAAATCCGCCAGCGCGGAATAAAATAACGTATTGAATGCTGTCTCGGTGCGTGCCGCGATGTAGTAAGCACACCCTTTACCGATTTGGTTTTTGGTGATCACCGGACAACCGGCAAAAAGATCCTCGCGGTAATAAGCCAGCGCTTGTGCCGTTTCCAAATGAATATGCTCCATTAAGTGCTTGGCTTTGAATTCACCACTCAAACTAAAGTCAGTCTGCTCCGCCATTGTGAACGCGACACGTTCATGGTCATAGAGTGAGTCAATCTCTTCAGCCCAGATCCCCAGAGTGCGACGCAGCGGGCTCCCTTCTCCACCGGGGAAACCGCCCAGAAAGCACAGATCATGCTCATCAACAATGCCACTCCAATACGTTGCGACCAGTGTGCCGCCCTGCTCAACGAACGCTTCCAGCCGCTGTGCGACACCCGGTTTAATCAGGTACAGCATCGGCGCGACAACGACCTTGTAAGGTGCAAAGTCACAGAGCTGCTCGATAATGTCACAGCTAATGCCTTGCTGCCAAAAACCGCGGTAATGATCGCACACGGTTTGTTCATAGTGCATCCCTTCATTACGAGGGCCTGAAGCATCATCGATAGCCCAACGGTTTTCCCAGTCAAAAATGATCGCGACTTCGGCCTGAGTCCCCGTACCCGCCACAGCATTAATCTGTTGCAGATACTCGCCGACAGCGGTCACTTCCCGTCCGGTACGCGTATTCGCATGACCAACATGATCAATCACCGCACCATGAAACTTCTCCACCGAACCGCGGCTTTTGCGCCACTGGAAGTACTGCACAGAATCAGAACCGTGTGCTACCGCTTGTAAGGAAGACAGCAGATGCACCCCGTCTTTTTTAAGCTTGGTGATCGGCTGCCAGTTGGTTTGACTGGGGGTTGATTCCATCAGCAAAAACGGCTGATTTTTCAGCGTGCGCATTAAATCGTGATACATCCCGGTATAACACGCGAGCGCCGCTTCATCGCTGTCCCGGTGCCACAGCGGATAACTGTCCCAAGACACCACATCAATAGATTTTGCCAACTCCCAATAGTTGTAGTCGTAGAAATACTCCATCAGGTTTGCCGTGGTCGGCAGATCGGGATTGATCGATTTCAGTGGTGCAATCTCATGTGCACAGAAGTTCGCGACCCGATCAGTACAGAAACGTTTCCAATCCAGCTTCAGCGCGTGGATGGAGTTCTCCCCGATCGGAGATGGTGATTCAATTTGTTCCCAACGGGTATAGGTGTGGCTCCAGAAAGTGCTCCACCACAACTTATTCAGATTATCCAGACAACCGTATTTGTTTTTCAGCCACTCACGAAATTCGGTCTGGCAGTAATGACAGTGACAATCGCCACCATATTCATTGGAGACATGCCAGCCGATCACCGCCGGGTGCTGACTGTAACGTTCTGCCAGTTTGGTGTTGATGATGGTCACCTTCTCACGGTAGTTCGGTGAGCTGTAACAATGATTATGCCGTTCACCGTGCAGTTGTTTCACCCGCGCGCTGTTAACTCGCAGCACATCCGGATATTGCTCAGACAACCACGCCGGACGTGCCCCGCTGGGGGTCGCCAGAAAGACAGAAATACCGTTTGCTGCCAGATTATCAAGGACGTGATCCAGCCATTCAAACTGAAACTGACCTTCCACCGGCTCAAGGGTTGACCAGCTGAATATCCCGACAGACATCACGTTACATTGCGTCTGTTTCATCAGTTCAATATCTTTGGCAAGAATATCCGGCCGATCTAACCACTGTTCAGGGTTGTAATCTGCGCCGTGAAGTAAGCCTTTTATCTTGGGAATAATATGTTTTTTATGATTCATTATTGACCTTTAAATACTTTCAATGACGGTAAAGCGTTACCTTCAAAATCAAACAGTGCTTGGTTTTCCCATGAATTGCCCATGGCCCCTTTATCGCTGCTATAATCCATCCCGGCTTTCGTTGACCAAGTCGCCCCCTTAATCGGTAACCATGCCGGCTCCCAGTAATAGATTCCTAAGCCTTGTTGATCAGGCAGTTGATTCAGCAGCGTCATGATGTCCGCCAGATATTGCGCCTGACCGGTAACTGAAACGCTGTACCCTTCAATCGGGCCGGTCTCGGAATAACTGTTGCTGAGTGAGTCACCATTCTCAGAGGTAAAAGGGAAAGCCGTTTCCACCAAGATGACTGGTTTGTGATAACGACGGATCACATCATTCATATTGGCTTTGACTTTAGCGATTGAGCCATGCCACCACGGGTAGTAAGACATGCCAATCACATCAAAATCGACACCACGTTTGGTGATTTCATCAAACCACCAGCGGAACAGGCCGTTGTCGCCTGCTTCAGCAAGGTGCAGCATAATTTTGGTCTTTTTACCGCTGTCATTGTCATGCACCGCCTGAATACCGGCTTTTAAGAGGCGTGACAGGCGGTCGAACTCCTTGCCATCTTGCCCCCAGCTTTTTCCGTCCGGCCACAGCATTCCACTGTTCAGTTCGTTCCCGACCTGAACCATATCCGGAACAACCCCTTCATCCTGGAGTGATTTCATCACGTGTGCGGTGTAGTCGTAGACTTTCTGAGTGAGGTTCTCAAATGTCAGTTGCTGCCACGCTTTTGGTTTTTGTTGTTTCTTCGGATCAGCCCAAAAGTCGCTGTAATGGATATCCAACAGGAATGACATGCCATTCTGTTGTGCTCGCTGACCAAGCTCAATCGCCCGCGCTAATGTACTATTACCACCACCAAACGCTTCACCACTGGCCGACATCGGATCGACCCACAAACGGGCCCGGATAGAATTGACCCCATTGTCTTTTAATATTTTGACCAGATCTTTTTCATGACCATTTTGGTAATATTTGCCGCCTCGTTTTTCTATTTCAGGCAACATGGAAATATCCATCCCACGGATAAAATCGGTTCTGAGTTGTGGCGCGGAGATAACCACCTCATCCGGGTCACTATTTATATCTGCACCACGATGATTCGATGAATGGACGGACTGACAGCCAGCCAAAGCCACTGCCGCACTCATTAGTGCAACCTTAAATTTTCGCGTCATATCTTTCTCTCTCGTATTAACCTTTGGTACTGCCTGCTGTTAAGCCAGATACAAAGTATTTTTGTAGGGACAGATAAAGCAGCGCGACCGGAATTGAAATCAGCACTGCACCTGCGGCATAAGTGGTATAACTTGCACCCATTTTTTCCACGACTAAATTATATAAACCGATGGGCAAGGTATAATTTTCCGGCGTTCTTAAAATCGTTGTCGCGAGAATAAAATCGCCCAGAGGCCCCGTGAAGGAGAATAATGCGACGACCGCAATAATCGGTTTTGAAATCGGCAATATAATTTCCAGAAAAATACGGATATGACTGGCACCATCCATTTTGGCCGATTCATCCAGATCCCTCGGTATTGCGTCCAGATAGCCTTTCATTAAATAGGTATTCATCGGGATCATGCCCCCGACATACACCAGCACTAATGCAAGGTGGCTATTAATTAAGCCCAACATCTGTGCCAGCACAAAGATCGCAATTAAGGCCGAGAATTGCGGGATCATCTGCAATAGCAGAAACAGCATCAGCCCATTTTTTCTGCCCTTAAAGCGAAAGCGTGAGAACGCATATGACGTGCATGACACACAGATCAGCGTCAGTACCATGGTCAAAAAGCTGATTTTCAGGCTATTCCAGAACCAAGTCAGATAGGCCACTTTGTCATTGGCAAACAAAGTGGCATAGTGACTCCACGTTGGGTTATCCGGGAAAATCGACTCACCCATGATACTGTTGCCCGGATAGAATGATGCACCAACCGTCCAGACTAATGGGTAAATAATGATCACCGCTACCAACAGGATCAGACCGTAACTCAATGTCAGTCGAATGCGATTACTACGTTTAATACTCATAGTTTTATACTCATCATATGGTTATCTCGCCTCTTCTTTGAATGACTTAGTCATCCGGAATTGCCAAAGGGCAATCCCCACCACGAAAATCGACAGTAACAAGGTGATTGCAGAAGCCACCCCGTATTGCGAGGACGACATCGTTAATTTGTAAATCCATGACACGAGGATATCGGTACCGCCCGCGTTACTGCCGATGACCGCAGGGCCACCATTGTTAAACAGATAAATGATATTGAAGTTATTGAAATTAAACGTGTATTGCGTAATCAAAATCGGTGCAATGGAATACAGCACCAGCGGTAAGGTGATGGTTCTTAACTGTTGAAATTTACTGGCACCATCCATCGTCGCGGCTTCATACAGATCACCCGGAATCGCCTGTAATACCCCGGTGGTCATGGCAAATACAAACGGGAAACCGAGCCAGGTCTGAATCATGATCAGTGCAATTTTGGTCCAGAACGGATCGGTCAGCCAAGCTTTCGGCTCAATCCCAAAGCAGTCGAGAATCACGTTGTTGATCACCCCAAAGCTGTCGTTAAACATCCCGGTAAAAATCAGGATGGTGACAAAACCGGGGACCGCCCAAGGCAGAATAAAGATAGTCCGGATCAATGGCTTAAATTTCAGATCTTTCTGGTTAACCAGAATCGCCAACAGCACGCCGACAGTACATTGCAATGTGGAGGCAACTAACGTCCAGACGACCGTCCACTGCAATACATCGATAAACGTGTTGCGCCATAAGTTAATGTGGAAAATGTTAAAAAAGTTCTTTAACCCAACCCAGTCAACCAGCTTTGCCGGCGGTGAGTTGTATAAGTTGTAGTTGGTAAAGCCAATGGCAAAACCAAAGATAATCGGAAACACCACCACAAACACCAAGAGGATAAAACCGGGACTAATCATCAGATAAGGAAAACCGGCATTGATTACATTGCGGTACTGAACGCGTAATGAATTCAGCGGGCGTCCCTCATCAAACAATCGACCATTTTTGTACGCGTCATGGATGCTCAATGCATAAACCGCTAAACCAAATAGCACAACAAGCGAGGCAATAATCCCTTTTGCAAGCAGGAAAACCGAGTTGTCTTCAGGCAGGTTTTCGCCCAGTGTGACAAGCCCCCACATCCCGTGAGAAATAAAATCACTGGTTACCGCATAAAAACTCGTGAGCAAGATGAAAAACATCATGCCTTTAACAAACTGTCGGTTATAGAACTGGCCGAAGCCAGGCATGAACGCCAGTAAGGAGGCCGTCAATCGGTGGGATCGATAACGCCCCGAGTCATGCTTAAAATGTTCACTCATGTCAGGTATCACTTACAAACTCCATTTCAGAAACATCTGGGGGAAATTTCTGGCGTCTGTCGGCTCACATTAAAACGCACATAGGCCAACAACTGCTTTCGCCAGACAATACCTTCAACTACTGGCCCATCATGGCGTGGTTCGCTTCGATTTGCATATGGATACTTTCTACCGCGGCGTCGAGTGCACTTTTCGCATCTTGTTTATTGGTCGCGATCAATTGCAGTGCGCTGTTCGCCGGCCCCCAGACTTCATTCATTTCCGGAATGGAAGGCATTGAGGTTGCATGTAGGGATTGCATCGCAACCGCACTGGCACCCGGGTCATTTTTGATCACCGGATCGTTCACCAGTTTTTTCACCGCCGGGACTTCACCCGTCAGTTCAAAACGGCGTTTGGCGTTATCGTAATTATTGATGAAGGTAATAAATTCCTGTGCGAGGGGTTTATTTTTCGAGAAGGTGGAAATGCTATAACTCTTCACCCCCATAAATGATCCCATTGGTTCACCGGAGGGTAATTTTGGCAGTGGTGCAACACCATAATTGATGCCTGCTTCTTTATACGGCTGAAGCGACCAAGGCCCTGTTTCAACAATTGCGGCTTTGCCCGAGGTAAATAATGAATCAATCGCATTCAACCCGTTATTACCAATAATACCGGTCGGAAATAGTTTTGATGTATAAAACTTCTGAATGAATTTTGCGCCTTCAATTGCTCCGGGAGTGTTGAGTAATATTTTTTCCGGGTCATAAGAACCGTCAGATTTTTTACCGAAAATATCGCCACCCATACCATTTAAAATGCCGTAGGTGTAATAAAGTTCATCCCATTTTGCCAGCAAGCCGTATTTATTTTCTTTACGAAACCGCTTCGATAATTCAAATATTTTATCCAACGTATCAGGCAGTTCAGAAATAAGATCTTTGTTGTAAACCATAAATACGGTTTCAACTGATTTTGGTAAACCGTAGAGAACGCCATTATAAGTCAATGCCGCAATCGAAGGCTGACTAAATGTATCGATCACCGCTTGCTCAACCTGAACCGGCGCAAGCAAACCTTGAATCACTGCCCCACCAATCTGATCATGAGGAATTAAGACCACATCAGGCCCGGTGCCCGCCGGGCCGTCCATCCGCAGCGATTCGATCTGACCACCGTATGGCATTTCAACAACTTTCACGTTTACATCGTGCTGTTTTTCAAATGCTGCAACCGCTTGTTCATTACCAAAAGACTTTTGGATGTCCTCCCAGACTAATAAGGATTGCTGCGCCAACACCATTGGCGAACAAAATAGAGCCGTCACTGCAAGCGCAGTTATTTTTTTACTAAATTTATTATTATTCATAAAAAATCTCACGTCTTTGTATTTGGAAAAATAAAATTTATGGTGCAAATATGCTCCTTTGTGTTAGTTTTTCCATACAAGCAATTCATTCACGTGATACAAATCACTTTAGCAAGCGGTTATTGTGATAAAACAAACAAGTAAAAATAAAATTTACTAAATAAAAACCGAATGAGATCACACATTTTTATTTATTATCATTTATGAGGAACTTAAAATGTCTTCGATTCAATTATCCAATGTCGTAAAACGTTTTGACGATACCCAAACGATTCACAACGTAAACTTATCAATAGAAGAAGGTGAATTTGTGGTATTTGTCGGCCCGTCAGGTTGTGGAAAATCGACACTGTTGCGCATGATTGCCGGTTTAGAAGAGATCAGTGATGGGGCTATCTCGATTGCAGGCAATGTGGTCAACGACACTCCCCCGTCAGAACGCGGCGTCGCCATGGTATTTCAGTCTTATGCGCTCTACCCGCATATGACGGTTGCTGAAAACATGGGGTACTCGTTAAAAGTCAACAAAGTGCCCAAACAAGAGCTGGAGAAGAAAGTCCGTCTGGTCAGTAAAGCCCTGCAATTGGAACAACTGCTCGATCGCAAACCCGCTCAGCTTTCAGGCGGACAGCGCCAGCGCGTTGCCATCGGCCGGGCGATCGTCAGAGATCCGCAAGTCTTTTTGTTTGATGAACCGCTCTCAAACCTTGATGCAGAACTACGGGTAGACATGCGCCTGCATATTGCCAAATTACACCAAGAACTCAAATCAACCATGATCTATGTGACGCACGACCAAGTCGAAGCCATGACACTTGCGGATAAAATCGTCGTGCTTCGTGATGGAAAAGTTGAGCAGGTGGGTTCACCAATGGATCTGTACCATCACCCGATTAACAGATTTGTTGCCGGATTTATCGGCTCACCTAAAATGAACTTTATCCCCTGTACCATCGAAGGCTGGGATGAAAACAGCTTAACCGTAAATCTCAATGTTGGCCGTTCAATCACTCTACCGATAAAAACAGCGCCCATTGCAACCGGCAAAGAGCTCACGCTAGGGATCAGGCCTGAACATCTCACGACAAGTCCGGATATCATTACGCTGGCATTCCAGTGTGAAGTAGTCGAGAGACTGGGAGGCATGACGTACATTTTTGGCCAGTGTGGCGGTGTGGATGACTTCAAGTACCTTCACCATGGGGATACACAAATACAGCCGGGTGAGTCAATTTCGTTATTTACATCACCTTCCCATTTACACATTTTTGACCCCGATGGAAACGTCATTCAATTTGATTCTGTACAATCAACGCATTAACGTTTTCGTGCCAAAGTGCATTCAGAATACGCTTTGGCATCATCGGATCGTTCGATAAAAATAATATAGGGTAATCTTTTGGCTACACTTAAAGACATTGCACAAAGAGCTAACATTTCTACGTCCACTATTTCGCGCTTTCTTAACGAAGACCCGACTTTATCGGTCAGTGAAGATAAAAAGCGGGCTATTTTAGAGGCGGTAGAGTCACTGGGTTATCAATCCCCGAAACGGAGCAAAAAACAGTTTGTTCATCATGAAGTGACCAAAACCAATGAGCCGGTTGGTGAACAAAATGTGGTGATGTTGAATTTTTTAACGCCGACACAAGAAATTGACGATCCGTATTTCACGTCGATTCGTGCCGGTATTCAAAATCGTTGCTTAGAAAAAGGTATCGACTTAAAAACACTGCATTTGGATCAAGTTGATGCCAATCTAAAGCTGATCAAAAATGCCCCGGCTCTCATTGCGGTCGGACATTTTTCTAAACAGGTTGTCGAAACTTTATATCAGGCGAACCAACATATTATTTTTGTCGATTCAAACCCTTTGGGCAGTAAAACAGATGCTGTCTTAATTGACCGTCTCGCATTATCCGATGAAGTTATGCAGCATGTGTTAAATAACCACTGCAAACGCCCCGCTTTTATCGGCAATAATGAGGAACGCTTGCATGTCTTTCGTAAAGTCACCAAAGAACACGGCTTATATCACGAGGCATTATGTAAAGTCAGTAAAGAATATTGCATCGAATCCGGATACCAAGCGATGAAAGAAATGCTACAACTCGATGAACTTCCTGATGTGGTTTACGCGGCAACCGATATGGTTGCTGTCGGGGTTTATCGCGCAATTTATGAGAGCGGATTAACAATTCCGGGGGATATACAAGTTATCGGAACCAATGATATTTCATCCGCCCGACATATGAGCCCCAGCCTGACCACTATGAGGCTATTTCCATTTGAAATGGGGGAAGTTGCCATTGATATGTTTATTGAAAAAATGGCAGGTAGAAAGTATAAAAAAACGGTTTTATTTGGACATGAATTTATTTGGCGGGACAGTTTTCAACGCAAATAAATACGGGACGGTTTTTATTTTCAATCACACAATGGCACATCGAGTAGATACCTTTCATTTTGGCAAGGATCTTCCTCACAATGCCCGAAGTAAATTTACTGTGACAATTCATTGATAATCACAACCCGATAAAATACTTGATTCCGATATCCCGAATCTATTTATCAATCACATCCATTTTAAAATCCGTTGCTATTCTTTTCCTGACGTCATGACGTGACGATAACGTGAATGAATAACAACGGTGAAACGATGAATAAGACCTTAAAAATACTTGCTATTTTCAGCTCACTCGCCACATCGGGCTATTCTCATGCGCTGATTAAAGGTGCAGATATTAGCTGGATCACGCAGATGGAAGACAGTGGCTACGAGTTCTACAACGACTGGGGGTATCGGCAAGATGTCCTGTCCATATTACGCGACCATGGCATGAACGCCGTCCGTTTACGGGTTTGGGTGAACCCTCGCGATGGGTATTACAATTCACTGCAAGACGTGATCACCAAAGCCAAATGGGCGAAAGCCGCCAATATGGATGTGATGATCGATTTCCACTACAGCGATACGTGGGCAGATCCGGGCAATCAATGGAAGCCAGCGGCATGGGCGCAACTCAGTTTTGACGATTTAATGGCCCGGGTCTGGTCTTACACCCGTGACTCACTCAATACCTTAAAAGCGGCCGGTATTACCCCCAAGTGGATTCAAGTCGGAAATGAAACCAATAACGGTATGTTGTGGAATGACGGCATGGCATCAAGCAACATGCGTAATTATGCATGGTTATTTAATAGCGGACGCAACGCTGCGAAAGAAGTCTTCCCGAATGCAAAAGTCATTGTTCATTTGGCGAATTGCCATGACAACGCTAATTTCCGCTGGATACTGGATGGCTTACAGGCCAATAGTGCCTGGTGGGATGTGATTGGTGCATCATCTTACCCTAAAAATGCGACGGGCATGAGTTGGCAAGAAGCAAACCGCCGCTGTCTCAATAATCTTAATGATATGGTCAAGCGCTACGGGACCGAAGTGATGATCACTGAAATCGGGGTACCTTGGGATGATCCTGAATCAAAAACGATTGTTGCAGACATGATCCACAAAGTCCGGCAAGTCAATCAAAATAAAGGGATTGGGATTTTTTACTGGGAGCCACAGGCATATAACTGGCAAGGTTATACCTTGGGCGCATGGAATCCAGACACACGCCGTCCGACTCAGGCGCTGGATGCTTTTCTTGAATAACAAGTAACTTGCCCCGCCCCTCAATGATGAGGGGCATCCTCAAAAGTTCACTATCCGTCAATATGAGGTGTTAAACGCACTGATTGACGCCAGATTAAACATGCAATTCAATCCGTGACACAGAACACACCATCATTGAGTAAGCGTGTGTTAAGCACGACTTTTAGCGAGGAGCAGGTTCACTTTCCCTTTTGCTGTTTTACCAATGGCTTGCATAAGCTGAAAGCTTGGCTTGACGATTCCCGATTGCTCTAAGTCCTCTACCATTTGAAGCCAAAGTTTGGCTGTCATCTGTGCATCAGCTAATGCCCGGTGGAATACACCGTCATTGTCGATGTTTTTGTAGCGAACAAGCGCACCGAGTTTGTGTGACGGTGCATCTTGAATCAGCCGCCTTGCAACCAGTAAAGAGCAAGCAAACTCTCCTGAATAACCACGGTTGATTCTCTCAAGCTCTGCGTCTAAAAATCGTTTATCGAACGAAGCGTTGTGAGCAATCAGGTTCTCACCGGTAATGAACTCACTAAACGATGCCATTACTTCATCACAGCTTGGTGCTGTACGTAACATGTGATTGGTGATGCCAGTATAGCTTTCAATGAATGAGCTCACTCTGAAGCCCGGATTCATCAATTGCTGAAAACTATCGACAACCTCACCATCGACGAGTTTAACCGCACCAATCTCGATTGCGCGGTCACCAAGATTAGGAGAGAGGCCAGTGGTTTCAAAGTCAAGTACGACTACGGAATTTGCTTGAGGCATGCAGTTTTCCAGCTAAATAATAATGTGCAAGAGTATCATCGAAAGTGGTAGAAAAAGAAAGGCGATAGCCGCCGCTGATAAGACTCCAAGTATGTGTCCATACAAATGAGTAACATTGATGATTATCATCCCAAAAACACTAAATCAGTTCCTTTTATCTTGATTAAGCCGAACAGTTTAGTAATAGTGTATTCACTTAGTAAAAGTAATTGTATATCATCGAATACAAGAATAAGGCTTATTATCGTGTTATCTTTCATTAGAATAATATTTGTTATTTGCATCATTAATCTATGTGGCTCATTTCAAGTTTTTGCCAAAAATGAACAAGTAGAGTTAGCCGGACGTATGATTGATACTGACGCATACATAGCGACTTCCGGCTTCAAAAAACTGAACTCAGTCAACATAAAAAATATAAATAAATTCAGCAATTTGGGTAATCTAACAATTACTGCCGAGGATATTGATCTTCATTTTGCCGGAGAAAATAATACCGTCACGGCAATCACTCTTGAATTACAGTCATCCCATCCGAAAAAATTCAACCAAACAATCTCTTCTCTGAAGCAATTCAAGAAAATATCCAGTTTAGATATAAGACTGAATTCTCCAATGCATCGACTTGATTTGAGCCAACTGCAAGGATTAAAAGAGTTTAAATTTACTGGCACAAAATTCATTCCACAAAATCTTATACTGCCAAACACAGTGAAAGAACTATCAATCAGCTCTCCAAAATTTCATACGAATGAATTAAAAGAGTTCAAACATATCCAAACACTATATATAACAACAGATCATCTAACTTTTGATCCAAACACGCCAATACCAGCAATCCAAAAAGTTTCTCTAACATTAGACAATACCTCTCTGAATGGAATCGAGCAGTTCCCTAACCTGAAATTTATAGAACTTAACACCATCCGGTTAACCGATTATTCAGCACTTACAAATCTGAAATTATTAGAGCAGCTAGAAATTACGACTACCGGTGTTGATATACTGCCCGCCATTCATAACCCAACAATTCAAAAACTTATTATCCGTTACCTGGATACTCATGACCTCAATAGTGAACGTTATCTGGGGAATACTGAGCACTTTAAAGATAAGATAGGAAAAACTATCAACAATATCGATCAAATTACGGCAATGACCGGATTAAAATCACTCGAACTACAACACCCTACAATAAATGTAACGCCTCTTGAAAAAATGGCGATAGAGAAGTTAACTCTTTCTCGTCATCATCCGATGCCTATTGGTACATTGCGTAACATGAAGCACCTCAAAACGCTTAAACTGGGATATAAAGAATATGAAGGGAATGAGCTAATACAGATAATTAATTCAAAGTATACCGATAAAAATGAATTTGATGCTCTGATCATTTCTAATGCCGAACGAGGTAGTATTGTTTATGGCAAGAACTCTACATTAATTCCAGTTCATAAAATTCAGCTAGATACTTACACTCGCTGTGGTTCGAATCAGATTGTACTGAACCCTAAATTTATGGATCTTTCTATTAACGATTACATGTCTGTCCTCAAGAAAGCTTTTGCACAAACCAACGCTGGAGTAGAAAGCCGATACTTCATCCAGTCATGCAATAGTTCCAGTGCTGTTATTAATAAAATCATAGTTCACTAACTTTCGATCTAGGCAAGATGATGTGTCACAACCTCATCTTGTCTTTTCTTCATGGGCTGCTTTATTGGTATTTGACGATTACACTGGATGAGCCATTCGCAGTAACATTGTTGCCGAAATTTCCTCTCGGCATAGAGAATCACGTCTCGCGTATTTGTGCCATTTTCTCATTTGCAATTAACTGGAACACACTTTAGATTTCGAGATTGCCGCTGAGCAGACAACTCATCTTGGTCGTATAGTTTTCATCATCTTTCCCCACCGTGGTAATTTCACCATTAACTTTGAGTTGTTTATCCATCGAAAACAGCGAGGATAAATCTTGCCACTCACTGAAGGTATCCGCACTCTGGAAATACCACTTCTTAGTCATTTGCCGATAGTCGGTCAGCAAATCCGGAAAGCTGTTCAACTTCTGATTGATATAATTTGTTGTTCACTCATGAGAGTATCCCTAACCGTTGTGCACCCGATAAAAATAAACGGATACCCCCATCCCACATATTGGGTTTTCAAGCAGACGCTATTTTATTGGATCAGAAAGAAAACTGTTGGCTGATAGGCAATTGACGGGAGGAAAATCTCATAAAAATAATAGGATTTCATATTTTCTCATTCATACAGGGGTCAGTAATTTTCTGTCACATCAGCATCATCAGTTCGGGAATAGCCTAATAATTGAGAGAACATTCAAGTCGTAGCTTGAAAAAAAACAAACTGTTAACCCACACCCAAAATCTCATACTTTTTTCATACTTTTATTTTCCCAAAAACAGATAACCTACCCTCTGTACTGGCAAAATCCGGTGCCGGGCGTAGGAACCCGCAAATTAACCTCTAGCATTATAGGTTGCTAACTTTACGTTGGTTTTCTACTATATGCGGCTTCAGCACACCTGAATTATGGTGAGCTGGGCAAGGCAGCTTCGGCTAGCCGTACCTAGAGGGCGGCATTCCTACTCTTGTTCCAGTTCACCACCCGAGCGTAGGAACTCCCGTGGTGAAATAATCTCTAATCCTCTAGGAGTCTACTATGTACGAAACCATCCCTTACAATCCCGAGTTTGCCCAGAAAGCCCGCGAATACTTGCGTCAGTTAGAAGAAATATTCGAAGCCGAACAGCGGCACAACAGTCAAGAACTACGCAACGTACTGCTGTATCTGAATAATCTAATTACCACTCATTATGTGCGCTACCATCAAGAGATTGACGGGGAGGATTTGGTGTAATTAATGGGTTTATTTGGATTTCGAGCCGCGGTTGCGGCTCGTTTTACAATAGAAGGTGTAACTCGTCGGTTACGTCCCTGACCAAAGCGATACTACCACTCCCCGGATATTCACCTCAAGGGTCAGTGGCTGCGGGAAGCCGGGTTTGAGACCGGGACGAAGATCACCGTCAACATAACCACGGATTCATTGTGCTCTTCCGCGATATCAGTTGATTTGAAAAAATAAAACAGTCGGGACTATTTGCCCGGCTGCTGTTTTTTTTGATGTTGTGAATGAGTTAATCAGGTTAGGGTGACCCTGTTAATTTATTTGTAAGAAACAACCTTGGTAATAAGATTTTTACCATCTAAGTTCTTGTATTCTATTTTTATTTTCTTATAAAAATAAAATGAATCCCAAAAATGAGGTGTTATATTCTTCGTCAAATGCCCTCTAGAATCAGAATACAAACAGAATTCTTCCCCTGCTGTATTTTGAAAAATATATTCACAGCTATCTTCATCACTAACACATTTAAAAAAAACATCTTTCATCTTTTTATCTCACTCAGTAACTATTCTTTTTCTTGGCATTTTATGAACACTAGAGAATATTACTTTCCCTTTATTTTCTAATGTCCAAAATTCAACAAACGCTTGAGTACCACCACCCTTGTATAATTTCCCGGCTTTAGAAACCTGTGGTGCCACTTCACCAAGATATAACGTTGTTCCTTTTTTCATAGAAACGGAGGTGTAATGAGTCATCTGGTTATACGCTCCTCGGCCAAAATTCTTTAAAGCCAACAATTGTCTTGCTGCATATCGTGACTGCGGAATATTACCAATTGCCACATATGGACCTTGCGGATTAGAGCCCCCACCAGAAAACCGGTGCCCATCAACATCATCAAGAAGTTTTATTTTTACAGCTTTATCACCAGTAAATCCTTGCCCTGAACGATCAACTTCTCCAATGATTTCATATGACCCATCAGGAAGGTTATTAAGATGTTTTGCCAATACAGGATCAATATCACCTTTTGAAAGTCCACCACTCCCCGCACAATCCCCCACACACTGCGTCAACCCCAGCGGGTCAATCCAGCCCGTCGGATTTTTCACATACTGGTAGTTGTTTAAACCACCTGCAAGCCCAATCGGGTCGGGGGTGATAAAACGTCCGGTGCTCGGGCTATAGTAACGGTGACGGTTGTAATGTAAACCCGTTTCTGCATCATAATACTGCCCCTGAAAACGCAGCGGGCTGACGATTTCTGCCTTGCGCTGGTAAGCCACATTGCCGTAACTGTGGTAATCCACCGACCATGCCACGGCACCGGTGGCATCGGTGATTTCCAGTGGTGTGCCAATCTGGTCAAGGTGATAGAAATAAGGTGTGGCGTTGTCTGCCCCTTCACCGGTCACCAGTGCCAGCGGTTTAAAGCTGCCGTACTCGTACAGATAAGTCTGGTAGTGGTGCTCACCCGACTCTGCCAGCAGTTTATCCCCCTGCCACAGAAATTCAGTTTGCCGGGTTTGCCCGGTTTTGTCGGTAACCGCTTTATGAATCCGTCTGCCGAACGCATCATATCGGTATTCAGCGCTGCTGCCGTCGGGCTTTTCAACTTTGATAAGCCGGTGCTGACAGTCATAATCAAGATTGGTTCATCCCCGTGTGTACGGGGAACACCACATCAAACCCTCGAATAGCCCCGTCAGCCGCGGTTCATCCCCGTGTGTACGGGGAACACTCCCGTATGTTTTATTCGATGCCCCCTGACTTCGGTTCATCCCCGTGTGTACGGGGAACACTGGAAAGTACGGCGCTGAGAAGTTAGGAATTGCGGTTCATCCCCGTGTGTACGGGGAACACTGGAAAGTACGGCGCTGAGAAGTTAGGAATTGCGGTTCATCCCCGTGTGTACGGGGAACACGATTTTTATCAGCGTGTTTCAAGCTGTTTTTGAGGTTCATCCCCGTGTGTACGGGGAACACGCCACACCACCACCCACGCGGGCAATCAATTCCGGTTCATCCCCGTGTGTACGGGGAACACTACGTTACAGTTTGCTGCGGTGCAAATTTAATCGGTTCATCCCCGTGTGTACGGGGAACACATGGCTGATATCAGTCGTTTTGTTGATGTTCGCGGTTCATCCCCGTGTGTACGGGGAACACACCAAGCTGCCGAGATTGGCCGGACAACAACGCGGTTCATCCCCGTGTGTACGGGGAACACTCCAAATATAGGTCATTGATCAATAAAAAGAAATTTCATCATTAACAATCTACCAACATTTTAAAGAACAAAAATCATCTTTCCAAAGTGCTACAACTGGATTGAATTTTATCAATTTCAGACAATCATCGGCTGATTATTTTTAGAACCCACACCCAAAATCTCATACTTTTTTCATACTTTTATTTTCCCAAAAACAGATAACCTACCCTCTGCACTGGCAAAATCCGGTGCCGGGCGTAGGAACCCGCAACAACTCACAGCATATGGATTGCCAACATCATTTGGGTTTTCTATTATGTACGGCCTCAGCACATCTGAATTATGGTGAGCTGGACAAGGCAGCCTTGGCTGGCCGTATCGTGAGTGCGGTATTCCTACACCTTGTTTCAGTTCGCCACTCAGAGCGTAGGAACTTTGTGTGGCGGTATTTCAAAATAACTCACGGAGTCTCTGCACTATGTACGAAACCATCCCTTACAATCACGAGTTTGCCCAAAAAGCCCGCGAATATTTGCGTCAGTTAGAAGAAATATTCGAAGCCGAACAGCGGCACAACAGTCAAGAGCTACGCAACGTACTGCTGTATCTGAATAATCTGATTACCACTCATTATGTGCGCTACCATCAAGAGATTGACGGGGAGGATTTGGTGTAGTTAATGGGTTTATTTGGATTTCGAGCCGCGGTTGTGGCTCGTTTTGAAATATAAGATGTAACTAGTCGGCTATGTCCCTACCGGGACGAGGATCACCGTCAATATCACAGCGGACTGTATTGTGCTAGCCACCAACATCAGTTGATATGAATGAAAACAGCCGGGGCTATTTTTATCCCGGCTGCTGTTTTTTTTGAGGTGGGGTGAGTTGGATTAGAGTCATTAAAGAGCTATAAAAACCATCATGAATATATACTAATAATATCCTGAATTGTTTTAATATCATCCGAAGAAAGTGTAACATCTTTAAAAATAGGCCAAATAATTCGCCCGGGGATACAACCATGTAATGAACTAATCGTTTTAATACCTATTATTTTATCTGTATCATTATCTATATAATTGTCTATCATATAGATAAGAACTTTTAGAGCATATGCTTCATCATTCAGTCTTGAATTATCTATCATCTTATTTCTCCGGGATAATGTCCACTTTGTCATAAGTAACCAGTCGTCTATCTGCATGCAACTGGACAGCACCACCATCACCATATATTCTGTACGCTTCAGCGAAGGGTTCAAGCTTGCCACTAGCTGGATTATCTCCCCCCCAAAATGGGACTCGCACTTTTGGTACACCATCTTCATATAACTGTAATGTATCAAAGGTACCTCGAATTCTAGCATCAGACCAAGACCCAGGACCATTTACATCAGGTCCTACTTTAGGACCCTTGATTTGGAAAGCATCTAATGCATCTTCTGCTGTATCAAATTTCTCAAATCCAAAATATGTAGGGTTGCCAGTTTTAGTCTCTAACATTTTGTTTCCCCACTCAAAGATACTTCCGTCATCGTTATATAATCGTTCATATCTATAAGCTGTAGATGGCAACGTAGAAGACGGCCCTGATGGCCCTACATAGAAGTCTGGTTTAGAAGAGGAAGTATTACCACCCGGACAACTCCCCACACACTGCGTCAACCCCAGCGGGTCAATCCACCCCGTTGGATTTTTTACATACTGGTAGTTGTTTAAACCACCTGCCAAACCTATCGGGTCGGGGGTGATAAAGCGTCCGGTGCTCGGGCTATAGTAACGGTGACGGTTGTAATGTAAACCCGTTTCTGCATCATAATACTGCCCCTGAAAACGCAGCGGGCTGACGATTTCTGCCTTGCGCTGGTAAGCCACATTGCCGTAACTGTGGTAATCCACCGACCATGCCACGGCACCGGTGGCATCGGTGATTTCCAGTGGTGTGCCAATCTGGTCAAGATGATAGAAATAAGGTGTGGCGTTGTCTGCCCCTTCACCGGTCACCAGTGCCAGCGGTTTAAAGCTGCCGTACTCGTACAGATAGGTCTGGTAGTGGTGCTCACCCAACCGGCCCAGCTCATCATACTGAAAATGACTGGTCAACGCGCCCTGCGTGCGGCGGGTTTCCAGACCGCTCACCTGATATTGGTGTTGCGTCAGACAATGCCCGTTCAGGCTGACCTGCTGCAGCCGCCCGTGCTGAAATTGATAATCAAGATTGGTTCATCCCCGTGTGTACGGGGAACACTAGCAGCAAGACGCCAATAAAATAACCATTGGCGGTTCATCCCCGTGTGTACGGGGAACACCATAAGCAAATCAAAGTGGATCATGGCGGCTTCGGTTCATCCCCGTGTGTACGGGGAACACTCTGTCATTTACGCACCGGTGAATTCGCCAGACGGTTCATCCCCGTGTGTACGGGGAACACTACATCCCATCTCATCACAGACCCCCGCCTAACGGTTCATCCCCGTGTGTACGGGGAACACGCTCTCAAGTTGATCATGATGGGGTAGTCACTCGGTTCATCCCCGTGTGTACGGGGAACACACATGGCAAAGTGGTAACCACTTGCGGTTTAACGGTTCATCCCCGTGTGTACGGGGAACACTACATCATACAGGTGCTCTCCCGTCGCCCATGCGGTTCATCCCCGTGTGTACGGGGAACACTCCAAATATAGATTATTGAACAATAAAAAGAAATTTCATCATTAACAATCTACCAACATTTTAAAGAACAAAAATCATCTTTCCAAAGTGCTGCAACTGGATTGAATTTTATCAATTTCAGATAATCATCGGCTGATTATTTTTAGAACCCACACCCAAAATCTCATACTTTTTTCATACTTTTATTTTCCGAAAAACAGATAACCTACCCTCTGCACTGGCAAAATCCGGTGCCGGGCGTAGGAACCCGCTCACAAGACTCCAAGTATTATAGGTTGCTAACTTTTAGTTGGTTTTTTACTATATGCGGCCTCAGCACATCTGAATTATGGTGAGCTGGGCAAGGCAGCCTTGGCTGACCGTGTCTTGGAGAGCGGTATTCCTACACCTTGTTCCAGTTCACCACCCGAGTGTAGGAACTCTTGTGGTGAGTTTATTTTCATCATTCTCCAAGGAATCAACTATGTACGAAACCATTCCTTATAATCACGAGTTCGCCCAAAAAGCCCGTGAATATTTGCGTCAGTTAGAAGAAATATTCGAAGCCGAACAGCGGCACAACAGTCAAGAACTACGCAACGTACTGCTGTATCTGAATAATCTGATTACCACTCATTATGTGCGCTACCATCAAGAGATTGACGGGGAGGATTTGGTGTAGTTAATTGGTTTGTTTATTTGGATTTCGAGCCGCAATTGCGGCTCGTTTTGGAATATAAGGTGTAACTCGTCAGCTACAGCTACATCACTCGATCAGAGCGAAGACTACCGTCAACATCTGAGGCTGTATTATGCTCATCCCCGACATCAGTTGATATGAAATAAAACAGCCGGGGCTATTTTTGCCCCGGCTGTTTTTTAAGGAGATACAAATGTGTCAACCGAGTTTGAATCCCTGTTAATCCATCAACCAAAATGAAAGAAAATTTCTTTAATCAATCGACCATCCAGTTCATTATCGACTTTCACAGAATCTTTTTTCATCTCATGTAATATATACTTCGCAATAGGATTTTTACTATTTTTAACTTCGTTGATAAGATGATTTTTCCTATTTTCATCGAAGTAGTACTTATCCAATAGATATATTATGTTTTTATCCAACTCTTGTTTATCCATAAATTATTCTTCTATAACTTTCACTGTTCCAAACTTGATCATAGGCTTATTTGACATATCAAGTGGAATTTCTTGGGGATAGTTACTGAAAACTAAATAAGTTATATCCCGGCAGATGCTGGGATATTTATATGCATATGTTAATTATTTCCCATCCCAAAACCAAACTTCGATTTTTTTAGGATCTACATTAATAATTTCAGTATTATAGGACACATTTTTTAATTCACTACCATCCATGAACCTTGGATATTCAACATTATTAATGAATTTATTATAATCCAACTTACCACAACAAGGACATGGAGGAATAGATAATAAAAATCTACTTATCTTGTCCCTGCAATATTTTCTGTAGCTCTCACCAGATGAAGGAATATTAGCGGGCAAATTTTCAGACAATATAAAATTCAGTCTTCCATTTACCCAAACAATAGTATGACAATGTTTACATTGCGCACCGACAGAGCAGCTATCATGACATAAGAAAAAGTTGAGCCCATGCCTTTCCATACCTTTAATTTTGACAGGCTGAATTTCTAATTCATACGCACTTTTTAAAACTAGCTTACTCATCATTTAATCCTTTTATCAAAAATAAGCTTAACATTACTAGCATCATACTTTCCACCAAATAAAACAATAGCTTTATTATTGCCAACAGTTTTTCGTGTACTTGAATATAAAATACCGTTATACCCGGTATCATATGCTTGATTCGCTATTTGGTTTGTATATCCATAAATAGCATCCGCTTGTATTTGATTATCAACTGTAGACATTAACATTTTTGGATCTATATTCATTTTTTTTAGGATATTTGAATCAGTTAAATCCAATACATTATCAATTTTAACATCGGCTAAATATAAAGATTTACCTGTAATATTTTTACGAACTTCATTATATGAAGTAGCAACATTTTCTCCTAAATAAACATCACCACCAGTGTTACGATATGCGGGATCTGAAAATCTATACTTAGCAGTAGGATTTGTACTTAATGCCGGAAAATTGGGATCATAGATCTTACGCCCATCCATCTGAACAGTGACGCCATGTCCAGCGACAACATTTGGAGCATTACCACCATTTGTACCATTAGGATCATTAGCACCCGGACAATCCCCCACACACTGACTCAACCCCAGCGGGTCAATCCACCCCGTCGGATTTTTCACATACTGGTAGTTGTTTAAACCACCTGCAAGCCCTATCGGGTCGGGGGTGATAAAGCGTCCGGTGCTCGGGCTATAGTAACGGTGACGGTTGTAATGTAAACCCGTTTCTGCATCATAATACTGCCCCTGAAAACGCAGCGGGCTGACGATTTCTGCCTTGCGCTGATAAGCCACATTGCCGTAACTGTGGTAATCCACCGACCATGCCACGGCACCGGTGGCATCGGTAATTTCCAGCGGCGTGCCAATCTGGTCAAGGTGATAGAAATAAGGTGTGGCGTTGTCTGCTCCTTCACCGGTCACCAGTGCCAGTGGTTTAAAGCTGCCGTACTCGTACAGATAGGTCTGGTAGTGATGCTCACCCGACTCTGCCAGCAGTTTATCCCCCTGCCACAGAAATTCAGTTTGCCGGGTCTGCCCGATTTTGTCGGTAATCGATTTATAAAGGAGTCAGATCCAGTTTCCGTTCAAACATCCACTTTGGCGACCAACTCGATAACTACATGGGTCACATCGATAAAATCTTATCGCTGGATACGACACATATAAAATCCCTTTTAATATACAACAATTATCTTATTGTGTAGAACACCACATGGCCAATAACCATCAGAGTATAAATCAAGCAGTTCAGACCAAAACCCCGGTTGACATATTAAGGATTCAATAGCGGCCATTCTGACACAATAAAGAGCAGAGCCTTTTGCCGCCTCGGAGAAGTCATTAGAACCACTTTTGAACTTACTCTTGTCGAAATTTCTCAATGATTTCATTGCCAACTTATATGCATCCATCACCATTTCTTTGCCATTTGGGATATTTTTTAATTCATTCTTTAACTTGTTCCCATTTACAGGATCTATCTGATCCCTAGTTGTCGGTAACCAATCCATATTTGCTGCAATACTAGCAAGTTTTTCATCTAAATCAGGTGAAAATGTCGCACTATCCCATGCTGAAAAATTAGGAAGAGAAATCTTCGATTCATCAACCCTACTGAATTGACCAACATTTGAAAACCAGTTCATATTCATCAATTTTTCAATAAGTTCATCATATGTCATCATCTTGTTCCTCGAAGATCAGTTTGAGTTCCAGGAGGTAATGCTTTGGGACCTTTTTGGATCGTTTCTCTCAAAACTCCCCCCTTAGCATGAGGACCTGCAGTCCCAGGTAATGAATGGTTAGGGAGCTTTCCAAAGGTTGGCATTAGATTCCACCATTTATTTGCACCTCCACTCTCAAGTGGAATTATATGATGAGGGGTTGCAGGTTTTAAAACCCCATTAACGTCTCTCATTGGCCAAGGCCTATGTGTTGCCTCACTCCATTGTTGCATTAGAGCCTTCTGATTTTTCTCAAATTCAGATCTCAATACTCTGTTCTGAAAAGGGCTTCGTCTTTGAATTATCGGTAAATTTTGCCTTAATGCCAGCCTCTGGGCATCTGTAATATTTCCCCCTGGAGCTGAAACCAAGTTTGCATCATCCACAATATCATCCAATATAGAATTCGGAATTATGGGAGAATCAACTTCAGGCCCACAACATGGCTTTTGACTCAACCCCAGCGGGTCAATCCACCCCGTCGGATTTTTTACATACTGGTAGTTGTTTAAACCACCTGCCAAACCTATCGGGTCGGGGGTAATAAAGCGTCCGGTGCTCGGGCTATAGTAACGGTGACGGTTGTAATGTAAACCCGTTTCTGCATCATAATACTGCCCCTGAAAACGTAGCGGGCTGACGATTTCTGCCTTGCGCTGGTAAGCCACATTACCGTAACTGTGGTAATCCACCGACCATGCCACGGCACCGGTGGCATCGGTAATTTCCAGCGGTGTGCCAATCTGGTCAAGGTGATAGAAATAAGGTGTGGCGTTGTCTGCCCCTTCACCGGTCACCAGTGCCAGCGGTTTAAAGCTGCCGTACTCGTACAGATAAGTCTGGTAATGATGCTCTCCCGACTCTGCCAGCAGTTTATCCCCCTGCCACAGAAATTCAGTTTGCCGGGTCTGCCCGGTTTTGTCGGTAACCGCTTTATGAATCCGTCTGCCAAACGCATCATACCGATATTCAGCGCTGCTGCCGTCAGGCTTTGCAACTTTGATAAGCCGGTGCTGACAGTCATATGCATAGGTTGTGACCAGAGACTGCTGGGTGCCCCGCGCTTCCTGTATCAGGTTACCGAACTCATCATACTGATAATGACAGTCCCCCTGAAACAGCAGTTGGTTGCCGGACACATTGCTCAGCCGGTCCTGTATCAGGTTACCGGCCGGGTCATGAGCAAAGCTCTCGCTGATATTACCGCGCACCTGTGTCAGGCGGTCTAACGGGTCGTAGTGATATTGCGTCACGCCGCGCAGGTTATCTTCCACCTGCGTCAGATTACCCGAGCGGTTGTACTGATAGCGGCGGAATAACGTCTGTTGCTGCGCCTGACTCACCCGGTGCTCACTCAACCGGCCCAGCTCGTCATACTGAAAATGACTGGTCAACGCACCCTGCGTGCGGCGGGTTTCCAGACCGCTCACCTGATATTGGTGTTGCGTCAGGCAATGCCCGTTCAGGCTGACCTGCTGCAACCGCCCGTGCTGAAATTGATAATCAATCTGCTGGCCGTCCGGTAACAGATGGGCGGTTAAGTGACCCATCGCATCATAACGGTAACCGGCACTCGCCCAGCCCTGATGCTCAACCGTCAGCCGCCCCATCACGTCATAGTCATACGCCAGCGGCCACTGACCGTCATCCACTCCGGTCAGATTGCCCAACAAGTCATAGTGATAGCTGATAGTGGATTCATCCGGCAGGGTTTTCTCAATCAATTTGCCCTGCGCGTCATAGGCATAACGCGTAGTCAGCTCCCCGCCCTCCCGGCCGATTTCGGTTTTCGCCGTCAGTTGGGTGTGACTGTCATATTCATAGACGAACTGACGCCCGTCAAAAGTCACTTCCCGCTGCACATGGCCGGTCGGCGTGTAGTCTATCTGGTAGCGCTCACCGCGCTCGTTGATAATGGCGCTGACAAAGTGGAACGGGTTGTCATAACGGTACTGCACCGTACTGCCGTCCGGGTTGGTTTTCTGCGTCACCAGATGCAGCGGGAATTCATAGTCATAGGTAGTGACCCGCCCCTGCTCATCGGTGAATCGGGTCACCTTGTTGTAAGCGTTGTATTCATAGCACCGGGTCTGTCCGCCGGGCAACACCTGTTTGGTCAGACGCCCGCTGCGGTCATAAGAAAGCTCCGTCACCCCCTGACTGTCATGGCGCAGCCGCAGCCGCCCCAGAATATCGTAGCGATAACGAATCACCTCCCCTTGTGGGGTGGTCTCATCGACCAGATAACCATTGCGGTTCCATGTCAGCTGATGCAGGCCGCCATCCGGGTAGGTAATGCGCTCAATCAGGCCGTGGTCATTGTAGTCATACCGGGTGGTGTGACCGAGCGGGTCGGTCTGCTCGATAATATGTCCCCACGCATCATGACGGTAACGCCAGATGGCCTTGTCCTGCTGCACCTGACTCAGCAGGCCGTTTTTATAGCTGAAATGGGTGGTTAAACCATTGGGCGCGATTTTTGCGACCAGCTCACCGGCATCGTTATATACCGACTCGGTGACATTGCCGAGCGCATCGGTCTCCTGAATCAGCCGCCCTTTGTCATCGTAGGCCTTGAGGTATTCACCGCCACTGCCGTCAACTTCTTTAATCAGCCGGGCATTGCCGTCATGCTGGTACACCTGTTGTGAGCCGTCACTATTGGTCAGCGTCACCGTGCCGGCATCTTCATCCCATTCATAGCGGGTATCCACCTGAGTCAGGTTACTGAACTGACGGGTCGCCCGGGCCTGCTTTCCTTCGCCCTGCCATTCCCAGCGGAATATCGCCCCGCCGGCCAGCTCACGCGACTGAATCACATGCTGCGCATCGTAGGTGTAGCGCTCCGTCTCGCCACTGGCATTGGTGGCACTCACCAATTGCGACTGCGCGTTATAGCCATAACTGACCTGCGTCTGGACAAACTGCCATTCATCCTGCTCGGCCAGATAGGCATACAAATCCACCCGGGCAATCAGGTCATGCTCGTAAACCAGCTCAAATCTGAGATTGGTCTCGGTTGAAATCCGCACCGGACGGTGCTGACGGTCATAACTGAGACTCAGTGTATAGTCATATGGGTCTTTTATCGAGGTCAGCCTGCCACTGTCACCGCGCATCTGAAAGGTATAAAACCGCTCACCACTAGCAATGATGATGTGTTGCTTATCCCGGCCTAAAAAGGCGGCGGCTCCGGCCATGCGGTTGGTAATCGCCGGCAGTTGTGCTGTCGGTTTGGGGAAGCGGGTCAGTTTGCCTTCGCCGTCACGCCAGACCAGCGCATCGCCGTCCACCGTCAGCTGGTGTGACAATGAATGCGACCAGCCATAACCGAGCCCGACATTGGTTTCCACCGCCCCGGTCCGGTACAACCGTTGCCACTCAAACGGCAACAGGCCAATCAGGTGGCCGTCCGTCAGTGACAGCAGCTCTTCACCGGTTGCCATCGATATCGGGTCTTTGTCACACACCGTGGCTTCACTGTCTTGTGTTGAGCGCCCTGATTCATTCGTCGCTGCACGGCTGTCATCCGGCAATGCATCATGATCGCCATGGAGCTTGGTATTCGGTCGGTTATTGGCTTCAAATTCAAGCGTGCCGTTGTGATAAGCCCCCTTTCCGCCGCGGTTCATCGCGATCCGCTTGAATTTATCACTGGCTTTCAAAATCAGTTTCTTGGCAAAAGCAAAGATTTCTCCAATCACATCCAGCAGCGGTTGAATCACTTTTTTAATCGCCACCCCGGCGGTTTTTACAGCCCGGTAAGTCGCATAAGCAACCCCTGTCGCCGGTGTCGCAATAAAGGTCACGATGACACCACCCAATAGCCCGAGCAGGACACCGGCCAGCGCATTACCACCCATTTCAGCCAGTTTATTCAGCATCCCGGTCAGCGGCACCATCGAGATATACGCCATCATCGCCCGGACAAACAAATATAATGCCGCTTCATCAGAGGCAAACAACAAGGCTTTTTCCAGCATATCCGGGGTATTGCTGGCTGCATTTTTAATTGCATCAATCAGGTCAGCAGCACCATCAACCATATCCTTCAGCGCTTTTTGGGGATCTTTGAGCATGTCATAAATTTCACCAATCCCATCCCACAGCTCTTTTAAGGCTTGCCAGATCCCATCGGCAAAATGGCGGATCACCGATAAAACCGACTGCGCCGCGCTATTGGTAAAATAGCTGTCCCATTCGGGCTTGAATGCCTGCCACTTGCCGTCCAGCCAGCTCACTAAATCACCGCTCAGCTCATCGTAATGCGCAAACAGGCTGTCCATCTCTGCCGGGGTCGGTTTGTTATTGATCACCACTTCATAGTATTTGCCCGGCGTCAGGCCGGTCACCGTTGCTTTCCCCTCGGCATCAAGGGTTACCGTCCGGGTTTCACTGCCGTCTTCGGCTTTGATAATCGCATCAATGCCGCCTAACGGCACGTGGTAGATCGACTGAAACACACTTTGGATTTCGAGATTGCCGCTGAGCGGACAACTCACCTTGGTCGCATAGTTCGCATCATCTTTCCCCACTGTGGTACTGGCACCATTGACTTTGAGCTGTTTATCCATCGAAAACAGGGAAGGTAAATCTTGCCACTCACTGAAGGTATCCGCACTCTGGAAATACCACTTCTTAGTCATTTGCCGATATTCGGTCAGCAAATCAGGAAAGCTGTTCAACTGCTGATTGATATAATTATAAAATGCCTGTTGTTCACTCATGAGAGCATCCCTAACCGTTGTTGTTCTTGTTCTATCAATTGAATGAAAGCCGCGAGATAACCGTCTTGCTCTCCCTGATAACGCGCGACAAAACGCTCGGTTTTCTGACGTAAAACCGGCTCAGGATAGGCGTCATACAAAGCCTGCTGATACTCACTTAATCCCTGAAGGAGATTATTGACCAATACACCCGGGTCTTCGCTCAACCCGGCCAGCACCGCCTCGGGCACCTGCCACCACGGGAAAGGCCGCTCCTGAAAATCGGCTGGCGCAGTGGGGGCCGGGTTCTCCACCCGGGTCAGCGTTTGCTGAGCCGATAAGCGCAGCCAGCATTGGGTCGGCCCCATCAGAGCGATGCGCTGCTCGTCATCGCACAGTGTCGCCACATCCAGCCCGAAATGCGGGTCGTAGAAGCGGAAAAACACATGCTCGCCGGATGGCAGCCACACGTGGGTCAGGCTGCGAAAATGCGCCTGAACGGTGGCAAAATCGGCATGACTGCCGACCAACATGCCCCAGTCCTCGCATGACGCCTGTTCAATCCAGTCGAGAAACGGGTGCTCAGGGGTAACCTGCGCGAGATTCGGCATCACTTCGCGCCACTCGGCATACGGTGTGCTCAGCCAGATGCCCTGCGCATCACTGCCGCCATTGAGGTAAAACCAGCGCTGCGGCTGGCCGTCACTGGTTTCATTGAGAATGACGTACCAGTTTAAATCCGGGGTCAGTTGCTGGTTTAAATCGCACATGCGCCATCCTTACATTTTTCACACTCTTCACAGAACGGTGCCGCAGCTTTCATTGTGGCAATCTGCGCCGGAGTCAGGATAGGCGCCGGATTATCCGGCTTGGTGGTAATTTCATCGGGTAATTGCGCGGCTTGCCCGCCATATGCCACCGCACTGCCGGCACTGCCGCCGGCGTTGAGGTTAATCGCCGGGCCGGAGAGGTTGACACTGCCGCTGTCGATACTGATAAAACTGCCCCCGGCGGATAAGGTCAAACCGGAGCCCGCCTCGGCAACGATTTTAGCCCCGCTTTTCAGGGTAATGGCACTGCCGGTCTCGACCGCCGTCAGGCTGCCGATTTGCTGCGCCAGCGAGCCGCCGATATCGTGGGTCTGGTCTTGGGTGATTTTCAGGCGCTGCTCACCATCAATGGTGAGATGGTCATTCATCTTGATGTGCTCGTAACGGTCGTTTTCCACCGTGAAATGGCTGTCGTGACGGATCAGCGTGGCGGCATCGTTTTCAATCAGCGCTTCGGTGTCTTTCTGGGCATGAATATAGACTTTTTCACGGTCGGACTGGTCTTCAAAACTCAGCTCGTTAAAGCCTTCGCCCTGATGGGTTTCGGTGCGCAGCACGGTTTTGGTTTTGTGCTCAGGCAACGGGTAAGGCGGCACCTGAGTGGCATTGTAAGCCCGCCCGGTCACCAGAGGCTGGTCCGGGTCGCCGTCGAGGAAATCCACAATCACTTCGTGGCCGATGCGCGGCACGGCAACCATGCCGTACTGACTGCCCGCCCACTGTTGTGACACCCGCACCCAGCATGAGCTCAGCTCATCGCCGTTGCTTTCGCGGTCCCACGGAAAATGCAGTTTCACCCGGCCATGCTCGTCACAGTAAATTTCTTCACCGGCCGGGCCGACCACGGTCGCCACCATCGGGCCGTCCACCCGGGGTTTATTCTCTACCGGTGACAGCCACAAACTCTCGCCGGGAATGGCGGTAAACTGGTTGGCATAGGTGGTGGCGCCGCTGCCGCCGGACTCTTCCAGTGCCTGCGGCTGACTGCCCTGATGGGCAATTTGTACCACCAGCCAGCTCTGATTCATTGCGCTATCGAGGTGCTCGCTGAGGTCAAACCGCACTCCGGCCTGAAGCATCGCCTGATTACTTTGACCGCGGGCGGTATGCGCCTCACGCCGCAGCGCATCAAGGCGGATTTGGCTGAATGCTTTGCCGCTGGCGTCATCTTTATAGCGCCCCGGCGCATCGAAGTGCTCGTACATGGTGAGCTGGTAATCGAGCTGGCTGCCTTCAACGCTCTGTTTAAAACTGTAGGTCGGCTTTTTAAAACTGTAGTCCTGCAACCACACCGCACTGACTTCAGACTGCTTACGCGCCGTCATCGCAGAGACATACGGCGTGTCAGAAACGCCACCGGACAGCACGTTATACGGCACCGTGCCGCCGAGCCGGGTAAAGCCTTCGGCATTGTCGGTCACCACCAGCGTATGTTTGTCGGTGTCATGGGTGAAGGTGTACATCAGCCCTTCTTCAGCCGCCAGGCGGTGGAAGAAATCTAAATCGGTTTCGCGGTATTGCACGCAGAACTCACGCGGCGGGCTTTCCCGTTTGGTGGAAAACGCATAGTCGGTGATGTTCATTTCCTGTAGCAGGACGGAGAGGATTTGTGGCACGCTTTTTTGCTGGAAGATACGGCTGTTATGGCGCAGCGAGAGCCGCTCGAATGACGGCACCAGCGTCAGGGAATAGAAGGTGTGGTGATGGCCGGTATCGCCGCGGCTGAAATTGCGGATAATGCCATGCACCTTTTGCACCACTTGACCGCTGCGCAGCACTTCGAGCAGTGCCGTGGTATCGACCATCTGCTCAAAAGTTAAATCACTGTTGCGACTGGCGAGTTCAATCTGATAACGATAGCCGTAAACCGGTTGCCCGCCAGCGTCCACTGAAGCTGAAACGGATTCAAATCCCTGATAGTCACGCACCACCAATGACGTATCATTGACCCCATTGATCGTGAGCCTGAAACCTAACGTTGCCATGCAGAAAACCTTTGATGTTTTATGTGAGAATGTCGCTCAAAACGACCCACCCCTATCGTATTGAAACACAATGAATATGATGAGCATATTTTTAGCACTAATGATGAATTTTGAAGCAAGATCTCAATATAAACCATATTGTTACATCACCTTCAGTGCTCCGCCTTCAACACTGCTGTTCCGGTAAATCCCCCATTTCTACCATAACGGCATCGATAAACGCCCCAAACAACCCACAAAAAAAGAAAACGTTCCCATTCATATTTACAATCATAAACAGACTAAATATGCGTATTTTTGCACCTAAAAACCCGGAATCACCAGATAAAACCGATCAACTCTATAGATAATCACCATAAATTACTAACCAAAAAATCAATAGTATGAAATAAGTCAAACTTACCGACACCAAAATAGGGAACGATCCCAAAAGGTGATCTAACCGAAAGTTTCATTCAACCGGCAAATGTAATCTCTAGATTCATCACCAAGATGAAATCAATAAAATTCAATCAATGATTGGCTCCCCGGAAAAGAATAAATGTGGATTAAACCACTTATGGGGCTAAAGAATGAGTAACTTTTACGGAGTATAACGATGAAAACAAGTGGTATTTTGAAATTATCAGCTGTCGCCCTACTAACTTCTGCCGCACTCAATGTTCATGCCGGAACCAGCGTGACCAATGAAATGGGTACCTTCGCGATCCACGGCGATGTCGAGTTTAATAACGACTACCGTAATCAAGAAACAACCGGCCCCGATACCACCACTTATGATCAAAATGGCCGCCTTTTGATTGGTGTTTCCGGTTCGCGGGATGTGGGCAGCAATGGCTATATCAATGCGAATGCTGAAACATTACTGCATCTTGATGGTGACATTACTGCTGATGATGCGTGGATTGCAATCGGTGAGAAAGCCGACTGGGAAATTAAGATGGGACGCTTTGAAGCGTATGACCTCTTCCCGGCAGGTCAGGATACCTTTGTTAATTACGCGAAAGACGTTTATATGACGAAGTATGCTCGCGGACGCAGCGACAACGGCCAGATTAATCTGTCCAAAACTACTGAACGTGTCTACTTCGAACTAAGCACCAACTTTATGGCCAACGATGACGATAATATCAACGCAAGAAATAATGCGGTGTTCCTTCGTCCGGTCGTCGCTGCAACACTGAGTGACTCATTTAAGTTAGCCGTCGGTGCAGAGATTAACGCAACGGCTGATGAAGAAGATGCAGCAAACGATTTTGCCGGTTATGGTGCAACGCTAAACTATACAGCGGGCGACTTCAACATGAACGTAAGCTATGCCACCCGTGACTTTAATGACACAATCAATCAAGAAGATACCACTTACGGTGTGAATGCTCAGTACCAAAACTTCTTTATTGCCTATGTCTATGGCGAAAGCGATACCGGAACAACCGCGAAAACCACAACGGTCTATTCCTCGTATAAATTCGCTAACATTATGGATGTGGAAGACTTGGCGCTTTACGCCGGTGGTTATTACTCTGACGTAAAAGATGCTGACAATACCGATAGCGGTTTACGTTTGCGCGTTAAATATCTGTTCTAACACTCGCCCACACTGCCTGTCCGCCCTATATTTGTTGTCACCGATACGGTTGTTTATTGACAGATATAGGGCTGACTCTTTATACCCCGACTGGTTTCAGTCCATCGAATTGATCAGCGGCACAATCTCTTCCAATGATGTGAAACATTGGTCAGCCAACGTAAAACGAGGATCCGAGTTGTGTTCATTGACTACAAATGTTGTCATTGAAGCGGCTTTGGCGGCAATCATCCCGGTGACACTATCTTCAATCACGAGACACGCCTCAGGCGCAATATCAAGTTGGCGCGCCGCACTTAAATAAACAGCAGGATGCGGTTTGCCATAGTCTTCATTTTCGGCACTACAAATTTGGCTGAAATAATCTTTGATTTCCAGACGCTGAAGCACGGCTTGGATAATTTCCGGCCCGGATGAGGTTGCCAGACCAATGCGATAGTCCGCCTGTTTGAGCGCATTTAACAGTTGATGCACTCCCGGCAATGAACGGCCATGCTCCCTGACTTGAACGATCAGTTTGTGTAAAATTTCTTCAGCCAGAATAGTCGGGTCAACCTCAAGCCGGCAGCGCTGACACCAAATTGCAGCAATCGCGTCCAACCGTTTTCCCATGGTGTACTGAATACATGCTTCAACCGTGATCTCAGCCCCGTAGTTTGCCAGCGTTTCGATCTGCGCCTGCCGCCAGAATGGTTCTGAATCAATTAACACACCATCCATATCAAAAATAACTGCTTTATATGGCAAGGCCATCTGCTATCTCTCCTCTGTCGGGATTTTAAATGTAAAAAGCCAGCAGGACGCTGGCTTTAATCGTTCAGTCAATGATGGATAAGACTTAAAGAAAATGGAATGTTGCATTCAAATTGAAAGTCTTCATGTCATCATCCCCCATGACATAAGTCTGGTAGCTGGCACCAAATGAAATTGGCCCCATCAGGAAGTATTCCGCACCGACACCGTACATCAAGTCAACACCATCATCTACTTTGGCACCATTCACCTTTTCATCCCAAGCATGCAGGCCGCCTTTGGCGTAAATATGCAACGGACCAAAATCAATACTTGGCTTAATGGCGAAATAGCCGGTTGTTGCTTCAGTTTTATTGGTTGGCGAGACATCAATTTCTTCAAATTTGGTGAAACCCGCTTCCAAACCGATCAATGGCAGGATACCGGTACCGACATGAATATTGTAGGCTGTGCCATGCTCACCTTTAAAGTCAGATTGTCCAACGGAAGCGCCGCCATAAATCCATGAATCTGCAAAGGCAGATGTTGATGCACCTAAAAGTGCCAATCCAATTAATGTTTTTTTCATGATGAACCTTCTCTACTTTTTCATCGGTGATCATACTATCGATACAATGATCATACTAAAGCGGCATGAAATTGCCTACACTCGCCAAAAAATCAACAGAATTCTCTGTAATGGTTTAAGTTATGCAAAAATCGAACCTGAATTAACATTCACTGATTGCATTTTTGATGCGTTTATCCGATACGGGATAAGGCGTTCCCAACTGTTGGGCAAAGAAGCTCACCCTTAACTCTTC
This sequence comes from Vibrio ruber DSM 16370, assembly GCF_900163965.1. Lineage (GTDB taxonomy): Bacteria > Pseudomonadota > Gammaproteobacteria > Enterobacterales > Vibrionaceae > Vibrio > Vibrio ruber. The sequence continues at coordinate 47,223 of NZ_FULE01000037.1, forward strand.
AATCATCCAGCGGATGGCTTTGACATTCTCAGGAACCGGTGCGCCTTTCGGGATTTTGTTCAATAACTCCCGATAGTCTTGGGTCACCGATTCTATTTTCAGCATATGGAGGCGATCTTTGTTCGGGTCGATCGGTAATTTCTCTAATCGACGCTCGATAGCCTTCATATACCTTAGGATATCCGGTAGTTTTTTCCAACCACATTCCGTGGCAAAGCCTTTGAAGATTAAGCCTTCAATTTGTGCTTTGATATCAGAAAGTGCAAATGCCATCGTAAAATCAACTTTTCCTTTCAGCTTTTTGTTGATTTGATAAGCCGTTGTCAAAATTTCCTCAACTTGCTTGGCGATATCAACCACGGTATCACCCAGCTCCGCCCGAACATGCTCCTTCAGTGCTTCAAACGCCTCGGCTTGCCAGACCAATCCGCCCTGCTCATCAATCAGTTTATCGATCCCACAGGTAATGCAATCATCAATCAGATCCAACACTTTGCCATAAGGATTGAAATAGAGCCCGAGTTTGGATTTGTTCGGCAAATTGGTGTGCAGATATTTCACCGGAGAAGGCACATTGAGCAAAATCAAACGCCGCTCCCCGGCGCGCATCGCACGCTGCTGCTCCTGTTCGGTCTCAAATAGCTGAATCGCGACGCTGTCTTTTTCATCAACCAGAGCCGGATAAGCCCGCACATCAAAGCCACCTTTTTTCTGCTGGTAGACCTGAGGCAACTCGCCAAAACTCCAGGTATGCAAACCTTTCTGCTCGATATCATCATCAGCCACCTGCGACAGGGTTTCTTTGACTTTGTCTTTCAGGCTCTCTTTTAATGCGAATAAATCTTTATTTTCCCGCAGCTTTTTATGACGGTGATCGACCGCACGGAATGTGATTCGCAGGTGATCCGGAATCTGATCAATCTGCCAGTCTTCGCGCAGTATGGTCACTCCGGTCATTCGCTTCAGCTCTTTTTCCAATGCATCCAACAATGGTAGTTCCATCGGTGTTGTCCGGGCTAAAAAAGCATCCGCATAGTTCGGCGCCGGGACAAAATTCTTGCGCAATGTTTTCGGCAACGCCTTGATCAAACTGACGACTAATTCATGCCGCAGCCCGGGGATCTGCCAGTCGAACCCCATCGGCTCGATTTGGTTCAAAACAGCCAGTGGAATGTGAACCGTGACACCGTCACTATCATCACCGGGTTCGAATTGATAGCTGAGCTTCAGCTTAATGCCATTCTGATGCCAGAAGTTCGGATAATCGAGTTCGGTGACATGGCTGGCATCCCCTTTGAGCAACATCTCTTTTTCAAAGTGGAGGTATTCCGGATTCTCCCGGCTGACCTTTTTCCACCATGTATCAAAGTGACGACCGGAGACGACCTCAGTACCGACGCGCTGATCATAAAACTGGAACAAGGACTCATCATCAATCAGAATATCCCGGCGTCTCGATTTATGTTCAAGTTCTTCAACCTCTTGCAACAACTTACGGTTTTGTTTGAAAAACGCGTGTTTAGTTTCCCATTCGCCTTCAACCAGAGCGCTGCGGATAAAAATTTCCCGGCTCAGTGTCGAATCAATTGGTCCATAGTTGACCAGCCGCTTAGCAACAATCGGTACGCCAAACAAGGTCACTTTTTCATAAGCCATCACCGCTGCGCGCTTTTTCGACCAATGCGGCTCACTATAGCTGCGTTTGATCAAGTGCTGGGCCAGCGGTTCAATCCACTCCGGCTGAATTTTTGCCACCACTCGCGCCCAGAGTTTCGAGGTTTCCACAAGCTCAGCCGACATCACCCACTTGGGTTGCTTTTTAAACAGCCCGGAAGCCGGGAAAATATGAAAACGTGCATTCCTCGCGCCGTGGTATTCTTTCTCTTCCTGGTCTTTAATCCCGACATGAGACAGCAAGCCCACCAGAATCGAGGTGTGAACTCCCTGATAACTGCCGGGTTCTTCATTCAGCTTCAACCCCAGATCATGCATACTCTGATGCAACTGAAAATAGACATCCTGCCATTCACGAATGCGCAAATAGTTCAGATAGTCGCTTTTACACTGACGGCGAAACTGATTCCCGGTCAGTGCTTTCTGTTGTGTTTTGATGTAATCCCACAGGTTTACAAAGGTCAGAAAATCAGAGTCTTCATGGTAAAAGCGGCGGTGTTTATCATCGGCAGACTGCTGTTTGTCTGCCGGTCGCTCGCGGGGGTCTTGAATCGACAAGGCTGCCGCGATAATCATCACTTCTTTCAGACATCCCCATTTGGGCGCTTCCAGCACCATACGAGCCAAACGTGGATCAATCGGCAGACGCGAGAGTTTTTGCCCAATGGCGGTCAGCCGTTTTTTGCGTTCCTGAGACTGAGCCTGAATCGCGCCTAACTCTTCAAGAAGACGGACACCATCTTGAATATTGCGTTTATCCGGGGCTTCAACAAAGGGAAATGCTTCAATGTCACCGAGTCCCAGAGCCGTCATCTGCAAAATGACCGAAGCCAGATTGGTTCTGAGAATTTCCGGATCGGTAAATTCCGGACGGGATTGAAAATCGTCTTCGGCATAAAGCCGGATACAGATCCCGGCTTCAACCCGACCGCAACGCCCTTTCCGCTGGTTGGCACTGGCCTGAGAAATCGGCTCAATCGGTAACCGCTGGACTTTAGTGCGGTAACTATAACGACTGATCCGGGCGGTTCCCGGGTCAATCACGTACTTAATTCCGGGGACGGTCAAAGATGTTTCGGCAACGTTGGTTGCCAAGACGATTCTCCGGCCACTGTGAGGCTGAAAAATCCGATTCTGCTCACCGGCGGAAAGACGCGCATACAACGGCACAATTTCGGTATGTTTAAGATTACGCTTACTCAAAGCATCCGCCGTATCTCTGATCTCGCGCTCGCCGTTCATAAAGATCAGAATGTCTCCCGGCCCCTCATCGCTCAGTTCATCGACCGCTTCAAAAATCCCCTCAAGCTGGTCACGATCACTGTCATCTTCCCCGGCTAAAGGACGATATCGGGTATCGACCGGATAGGTTCTGCCGGACACTTCAATAATCGGTGCGCCGTCAAAATGCTGGGAAAAGCGTTCAGGGTCGATGGTTGCAGAGGTGATAATCACTTTTAGATCAGGACGCTTTGGCAACAGTTGTTTCAAATAGCCAAGAATAAAATCAATGTTCAGACTACGTTCATGAGCCTCATCAATGATGATCGTGTCGTACTGGTTGAGGAACCGATCATGCTGGATTTCAGCCAGCAGTATCCCGTCTGTCATCAGTTTAATTTGCGTCTGCTCGGAGATCTGATCATTAAAACGCACTTTATAACCGACGAAATCACCGAGTGAGGTTTTCGTTTCTTCAGCAATCCGGGTGGCAACTGAGCGCGCAGCTAACCGACGCGGTTGGGTATGACCAATCACGCCATAGGTGCCGCGCCCCAATTCAGCACAGATTTTCGGTAGTTGGGTGGTTTTACCTGAGCCAGTTTCACCCGCCACAATCACGACCTGATGCTTTTCAATTGCTTGAGCAATATCATCCCGTTTCTGACTGACGGGCAGAATTTCCGGGTAGTCTAATACCGCAGAAGTTTGCTGTCTGAGCTCAGCTGCCATCATCGATTTGGCAATATCCTGCGCGATTTCATCAAAAACGGCCTGCTTGGCACTGGGATTATTAATTTTACTGGCACCCTGAATCCGTTTATTCAGGCGAAACCGGTCTCTGAGCATACATTCGTTCAATGCATGACGCAGCGTTTTCTCGGTATTGGGCTGTGCCTGAGGTGATTGGGTATGTGGCTGTGACGACGTCAAAGCGAATCCTATTGTATACTTGATTAAAACTGGCCGGATTGTATCACTGTCAGGCCATGACACCAAAAACTCCTTGGTTTTCACATTCATCTGACCAGGCAGTTCTCAATCCAATCTGGTGCAGGTTGACCGTTTTTGATGTATATTTCGTTTGATGTCAGACATGCAGGATGAGACCATAGATAACGTGAAAGCTTCTGAATTTATTCATATACTTAATGCCCTGCCTAATGATCCGGAAATCGTTACCGGAGAAATATGGCTGCCGGAGCGTTTATTACAGGCCACCTATCTTGATGACTTGCTATTTTGTCAGTTTGATAATGCACCGGAAGAGAATGAAGGCGAAGAAGAAGGCAGAGGTTTTGTCGATCATGAACTGTCCCTGCTCAAAAGCCATATCATGCAGATTTTTCTCGAAAAAGCGCCTTTGGAGCATAAACGGGATGCGATTCTGGCACTGATTCTTTATGCGCATGAACATTCATCATCCGATGTCGTTGAGATGCTTGAGCAACTCAGTTTGCAGGAAAATACTCTGCAAGAAAACGATCAGGAAAGTTAATCCCGACCTTTGAGCGGAACACGCGATTCGCGCCCCAATTGCTCCGTTTCAATCAACTGCGCAAAGAAATCGTTCATCGTGACTGACAAAGCGCGGTATTTAAGCCCCAACTCACCAATACTTTTGGTGTTATTTCCTTTCCATGTATACCCGACATTCTGCGTAATCGTTTTGCGGGTTATCGCCGGGTTGAGCATTGGTCCAAATAACCACACCAGAAACTTCGGGAGTATCCGTTTGGGCAGCGGATAATGCTTGCCATATGTCGGCTGGAGCTGACGCGCCATTTCCAGTAATGTCGTGTTATAACCGGAGATAATATATCGTCCTCGCGCATGCGTGGTATAAGCCGCCGATAAATGGGCTTCGGCCACATCCCGGACATCAACGACCCCGACGCCCCAGTCCGGCACACCGGCTTTCATTGTGCCATCCCCCATCTGACGAATGATTTGAAAACTTTCAGAGGACATATAAGGATTGACGCCCGGCCCCATGATCAGAGAGGGATTCATCACGATCAGTGTCCACTGTTGCTGAGTCTCCGCGATACACCACGCTGCTTTTTCAGCTTCCGTTTTTGAATATGAGTATGGGTTATGGTCTATCGTGCTGGACTGATTCCAGCTTTCTTCAGTCACCATGCCATGCTCTAAGTTTGACAAGTCGGCGTTATCACCATAGATGGCAGCACAACTGCTGGTCAGAACCACACGCTCTACTGATGGTGTTAATGTCGCCTGATTGAGTACATTACGGGTTCCTTCCACGGCAGGTGTAATCAACTCACTGAGTGGATCGCTGACCTGAAGCCGAAATGGTGACGCGGTATGAAATACCACCCGACATCCTTGCATTGCTTGTGCATATGATCCGTCATCAAGTAAATCTGCCTGAAAATAACGGAGCGTTCCCGGAGCAGTGCGAGCGATTCGGTTGAGATACTTGAGTTTATGCTGAGCCGTCACATCTCGAACCGTTGCGTGTACTGTCACGCCGGATTCCAGTAAACGTTTAATCAGCCAGCCGGCCACATATCCTGTCGCTCCGGTTACAAGTACCGGCGATTTACGGTCAATGCTATACATGATTTAATCGTTCTCATCTAAACAAGATGCAGAAATTACGATGCCACGCCAATACACACGAAAGGCTTCGCGAAATATCGTTTCCGTCTCATCGCGAGTATATTTTTTCCGGTTCGCGTACATGACCAGTGAATGCAGATAACTTTGTGCTGTGATACAAATCAGCTCGGGAGAAATAGGATGTAGCGTACCGCTATCCTGAGCGTCTTTGAGTTTTTTGAGCATCGGCTCCCATAGCTCTTCTGCATACTGGCGAACCGTTTCCCCCAGTAACTGAGAGGCGTTCAGCACATTCAACGCCCAATATTCCCTCATATGGTCATAAGACCAATGCGCAAAAGCAATCCATTGAGTAAAAAGAACCTCGGAGATCGGTGCTGAAAAATTCACCTGACGCAAGATCACATCCGCCATATTGCGTTTAATAAAGAGATAAACATCATCGATCAGCATCTGTTTGGTTTCAAAATGATTGAACAGTGTGCCGTTAGAAACACTCGCTTCTTTTGCAATGGCTGCGGTCGAGACACCTACGCCATCCTGAGCAAACAAGCGAATGGCAGCTTCAATAATCTGTAGTTTCTTGGCGTTCATTAAAAACAATACATTTAGAGTGACTAGTCACTCTAAATTAATGCAAAAAGACCTCACCCGTCAACAAAAATCTAATTGAGAATTATTTTCATTTTATTGTATAGGTACAAATAGGTACAGACGTGAGGTGACGTAAAAGGTGTAAGCGGTGCACGTTGAAAATGAACCCGTTTACAATCCTGTGGTCAGAATAATCAATACAGCCTTTTAAAACGGTTTCACATCAATAGGATGACATTGTATAACCTTCCCAAACACACTTGGGTATAAAACAATCAATATCGAGTCGATCACGTTTATTTTCTGATGATCCTATGATATTTCTTACGGCTGATAATTAAGCGCTTCTGTGAGGAAAATATGTTTAATACCATTACATCACTGTTTAAAGAACTTCTTGAAGGTCAGGATCTCGGTCATCATGAAGACAGTCCGCAACTGGCAATTGCCTGCCTGCTGACTGAGGTGTCCGGAGCGGATCACGACATATCCTCGTCAGAAAAAGAGGCGCAGACTCAACTGCTTATCAAATTGTGTCAACTGACTCAACCTGAAGCTGAAAACTTATTAAAACAGGCTGCACAGCAAGTGAAGGATTCCGCTTCGCTCTATGACTTTACATCGCAGCTCAGAACGTTGTCTCAAGAACGACGCTTTGAACTGATTCAAGCCATGTGGGAAGTCGCCAATGCCGATGAATACATCGACCCGTTTGAAGATGCAGTCATTCGTAAAACCGCAGAACTGTTATATGTCGATCATAGTGAATTTATCCGGGCAAAATTAATTGTGACCGATCATAAATCTTAACGGCTCTCTCCCACTTTGCTCGCCCTGTCATCATCCGCACTGTGAACGACAGTTATCGAGCACGGCACAACCCTTCATAATCAAGCAGAAGTCGAATCATCCGGTTCGACTTCTGCTGTTCAATTTCTACACGTCAGCTATAATATGTGCCCTTTATAGCCGGATGATGTTAAAGAGCCGTATCAACCATCCTGAATCAATCTAAGGCCACGATTTGAACCGAGGTTGGTCAAATTGCTGTGTGACAGCAGTGACCATGCATAACATACGATTAGGTAGCAAAATAAAGCAATGACAGTCCATACTTATACGCCAAATCAAACCACGACTCTGGATACAGCGCAGAAAACGCTGGCACAGCAAGAAGCAAGCAATCATGCGGTATCAGGTAACAGAATCGGATTTGTTTCTCTGGGGTGCCCGAAAAACCTTGTCGATTCAGAGCGAATTCTGACCCAGTTGCGAACTGAAGGATACGATATCGTCAGCCAGTATCAGAATGCTGACTTGGTTATCGTCAATACCTGTGGTTTTATCGACAGTGCCGTTCAGGAATCTCTGGATGCTATCGGGGAAGCGCTGAATGAAAACGGCAAAGTCATTGTCACCGGATGTCTCGGGGCGCGAGAAGATGAAATCCGGGAAGTTCATCCCAATGTATTAGGAATTACCGGACCACACGCTTACGAAAATGTCCTTGAGCATGTCCATCAGTTTGTGCCGCGGCCGGCGCACAATCCATATACCAGTCTCGTCCCCGATCATGGGGTCAAACTGACCCCGAAACACTACGCGTATCTGAAAATATCAGAAGGTTGTAATCATCGTTGTACATTCTGCATTATCCCTTCCATGCGCGGTCAGTTAGTGAGCCGCCCGGTCGGTGAAATCATCGGGGAAGCAGAACGGCTGAAAAATGCAGGCGTCAAAGAACTGCTTGTCATCAGTCAGGATACCAGTGCTTATGGCGTGGATACTAAACACAGCCTTGGTTTCTCAAACGGCACACCAGTGCGGCAAAACCTCACAGCGCTCAGTGAACATCTGAGTCAGTTGGGAATTTGGATCCGACTCCATTATGTTTACCCTTATCCTCATGTGGATGACATCATTCCGTTGATGGCGGCAGGAAAAATCTTGCCTTACCTTGATATTCCATTTCAACATGCCAGCCCGCGCGTTCTGAAAATGATGAAACGTCCCGGTCAGGCAGAACGAACGCTGGAACGGATTAAACAGTGGCGTGAAATCTGTCCGCAACTGGTGATTCGTTCCACCTTTATCGTCGGGTTCCCCGGAGAAACGGAAGAAGATTTTCAAATCTTACTCGATTGGCTGCAAGAAGCGCAGCTCGACCGGGTCGGATGCTTTAAATACTCTCCGGTTGAAGGTGCTACCGCCAATGAACTGGCCGAACAAGTTCCGGAATCGATCAAGCAGGAGCGCTATGAACGTTTTATGGCGTTGCAGCAATCAATCAGTACCGCAAAACTGCAACGTCGTATCGGCACTCAAATGCAAGTGCTGATCGATGACGTCGATCAGGAAGGTGCGATAGGCCGCTCTTACGCTGACGCACCTGAAATTGACGGTGTGGTTTACCTCAATGGTGAAACGGGGGTAAAAGCGGGAGATTTAGTGAATGTCATCATTGAACATGCAGACGAATATGATCTGTGGGGTAGCCTGATCGCTGATTAAAACACCAGCGTCAGTCTGAGATGCTGAGCAGTTGTGTGACAATACTCGCCACCTCAGCACCACGGTGATTCACTCCCGTGGTGCTGATTACTTTTACAAAGGCAGCAACTAAAGCTATGCTGCCTGTTCTTTTTTTCTTTTTCTGATAAAAGAAGGATTCCTGAAGATGTGGATTCTTGTGACCCTCTTTGCTGCGACTTGTCAATCAATCCGCACGGCTTACCAAAAAACACTCTCCCAAGAGCAGGGCTTTTTACACGCAACCATGGCCCGCTCACTGTATGGTTTACCGATTGTGAGTATTTATCTGTTGATTTGCTGGTATTTTATCGGGCAAATTACCTTCCCTTCCATCGGACAGTTTCTCGGTTATGCCTCCGTCTGTGCCATTGCACAGGTGCTCGCCACTTACCTGATGCTCCGGGTTTTTCAGTCCGGCAGTTTTGCGTTAGGCACACTTCTGGCAAAAACAGAAGCGGTTCTGGCAGCCTTGATCGGCATTCCGCTGTTACACAATTCGCTGAATCTGACTGCCTGGAGCGGTATTGCATTAGGCGTCACCGGAACGTTAGTGATGAGTATGCGCCTGGGTAACTTACGTCATGCTCATAAAGATATGTCACTGCTTGCCGGGTTAGGTAGCGGGTTATGCTTTGCCGTTACATCAGTGACAGCGTCACTTGCAAGTCATTCGCTACAAGGATCGATTATTACCAGCGCAGGTGTCACGATCTGGTACGTTCTCGCATTGCAATCAGTGCTCTTATGTAGCCTGCAAATCTATCGCAGTGGTGATCTCTTCTCCCCTGTGAAGCAATCTTTCCTGCTCAGCAGCAAAGTCGGTATTCTCAGTTCATTGGGATCAATCGGTTGGTTCACCGGTTTTGCACTGATTAATCCGGCGCTGGTCAAAACGCTGGGGCAAATTGAGATTCTCGGTACGCTCTACTTTTCCAAACGGCGTTTTAATGAACAGATGACATTGCAACAATGGATCGGTGGCAGCATGATCGTCGGCAGTGTGATTCTGGTTGCCGTCGCGACCCTGTGAGAAACCTATAACATGGTCAATGCCAGCTTCGCGAGATTATAGGCATCGACATATCCGGAGTGCTGACGCCCTTCCCATGGAATCCCAGCCGCTTCCTGAGCCGTCCGGTGCCCGATCCGGCGTTCTTTCATGCGGTGCTGAATCCGGTACAAGGTTGCCAGATTAATAAACTCATGGATCGGTGACGCAATCCCTTTCTGTTGGCACTCCTGTTGTAAAATCAGGTCATCCCTTCCCCATGCCATATAAACTTTATTGGTCGAACCAAAGTTTTTGATCACCGACTGAATCACCTGCGCCAACGGTCGTCCCTGTTTTTCCAGTTTCCGTGGGGTGATACCGGTTAATTCTGCACAAAACAGCGACACTTCATCCTGTTCCGGCTGAACATAGTACTGAGCTCTTTTGACGATTTTGCCTTGATCCAGTGCGATTTCAGCCAAACCGATTTCAATTATTTCTCCGGTTGTCCCGACACCGTTTTCATTCCAGCAACACATTTCCAGATCGAAGCAGACAACTCGATTGCAGTTCATAACCTATATACCCAGTCTTTCGCCCAAACCCGCGATCATAATGAAATAATCTCAAAAAGCGAATCAAGGAGACAACACCATGAACTGGATGGACAAATATTCAACGAACAGGGGGCTGATAACAGCAAATACGGCGACTTCATACATGGATTCATGCCCTTTTGTGTTAGTATTTGCGCCATTATCTTAATGTAGCAGAGAATTACATATGACCTTCGATTTAAACACCATGCCGACAAGTTTCGATATGCTTCATGCCCTTCTGGCCCTGTGTACCATTGTTTTATTGATTTTCGTGATGAGCCGGCGGACAAAAGTGGCTGAGAAAATTGTTGAGAAGCCAGTTGAAACCATCGTTGAAAAACCGGTCGAAAAGATTGTCGAAGTGGAAAAAGTTGTTGAAGTAGAAAAAGTGGTTGAGAAAGTCGTCGAGTCCAAACTGGCAACGGCATCAACCGACGCTGCATTACAATTGCTTGCCCTGTTTCAGAAAGAGGCACGATTAGTCGATTTTCTTAATGAAGAGATCATCCACTATTCCGATGAAGAAGTGGGTGCTGCTGCCCGTGTGATTCACAGTGGCGGTAAAAAAGTACTCGATGACTACCTCCGGTTGCAACCGGTTCGTCATGAAGCGGAAGAAAGCCACATCACAGTTGAAGCGGATTTCAATCCACAAGCGATTCGTCTGACAGGCCACGTCACCGGTCAGGCACCTTATCAGGGTGTATTGATCCACAAAGGCTGGCAAGTCACAGAAATTAACCTCCCGCAAATCGCACCGGACTACGATGCGTCAATTATTGCACCGGCGGAGGTTGAACTGTAATGGAACAACATGCGCGTTACTGTGTCGGTATCGATCTCGGAACTACTCACAGCGTGCTGTCTTATGTGGATATGCACGCTGAAACCCCGCAGGTTAAGGTATTATCCATCCCACAAATGACCGCACCGGGCACGGTTGAATCATTACCTCAGTTAGGTTCATTCGTTTATCAGCCCCATGAACATGAAATGTCTCCTAAAGCCCGGATTTTGCCCTGGAGTGATGAACCGCAAGCGCTGGTCGGGGCAATCGCCCGCAATTTGGGGAGTAAAACACCGATTCGCCTGATCGCCAGTGCCAAATCCTGGCTCTGTCATGGTGGTATCAACCGTCGCGAAGCTTTTTTGCCGGCCGGTAGTCCGGATGACGTCAGTAAGCTATCGCCACTGCAGGCCAGTGAACTGTATCTGGCGCACTTACAAAACGCCTGGAACCATCAGTTTCCCCGGTATCCTTTGGCGGAGCAGGATGTCACGATTACCATTCCTGCTTCGTTTGATCCGGCAGCCCGTGACTTCACAGCCGAAGCTGCTAAAAATGTCGGCCTCAGCCGCCGGACACTGTTAGAAGAACCTCAGGCCGCACTCTATAGCTGGATTGATACTCATGGCGATTCATGGCGTGAGCGTGTCAAAATTGGTGATGTGGTGCTGGTCGTTGATATCGGCGGCGGCACAACCGACTTATCGCTGGTCGAAGTCAAAGAGAGTGACGGTCATCTGGTTTTAGAACGGGTTGCAGTCGGTGAACATATTCTGCTCGGCGGTGACAATATGGATCTCGCCCTTGCCTACCGTCTGAAAATGAAGTTGGCGCAAAACGGCCAAGAGTTGCAAGCGTGGCAGATACAAGCGATCACTCACGCTTGTCGTGATGCTAAAGAAGCACTGCTCAACGATGCACAACTGGATGCGGTCCCTATTGTTGTACCGAGCCGAAGCTCGAAACTGTTTGGTGCCACGCTGAAAACTGATCTGACTCAACAAGAAGTCCGCCAGACGCTGGTTGACGGCTTCTTCCCTCAAATCAGCATTGATGAACTGCCTCAGCAAAGAGCCCGTGGCGCTCTGACCCAGATGGGGCTGCCCTATGCGCAAGATGCCGGGATCACTCGTCATATCGCTGCATTTTTAACCAAACAAGCAGGCGATTCTCCTGAGACTGACCCGATGATGCCGTTTGGCGGGATTCCCGGTCTGGAAACGTCCGCATCTCCTACATTTATTCAACCCAGCGTAATTTTACTCAATGGCGGAGTGCTCAAATCGACGTTACTTGCAAAGCGGCTGCTGGCAACTATCAATCGTTGGCTGACCGATGCCGGGGCGGAGTCAGCCCGCACACTGACCGGCATTAATCTTGATCTGGCCGTGTCTCAGGGAGCGGCCTATTACGGTGCGGTGCGTCAGGGAAGCGGTGTCAAAATTCGCGGCGGATTAGCCAGTGCTTATTATGTCGGGATTGAAAGTGCTATGCCGGCAATTCCGGGCATGGCTCCCCCGCTGGAAGCCATGTGTGTCGCCCCTTTCGGGATGGAAGAAGGAGCCAGTATCACCATCAGCCAACGGGAGTTCGGTCTCGTGATTGGGCAACCGGTTCATTTCCAGTTTTTCGGCTCAACGGTTCGCCGGGATGACGCAGCCGGTACTCATCTGGATACATGGTCTGCGGATGAGCTGCAGGAACTTCCTGAAATTCAAGTCACACTCCCTGTGACCGAAGGCCGTAAACATGGTCAGATTGTGCCGGTGACTCTTGCAGCCCATGTCACAGAAGTCGGCACCCTGTATCTCGAAGCGATTGCCACAGATAACAGCCAGAAATGGCATGTCGAGTTTGATGTACGTGAAGGATAATTATGGCGGCACAACATTATTTAGTCGGCATAGATTTAGGCACAACCAATACGGTTGTTGCCTATTGTGACAACGGTCAGGATCTGGCCGAGTGTCCGATCCGGCTGTTCGAAATCGATCAGCTTATCGGCCCCGGAGAAGTTGCCCGAAAACCAACCCTGCCCTCGTTTCGTTTTCATCCGGCACAAGGCCAACTCCCCCCCTCCGACACCGCTCTGCCTTGGACACATCAGCCGGTTGACGGAGACTTCACTCCAGTGATTATCGGCGAATGGGCCAGAGAACTCGGGGCTCAGATCGAAGGAAGACAGGTCGTCAGTGCCAAAAGCTGGTTATCGCATCCCGCGGTTGATCGCTACGATGCGATTTTACCTTGGGCCGGTATGCAGGATGTCGAAAAAGTTTCACCGCTGATCGCCAGCGCCAGTTACCTCAATCATATCCGTCAGGCGTGGAATTATCATCATCCGGCTCACCCGCTTGAACAGCAGGAAATTGTGGTCACTGTCCCGGCCTCATTTGATGAAAGTGCCCGCAAGCTCACACTGGAAGCTGCAGCACTGGCAGGTATGCCCCACGTCACACTCCTTGAAGAGCCACAGGCGGTCTGTTATGACTGGTATACACGCTACCAGTCACAAGCGACCACACAACTCAAGGATGTGTCCGCTATTCTGATCTGTGATGTTGGTGGCGGCACAACGGATCTCAGCCTGATTTCAGCCTCACTGGTACAAGATGAGCTAAAACTGGATCGGGTCGGTGTCGGTGAGCACTTGATGCTCGGTGGAGATAACATCGACCTTGCGTTGGCACATCTCGCTGAACAACAGTTTGCTCAGCAACATCAGGGACAGCCGCAAAAACTGAGTGCAGCCCGCCTGAGTAAACTCATTCAGCAAACCCGGAAAACCAAAGAGAGCTTACTTGCGGCTCAATCCCCCGAATCAGCCAAAATTACCCTGTTGGGCAGTGGCTCAAAACTGCTGGGGGGCACCAAAAGTATCAATCTTGATAAAACACAGGTTCGGCAGATGGCGCTGGACGGTTTCTTCCCGCATACCGCTGTCGATACCCTGCCCGCCCAAAGAAAAGGCGCGGTGCTTGAGTTCGGTCTGCCCTATGCTGCCGACCCTGCCATTACTAAACATATTGCGGCATTTTTAGCGCAACACCCCCATTTAATCCGGACAACAGAGCGGCCGTCAGCGCCGCTGGGTCTGCTGCTCAACGGTGGGGTTTTCAACAGTGATCTGATTCAACAACGGCTGATACAAATTTTGTCGGACTGGACCGGACAACCGGTGACTCACCTCGACAACCCGCATCCCGATCTGGCCGTTGCACTGGGTTCTGTCGGCTACCTTAAAGCCTGCCGTGGGTCACAACTGAAAATCGGCGGTGGTGCAGCACGCTCTTATTTTTTGCATTTGGAACAGCGCAAACAAAACCAGTCTCAGGCGCTTTGTCTGCTAGCCAAAGGCACCGAGGAAGGCCATGAAATCCGCCTGTCAAGCCGTCGCTTTTCTCTCACCCTTGGCGAGCCGGTTCGTTTTAACCTGCTGACCACACGGCATGACAGCCTCAATGGTGCAGCACCGATTCAAAGCGGGCAACTGATCGATGTAGACCCTGAGTTTTTTTCGCTGTTACCTCCTTACATTACGTCACTTGAACGCACCTCCGATCAAGCGCTGGCTGCCAATCAAAAAGACCGGGTTGAGGTTTTTCTCTCTACGCAACTCACGCCGGTCGGAACCTTGAAGCTGGAATGTGTTCAGGTTGATGATGAGCAGCACCGTTGGCAGTTGGAGTTTGAAGTCCGTCATCAATCACACCAGCAAAACGACGCATCGTCTGAAACATCGGGACTGACACAAGCCAGTGAATTGATCACGGCCTTGTACAGCGGTAATAAAAACAGTGCTATCCAAGCGGATCCCCGGACATTGAGCAAATCGCTGACACGGCTGCTCGGTGAAAAAGATCACTGGGATATTGCCACCAACCGCCAGCTATTTGACCGGCTGGCGCAAGGCAAAAAAAGGCGCCGCCGCTCCGAAGCCCATGAAAAAAACTGGCTGCGGTTTGCCGGTTTCACCATGCGTCCGGGGTTCGGTGATCCGGTAGATAGTTGGCGTATTGAGCAAATCTGGTCACTCTACCAACAAGGGATTCAATTTCAGACCCACCAAACATGGAGTGATTGGTGGACGTTCTGGCGTCGGGTCTGCGGTGGTCTCAACCAGGAGCAACAGGAAACGATTCTGGCCGATATTGCCAAATACCTCCATCCCGGTGCACATAACAGCAGTAAACAGGCAAAAGCAGCGCAGGAAAAAGGTTATGAAGCAATGGTTCGTCTGGCTGCCTCACTGGAACATCTCGAACCGGAAGATAAGATCTTGCTGGGCAACTGGTTTATCAAACGAGCCCTTCGTCAGCCCCAATATGCGCAAGCACACTGGTGGGCTGTCGGTCGTCTGGCATCAAGAGTGCTGCTCTATGGCAGCCGGCATAAAGTAATTCCGCAAGCACAACTCAGTCACTGGTTAGCGGAATTGCTGCAACAGGACTGGAAACAAGAACCGATGATCGGTTTTGCCGCAATGATGATGAGCAGGAAAACCGGAGATCGTCAGGTAGATATTACTGATGACCTGCGTACCGCTGTCACGGATAAACTCAAACAGAGCAAAGCACCGCAAAGTTGGCTGACACTCATCGATGAAATCAGCCAAGTCTGCGAAAGTGATTCAAAACGGATTTTTGGGGAGACTTTGCCAAGTGGATTGCGCTTACTACATTAGTTCACAACTCATGATTTTCAGGATCCGTCGTTGATTTACTTCGCTGACTGGCGGTGAATTGAAGAGAAAGAAAAGGTGTGGACGGTTTTAGTCTGAAGGGAAATCCGGGCGAATGATTTCGCCCGGAATCAGTCAATGCCTTATTTGGCTGAATGACGTTTGAGTAACTTTTCTACGACTTCGGTATTCTCTTCCTGAACTGTCATACCTTTGATTTCAGGTACACCGGCTCCCATGAAGATATCTGCACTCAATGTACTACGATCCATATAACTTACAGGACCACTCACACTGAGTTGTGAAGACTGTCCGGCTTGTGCTTCAGCCAGTTCAGCGGCACGGTTGACAACGGTCAGGTTCGCAGCTGCAATGTTGTTATTCTCATTCGTCTCTTTTACTACCTGACGATAATCAGCATATAGAACAATCAGGTAGTCATCCGCAGGCAGTGACTCAGGAATAGGAAGCGTGAAGCTATAGTTCGAACCATATGGCAATCCAATTGGGAGTTCACCGAAAATACCTAACGGCTGGCCATTCGCATCCGCCAGTATAACACCTAACGTTGGTGCCGAACCTGATGTTTGCGGGCAACCCGTTGCAACTGTAGCGGTAACAGATACTTCACCACCAGCAACAACCGTTGACGGAGAAAGGCTTCCTGAAGCGATCAGCCAGTCAGGTGCGGTACAACTAGCGACGGTCGGCGCATTGTCTGCGACGGTATTTTCCTGAGTTGAAGCCAATGCTGACTGGCTGCTTAAACCAACTGATGCGATAAGCGCTGCGAATACAGGTGTTAATTTCATAATATTTCTTCCGTTTTTATAGGCTAATTTAGTTAACATTAATTTCCATCCAATGACGAAAGACAAAAATATTCCAATTGAAATATCAGATATCTAAAAAATAATCACCAACTAGAGTAATTATCTCTGAACACTGCATATTTACATTATCAGAAGACTGAGAATGATTATATTTTTGACTTTCCAAGCCTGCTCCCCTTATATTATCCATCCATTTCAAAGACAAATAAATTCCATATAAGAATAAACAAGCACATATATTATGTGTTGAAAATATACACATCACAATACACATTAGTCACTTTGTTGCATAATAATTAAGAAATGAGAGAAGGATCGAATAACACCTGAAGTGTTGTTTATAATGCTATGAACAATAAATATTCATTTATAAAATACATTGTATGGGATTAATTTATATAAAAAATAACCAACACAATATCCTAAATACTCACGAGACTGATTGATTCAAACATTACACTCGTTATATCAATAAAAAACAAATAGTTAAGTTAAATTAATCCATATGTGTATTATCATAACACCTTATATCAACTGGCAAGGCACTATGAAACGGAAGAAATTCAGCGACCAGATGTGTCGTTGTCAGCCGATAAATGTTGCAGGATTGGCAGTATGACAGTGTAGCCTGGAACATTACCTGCCACGATCTCAATATAAAAGACAGAGCTACTTATTTCAGATAGCAAAATATCGCAAGCATAAAAGTAAACAGTAAAATATAGAGAATAGTCGATATCTCTAATCCATCACCCTCTTTAAGCGATTGAAGCTCTTATTTATACTATATATTTTGAGCAACAATCAGAAATAGAAAACAATTAAAAATAATTTTATAAAATCAATAACACCACACAAAAAATATCATTCTGTTATATAAGGAGCCTATAAATTATTAACGTTAATTTTTTACGATAAAAAAGATTTAAACGATAAGTAATATAATTCTGATATTCGGGTATTGAACGATTATTTATAAAACATTCAATTTTATATTATTGACTCAGCATTCAATATAGAAATTGATTTTTATTCCATTTTTATATTTACATTACCCTGTTCATCAAATTTATATCATGTCGATTGCCCATATGAACCATTAAAGTATTTCAGCAGAACAATGAATGTAATGACTTAGACAAAGGCGTCTATGCCTTTGTCTTTTATGCCACGATAACCAGCGGATGCACATTGTCATAATGGCATAACGAGGAAAACTCAGAATCGTTTATTCAATAATCGTTGAGTCAATAACAACGGATAGCCCACAGGCAGCAATCATTCACTGATGAGTTTGAGCAACCCGTTTATCCAGATAGGATTGCTGAACCGTATCCCGGTGATTCAGATACTCATCCAGCCCTGCCTGTCTTAAGTGGCAGGAAGGACATTCACCACACCCGTCACCGATCACACCGTTATAGCATGTGAGTGTCTGACTTCTGACTAGCGTCAATGCATCATAATGATCGGCCATTGCCCATGTTTCTGCTTTATTGAGCCACATGAGCGGTGTGACAATTTTCATCTCTCGATCCATCCCTTGAACCAGCGCCCGATTCATAGTCTGGATAAATTCGTTACGACAATCCGGATAACCTGAGAAGTCCGTTTCACACACACCGGTAATCACTGATTCGGCTCCAATCTGATAGGCATAAATACCGGCCAGCGTAAGGAACAGGATATTGCGGCCGGGCACGAATGAATTGGGTAACCCATTGTCCTGTAACGCATGAGAGACCGGGATATCGTCCCGTGTCAGTGAACTGATCGCTAATTCATTCAGTAAGCCGACATCCATCACTTTATGGGATTTCACACCTAACTGCTCCGCTAATTGACGTGCGGTCTCAATTTCAAGCCGGTGACGCTGTCCATAATCAAAAGTAATCGCATGAACTTCATCATAAGTTTGCAGCGCTTCAACAAGGCAAGTGGTGGAATCTTGTCCGCCACTGAACACAACAACAGCTTTTTTCATAACAATTCCTCAGGCAATACACAGATACTTATGCGTCTGAATCGATAAACGCCAATTGCGTTCGATACACACTTCAATACATAACTCAGTCGCTCGTGGTTTCTGGCTAATCGGTTGTAAAGCAATAATTGTATCATCGGCAACCGGTGTCCGGTGCAGTAAATGATCGAGTTGCTCAATATCCTTACGTGTGCCGACAGGATGCTTAATTTCGTTTGCCCGCAGAAGTGCACTTTCCAGCACGGGTAAGCGGCCTTTCATGGCTATTTTAGGTGACACTGTCACCCAGGTGTGAACCGAAACCTGAATGTCGGCGGTACCACTGGTTTCAATCTGACAACGACAACCGATGGTTTCAAATGCAGTGGTTAACGCTGTCAAATCATAGAGGCACGGTTCTCCACCGGTAATCACAATATGTTTCGCTGTATAGCCTTGGCGGTGATAACAATCGATGATTGCTTCAGCACTCATTTGACACCAAAGCGGGCTATCCTGAGTTTTGACGATAATCTCTTCAACAGCGCGTTGATCCTGCAGCTCGGTATCCCAAGTCTGTTTGGTATCACACCAAGCACATCCCACCGGGCATCCTTGTAAGCGAACAAAAACAGCAGGGACACCAGTAAAGACACCCTCACCCTGGATAGTTTGAAAGATTTCATTGACTCTATAAATACTCAAAATGAATCCTAATTCAGCGGTCATATTATGCGAGTCGCAGACCTTAATAGATGCTTGTCAGAAGGTCAAATTATACCTGAGGTTATGCTTGTATTTGAGTTGAAACTCCCTCATATTGGTGCGTCTTGAGAGGGGTACGTCTTGGCGTTCATTCTACCGATAGAATCCCGTTCCACTCTTGTTATTTTTAGTCCCACATTTTCTGAAATTACCGGTGATAAAGCATGTATAAACTGATTGGACTCGACATGGATGGCACGCTGCTAAACAGTCAAAAACAAATTTCGCCCCGCACTCAGGCTGCGATACAGGCAGCAAAAGATAGGGGTGTCCGAATTGTTTTGTCCTCTGGCCGACCAATTGAAGGGATGCGTGCCTACCTTGAGCAATTGGGCTTGAATCGTGAACACGATTACGTCGTTCATTATAACGGGTCATTTGTTGAAAATGTGCTGACCGGTGAAATTATTCGCCAGCAGGTTGTCAGTGCCGATGATGTCAAAACTATTGGCCGAACCGCCCGAGAACTGAACGTTAATACCCATGCCTTCAGCCAAAAATTAGGGCTGATTACTCCCAAAAGTACCAAATACACACGTCTGGAAGCTGAGATCAATGGGATTGATATTCATGAAATCGATTTTGAGACGCTGGCTGATGATCACCCGATGATTAAAGCAATGATCGTTGATGAACCCGAAAAACTTGCGCAGGCCTACCAAAACTTGCCCGCAGCGATCATCGAACGATTTACGATTGTCCAGAGCGCCCCCTATTTTCTTGAATTTCTCAACCCACAAAGCAATAAGGGATTCGGTATTCAGGCGGTGGCCGAGCGGTTGGGCATTCCGGCAGCACTTGTGATGTGTATCGGTGATGCAGAAAATGATCATCACATGCTCGAATATGCAGGTTTAGGTATTGCGATGGGAAATGCCATGCCGCAAACCAAAGCAATTGCGGACGACATCACGGCAAGCAATGATGAAGACGGTGTCGCACAAGCCATTGAAAAATATGTGTTGGGGTGAAATATCATCCCACTCCGGAGATAAAATAAACCGGAGAGAGCAACGCCATACCAACGCCCGTCCGGGCAATCATTCCACGGGTCTGTATTGATTGAAAGCACCGGAGATTAAAACATCGGCGCTTTTTACCGCTTTACCTTTAACGTATTCCCTTCCTCAGGCAGTGAATATGATGGCCGAATCCGAGTTTCTGATAGAGTTTGATGGCGGGTTGATTGAAATCCCACACTTCAACAAAGAGTTGTTGCACACCATAGTCTTCAAATTCTTTTTCTATCCGCTGTAACAGCTGAGTGCCGATCCCCTGTCCGCGATAGGACGGAAACACATAAAACTCGTCAATACTGCCCATCAATACCGGCTTGCTGACCGAAGAGACTAAATCAGCGAAATGCCCGGAAACAAATCCAATACAGTAATTACAGTAATGATCGCCAAAAGCGACAAACACTAATCCCTCAGGGGATTCTAAGTAGTCCGAAATTCGCTTCTCTTCCATCACTGCTTGTGCCGACTTGAAATGTTGCGGGCAAGCCAAGTGATGTTCATTGTGTAACTCATACATCATCTGTTCCAGAACGGGGAGATCCGATGATTTCGCCAACCGAATAGTAACCATAGCTGCCTCAGGCAAGGGATAGAATTATGGCTAGTTTATACCCGACGCTCCCCAAGGTAAAAACATAACGCGCCGCAAACCAGTGACAGGACAAACGACCAAGGGAGTGCTCCCCCCAGCACTGCCCCCGTCGTCAGCCATATTCGGCACTTTTACCCGGTCTTATGGTCGATATCGTGATGCAACGCCTGTTCAAGCTCGGATAAGCTCAACGGATCATCAATGGTTGAAGGTACCGTATAGCTCTCTCCGTCAGCGATTTGCCGAATCACGCGGCGCAGAATTTTACCTGAGCGCGTTTTCGGTAACCGCTCAACCACAACCGCGTGATGAAAACAGGCAATCGCCCCGATGTGGTCACGCACTTGTCCGACTAATTCAAGTTCTAACTGATGAGTGTCCACCTTCATACCATTTTTCAGTACCACCAGCCCCAATGGAAGCTGGCCTTTCAGCGCATCATGTACGCCAATCACGGCACACTCAGCCACCGCAGGATGAGCCCCGACAACTTCTTCCATTTCTCCGGTCGACAATCGATGTCCGGCGACATTGATCACATCATCGATCCTGCCCATAATAAACAGATAACCTTGTTCATCGACATATCCCCCGTCGCCGGATACATAGTATCCGGGAAACTGACTCAAATATCCCGATTCAAACCGGTCATGGTTACGCCAAATGGTTGGCAGGCAGCCGGGCGGCAGCGGTCGTTTCAGTGCCACATAGCCTTGTTGACCACACTGCTGAGGCTCTCCTTGCTCATTGAGAATTTCGACAACATAGCCCGGAGTTGCTTTGGTTGATGAACCCGGTTTGATCGGCATCGTTTCAATTCCTAACGGGTTACCGGCAATTGCCCAGCCGGTTTCCGTCTGCCACCAGTGATCGATCACCGGTTTATCGGTATGAGACTGAACCCATTCCAGTGTCGGCGGATCCAGCCGTTCTCCGGCCATAAAAATCGCCTGTAACGATTGGAGTGAATCACGATGAATCCATTCACCGTGAGGATCTTCTTTTTTAATCGCTCTGAACGCCGTCGGCGCCGAAAAAAGTATATCGACTTGGTATTGCTGACAAACCCGCCAGAATGCTCCCGGATCCGGTGTCCGCACCGGTTTACCTTCATAAAGTATCGTGGCACAACCATGAATCAGTGGTCCGTAGACAATATAGGAGTGGCCGACAACCCAGCCGACATCCGAAGCCGCCCAGAATACACCGTCTTGCGGCATATTATAGATTGCCGACATCGAATATTTCATTGCCACGGCATGACCACCGTTATCCCGAACCACGCCTTTCGGTTTACCGGTCGTCCCCGATGTATAAAGAATATATAACGGGTCGGTCGCCCGTACAGGCACACACTCATGCGGTTTCGCCTCCTCAAACAGACGTTGCCAGTCTTGATCTCTGGCTTGATTCAGCTCCGCGGTATGCACCGGACGCTGGACGATGATGACCTGCTCCGGTTTCCAGCGACTATCCATAATCGCTTTATCAACCAATGGCTTATACGGAATCACTTTATTGACCTCGATCCCGCATGAGGCCGTGATCAGCACTTTTGGTTCGGCATCTTCGATTCTCACGGCCAGCTCATTCGGGGCAAAACCACCGAATACGACCGAGTGAATCGCCCCCAGCCGGGCACAGGCCAGCATCGCCATCACCGCTTCGGGAATCATTGGCATATACAGCACAACCCGATCGCCTTTTGTGACCCCTTGAGCAGCCAACATGCCTGCGACACGCGCCACATCATCCCGTAACGCCTGATAATTCCACTGCTTTTGAACCCCCGTCGCCGGAGAATCATAAATCAGTGCCGTCTGTTCACCCCGACCTTGTTGGCAATGGTAATCCAGTGCCATCCATGCGGTGTTCATCACCCCATCGGAAAACCAGCGCTCGATCTGATGTTCATCGACACTCAGAATGGTTTGCGGTTTCTGAAACCAATCCAGTTTATCTGCCTGTTCACCCCAGAAGATCTCCGGGTAATCTTTGGCAAATTGATACTCTCGCTCATATGTAAGCATCGTTTCCCCCGTGGACAGTGGCCGGCACCTTATCTGTCCGATACCGGCGACTTTGGGAAGTTAATTTCACATCCGTTGTTGATCACCAATGTATTGATCACGGATTCATTGGTCACGAATTAGTTGATCACAAATTAATTGATCACAAACAACGCCATAAATTCATCAACCGGTGTCCGCTCCAGACGCGCCTGATCCAGACAGAGTGTCGTGATTGCTTCAACACGACTCTGAGGGAAACGGGTCTGTAGATTACGGATGAACTTTTGCTCGAGTATGGGAATCCCTGCTTCTCTGCGCCGACGATGACCAATCGGATATTCAACCTCGACTTTCTCTGTACATGAACCATCGCGGAAGAAAATCTGCATCGCGTTCGCAATCGAACGTTTATCGGATTCCAGATACTCACGGCTATAACGGGCATCTTCCTGAATCACCATCTTGTCTCTGAGCTGATCGATGCGCGGATCGTTCTGGTGGAAACTATCTTCATAATATTCAGCCACTAAATCACCATAGAGCAATGGCACGGCCGTCATATATTGCAGGCAGTGGTCACGGTCGGCCGGATTTGCCAGTTCACCGACCTTGGAAATAATCCGAATAGCTGATTCATGGGTGGTCATTTCAATGCGGTCAATCTCATCGATCCGATCCCGGACATGCGGATGTAACTGAACCGCACATTCAACTGCAGTCTGCGCATGGAACTCAGCCGGAAATGATATTTTAAACAGCACATTCTCCATCACATAACTGGAAAATTGTTGTGGAATATCAAACGCTTTACCTTTAAACAGCACATCATAATAGCCCCATTGCGGGGCTGAGAGTACCGTCGGAATCCCCATTTCACCCTTCATGGTGATCATCGCCAGCCGGACGGCTCTCGATGTTGCGTCTCCGGCAGCCCAAGATTTGCGAGAGCCGGCATTCGGTGCATGGCGATAGGTTCGCAGTGCTCCCCCATCGACCCAAGCCTGAGACAGTGCGTCAATAATCTGCTGCCGGCTTCCGCCAAGCATTTTCGTCACCACAGCCACTGAGGCAACACGTACCAAAAGTACATGGTCAAGCCCGACCCGGTTGAAACTATTGTTTAATGCCAGTACACCTTGAATCTCATGGGCTTTAATCATGGCGGTTAACACATCTTTCATCACCAACGGTGGTTTTCCCTGAGCAACAGCCAGGCGACTCAGATAATCCGCCGTCGCAAGAATACCGCCCAGATTATCTGAAGGATGACCCCATTCGGCCGCCAGCCAAGTGTCATTGAAATCCAGCCAGCGAATCATGCAACCGATGTTAAATGCGGCCGTGACCGGATCCAGCTCATGGGAAGTGCCCGGTACCCGGGCGCCATGACGTACGGTGGTGCCCGGCACAGTGGGACCTAAATGCTTGGTACATTCAGGAAAACGTAACGCGAGCAGGCCACATCCCAGCGTGTCGATCAGGCAATTGCGTGCGGTCTGATACGCTTCTTGTGACATGATTGGCTGTTGATCGACATAATCGGCAATTTGTACCAGTAATTCATCGGGTTGTTGCCGTTGATTAAAATCTACATTCTGACTCATGATTCTGTCCTTGGTTAACGCTGTTCAATCGGAATCCACTGCTGATGTTCCGGGCCCTGATAGTCAGCGCTCGGACGAATGATCCGGTTATTGTCCCGCTGCTCGAAAACATGTGCAGCCCAACCGGTCAAACGGCTGATAACGAAAATCGGGGTAAATAATGGCGTCGGAATTCCCATAAAGTGGTAAGCAGAAGCATGATAAAAATCAGCATTACAAAATAAGCCCTTCTCCCGTTTCATGACTGATTCTACCCGCTCTGAAACAGCATACAGATGGTGATCGCCAACTTGTTGAGAAAGACGTTGCGACCACTGTTTAATCAATGCATTGCGCGGATCACATTCCCGGTAGACCGCATGACCGAAGCCCATAATTTTGTCTTTCCGTGCCAGTTTTTCAAGCAGACCGGCTTCCGCCTGTTCCGGGGTCTCCCACTGCTCAATCATGGCCATCGCCGCTTCATTCGCACCGCCATGCAACGGGCCGCGAAGCGTACCGATTGCCCCCGTGATACAGGAGTGCAGATCCGATAGCGTCGAAGCACACACCCGGGCATTGAATGTTGAAGCATTGAATTCATGTTCTGCATACAAAATCAGGGAACAATGCATCGCCTGACGGAATTGCTCATCAGGTTCGCGATCTGACAGCATCTTCAGAAAGTAGCCACCGATAGAGGTTTCACTGTGATCGTCGGTGTTGATGCGCACCCCGTCATGGCTAAACCGATACCAGTAGCAGATGATGGCGGGAAAGCAGGCTAATAGCCGTTCAGTGGCGGATAACTGCTGAGAAAAATCGGTCTCAGGTTCAAGATTACCCAGTACCGAGCAGCCGGTGCGCATCACATCCATCGGATGAGTCTCAGCCGGTAAACGCTCTAAAACCTCTTTGAGAACCTGTGGTAAACCGCGTAACTGCATCAGATGGGTCGTGTAGGCATCTAACTCTTGTTGGTTCGGCAGTTTGCCTTTGAGTAGCAGGTAAGCCACTTCTTCAAACTGCGCATGGTTGGCAAGGTCTGTAATATCGTAACCCCGGTAGGTTAACCCTGTTCCGGTTTTCCCGACAGTGCATAAAGCAGTCGTGCCAGCACTCTGCCCTCGCAACCCTGCCCCTCCCAATTCCTTGTTTGGCATGTTGAGCTCCTTATTTCCCTGCCGCTTATCTCTGACGGATAATCATTGTCCCGTATCGGGCGATGATTCAGTCGGCCGGGTTGATTTCACGTGATGGATATAAATTGACTTACTGGTGCTGCTCAGAAAACAGTTGATCCAACTTATCTTCATAAGTGTGATAATTCAGATAGTCATATAGTGTTTGTCTGGTTTGCATCTGGGGCAGCAACGCCTGCTGATTGCCGGTTGTGAGCAGATGTTGATACACCATTTCCGCTGCTTGATTCATGGCTCTGAATGCACTCAACGGATACAGCACCATACTCACTTTTGCTCCGGCAAGCTCGTCACAGTCATACAGCGGTGTTTGACCAAATTCGGTGATATTCGCCAAAACCGGAATCGGTCTCCCGACGGCATCTTCCAGTGCCGTCGCGAACTGCTCATATTGACCTAATTCAACCATCGCTTCGGGGAAAATCATATCCGCCCCGGCCTCAACACAAGCAATCGCCCGTTCTATCGCCTTTTCCATGCCCTCAACTGCTAAAGCATCGGTTCGCGCCATGATGACAAAATCATCATCGGTACGCGCATCGACAGCGGCCTTAATTCTGTCGACCATTTCAGTCCGGCTGACAATCGCTTTATTCGGTCGGTGACCACACCTTTTCTGGAGCACCTGGTCTTCAATATGAACCGCAGCGGCTCCTGCTTTTTCCATTGCCCGGATAGTTCTGGCAATGGAGAATGCTCCACCGAACCCTGTATCAATATCCACGAGCAACGGCAAATCACTCGCATTGGTAATCCGCTCAACATCAACCAACACATCATTGAGTGTCGTGATCCCTAAATCAGGCACTCCGTAAGATGCATTGGCAACGCCGCCACCGGAAAGATAAATCGCCTGATGACCAATTTGTTGTGCCATCATGGCGCAATACGGATTAATCGTGCCGACAATTTGCAAAGGACGGTTGTCCCTGACTGCTGCTCTGAATTTTTTACCCGGACTATTCATGCTTGTTCTCCCTGTTCGGACAGCATATGGGCTTCAATCAGTTTCCGGCTGCCCGCAATATGACGTCGCATCAACATTTCAGCCAGTTCTTCATCCCGTTCCCGAATGGCCTTCAGAATAAACTGATGCTCCCCGAGCGCCTCTTCCGGCTGGCTGTGAGCACGGGGGGATTGATAGCGAAACATACGCAATAAATGATACAACTCATCACACAATAGCCGGATAAGCTGTTGATTGCGGCTGGCTTTGATAATGCAATAATGGAAATCGAAGTCACCATGCTGATGAAAATATGAAGCACCTTCAATGTGATGCAGATGGCGCGCGTGTTTGTCTAACAATGCTTCTAAACGCATCAATTCTGCGGATGTGATATAGCGGGCTGCAAGACGGGCGGCCATACCTTCGAGGGCTTCCCGTACCGCATACAGTTCAATCAACTTTTCATAAGACAACGCAATCACGCGTGCACCGACATGCGGGATCCGTTCAATCAGACCAAGGCCTTCCAGCCGCATCAAGGCTTCCCGTAATGGTCCCCGGCTGACCTGAAACTGACGGGCAAGATTGGGTTCGGAGATCTTACTGCCTGGCGCAATCTCTCCCTGAACAATCGCTTCAATCAAATAGTCCGTCAGATGCTCTGACTTGGTGTTGTCTTTCTCCGGTTGAATTAAATCTGTCGCTTGATCCACTGTCGTCTCTCTTTTAATGAGGTCTTTCTGACCGACTCCGGATAAAAAATAGCCGATCCGCTGCCATATTCGCAAGCAGATTGTTGACAATTTAGACTAATGTCTAACCATGCATTCTTGGTTTTAATATCAATAAAAAATTAAATTTTTTAAAAACAATCAGATAAAATAAATTCGATTTTTCATCATAAAATATTGTCAACAATCTATGCTGATCACGTCGACTTTGTATGTATGTTGCAGCCATTAGTCGAGGTAAATTAGTTGAAGTAAGTTGATTGAACTAAATGGAGTGCATTGAATTGAATGCATCAATGAATCGCCGGTCGGACAAGCAGTCTGCCACGGCTTACAGGCCGGGGAAATTTGGTCAGAAGAAAATGAGATAGGATTCATCGCTCAGCATATTGTTCATACCCGACTGAGCGATGATATTGCTGCAATTGAGAACAGCGAGTGTCAGGCCGCGGGCTTGGCTTGCCAATTCGGATTGATCAATGAGGTCAGATAGTGATCTTCCCACTGATCATTAATCAACAAAAAATCTTTCAGCTCTCCTTCATACTGAAAACCTAACCGTTTCAGTACGGCTTCACTGCGTTGATTACGGGGCATATATGTTGCAGAAATGCGATGCATATTCTGCGCTTCAAACATAAACCGACAAGCCATCGTTAATGCCCGGGTCATGATCCCTTTCCCCTGCGCATTTTCAGCCAATGAATAACCGACATAACAGCTATGAACCGGAAAACGTGAAATTTGGCTAAACGAGATGGTGCCGACCATTTCATTGGTAGAAATATCGAAAATCAGAAGATAGAAACCAAGTGCCATCGTTTCTAATTCTCTGAGTTTAATCAGACGCTGTGCCCAACCTTGCTCAAGAAAAAATTCCTCGTCCCGCTTCGGCTCCCACGGTGTCAGGTAGCGGCGGTTAACATTGAAATACCGGGCAATCGTTCTGGCGTCATCAATGCGGGCCGAACGAATAATAATATCACCATCGACATCATAAACTTGTTTATACATAAATGAGTTAGCGTCCTGTGCTTGTCACTCCGAAAAATCAGCCTCGCTCATCAAGGCGATTGGCATCCCGAAGCGATTAATGTTTGCGAATATCGTAATCGCGTAATTTGTTTGCCACTGAGGTATGAGAAACATTTAACCGTTTCGCCAGCTTACGACTTGAGGGGAATGACTGGTAAAGCTTCTCCAAAACCTTGGCTTCGTAATCTTTCATAATCTCGTCCAAAGAACCATCCAGATTTATCAGCCCAATGCCGCCATTAACCGCTTCAACTCCCGGAAGATGGAAATAGTCGATTTTTAACTCGTCGTCGGGCATCTCAGTCAATGCCCGCAACACCATATTATCGAGCTGGCGCATATTACCGGGCCATTGATAGTGCGACAACTGTTCAATCAGCGATTCATCATAATGGGGTTTTGCCATCCCCATGTGACGCACATGCTTGGCAATGAAGAGTTCCAGCAGTGGCTGAACATCACTTGGACGCTCACGTAATGGCGGAATCGATAGCGTCAACACATTCAACCGGTAAAACAGATCTTCACGGAATTTATCTGATTCCGCCAGTGCTGCCAGATTATGCCGCGTGGATGCAATGACCCGGACATCGACATGAATCTCATGCTCTTCCCCGACCCGGCGAAACGTCCCATCCTGAAGAAAACGTAATAACTTGATCTGAAGATGTGCACTCATCTCGCCGATTTCATCAAGAAAAACCGTACCGCCATTGGCCTGCTCAAAAATGCCCTTATGCCCTTCACGATGATTGAAAGAGCCCGGGGCGTGACCGAATAACTCGGTTTCGGCAACGTCATCCGGCATCGATGCACAGCTCACGACCAAAAAGGGTCTCGATGAACGTTCCGAGCGATTATGGCAGGCTTTCGCCAACATTTCTTTTCCGGTACCGGTTTCGCCCTCAATCAGTAAAGGTTGATCAAGCATTGCCAGCTTTTTTGCCTGATTGATAAGATGCTTGTGTCGGTTTGAGATCCCGACGAAGTGTTCAAATCCCAGTTCACTATGAAGCGGTAAGTGAACAGGTTGTACGCCATGGTGCACTTGACTAGCCCGTAAAATCACCATAGCACTGGCCAGAATCGACTCTTTCGCCTCACTCTGAATATAAACCGGCATGATTTCCAGTACATAGTCCAGACCATTAAGAACAATCTCCTCACGCTGGCGGGATTTACTGCCCTCAAGCCAACGCGAAAAATTAAACGCATGAACCAGCGTTGAAATCGCATGACCGACAACTTCGTGTTGCTGTTTATTGAGCAGGGATAACGCCGCATAGTTGGCAGTATCGACAAAGCCTTTTAAGTTAATCGCCAACACCGCATCCGGCAAATTGTTCAGCAGCGAAATCAGCTCAGTGTTATGTCGTTCCACGGGCATAAAAGGAATCTTCCGGACGTCTTTCACACCTGAAATCATGCGAATCTGAGCCATCAGCTCACTAAACGTCGTGAAATCAATATCCGGGCAGTTCAGATAAATAATCCCTGAAATATCAATTTCAATCCCTCTTAAATCGATATTTCTGGAGACCAGAATATCCAATAGTTCCCG
This sequence comes from Vibrio ruber DSM 16370, assembly GCF_900163965.1. Lineage (GTDB taxonomy): Bacteria > Pseudomonadota > Gammaproteobacteria > Enterobacterales > Vibrionaceae > Vibrio > Vibrio ruber. The sequence continues at coordinate 77,133 of NZ_FULE01000037.1, forward strand.
GGTCAACCCGAGTCGGTCTTCACAAAAGACTTCTAGACGCACAAAAAGCAACCCACACGTGTAAGGAAAAGTTGACAGTAGTTTCTATCAACACTGAATCTCCGTCAAGTCACAAAAATACCCCGGTAAAAACGGATGTACTGATATCACAGTTTCGTCAAAACTCAGTTCGATACTGATTTGAGAATCGGCCTGACGAAATATATTCCGGGCAGAAATGGCCAGTTATGATGTTTTCATCAGTGTCAGCACTCTTGAAACAATCGCTTTTCTGACGCTGGCCAGCTTCGCTTTTCGTTCCGGCACCCATGGCAGCGGACGTAATAATGTCACCGCCTGAAGTCCCAGACGCGCAGTAAGAATCCCCACGCCAACTCCCTGACCGGCTCTGGCTGATATTTTCCCGGCCAATCCTGCGGAAAGCAGATCGGTTCCCGCGTCAATTGCAATTTCGCTGACACCGGCAGCCGCCATGTTGATAAACATCGTCCGCAATAAACGGATGCGAGACCAATACCCCAAACGAACGCCATATAAATCAGATAGCCGGTTAATCATGCTCAGATTGCGCCACGCCACCAGTAGCATGTCGGTCACCGCCAACGGGCTGACTGCCACCAAAGCTGCGGATTCCGCCGCATAACGGGATATCATCTGAACCGCTTTATCATCGAGATGCTTCAGGACAAACACATCGAACAACGCCAGAATCTCACCATCGTTATAAGCGGTATTGAGGTGTTTTTCCCATTCAGCCACATGCTGAGGTTCAATCGCTGTCGCAGAACCGTCAGTCAGGCCGGCCTCATCAATCATTTTACGGCACAGTTCGGTTGCCAGGCCGACACTGTGTGACTGAATCAGGGTTTCAGCTTCCGCCTGACGGGTGAAGTGCTTGCGCAATGAGCGTAGTGTAAACCACTCTTTCACTAACTGAGTGAGGCCAGCCCCGGCGACCGCTGTCACGAGAGCGCTCCATCCCAGCGTTAACCATTCTCGGTTCTGATATGCCGCAACAATCGTGTCTGCCGCCTGCCAGCCGACTAACCCCACAAAAGCGCAACCACTCAGCCGCCAGAACCAAGGCGATTTGCTCCGGGGCCGAATCACCGTATCGAGATTGACATCTTCTGATTCCGCCAGTGACGATTGTGCGACAGGTTCAGGCGTAAATTTTTCTTCATCAAACTGCTGTTGTTCCAGCAGCGATGCGGTTTGCTCATCCGGTGATTTCAGGTCTTGCTGAAAAACTCGTTTCGGTTGATAAGGTGTCATCGCAATTTATCTCCGATTAGATATTCCAGTACCGCATCCAGACGAATGTGAGGGAGCGGTTGTTGAGGATCAGATATTTGTGGGCGAAACTCGGTAAAATCAAACCGTTGAGATTGCCAGAATGCCGGGGATGGCAGTTTTTCCGGAACTTCTCCGGGAAATAGCGTCACACTATCTCCGCTGAGCGTGGTGCCCTGAATCGCATGTATGCGCCCTTCCGGTGCTGTGATATATCCGGCTTGTGTCGCCTGAACAGATGCTAAAGTCATGCATTCCATCGCCACGTTTTGATAAGAAACATCCTGCCAGACCGGCTGAATCATCTGATTCAGCAAATGCAGCAAATGCGCGTGCTGATCCGGTGTCACATGATCCGCTTTGGTGGCAGCAAACAGCACTTTATCGATTGTTGGGGAAAACAGTCGTGACAATAATCCACTCCGTCCGTACTTAAAGCTCTGTAGCAGTTGTACCAAGGCCTGTTGCATATCGATGAAAGAATCCTGCCCCGCATTGAGCGGGCTCAGACAGTCCACCAGCACCACCTGACGATCAAATGTGGCAAAATATTCCCGATAGAAATTGCGCACAACTTTTGTCTGATACTCTTGGTAACGTGCTTTGAGCACGTCATAGTTGGTCGTCAGTGAGCGACGTGAACGATACTCATCCGGCGGGAGACACGGAAAAAACTGTAATACCGGCGCACCGGCCAGCTCCCCGGGTAACACAAACCGACCGGGTTGTACCCAGTGAAAACCGGCCGCTTTACAATCATGCAGATAATCGGTGTATGCCGTTGCGATGTCGGCCAATCGTTGTTCATCGGCTTCTGCATTCAGATCCAATGCCTGACTCTTCGCCAGCCACAGCTCTGCCATGGGTTGTCTCTGCCCGTTTAACCGCTGAATTTGTTGCGCTGACCACTGTTCAAAACTCATCTCCAGTAACGGTAAATCGAGCAGCCACTCTCCCGGATAGTCGATCAAATCGATATGTAATGTCAGCGATTTACCTAACAGACGTTTACTTCTTTTTTCCGGTCGGTATTTGATGGCGACACGTGTTTCACTGACATCCCGGGTCGGCGCCGGCCAACCGGGAGGCTGACTCTGAATCGCTGAAATAGCTTTTTCATAATCAAACCGAGAAACCATTAAATTACGTTGCGGAATGCGTTTGGTACCGATAATACGTTGTTGTTGACTCGCAGCCAGAAAAGGCAAATGACGATGTGTTGAAAGATACTGAATTTGATTAAGCAGTGAGGTGATAAAAGCCGTTTTCCCGGCTCGCGACAGTCCGGTGACCGCGATTTTGATATTCGCGTCCAGCCCCCGCTGAATCAATTCCGAAACATCCTGACCAATCTGTCGCATCGATACCTCTTGTCTTTAGCTAAAATTATTTCTTAAGTGATGGTGAACTGCTGATGGTGAACTGCAATAGCATCCCTGCCCCTCTCAGTATAGGTTCAGGCTGATGAGGTCTGATTCAGCCCCAGCGCTCGCTGTGTCCGTTGGCTCAACCCCAATGAAACGATCCGGTAAGATTCAGAGAGATAATACCTCAATGCCTCATCGGTTTCGGCTGTATTAGTTTCGGCTGTACTATGATACTGCTGGATCCACTTCATACCACGAGATGCAAAATAAGGAGCTGGCCGATATCCGGATTGCTCGCTTAAAAAGTCAAAGTTAAGTAGCGATGTCTTAAACGTAAATGCCGGTTGCCCCTCTTGGTTCAGGCTCCCGACAGCGAAGACTTTACCACCGATCTTCCACACATGAGATCCGCGCCACTGCACCACATAAGTCGTCGCCGGCAGTGAACGACAAAACGCATTATACTCATCTAGGCTCATAAAAAGCTCCTTATACTGAATCGCAATCCATCTTTCAGCCCCCCGTAAAATAAGAGAGACAAACTACCTTAACCAAGCTAGAATGCGGTGTCTCTTTTTCCTCCAATCTACTGACCAATATAAGCTGTTATAAAAATGAAATCATCCCAGCAACCGATTTTTCCCATCGGTGTCCAATTTATGTTTCTGTCTGCTTTGGGATTCGCCCTCATGACTGCATGTGTCAAGGCCACCAGTCTGCACGGAATTCCCGTTTTCGAAATCGTTGCCGCCCGCGCACTAGTATCGCTGATCATCAGCTACATCGATGTCAGACGTAAGAAAATTTCGGTTTGGGGGCACAATAAACCGCTGTTGTTTGCCCGGGGCGCAGTGGGAACAGTCGCACTGATGTGCGTCTATTATTCGGTAACCACTCTCCCTCTGGCTGAGGCGACCATTTTACAATATATCCATCCGGTGTTTACGGCGCTGTTAGCCGTGTTGTTCTTAAAAGAAAGGGTTCAACCGGCAACCATCATCTGTATTGTGACCTGTCTGCTCGGATTGTACTTTATCCTGCAATCTGATATGTCCTCAGAGTCAACGACACCGCTCCCCTTGCTGAGCGTTGCATTCGCGCTAATGGGCGCATTCGGCAGTTCAGTCGCTTATGTGATTGTCAAAAAACTGAGCCCGACAGAAGACAGCTCGGTAATCATTTTCTATTTTCCGCTGGTCGCATTGCCGATCGCTTCTGTACTGATTGGCGACGATTTTGTCTGGCCTGATTTCAATCTTACGATTCTGCTCATTCTGGTCGGTATATTTACACAGATCGGGCAGTATGGCCTGACCAAAGCAATGCAAACTCAGGATGCCGGCCGGGCTTCAGCATTTGCTTACGTACAAATCGTTATTTCTGTAATTATCGGTATTGTTGTATTTGACGAAGTGCCATCGTTCTGGACCTTGAGCGGCGGTATTTTAATCGTCTCCGGTGCACTGATAAATCTGTTCGGACAGCGATTAAGACTCTCCCGGTGTTGATGAATTTTTCCCGGCAAAACAGCACTGACTGACAGTAAAAAAGAAATCTTGTGAGGGGGATATAGATTTCCCCCTCGCTAACGGATGCCAGCACCGCTATGATAGAGAACGCGGGGGATATGCCTCATATTCATTAAGGACATCTGAACATCATGAGATGGATTGCACTGGCTGTGTTGCTGTTTCACCTACCCATAGAGACTCACGCCACTGAGTCATCAACAGAGTCATGGTCACTCTACAAATCAGATGACAACGTCAAAGTTTATAGCCACAAAACGGCTACAGGTCGTATAGAAGTCAAAGCGGTCGCTACGGTTCAAGCCGTTCCCGGTGCCTTAGTCGCTTTATTACATGATGCGCAACGCGGCCCCGAGTGGATTGCAAACTGTCGTCGGGTCGTGATCGAAACAAAATCCGTGCATGAGCGGATTATCCATGTTTATTACAGTGCCCCTTGGCCTGTTGAAGATCGGGACATGGTCATCGATTCCGTCATTCATTATGATCCGCAAGCCCAGAAATACACGATTAGTGTACAAGATGTTGGTGATCAATATCCTCTCGAGCGAAATTATATTCGAATGAAAGATGTGCGTGGAGAATGGCAAGCCATTCGACTGAATCACCAGCAGACGCAAATCTCGTATCAAGGTCAAGGCAGTGCTGCGGGTCATATGCCGCTGTGGCTGGAAAATAAACTCTTGTTGAGTTCGACTTATGAAACCTTCTTAAATATGGCCACTGTGATTGAAGAAAAAATTTACCAGCCCCCAATCAATCATTAGGGATATTGGCTTAGGATAGCTAAACGGCATATCACACGCTGCGATCAACACCCGTTCAGATTGAACAAAATTCAACTACGAAAGGTCACCTGCCCCTCGTCAAGCCATAACTGGTCATTGGCTGTCACAACTTCTGAGACAGATGCCTGCTCAGAGATCTGTTCCTGTCCCTGCGGTTCATCGTCAGCAGAGGAAAACAGATAAGTCAGCACACCAACACTCAGCATATAAATACTGGCAGTAATGATTGCGACAATTAGGATGAATTTTTTGAACCACTGCATGGTTGTTCTCGTAAAATTGAATGGGTAGCAAACCATACCAAACTGGATAGAAATTGAAAGCATTTCATCATTCCACAAGACGGCACATCGCAGATTTTATAAAGCCGCTGTCACAATCTGTCACATGACTAACGATAAGCGCTACATTTCACTGATGTTTTTCATTTTATAATAAAAACACATAACTCAATGTTTTTTATTCGTCAAATCACGAAACAATTATTTAATGGAAAACAATAATAATGAAAAAAGTAATTTACAGTACCATGCTGATAGTATCACTCGGTGGCTGCGGTGGCTCTGACGGTGGTTCAAACCCCCTTGTCAATTACCAATCCAATGGATTAGGGTTCAGTGATATTACCAATGGTTTTGATATCTCCGTTCACTTGTATAATCAGTTGAATGAAGACCAGATAGAAAAAGACAATGCCACGGTAACATTCGACATTAACAATAATTCCACATTTGATGATGGCGACATTCGGATCAAAGTCGGCAATACATCAGGTATACCTAATATTTACTATGAGTCTGGCTGGACTGTCGGTGACTTTATTGTCGAATATAACAAAGCCGGGACGATCTTGTCCGTTCGGCCAAACAGCGGAGTCATTGTTGGAGGGAATAATATTCTGACCAACGATATTGGCTCAGTCTCCTACCGACTCACCACATTCAACGATACGTTTGTCAGTAATCATCTGATATTCAGGATCAATCGAGCCTTTACTTCAAGCGATGCGGATGCCCCGCTGATCAAACAAAGTCTGAATAATATTTCCAGTGCGACCCCATTTAATATTGAATTCAGTGATGGCGTCAGCAGTGCAGACTATATTCCCGGTAAAGACGTATTCAGCCAAGGCACATTTAGCGATAACAAAAATGATTACACTGGCAATAATAATCAAGTGGATCTGAAGTCAATCAATATCAGCAACATCTAATCATGGGTTATCAGCGCAACGGAGATACGCGCTTTATTAGCAACAGTGCGAGTCACATAGAGTGAGCAACAGATTATTCACAACAACAATTCAATGATGAATGATTCCGATGTCAGTAATCCCCCCATCGGAATAAGCCCCAAAAACAAAAGCCTCTTAACAGAGTAATGCCGATCAGTTAAGAAATTTTCGAGATCATTTGACCGATCTTTAAAAGGCTTCAAAATCCGATATTCGTTATCTGATATCGGATTTTCTTTATGCGTTTTGAAAGCGAATTAGCCACAGCCTTTAAGTCCTGTAATACCTTCCATACTTTTGAAAAATATGCCGAGTTGCTATCGCCAGAGCTTATTCAGCAAGGCTTCAAACAAGCTGGAGTCGCAACGTTGAGAAAGCGCCGACTACCACTTGAAACCGTGCTATGGTCAATCATCGGAATGGCGCTATATCGTCAGAAGTCTGTTTGG
>NZ_FULE01000035.1 GCF_900163965.1 Vibrio ruber DSM 16370
TTTTTCTTGCTTGAGCTGCCTTACCCACTTATCCATTGTCGATTTACCAACACCCATGGCTTTTGCAGCTTCAACAACGGTGTAGTTTTGATCGAGAACAAGTTGCGCTGCTTCGAGTTTGAATTCCGCACTGAAAGTGCGTCTGGTACGCTTGGTCATAGTTTCACCTGTCATGCTATGAGGTGTATTTTAACACCTCTAATCAGGTGGCCAAATTCACCGTACCACTACAGAGATACTGCAACAAACACAAGTAGTAACAGTCATTCCTTACTTTGAAGTTTTCCGACTGTCCCCATGATGCTCTCAATGATCTGACACCATGGGAATATGAAGAATGAACAAGTCGAAAACTCTAATTATGAACACAACTAATTAGGGGAGGTTTACAGAAGCACTAAATTAAAAAGGGGCATAGGCTTTTCAGAGAGAAAGAAAAGCCCGTTGTGTCTGGTAGAAATTAAATCACTTTAGATATGAAAGGTAGGTTGCGGGACTTATCTTTCCACGGTAGGCCATAACCGACTAACAGCTCGTCATTATCCATTTCATAAGCAAAGTATTGAGGAACTGGAATATCTACTCGACTGGGTTTCACAAACAGAATTGCTATTGATAAAGATTTAATGTCAAAATTGTTGCTCAAATGCTCAGTCAGGCGCTTCATAGTACCTCCAGATTCAATCGCATCATCAATCAAAATGACATTTTTTCCCGTTACGTTGATGTTCTGGTGATACACAATTTCAGAGCGATTGTTCCTATCTCCAGGAATATGAGGGCAAGAGATATAATCCATACTGATATCAAAGGATAACTGGCGAACAAGATCAGCCGTAAATAATATTCCACCAGGGACGACGGTAATCACGACAGCATCATCAAATTGTTGATTAAGCTGTTGAGCAACCCGTTTTACACCTTCTTGAATCTTAACTTCATTCAACACTACTTCACCAACATAGGAATGGTTTTTCATTATTTCGCTTCCTTCTCTTCTGGAGTCGTACCCGATGAGCATTTAAGTTCACGAATAACGCGAGCGGGATTACCACCAATGACCAGGTTGTGACCAAAGCTCTTAGTGACGACACTTCCAGAGGCAACAACCACATTGTTACCCAAAGTGACACCCGGGTTTATCGTCGCATGCCCACCAATCCAGCAATCATTTCCTATGTGAATTGGCTTTGCAGACTCTAGCCCACTGGCTCGCTCAATTGGGTCAAGTGGATGTGTCGCGGTATAAATTCCTACTTGAGGTCCCAGCATACAGTTATCGCCAAAGTGTACTTCGGCACAATCCAGAATGACGCAATCGTAATTGGCGAAAAAATTGGAGCCAACATAAATATTGCAGCCGTAGTCGCAATAAAAGTTTTGATGAATCGAAATATTGTTACCCGCTTTGCCCAGTAAGCTTTTCAAAAGCTTCAAACGGCTTTGTTCTTCTTCAAAAGAAGAATGATTAAAGTTATCAATCAATTTCCTTGTTCGGGCACGCATTAGACTCAAATTGTTATCACTTGGGTTGTACAGCTCTCCAGCGAGCATTTTCTGAAATTCGTCCACTAGTCATTACCTTATTTGGAAAAACTGAAATGATGAGATGAATGCTGTTATCAAAGGATTTTGATTCAGACTTTGAGAAATAATAACTCCAATCACAGCGTTCTTCTTCGTCGTAAGTGCTCTGGCGAACGCATTGGGGCGATACCTCAATTCATCCAATGCGACTGTGACTAGTTGACTAAGCTTGGGTGAAACACCTCGACCATTCACGACCCTTGAAACAGTTGCCAAAGATACTCCCGCGTAATTTGCGACTTTCTGCATTGTTACCATTACACAGATCTCCATATAAATTGACTAATCTTTATTGCGTCAAGCCATCAAATACTACTCGGAAGAAGTATACACAAAAACAAACATCAATGAACACATTTAAACAAAGTTTATGTTTGATTATTGATGTTTGTGTTCATTTGTGTTCTCATCACTTTTAGTGAAACCAAGTAAATAAATGGGAAACACGAAATGATTAAACTGATTATCACTGATATGGATGGCACATTTCTAAACAGTCATGGGGATTACAACCGCGAATTGTTTCAGGAAGTCGTCACTAGTATGCAGGAGCATGGAGTGAAATTCGCCCCTTGTACAGGTAAGCAAGTTGAACGTGTTGAAGAGCTATTCGGCGAGCAAAGCAAAGATTTTTGGATCCTCGGAGACAGTGCGACTCGTATCAAGCACCAAGGCGAGTTTATTTATCAATCTCTACTCAACAGCAGGTTAGGGCTTAATATTATTCGGCAATTAGAAGCTATAGAAGGTTCGCATATTGTGATTGCATGTACCCCTGAATTTGCTGCCATCAAACGAGATACACCGGAGCATTTACACGCTTTAGTGAGACGTTCTTATTCTGCGGTAAAACTGGTCGATTCATATGAAGATATTGTTTCTGATTTCGTTAAGATCACTGTATATGACGAGAATAAACAGTGTCCAACAATCCGGCCTCAACTCTCTCACTTTGACGAACAAGCCTATGTCGTAGTCTCTGAAGCTGCATGGATTGATATTGCGAATAGAGGCGTTCACAAAGGCAGTACTGTTGAAAAGCTACAATCCATCGTCGGAGCGACAAAAGCTGAAACTATGGTATTTGGAGATGGGTTCAATGATATTGAACTGATGGAGCGCGCTAGTTTTAGCTTTGCGATGCGTAATGCTTTTGAAGAGACAAAGGCAGCTGCAAATTATATTACTAGGTCAAATGATGAAGATGGTGTAATGCACACAATATTACAGTTCCTGGCACTCCAAAGAAAATCATAACTTATTTCTTTAAGCGGGCGTGACGAAAGGCGTAACCACTTAAAGACTTTAAATCCGACAACAATAAATGAACAGATGTGAACATAAAGATTGTTTGTTTATAATGGTTGCCTTAGATCTTGAATAGAAAATGATAATGGAAAAATTTTCACCAGAAGAACGTCATCAGTTAATCCTGAATTTGCTGGAATCTCATAATAAAGTAATGGCGACCGATTTAGCCGCTCGACTTGGAACGACCGAAGCGACTATTCGTCGAGATTTACGTTTTCTTGCTAATGAAGGATTGTGTAAACGAATTCATGGTGGGGTATTGTCTCTCGTACCGCCAACAGGTACACAAGAGCAACGTTTAGAAAATAGAAATAGCGAAAAACAAGCTCTGGCGCTCGCCGCATTAACCATTATCAAAGCCGAACAAGTCATTTTCTTAGATGCGAGCAGCACTCATATGTTGCTCGCAAGCCTGTTACCTAACGATATCGGCTTAACAGTCGTGACAAATAGTCCAGCGATAGCTACCCGATTGCTGGAAAGACAGTATATTCGCACCATTCTTATTGGTGGTGAACTGAATTATGCAGTTGGCGGTGCCATAGACATTACAGCCGTAGAAGCGTTAAGCAAATTTCGATTTGATCTCTGCTTTATGGGGATTTGTGGTTGGTCATCAGCAGCAGGGTTCAGTGCTATTCACTATCAGGATAGTCAATTCAAACGCCATGCTGTCTCCAAAGCTGGAGCTATTGTTGCACTGTGTACTGAGGACAAAATAGAGGCATTAGGCTCATACCCGTTTATGACATCTGAAGACGTTGATTACCTGATCTGCTCTCCAAGCAATACCATAGCAAAAGACTATTTTAGCCAATTAGATTGCACCGTCATTACCAGCAATCCTACGTAGCAGGAAATGGCAAGACTTCTAAAGTTGATATGCAGACTGTCATTCGGATAATTTGAATTAAGTCAAACAAACTGCAACCTAAGACGCTGAGCAAAAGACAATCCTGAGAAGGAATGGGCAAAAGTGCGTTTGCGAGAGAGCATTGCATTTTGGAGACCAAATGGATTAGAGAGATTATCAACAACCGGTAAGGTCGTTTAGATACAGAGAAATGGGTAAAATGTGGATATGATCTCGTTGTAACCATAGCTGTGTACGGTACCATCCGGCAAAGTTGCTGTGGTGATATTCCCCCATGCATCATAGCTGTAGGCTGTCGTTTCTCCCAGTGCATTGGTTTCAGCCACCAGCAAGCCATCCTGCCACTGCTGCTCCAACCGATTGCCTGCCGCATCGACAATTGCATAAGGTCGGTTACGCTCATCCAGATGGAAAGTTTCAATCCCACCGAAAGCACTTTTGTAATAATGGATATGTTTTTCATCATCGTAGCGGATTCCCCTCGCACGGAAAGTAGCCTGCCGGATTTGTCGTAGTTTATAGCTGGCTAGCTCCCGCAGCGGTGTCCGGTCAGCTTCGCACAGCGTCAGTTGTGTCATACGGTTACGCTCGGTCTTGACCTCAACCAACCGTCCATCACTGAGGATGACCCATTTGAGCGTGCGACGCTCATAAGCAAACCGAATGGTATTACCGTAAGCATCAGATATTTGGGACAGACGCAAGGTTGTGCCAATCGCATGACCAAAATGATAAATCAGACCATCTTTATGTCTGAGCAGTAATTCTGCATTTTTCCCCCGAAGCAATCACCATTGAGGTTTGATCAAAGATGTTGTTGCTTCATCCGGCTCTGGAAGCTCAAATACGCCTTGGGTATAGTCGGTATCGGTAAAGGTTGCCTGTATCCCTTCGATAGTCAGTGAGATATCCCAGTTGCTGCGCCACAAACTCCCCATCAGACCCGTTTCTTTCAGCCCTGTTGAATGATAATAACGTTGATGCTCCAGTGGCAAAATGCCCGTCAATATAAAATCCTGCCGCTCCTCAAATGCTTTCCCTGTATTCAGGTCAATTGGATCTCCCCTTCTGGTCCACCCATCAGCTTCTGCTCTACACCCTCCTGTTTTTTTTCGCCCTCTCTGACTTAGCTGCTCGCGTGTTCGAATCCGAATGCATCCTCTCTTTCCCTGCATTGAGATTATCTGCATCTACTACGGTATTTTTCGGGTGTGGTGTACCGGTTTTACGGGTAATAACTTTATCGATAAATTCATCGACCTTGTCACTGATCTTACCGACCATTTCGTCGATTTTCTTTTCCAGCGACTTCATCGCATCAACCAGCATTTCAAACGAGTTGCTCAGTAGTTTGACTGCCCAGCTTTTACTGTTCTTAATCGCCTTGGTCAGCCCGTCAATAATGTCATTGAGTAATTTTTTGGCTTTGTTGGCATACTCAGACAGCAAGCCACCGAACTTTTTCAGATACTTAACCAGATTACCGTTCGACAAGCTGCGCAACATTTTCATCGCCTGTTGAATGACCCGTGAATCCGATTTTTTCAGTGCATCAATGATAGTTTTACCGGTTTTCTTGGTCGCATCCCCCAGCCCCGGCAACCTAAGTCATACAAGTCCATCGCCTGCCCGACCACCGGCACAAACCCAAGCGCAATTTCACAAAACAGCAAAATAGCCGTGTTGTCCTGCGCCATGCCGGCCATTTCTCCGGCCAGACTATGGTGGATTTTATTAACCGCCTGTCTCAGTTCTTTAGGCCCGTGATTAATCTCTTTATCCAGCTCCCAAAAGCGGTCATAGGCTTCTTTGTAGTCACTGTCGACCCAAGTGAACCATTTGCGATCAACATCAACAAAACTGTCGGAACTACCGGATTCATCGTAAGTGAGATATCCCTCCCGACTCAGCAGGGTATACAGCGCAAAGTATTCACCAGCTTTGGCCGCATATTCGGGATTAGCCTGAATCACGGGATTGTTTTCTGCCACCTCTTTGGGGTTGAATTCATCACTGCCTTCACCCAGCAAAATTTCAAACCCGCCGCAGCCCATGTTCTGGATTTTGCACATGCCCTGCTTGTCGGTTTTGCCCGAAATCTCGGTTTTGTTACTGTCAGTCAGCACAAATTCAGCTTCTGGTACGGGTTTGTCATCGTCATAGTGATAGCGGATAAACACAGCCGCCATCGAGGACATTATCGGTCGAGAAGTTCTGGGTAGCGGCCTCTGCACTGGAGAGCAAGTCGGCTTTTTTGTTATCGCTCATAGGTAGATAAAAGTATGAAAGAAGTATGATAATTCGCTTATTGTGCCGCAAAATGCACATAAGTGCATATTCAACAACAGAAAAGTCGACCATGATTCCAACATCAAATCACAGCCGGACATCACCATAAAAAAGCCGGGAGGTTAATCCCGGCTGTGTTGATATGATGTGACTGTCAAAGATTCGGAGGGTCTAACCTCACCAAATCACAGCAGATGTCACTAGATTAGACAAGAATCAGATCAGACAAGAATCGTCATCTGCATCACTACTGCTACTATCGTCAGTCGCTTTATCTTCATCAAACGCGAACTTCAGCAGATACAACGCATTCTGTTTCACCACATTATCCGCATTACTGGCACTAATCCCTTTATCACCAAAAGCATATACTGCCACTGAAGCCGCATAACGAGGCACATTGATCGCTTGTTGACGTAAGGTCTTCACTAATTTTTTGATCCGTTTCGGACAAAGCAGTCCGCTCCCTAAAAGGTCTTTGGTCCATCCTTCTACTTTGCGTTCCCCTTTTAGAATCACGTCACCGTATTGATCAGTCACATATTCACCGATGACACTACCTGTTGCACCCGACGCGCATCCCAGAGCCATATCAGCGACTTGACCACCCCTGATAGAAGAAGTGAAAGTACCGATACCACACCCTAACGACGCATAAGCAATATACTTGGCTGCTTCGCCAATCTGTGGTGTACCACTCGGGTTGGTCTCAGTAACCCCTTTATGACCCGCTGCATCACTGATTTTCTCAGACAAAGAGCTACCGATAATGGATACCATCGAAGATGCAAAACTGGTCGAAAATGCCTGTCCGAAATCACCGAGATCACCGCCCTGAACCACGGTATTAATCCCGATACTGACCGTCGAATGGACAACGGAACGAATGATTTGTGCCTCAATACTGTTACCGACAATGTCAATTGATGTCGCATCCTGAATCGCGTTCGCTGCATCAGTACCTTCGGTGAAGAAGTGGGTATCAACCCCTTTGAGCACACCCGCAGTCACCATCGATGTCGCCAGTGAAATTAACGCTTTTTTAGACGACAGAGATTTCAAGGTTGCTTTAACATCAAACTTATTCGACATCAGGCTGCTGGTTGCCTGTGAAACCAAAGACTTGAAGCCGACATTAATTGCCGTATACAGCGGCCCTTCGCCCCCAATCACAGCCATACCGGCACCGCTGGTCGCAACCGCCATTGCCACCGCAATAATCGCCATCGCTGCCGGTGTCAGGCCAGACTGGTCATAATCCCAGTCTTCCATCACCAACTGGACTTGCTGCCAGTCAATGTTGATCGACGGATCATTACGTACATTCAGCATCCACGATAATTCAGGCGTTTGTGCCAGTGTTGCCAGTGTTGTGTCCAGATTATGCTTATCACCGGCATACTGAATGCGCACTCCACTGTATGCATTGAGCATGATGCCACCAGAATTGACGAACTCAGAATAGTACGCCACTTCTCGCTGATAACCATGGCCTTGATGGCGGAACGCTAATGCCCCGTCATAAGATTTCGCATAACTATAATTTTCAAGCAGTTTAGCCAGTTTAAAATCAACAGCACCATAATCAGAAATGATTTTAGCCAGTCCCTGACTATCAACGGTAACCGCTTCTAACGACACATCGCCCTGAATGGTATGCAGAACCATACTTTGGCCTGCCTTGAGCAGGGTTTTAACGATTTTAGACTCGGTCTTACTCTCCGATTCACTCTCCTTGCTGCCGAATAAGCCACCACTATCGGCTTCAAAACGACGGTCAAAGGTCTTCATGTCCGCAGCACTTTTCAGCGTAATCCCATGCGCAGCCAGAACTTCCAGCAGCCCCTGACTTTCCAGCACACCGCCTTCAATATAAACCTCGCCACCTGAGATTAGCGACAGTGTATCCACAGCAGAAAGGTGCGTTTGTAAGTTCACCAGTGACGACTCACTGTCAGACCAGTGGCTGCCGGATTCCGCCCGCTCGCTTTTTGCACTCTGCGGCACAAGAATGACGTTGCCTTGCGCCTGAATCCGCAAATCTCCCTGTGCAGAGAACTGTCCACCATGACTGACCACATCTGAAGCCGTGCGAATATTCAAATCGCCCAAGGACACAATTGAACCAATCTGATCAAAATGCTCAGAATAGCCGTGGCCGTAGTCAAAGCGCGTCACTAGTGTGTCATTCACCAGTTTATTGGCAATCAGTGATACATCATCACCGGTAATCGTACCGGATAAATTCTGAAGTTCACGACCGGTCCGAATTGTCAGTTCACTGCCTGACACCCTGCCTTTGGTATTAATAAAGTCACGTGTAATATCCAGTAAGGCATCATGCTTAAAACGAACATTGGCGTCATTGACCACAAAAGTATCGGTTTTGATACTGGCGGAACCGGCTGCCAGTGTTGATTCAGAGATCTTCTGGTTCGCAATCGTGGTTGATGTTAAGTAAACAAACGGCACCATGTATTCACGGCCATTGATAACACGGATTTCCGGCCACACCATATCTGCGGGAATCTGAGTGATTTCATCGGCAGTTAACGTTTGTCCCAGTTTCTTCGCATGAGACTGCGCGTAACTGACGGCATTTTCATACAACTTTTTGGTCTGTTCGTTATAGCTGGAATAACCGGGAGCCGTAATCCAGCTTTTATTCAGCAACTGGGTAATTTGCTGGCGGATCACACCACGCTCGACATAAGGTGTCCCGAATCGCGCCGGAATATCACTCAAAGTTGTGTCTTTACCATGATAGGCCGATAACATCGCAGGATAACTGGCTTTGAGTTGCTCAAAGAAGAATCCGAATCCGTCAAAAACAGCCAATTCATTTTGTTCAATCGCCCCCTTATACAGATAATCCTGAACTTGCTCTTTCAGTTCATAACGTGCCGAACTGGACACCGCATTGGTAATCAAGTCCAGCGCAATGTGCTGTTGAGTCGCGGCATAAACCGGGAAAGCCATATGGGTAAACAGTATCGGTAACAGCGTAGAAGAAGTCAGGCGCTGCCACGACGGTATTTGATTTTTTTTCATAGTTTGATTTACCTGATTCTGAGTCATTCAATTACATTTATATTCACGAATACATGACGATAGACCATGATTAATCCCCTTTATAATCAGGATTTTGGACGAAGAAGGTCACGTCGTTGGCGGTAATCGGAACGAATTTTCCAGGTTTTCCGGGTTTCACCGGTTGGGGCATCGGCTTGGGATCATAAGCTGTCGCTTTAGGGCCGAAAGTGATGTTCTGCAACATGCTGTATTCACTGCCAAAGCCTTCATGAATGTGTCCGTCAACGAGGAAGATAAATGGATACTCAGCAGTCTTACTATTCTTGGTCAGCGCAACGCTGGACGTCGTCCAATGTTTACGCTTATGTTTAATACAGTGGCCGAATACACGCTTACTACAGTAACGTTTTGAATGTTGCGTAACGGTGGTATGTTCAAAAATATCCCGAATTTTCAGCCCTTCCATCCAGATTTTATTGACCGAGCCGGAAACATCGCGCTTCACTTCAACACTACTATGTTCGTTATTGAACATATCACTGTTCAGAATCAGATCCTGACCGACATTCAGTCTCGCTGGCGGGGATAAAACCTTCAGGTATTGGATATGTTGATTGGTATGAGTGCCGTTTGGATTTCCGTCCACTTTTTCGTAGGTATCCGCCCAGATATGGTAGCGTTCATTATCGATGATCGGAGCTTGTAAAATCACATTACCCGTCCAGGATTCGGCAACGGCTGACATATTCCAGAACCGTTCTCTCACCCGGATGTCCATAATCGATTCGGCAGAAACCACCACTTGCTCACTCTGAGCCAGATCTAAATTGAGTTCGGGATCGGTATAACTGTTTCTTGAAACTTCATAAGGGTTGGCATTGGTAAAATTCTGAGCAATCACCTTGATATTCTGGCCTAAAATATAAGCACTCAGAGATTTTGCGGCAACTTTGCCACATCCTTTAAACGGCGGCACGGCTAATTTCCCACCGACTTCAATCGAAGGAGAACTATGAACCACCCGCAGCATTGCACATATTTCAGCCGGTTTGAACGGATAATATTGACCGTTGATCACATCCTGCTGAGACGTGAGCTCAATATTCTCACCCAGAATAATCCCGCCATATTGGTTTTTCACTCCAGTCTGACCATTCAAGTAAAGATCACGCGTCGCTTCAATATCCCCCTCATTGACAATACTCTGTCCGGTAAAATAAACAGACTCGCCGGAAATTGCACCAAAGTTTTTAATTTCACTGACTGCAACAACGTTGATCTCAGCCCCCTGAATACTATCCAGCAAATAGTTGTTGCCGGCAGACAATGCGGCAATATGAATCGCCCGGGTAGATTCAACATCAACTTTATTGGTGGCAATAATTTGCTCAGACAAATAGATATTGCCATTCGATTTAATCGACACCGACTCTAAAGGAATAATACTGCGTTCATTATATCGGCCGACATACGTCCAGTTGCCTTGTGTTTTAATAAGCCCGTTGATCAAAATAGACCCTAAATCATAGGTTGATTCAAGGTGAAGGTTACCGACTGAAATTCGACCTTTATCGGTGATCTCTAAGGCGTTTGATGCGTTTTGATAAGATTTGCGATTAAACTGTTGATAATGCGCATCAGACCGACGGTCGGTATAACGAAAATGGTTTTTACCCACAATAATTTGCACGTCACCATTCGAGACTTCTAAATTACCACCGGCATCAATTTCTTTCACTTCCTGATGATTGCGAGTTGAAAGGCTGCCTTTCATATTGGTACGTAGCGGGCCATCAACCAAGACACGGCCTGCGGCAATATCTAACAACGATAAATCGGTTGCCGTCAGCCCGTTACCGTTAATTGTGACCGTCCCACCGCTGACATCAATCCCCGTCAGTTCGCCATTCACTAACTGCACGGTACCGGTTGCAAGCGTCGCCCGCTCGGTATTCTCGATAGAACAGCCTTGACACTCAATCCCACCGGGAGCGACAAGCACCACATCTGCCGCATGTCCTTCAACCCGAACCGATTGAATATTTGCCTGTTGATTTTGCTCGACAACCAATACGATCGTTTGAGCCGGAGAATGACCAATTTTCGGGTTCATGACTAACGAGTTGAGCAAGACAATATTTTTTCCTTGCGCATTAAACGTATTAAAGTAATTCACCGATACCCCTTGCTCATTTGCCTTCGCAATCCGGACATAATATTGACCGGATTGATTGAGCACAGATGTTTGATCAGCACGGCTCCCTTCATCTTTTGCATTGATCGCTGCCACTGCCGAGTGACATATCGAAACCAGAGAGAGACAAATAATGAGCCATACGGATTTCACTGAAGCCCCATATCCGGCGTTCAGTTTCCTATTTATATTAGCCAATGTGATACCTACGATTCAGATATATTTTTATATTTAAATGAAAATGTTTATCAGAACACGATAAACCCTAACGAATTAACTTTTCCCATGTCATGAAAATGTCAATTTCAGCAAGCAAATCATATCACTGATATCAAATTCAACAAGTGAACATTTATAATAATTTTTTGTACAAAAATAGCTATCAGGCATTATAAAAACACAATCCATCAGAGTCAGCACTAATATATTCATAAATTAGTTTATTACTGCTTAATTACATTTATTCAAATGATATATAAATGTAATTGCTGACGGCTTGAGCCGTTCGCGGATTATCTATCCTGAGCACAGATATCAGTCAGCTCAACTGCCGATAGCCGATAAAGTGTATCCATGGCATAACTCAGTACGTTATTCGACCCGCACGTCAAAGTTTAACAACGATAGTTCGATACCATTCCCTTTGCAGCTAAGCTCGGATAAGCTACGCTTTGGTCTTCCGAACTTTACCTGTGCCGCTCTGGCTCACGACTCAAGAAATCAACACTGATGAAATTTATCCATACTTCAGACTGGCACCTTGGCCGCCAGTTTCACAGCGTTTCACTGATTGCCGATCAACGCGCCGTGTTAGCACAATTGGTCGCTTTTATTGAAGACAATCCGGTTGATGCAGTTATTGTTGCCGGTGATATTTATGATCGTTCCGTGCCGCCAACGATTGCTATCGAACTCTTGAATCAAATCATCAATCAAATTTGTGGCACACTCAAGACACCTATGATTCTCATCCCGGGCAATCATGACGGTGCAGAACGGCTCGGCTTCGGTGCCGGACAGATGAAAAACGCCGGCTTGCACATTATCAGTGATTTTGACCAAATGCTGGAGCCGGTTATCCTTGAGAGTCCATCTGCCGGTGAAGTGGCTTTCTACGGCATCCCTTACAGTGATCCTGAAACCGTGCGTGCGGCTTTTCAGACTTCAGTCTCCACGCATGATGAAGCCCATCAGTTACTGACCCAAAAAGTTCGCGAACAGGTTTCTCCCACCCAAAAACAGGTGCTTCTCAGTCACTGTTTTGTCGATGGGGCAATTGAGTCCGAATCCGAAAGACCACTCTCGATCGGGGGCTCAGATCGGGTCAGCCATGAACATTTTGTTGATTTTGACTATGTCGCCCTCGGCCATTTGCATCAGCCCCAATACAAAGGCGCCGCGCATATTCGCTATTCCGGCTCTTTAATGAAGTACAGCTTTAGTGAGCAGTATCATAAAAAAGGGTTCACTCTGGTTGAATTGAATCACGACGGGTTTGTCTCTGCCGAACAAGTCGAACTGACCGCACCGCATGAAATGCGGATCCTTGAAGGTGAGCTGAACACCATTCTTGAACAGGGCAAAACCGATCCTCAGCATCACGATTATTTGCTGGTTCGGCTGACAGATAAGCACGCCATTCTCAATCCGATGGAAAAACTCCGCACCGTCTACCCCAATGTGCTGCATTTGGAAAAACCGGGGATGTTAATTGGTATTGAGCAAGCCATGGCTCCCGCCAGACTGGCCCGCAGTGAGATCGACATGTTTCGCGATTTCTTCGTTGAAGTGCAAGATAACGAATTATCGGCAGAACAAGATCGCGCTATCAGCGACATCATCAACCAACTGACCCGGCAGTAAGAGACATCCATGACACCATTACAACTGACCATGCAGGCCTTTGGCCCGTTTGCTAAAACCGAACAGATTGATTTTACCCGTCTGGGGCGTCACCCGCTGTTTCTGATTAATGGCCCGACCGGTTCAGGTAAAACCTCGATTCTGGATGCAATCTGTTTTGCACTATATGGCGAAACCACCGGCAACGAACGTCAGGGCACGCAAATGCGCAGTGATCTCGCCAGCGCCGATACCCCGACAGAAGTGACCCTGACTTTTGCCCTGCACGATCAAGTCTACCGGGTCACCCGGAGCCCGGAGCAACCCGTTCCCAAAAGCCGTGGCGAAGGGACAACCACTCGCAAGCATAGCGCAGCGCTGTATAACATAACCGACGGAGAGAAACTGATCACCGCCAAAACCGCGCAGGTGAAAACGGAAGTGACAACTTTGATTGGTCTCAATGAAACACAGTTTCGTCAGGTGATGGTGCTGCCCCAAGGGCAATTCCGCGAGCTGTTACTGGCCAGCTCTAAAGATCGGGAAGCCATTTTCGGTCAACTGTTTCAGACCGATATTTATAAAAAAATCGAATTTGCACTCAAAGATAAAGCCAGTGATATCAGTCAGGCTAAAAACGAATTCGATAACCAGATCCGCGGCGCTTTACAAGTGGCAGGTGCCACCTCTGAACAGGCACTCGACGAGCAACAAACTGAGCTTGGCCAACAGCTCGAAGCGGCTCGTCATCAAGAACAGAACGCGCTGTCTGCACTCAATCAGATCAAATCTGAGATTCAAAAGGCACAGGCGCTCAACCAGGATTTTGATCGCTTCAACCATGCGCAATCGGCACTCAGTACCCATCTCGAACAAAGTCCGCACATAACTGCACGGCAACAACAACTGGAGACCGCACGCAATGCGGCCAAAATCCAACTGCCTCATATCAATTGGAGCAATGCCGTCAAGCAGGTAGACGAGTTTCAACAGAAAATCATCACGCAAGAAAAGGCACACCGCGCCGCGCAGGTTGAACAGCACAACAAGCAAACTGCACTCGATGCAGCGACTGAACAAGCCAAACAGATTCCTGAGCTGACGAAAACGGTCTATCAGTTAGAAAGTCTCAAAACCAAACTCGCGGAAAAACAGGCTCTCGAAGATAAAATCGCGGAAAATATCACCCAAAAGCAGAACCTTGAGAAAACCCAGACTCAATATCTTGCTCATAAAGAAAAACTGCTCCGCGAAGCGGAGCAAGCCCGGCAAGCATTCGAGAAAGCACAAGCTGAACTCGCTGAAAAGCCCGTCATTGAAGCAGAAATTGCCCGCATGCAGCGCTTAGCCACTGATCTCACTCAACTTGAAAGCCTGAGAAAACAGTATCAGCAAGCGGTGGAACAGACGCCGCAAAAGACCGCTGCCATCCAACAGGCAAAGCAGAGTTTTGAAGCGGCACAACAACAAGCTGACCGGTTAGAAATGCAGTGGCACAGTGCACAAGCGGCCATTCTGGCCAGAAAACTACATCCCGGTGAGGCGTGTCCGGTCTGTGGCAGTTGTGAGCACCCTTCTCCTGCGGTCTTGACCGATACTGAAGTCACCAAAGCACAAATCCGCCAAGTCCGCGCTGAACAGCAGCAGGCATGGCAGCACTATCATCAGCTTTGCGCTCAGCTCGAACAACACCAGACCTTGATTAGCCAGACCGAGCAGCGCTTGAATGAGTTAACCACGCAGCTCGGTGAGCAAGCCTCAATCCAGCCGGTGCAGCTCCAACAAGATTTACAAGTCAAACATCAGCGACTGCAATATTTATCGACGCTCAATCTG
Source organism: Vibrio ruber DSM 16370 (assembly GCF_900163965.1). Taxonomy (GTDB): domain Bacteria; phylum Pseudomonadota; class Gammaproteobacteria; order Enterobacterales; family Vibrionaceae; genus Vibrio; species Vibrio ruber. The sequence continues at coordinate 14,967 of NZ_FULE01000035.1, forward strand.
GAACAAATGACGCAAGCCGTTACAACACTCAATCAACGCTGTGAAGACGGTGAAACGAAACTGGCCGAACTCCATCAACAAATCATCACTAACGATTCACGGCTGAGTACCAATCAGGAGCAACTACGTCAGCTCAGCGAATCAATCGACCCCAAGCGTGACAGTGTCACTAAGGTTAATCAAGAAATCACCACCACACAGCAACAGATCGACACTCTCAATCAAGCATTGACCACGGCACAGACTGAACTACAACAAGCGACACTGGCTTGTTCGAACCTCAACAGTCAGCTCATCACCAATCAGGAGTTACTCCAGCAGGCACAAACGCGCTTGACAGCGGCAGAAGCCGAATGGCGTCAAGCGCTGGCAGACAGCCATTTCCGCGATGAGCAACACTATCTCGCCAGTCTGTGCACTGAGCAGGAAATCCAGCAATGGCAGCAAGAGCTGGATGAATTCAAACAGACCCAAACGCGTCTGGAACAGACGCTGGCTGACTTAACCGCAGCCTTGAAAGATGCCCAAAGACCGGATCTGGAAGCGCTGAATATAACCCTGAATCAGGCACAACAAACCTATACCAATGCCCGTCAGCAGCTTGATACGATCTACTCAACGTTCGAACGCTTGGAAAAAGTGCGTCACGATATTGCTCAACTGCACGAGCAAAACGCCAAACTGGAAAAAGAGTATCAGGTTTACGGCACCCTCTATGACGTCGCCAGCGGTAAAACAGGGAGCCGGATCAGCCTGCATCGCTTCGTGCTAGGGGTCTTACTCGATGACGTTCTGATTCAGGCTTCTCAACGGCTGAGTTTAATGAGCAAAGGGCGTTATACGCTGGTGCGGAAAACCGAAGGATTCAAAGGCATCGCCGGTCGCGGTCTTGATCTGGTGGTGGAAGATGGTTACACTGGTAAAAACCGCGATGTGGCAACACTATCCGGTGGTGAATCGTTTATGGCAGCACTGGCGCTCGCTTTAGGTTTATCTGATGTGGTTCAGTCATACAGTGGTGGTATCCGGCTGGAAACCTTATTCATTGATGAAGGCTTTGGTAGCTTAGATCCGGAATCGCTTGATCTGGCGATCCAGACGCTGGTTGATCTGCAACAAACCGGGCGAATGATCGGTATCATCTCCCACGTTGCAGATCTGAAAGAGCAAATGGCATTGCGGATTGATGTCGTGCCCTCACTGACCGGATCAATCGTCAAAGTGCATCGTTAAGCGCAGGAGAAACATCAGCTGAGTCATGATTGCCCTAATGGTACATTTGAGTGTCATTAGGGTTCACTGATACACCTTCATGCTTGCATACGCATGGTAGATACACGCCCTAACGGTTCTTTATTTTTCGGTCGCAAGAGGGCAATACTTCCCGTTTTATCGCCAAAAACTCACCAACAGAAATTCAAAAACAGAAAGTCGGTCTCTTCATAGCGAAGCAGTTTTGCATGGTCGTCAAGATAGAGATCCAATCGACACACATTGTGTAAATCAGGTTGCCCTTCTTCGGCGATCATATCCAGCGCATCAATCACTGAACGCTGATTTTTGTAAGACCAACTGACTGAGGCCAAAATATCCGGTGAGAAAAAAGTCGCTAGCCATGGCCGTTTAATAACAAACATCACTGACCCTTGTGAAACATCTTTGATTTCTGATGTATCGTCATACTGATATAGCCAAACCTGTATCGGCTTGTCTGGGTTGTTGTAATGAATGTACATCCGTTTCGGAAAGAAAAAAGCAACGATAAAACCGATACATATCAATAAAAGAATCATTCGAATTATTTTGACTGGACTAGCTTTCATTTTCTAATTCTTTTCTGTGGGGGTGAAAACATAAATGAATGTCACGAGCTGCGTCAGAAAAACTCGCTTGCTCCAACCGTTTCATTAACTCCGGTGGGGTCAATGTTGCTAACGAATCACCGTAATCCTGATATAGTTTGAAACCAACCTTCACAGCAATCACATCATCCGGGGCATCGCCCGAAGTGGTCATATTATCGAGAAACTGTGCTCCGCCTGCACCTCGTAACAAAAGCTCTTGGCTAAAACCGCAAGCCAAACCAACATAGCCATAATGTACATTGGACCAAATATCATAAAAATAATCATGTCTTTTATATTTATGCCAATAACTTTTAGAGTCAGTCGGTGGTTTATCATTAGGTTTTTTATTTTGCCGATATGCTCGTACTTTCGCTAATGTCCATAATTTACGATGTACAGCAACAGCTTTTAAACTTGGGTTATCACGAATTAATGGCTTATGATCCCACAAATGCCCTTTATATACTTTTTCGAGCCACAATGCGCTTGCCGTAATCAAGTCTGGCCTTGGCATAGGTACAAACAATTGTTTATACCACGGTAATTGCTGCCATTCCTTCAGCCGCTTATACTTATAATCCAACAAATATCGAATCGTTTCACAAGTCTGACTCTGAATATTGGTTTTCATTTCACCAATAATGTACTCAGCGACCAGTAAGGCACCATCTGAATGTTGACACGATAACAAAATAGACACTGGATCAAGCGTAGAGGCGGGGGTCGAGACAACCTCTTTTTTCAGTACCCAGCCCGATGTATCTGACATTATATTTCCTTAATAAATATTTGGACTTTTTTCGGCTGAGTACCTGTATCTGTAACGGGTAACTGTCCACTGTGATCGGTTTTTCCCTGAGCAATTATCTCTCCATCAACAACAATACGATATTCCACATCCCGAAGCGGTTGTCCCGTTTCATCTTTCATAATAAAGGCACGATCATGCAGTTTTTTCATCAGTTGTGGTTGTGGAACCTCATCACCAATATTAACCGTACCACCCCCCATTGTTACCCCACCACAATTCACCGAACCGCCTGTAATCGCTGCTGGTTTGTTGTTAATCGTCACAGTAGAAGAACCCGATGATATTTTTCGTGCGTGAGGTGGATGCTTTGGTTTGGAATGTGACTCGAGAGGATCCCCGACCCGAGCAGCGGGAATACCATCCATGAAAACGTCGGGAGAGCCGGAAGTGACAGGTGTTGGTGGAAATCCATCATGAGCAGTTCCGGTGTCTCCGACACGAACAGCTTTAGCCATAACTTTTATTGGATCCAATAACTATGAATGATATTTTCAAATATCACATTGAACACAATCCAACAACTCAATTATGCAACTAGTTTTATTTTTTGAGAGATGGTGTCAGAAACTTTTATCACTTATTCATTTAATGATTAAGCCCCTATCCGATTCAATCTGAACAGATCAAAGCTAGGACTGATCGTGTCGTACCATTGCCCAATAAATCGGGCGGATGATCGGTATCATCTCCCACGTTGCAGGTCTGAAAGAACAAATGGCATTGCGGATTGATGTCGTGCCCTCACTGACCGGATCGACGGTTAAGATTCGTAGTTAAGTGTCACGACTCACTGATACACGCTCATCAGTTGCAACGGATTAAATGGCGCATTAAACGGGGGTTGCGCCGATAATTTTTCGATCCGCTGCATGTCCAGTTGCTGAAACTCCGATTCCAATGCTTGCGGCCGATATGTTTTCTGAATTTTTAGCCACTCATCTAATCTTGTTTTATCTCCGGTTTCTGCGACATAATTCAGTAAATCTTGGCTATAGCGAGCCTTCTCTTCTGCGACACATTGATCGTTTGCCATTTCACTCAAAATAGATACGACCATCACTTTTTTTTCCCGAGACAGTGAAGACAACCAAGCCGATTTAATATCATCTTTAGCCACTTTTGCTCTTTTGTGGCGACATTGTTCGATCTTCACGTTCAAATTGTCATAACTTGTCAGCATTTTTTGCCGTAAATAGTCATGTATCGATGTCGCATTGGCTGAATAGCTGAAAAAACACAGCACTATCATCAGCCAGTTTTGAACACGCATTATTTTAGAACGCACTTGCTTATAAAGCATTGTAAACACACTCCCAGAAGGTTCTCTCTTTTCCCATTGATAACATAGCAGTTTGAAAAGCGATTTTCTCTAACCTTTCTCGTTTCACGGCCTCGACCGACTGAAGGGCTTGAGCAAGCAGGGCTAATCATGCGAGGCGCTGCTACCACAGTTGACTGTATAGCGATGTTCATCAATGATGGACGCTGGTGATTGCCTCCCAGTAAAAGGGAAAATAAAGCGACCGGTCGATACGTAAATAACAAGGAGCGTTGCGTGAAAATAACAGTATTGGATGACTATCAGGATGTGGTCAAAACCTTGGATTGTTTCAAATTATTGTCAGCGCATGACGTGACCGTTTTAACCGAAACCTATGCTGAGCCAGAGTTGGTTGCCAGACTCAAAGACACCGAAGCACTTGTTTTGATTCGAGAGCGTACCACCATCACTGAATCATTGCTTGCTCAGCTTCCCCGTCTCAAAGTGATTAGTCAGACAGGCAAAGTGAGCCAGCATATTGATGTTCAATTGTGCGAGAAATATGGGATTACTGTGTTAGAAGGACGGGGCTCACCGGTAGCCCCCGCTGAATTGTGCTGGGCCTTGCTGATGGCTGCCAGTCGCCATATCCCGGCCTATGCTGCAAACCTCAGAAACAATCAATGGCAAAACGCTGGTGAACTTGGTTTAGGACGCACGCTAAAGGGACTCAAACTCGGGATTTGGGGCTACGGGAATATCGGACAGAAAATCGCTCAATATGCGAAAGTATTTGAAATGTCCGTTGTCGTCTGGGGCAGTGAGCACTCCCGGGCACTCGCTCAAGCACACGGCTTTGAAGCTGCGGCGTCAAAGCAAGCGTTCTTCTCCACTGCGGATATTGTTTCACTGCATTTACGTCTCAATGATGCCACACGAGCGTGTGTTACCGCTGACGATTTAAAACAAATGAAACCGGATTCCCTCTTTCTGAACGTGAGTCGTTCGGAGCTGGTTGAACAATCAGCGCTATACAACGAGCTTAGTGCGGTTCCGACTAAACAAGCTGCGATTGACGTGTTTGATTCTGAACCTGCGTCAATTCATCACGAACCGTTACTCTCACTGCCAAACGTCATCGCAACCCCTCATATTGGCTATGTGGAGAAAAACAGTTATGAGCTATATTTCAAAATCGCTTTTGAGAACATTTTGGCGTACTTGAAAGAGACGGTATAAATTCGACGACCGGGAATCACCGTATGATTTTCCTGCTGGCGGGTCTTAGCGTGTAGCTCTCCAGCAGAAATTCAGCGACAGAAAGTCGGTTTCTTCATAACGAACTAGTTTTCTTTTTTTAATTCTGTTCTGAATGAATGAAGACATAAATGAGTGTCACGACCAAATTTAACTCTCATTGATCAGAATTGGGACGAATTGTGTCAGTTCATTGATCACCGAACAATCTAAATCATAATATATTCCGTCACCCGGTTGTGTTGATACCCTCCATCACTGGAAAAGGTCTTATAGTTAAAGAAAGGATGCAATTCATGATCGATATTCAAGAGCCAACGATATCTGACGCAGCAGCCATCGCAGCACTACTCGGGTCACTTGGTTACCCCGGTACAGAACCATTTATTGAAAGCCGAATCACTCAACTTATCTCCCATGACGACGATGTTCTCCTGATCGCTGTTAAAGAGAATGTGGTGATTGGTGTTATTTCTCTGCACTTTATTCCACAGCTTGCTTTGCCCAGAGATTTGTGCCGCATTAGTTATTTTTGTGTCTCTGAAACATCCCGGGGTGAGGGTGTCGGGGCTATGCTTGAGTCTCACGCTGTTGATATTGCGAAAGCGCGCGGCTGTGATCGCATTGAAGTTCATTGCAATTTCAGACGAGTGGATGCACACCGCTTTTATGACCGGCAAGGGTATGTAGAATCGCCAAAGTATTTATTTAAATCACTCGATTAAACCGCAACAAAACGTAAGCAGCAATAGAATCTGACCCAGATTTTTGTATCAAATATACATAACAGCACATAAGAGATTCTGCTATTTCTCAATAATCTGATTACGTTTGATGAGCTGAATTTGATTACAGAAGCTGTAGAAGGGATTGAATTGAGATAAAAATGGGGAAGCAGTTCACTGCTCCCCCATTTAGAAATCCATAAGGAGAGACATTCGTCTCTCCTATTCCGTTACGCTTCGGCAAAAATATTCAATATTGGGCCACTGGCAGGAATATTGTTTTGCTCCTGCTCTTTGGCAATCTTGGTTAACTGAGCTTCAAATGCTTCATCCGTCATGTTTCGCCAGTAGCGCGGGTCGCGATTGGTTTGTTGGTCATACTCGGCTGTGGTCAGGTCAAGATGGCGGAACGGCTCTAACATCGGGATATCGGGCAGCGGTTTGCTGACATCCATATATTGCTGAATCATATTCCATAGGCGGTGATACTCGGCAACAGGGGCATTTACCCCGACCAGAGAGCCAATATTCACCCCATATTTGTAGTTATTATAACGATGAACCAGCATCAAACGGTAACTCAGCAATCCCTGATGATTAGGGTTACTGGCAAGAATACAGTCAAACTCAATAAATGGGTGGGTAAAGATTTTGCGGTTACCCGCACCGTAGAGAGTAACCATACCTGTTTCACGGTTCAGGCAATACTTTTTGCGGGCAAACCAACGTTCTAGTTGATCCTTGCTCATATTTGGATCGATACGATTAAAAATAAATATGGGTAAATAAATAATAAAGGCTGGTAATGCTAAATATAAACTAATATCAAGCACTGTTTGAATTGCCATATTAATGCCCGCATCACCAAAAATCATTATTAAAGTTAAGATACATAGTAAAGGATAGATAAAGCATAAAAAAAACTTTGCTAGTCCAGATATAAATAAATATATATGAGCCCAAGATCGAAATTCTAAAGGTTGTATACTTTGGTGATTCCAAAATAGATTATCTAGAGTAGATTCATTACTAGCTAAAGAAGGTTTCTGCTGTCTAATTGATAATGTAGAGATACTTTTGTTTACTTGAGAAAAAGGAAATACCTGCCCCCGCTTGCGCATTTTTTCCATTAACCCCCGAGATTTTTCCGGCTGAGGCTGTGGGGTAAACTGTTCACTGTTATAGGCCGTGGGTTGGTAAGTCATTCAGCGTTCTCTTCAATCAGTGGTAACTGGTAATGCAGCCAGAATTTATCAGCATTATCCTCATCTTTAAACGTTGGCTGTTGTCCGTGCCCCGGTTGGGGGGAGGGGGTGGGATCATCTAAGGCTGCTACGGGAAATATCATCCCGTTAATAACAGATTGTAAGCGAACGAGAAAACCTGCTTCATAATGGTATAACTCATGTTTTGAATAGAGGAACCCGGTATCTAACTTGTCTTTAGGGACGCTTTTTCTAAAACCGTAACCATATAACTCCCCGTTAGCCGTTGATTCAATTTTCAATGGCTGATCATTGTCCTTATCAATATCAATCAACGTATGTGTTCTGACATATCCCGTCCGACTAGGTGTATCCACCAGACGACTTTTATGCTCCATAATGGCCTGACGAACAAAGAGTAAAGCGCTTTCTTTATCCTGATTCAGTAGCTGAGACATATTTGATCGAACCCATAATAAATGTGTGACACCGGCTTGTTTCCACTCCGACTTCTCAGCATCAGACAGTCGTGTTTGTGTCTGAATATCATACATATTGATTTCAACATTCAGCAACATCCCTAATAGCCGCTGAAAGGCTATATCGGCATCCTGTAAATGCTGATAATCATCGCCTGGATCTGCTGAAAACGGACCATTTTTCAGCCAGATTTCGATCGGGGTATCTTTGAGGAACATATATAAAACTCCGCCAACAATCATAATGGCTATTCCCCACGGGCCCAATACAGAAAGAGCCGCGCCTTCAGCGGCCATACCCCCGAATGTTGCCATCGCAGTACCGATACCAACTGCCCACATTGCAGCGGCTGCATCGTCATCATTACTATTTACAAGGTTCATTGCATCGTACATAGCAATTCCAGCAGTTAAAAAGCCTGCGGAAACACTGGCAAAGGCAAGACGAGAATATATCGTTCGCAACCCAACACTTTCAAGTGTTGATGCAAATTTTCCACCAACTCTAATCCACTCTGATGTTGTCAGTACAGTAAATCTTGCACCTGCACCCAAAGTTAGATTAACACTATGCGTTATAGCGATACTCAAATCTAAAACTACACTGGAAATATTAGCTAGAGAATATCTGACATTTTTTCCTTGAGAAAGATTCACAAAATGCTGCCAGTTTGCCCGTAAATTCCATAATTCTATGCAGACCAAAAAATGTGGAATACGCAGTTTCTCGTAGGCGTTACTGGCGGTAATTCCCTCTTTGCCTATATCACTGAGCGCCCGTTTGGCGTTAACCTGATTATAGGCTTTGGCAATATCATCGGTCTCAGGAACGACGACAACTTTTAAAGGGGCTTTTGCTGATAATGCTTCGCCGGCTTCGGCTGCGACTCTCGCAGCAGCTTTCTTATTTGTTGAAAGAACGAGTTTTCCGTTCTCTTCATAGACTCGCCCCATCGCCTTGCCGCCTTTACGACTGGAGACATAATTGCGATCGGCCTCTGATAATCCCCATTCCAGCCCTTGACCATGAACACCGACGACATAGCCTGTGGTTTTTGCACCATTAATATCAATATAAGTGAGTCTGCCAAATACTTTGGGGCTCATGGCTTTCATGGTTGCCAGTAATGGCGCATAAACAGCACTGAACTGAATGGCTGTTGAAGAGACTTTATTTAACTCAATTGACAGACTATTTAAGGCACTGAAATAGTCGCGAAGATTACCGTCGATAGTCCCTGAAATTCGGCGAACCGTCGGAAATTGCTGCTCGCCATTATCAGAGGCGTCATCAGGGAAAAGCTGAGCGACTTCCAATACTTCCATTACTTTAGGCTTGACCAACAAATTATCATCGGCCCAGCGAGCGATAGACTCTGGTGTACAAAGACCGGAGCCGTCATTGAAAGGCTTTGGTGCTTTATATTCGGCTTCTAATGTGACTTTACCTTCTTCAATAAACAACAATTCATGCAAGGGATGTTGACGATCATTATTGAGTAGCCTGACCAAGTTGTCTTGATAATCGAGTTTACCCCAGTTTTCTTTTGGTTCTAAGGTATCAATTTGTTCCGGATTGATTGCCAGAGAACTGACTGCGTTGCCGACAAACGGATAAATTGCAGCAGCATTGGTATCATCCAAACTTGTGATATCTTTCAATACCGATGCGAATACCTCTTCTTCAATTTCATGCGCTAATCGGCTCTGAATATGACGAAGTACGGAGCGACACTTCTCTCTTTCTGTTGTCCGCAATGTGCGATGAAAACGCCCACCGAAATAAGTATCGAAGTCACTGGTATCCGTATAATCATGGTAGGGGTTTTCCTGATTTCCCCATTTTTTCGGCATTAAAAAGCGTTGTACCAGCTCAGCACTGGCAAAATATTTCTGCATGGATGTATCTTTGAGTAGGAGCCCCAGATAACTCACACATCCTTTGATCAGAAAACTTTTATGTCGGATATTAAATAATGGGTCGGCTAACACAATACCTCGAAGCAGACGATTTTTTGCATCTGCCAGATAATCGTTGACTGAAGGTCTTGTCCAGTCTGGTTTTTTATCCGAGTCATTTGTTTCTCCCGGTGCTGTGTCTGCTTGTTTCGTGGTGTTATCTGCTGATTTTTTCTTTTTCTCTTCTTCCTGCAATAATTCCAGCAACATGCTTTGGCGTAGAATCGAGTCGTAATAATAAGGGGAATGATCCGGATGAATCCCAAATTGCCGGACTGCTTCATCACCACTGTTCCAAGCGCTTTGGATTGAAGATTTAATGGATGCTGTCGCCTCAGATAACCAGCTTCCTGCAAGATTACGATTAAAGTCTTTAGGCTCGCCAAGAAACATTTCTGTCTCCATTTCTCGCATCCGCATTTCGGGCAATGGTTTTTCTTGCTTTTTGGCTTCTGCCCGAATCACTCGCATCTGTGCTGAATTTTCTGCGATTTTTTCCATCCGCTTGTTCAATTCGGATAGGTGGGCTTCTAGGCGGTTGATCCGCGCACCGCTCCACTGTACCTCTGAGTACGCCATGCGAATATCGGTTTTACGGCCATTCTCTTTGGCCGGGTACCAAATCTCTTTTAATGCTTCGCCCGTGACTTCACGTTTCGTCTCGGTTTTGACCGGCTTATCCCGGCCTTGCCGATAAGCAAAGAGGTTAACGTCTTTGAAACAGGGCTCTCCGGCATCCGTGGCTGAAACTTCGATTTCCCGCCAGATTTTGCCGTTGTAAGCAATATAGAGATAACCGTCACGTAAAGGAGCAATGCGCTCTTCAGGGGTTGCGTGCTCTTTAAATGTGGGTAACAGCGTCAGCGGGATAAATGAATGGAGCTGATATTTTTGCGGGCCTTTTGCGATCCGTTGGGTATGGCTGACATTGTCGAACAGCGGCAGCATGATCGGGCCATCGCTGGCTTTCACCGAGAGCCAGACATTGCGATTTTCTTTTTCCTGACACCAGTCCCAGCCGTAGATCGTCGTTTCAGCGAGGGCTTTGTCGGTATACTTCTTTCCCTCCAGCGCGAATTGTTGCTTCATATCGGTCAGATCATAGAACGTAAAATCCTGCTGGGTGTCGTGTTGGGTACCGGTGACTTCGATCAACAGCAGTTTGTTATGATCACATGTACAAGCCATAAGTTATAATCCTCTCGCCACGCGTTGTTCTAATTGTGCTATTTTCTGCTCCGGCTGGAGCGCTAAGAATTGCTCTTCCGGCTGGAAGGTATCTAAATAAAACTGGTTCTGCTGAGCCCACAGACGTAACTGGTTTTGCAGCGGTGCTGCTTGAATGTTGTGGTTGTCGCAGAAACGGGTAACCTGATGCTGACATAACCAGTCAATCTCACGGATATCAGACTGCTGTGCCCATGCCGCAATGGTTTTATCTTCGCTCAGGCGTGCCAGTGCCTGCGCTTGACCGGGCTGCATCACCCAGACATCCGGGTCCGCTTCACTATGCCCATCACCGACTTCGACCCAGCCTGGCGGCTCACTCAATTGTTGGCGATAGACCATTGCTGAGCAGCATAACCCGAGCCATCCACTGGTTTCTTCAGCGGCTGCCAGCGTGAAAAAGTAACTGGCAACCTGAGGATGATAGTAATGGAGCAGGCCGGTTGTATTGCCTTCAAAATAAACCACCATCCGCGTACGCAGTTGATGGAGCACTTCGGCCAGCGACACCTGAGCCGGGGCAGAGAAGTAAAGCGTCTGCTCAGGCGGGAGTCTGTCAGTCAGCGGGTCACCGCCACCATATTTCAGGGCAATCACCAGCGGGCTCTCATCCTGTAAGGTCTCTAAAACGGTCATCAGGTAAAGCGGCTCAATCTGATGGCCGTCAATCCACTGATAAACCGCAGCCGCCAGCCCGGTATCACCGCGAACCACGGCATACCAGTTGACCGCCTGACCGTGATATTCGTGTGTTAAATTCAGCATGTTTGCCCATACCTTATCATCAGATCTTTCCATGCCACCATTAACTTGTGTTCTCAGTACTTTCAACGAAACTGAAGTCCACCGTTTCGTCCCAACGAGACCCAAAAGACTCTCTTTTTCTCAATGCAGTTTCTCGACGTTTTCATATCACTAAAACAAAGTAAATCTGAGTCTTCATCAGTCATTTGATCAACTTTATAACCAGAACCAATATCCCAAAATATGATATCAAAATGACCATTTTTATTTGGCTTTGGGACATCATAATGCTCTTTTAAGTAGTCCTTATTCTTATCCCACCAATCAATTTTCCTTTGTTGTGTTACCGGAAAGTTTTTAACAACAACACTTGTCCAATTATTTTTTTGGTGTACATCAATTATTTGTACAGGAAGCAACCATAAATAAACGCCATACCCCATACCACACACAAGCAGCATGATTACAAAACTCAACTTCTTACTCATTTCCTGCTTCCTTAAATTGTAATTACACTGTTCATTTCAGTAATAAATGGCTTAAAGTCAAATTGTCCCCAACGCCATATTACTGATATTGCAATCCCAAATTTTTCGACATAGATATGCTAAAAACCTGATTTTTTTCAATACAGTTTGCTTTCTTGTCCATATCTTTAAAACAGAGTAAATCAGAATCTTGATCAACCATTCGATCTACTCGATAACCAGAGCCAATATCCCAGAAAGTAATTTCAAAAGTTCCATCATTAAATGGTTTAGGAATACCATACTTTTCTTTTAAGAAACCTTGGTTCTCTTTCCACCATTGGATTTTTCCCCGACGGGTTACCGGGAAGTTTTTAACCACAATATCAGTCCAATGTTTATCCTGATGAACATCGACAATCTCTACAGGATGAAGTATCTGATAACCGAAATAGAGCAATCCACAAAAAATAAATGTCAGAATTACCCATAATTTTTTGTTCATGCTCGAGTCCCTTTAATTGTTACAGTGGCATTCATTTCAGTAATAAATGGTTTAAAATTAAATTCTTGCCATCTCTGTAATACAAACCACAACCGGAAAATGCGGAATTGTTTATAAACAGGGTTACATATATCGGTATCATCCAGCCCGAAATGATCCTGAACTCTATAATGAATTGCTGCAGTGAACTGGTCTTCTCTCACTTCCAGTGATTGAAGAGTAATTTGAGTTGACCATGAGTCATGAACACAAATTACTAATCCATTAGTAAAATCTTCTAAGTCATCAAACTGCGGTAAAATTGCCCCCTGAACTGCAGTATTCAAAGCTTGAGTATTAGTTTCTGGATAAATACTGTGACTCCAATCAATATTGTTTTTCAAGGCAGACTTGATGAAAAACAAAGAACTATTCTCGGAATCATCCCCTTCAATCTGCTCTTTCAGCGCCTGATCCAGTAATGGAGAACTGAACGGCTCGCCGGTGTTCTTCTGCATATGCGTTATCATTTCATGAATGACATTTTTATAGGCACCATGCCATGAGAACATCTTCGCCAGGTCACGAAACTCATCAAACATAATCTCTGACCGTTCGGCGAGGCTGAGATACTCTTCGGGTTGTTGAGAGTAGGGATTAAAGCCACCAAAGTCGCCATAACTGGTATGAATATCCGGGTACTTCAGGCCTGTATAGGCATTGAGTTTGGCCGAAACATCTGTTAAATCGAACTGTTCTTTTAATGTCTGCTCATCATAATCCCCATGATGCATGTCTCTGGCATCCATATCGTCCATCTGACGTCTGGTTTCAAAAATCATGACTGGTGTTGCTAGAGGGATTTCCTGAGCTTCATTCTCGGCTTGGCGTCCTGCTGATGACTTGCCTTGAGCTGAGTTCTGGCCGGAAGCTGATGTCGCTGGGGATGTCGCCAAACTACTGGGGTCAAAATCACTAAACGGACATGGGCCGCCCACGGGGACTTTACAGACCGGTGTGACCGGGTTGCCAGTCAGCATATCTGCTTCAACCTGTTGAATCAGGTTCGGAGAATAAGGAATCAGCTGGGGTGATGCTTGCACCTCGCTTGCCGTAAATGACGGTGCCTGCGCCTCTTCCGGAGCTGTTAACGCGGTGAGGAGGTTCGGTATGGTTGCAAGCTGGCCGGCGTAACCGCTGCCGCTGCCGGCACTGCCGCCGGAGTTAAGGTTGATCGCACCGCTGACCACATGCACGCCGCCTGCATCGACTTTGATAAAACTGCCGCCGACTTTGACGGTGATTTCATTACCGGCATCGAGTACCACAGCATTTCCGGCCTTGAGGTGCACTTCGCTGCCTGAATCGACAATGGTTTTCTGGCCGACTTTCTGATGCAGTGAGGCATCGGTTTCGAGGGTGAGGTTCTGTTTGATTGCGGTTCGCTGCTCACCGTCAATACTCAGATGGTCGTTGACCTGCACATGGCTGTAACGGTCATTTTCAACCGTGAGATGGCGGTCATGCTTAATCTGGGTGGTGCTGTCATTTTCAACCAGCGCTTCATAGTCTTTCTGCGCGTGGAGGTAAATCTTCTCGCTGCCGGACTGGTCTTCAAAACTTAATTCGTTGAAACCGGTGCCCTGATGGGTCTGGGTGCGAATCACGGTTTTGGTTTTGTGATCCGGCAGAGGATAGGGCGGCGTGTTGGTCGCGTGATAGGTGCGCCCGGTCACCATCGGTTGATCCGGGTCACCGTTGAGGAAGGTGACAATCACTTCATGGCCGATACGAGGGATCGCCATCATGCCGTACTGGGCGCCTGCCCAGCCTTGTGCGACGCGCACCCAGCAGGAGCTGTGCTCGTCTTCGTTGCTGTAACGGTCCCACGGGAAAGAGACTTTCACCCGGCCATGTTCATCACAGTAGATTTCTTCGCCTTCGGGGCCGACAACGGTCGCGACCATCGGGCCATCGACTTGCGGTTTTGGCTGGGGCTGCATACGCCACAGGGTTTCATTCGGGATGACGACAAACTGGTTGCTGTAAGTCGTCGCACCGCTGCCACCGGACTCTTCCAGTGCTTGCGGCTGACTGCCCTGATGGTCAATCCCGACAATCAGCCAGGGGCGATTCATTGCACTATCAAGGTGGTCGGCCAGTGTAAACACCACCCCGGCCTGAAGTTTGGCTTCGTTACTTTTACCGGTTGCGGTATGACTGGTGCGGCGCAGATGTTCGAGCTTAATCTGACTGAAGGCTTTGCCGCTGGCATCGTCTTTATAGCGCCCCGGTGCATCGTAGTGTTGGTAGTCCGGCAACTGATAGGCCATGTCACTGCCAAGTGCCGACTGTTTAAAGCTGTAAGACGGCTTTTTAAAACTATAGTCACGCTGCGTCACTTCGGTAACTTCGGACTGTTTGGTCTCACGCATGGCGGAGACATACGGGGTGTCAGCCACACCACCGGACAGCACGTTATACGGCACACTGCCGCCCAGCTGAGTAAATCCGGCGCTATTGTCGGTGACAATTAAGGTATGTTTTTCGGCCTCGTGGCTGAAGGTATACATTAAGCCTTCTTCTGCCGCCAGCCGGTGGAAGAACTCTAGGTCGGTCTCCCGATACTGAACACAGAACTCCCGCGGTGCACATTCGCGTTTGACGGAGAAAGCGTAGTCGGTGATGTTCATTTCCGAGAGGAGGATCGCCAGAATCTCAGGGACGGTTTTTTGTTGGAAAATCCGGCTGTTGTGGCGCAATGACAACCGCTCAAGGGACGGCACCAGTGTCAGGGAATAATAAGTGTGATGATGGCCGGTATCACCGCGGCTGAAGCTGCGCACAATGCCGTGGACTTGCTGCACCACTTCGCCATTGCGGATGACTTCCAGCACGGCTGCGGTATCAACCAGTTGCTCGGCACTGATGCCGGAATCGCGGCTGGCCAGCTCGATGTGATAGCGAAAGCCATACACCGGGTTTCCCTGTGCATCCAATGAATCAGAGATCGATTCATGTCCCTGATAGTCACGGACGACCAAGGCTTCACCGACACCACTGACAAGACGGAAGTTCAAAGTCCCCATAGTTTTTTCCTGACATTGTTAAATAAGCAAATGATGAAGATGACTGCTCTGTCTGAATGTGGATGCGCTTATCTATTTATTTTTGCAGACGAAAACAGAACCGAGATATTATAACGAAACGGTTATATGAATCTTGATGAAATTGAAAATCAATCGGGTCGGGTAAAGAGAAAAGGTATTTTTCTGGAGGAACGTCTCAGTTCTGGAATAGACTCACATTTTGATATATAACGATTTTTATGGTGAATAAGAAATTTTCGCACGGCATTCAGACATACCTTCACCTGATTTAACCTCATACAGATAAGGAAAAATTCAGCATATGGAAATCAAAATCGATGATTTATCCGGTGGAGAAGTGATCAGATTACTCGAAGAACATCTGGCAGATATGTACAGTAATTCTCCCCCGGAAAGTGTACATGCCTTAGATATGAATGCGCTAAAATCTCCGGAAATTACCTTCTTTAGCGGTTGGCACGGCGATGAGCTGCAAGGTTGTCTAGCCTTCAAACAACTGACCCCTGAGCATATTGAGTTGAAATCAATGAGAACCTCGAAGTCTGCCCGCCAATCCGGTGTAGCCACCAAGCTTCTTATTCATGCACTCAATATCGCAATTGACAGAGGATATCAGCAAGTCAGTCTTGAAACGGGATCTCACGACTTCTTCAGCCCGGCCAGAAAGCTATACGAAAAATTTGGTTTCCGTTATTGCGGGCCGTTTGCTCATTATCAAGAAGATCCGCATAGTCGTTTTATGACCCGAGCGCTGGTGGAAAAATTCGCATAACGAAGTACCAACCGCTTAAGCCTCATTTTTACCGTTATACACATAGCAAGGAGAAACGAACCATAGAATATCTGTTAGGCTTATTCGCATTATTGACATCCATGGTTGCAGCCACGATTGGATTTGGTGGTGGTATGCTCTTAATTGTTGTCTTTCCATCCTTTCTCAGCCCTAGCTTAATTATACCGGCTTATGGCGTGGTTCAACTCGCAAGTAACATTTCGCGAATGCTCTTTTCATTAAAATATGTCAGATGGAAACTGCTGCCTAAGTTTTTGATTGGCTCCGTCATAGGGGCACTGTTTATTGGCTATGGTCTCTCTCATATTTCAATGGATTATGTCCCCGCTGCAATTGGCTTATACATTCTACTCAACCTGTGGAGCAGCAAGTTTTCGGCGTTAGTCGGTCGATACGAAAGCTATTATGTGATTGGTTTTTTGCAAACGGGTTTAGGGTTGGTTGTCGGTGCAACTGGCCCTCTGGCTTTAAATGTATTAACCAAACAACTGAAGTCTAAAGATGAAATCATCGCTACGAGTGCGCTGTTTATGACGATCAGCCATATGGCGAAAATTCCAGTCTATTTATCTGTAACAGCGAGCCTGTTCACTGAGTTAAACCTGATTATTTACATGATTATCGGATCTATATTAGGTTCATTTTTAGGAACAAAACTTCGTTTGAGAACCAATAATGACAAGATGATTAAAATCATCAAAGTGTTACTGACCTTATTTGCCATCAAAATGATTGGGGGTGTGATGATATAGTCTGATACTTACTTTTCAGGCAACGCAGATTACTGGGTGGGTTACACTTCCTATTAACTCAATATCTAAACACTACGCCCGCAGCTACTCGCCCCTGAACTGAATATAATGTGAGTACAACATTATAAATTTCACCTTTAGTCAACTTCTCGTCGTTAAGCAGAGGCACATTTACCAAACCACTATCTTCGTTATCATCGAGTACCCGACTAATACTCACATTTTTTCCTCGACCCAAGACTTCGCCAGCACGAACCACTATTTTCGACTTGCCTGAATTCATTTTGAACGAACCTTTAGGCGTTTCATACTCACAAGCGACTACCTCATCCGAGACATTTACTAATGACAAACTACTTCCTTCATAGTGTGAGAAATCCCCTTTAGTTAGTTGACAGCTAGCAGCGTAGTCATCGGCACTTTTCTTGTCCCAAGTAGGGCCATAGAAGATGGTAAACTGTCCATCTTGTAAATTAAGGTCACAATCTACAACAGTTTCACTTCGAATTTCTTCTTTAGTCAGATAATGCTTCACTACGTACTGCTTAGCTCTGTTTTCAAAAATGTATAAGTAGCCACCGTCACCAGGGGCATCTAATGGTATTGTCAGAGAGAGATTTAGAGATGAATCTGATAATAGTTGGATTGCTTTGAATGCAGTTCTTGCCTGAATCAGAATATCCATTTAGTTAACCTCTATTACACGGGCTAACCCGCTTTTGGATTAGCTCGCGTACTCAATTGACGATATTTTATTTTCGATTTAATGAGGTTAGAAACAATAAATCATGTTCATCTATATTTTTCTGCTCTGGATGGGCAAGGCGATGTAGAACTTCCTCCTCTGAGTCTATTTCGAAGTTAATTGTTCCCGACAAAAGTTCATTTTCTGAGTCGAAACCGATATCAGCGAAGTCAATCTCAAAAACATTTTCAATTTCACCGTTATCCGTAATGACTGATTTATCTGGTTTAGGCTGACTTGGATTTATTCGATCGCGGTTCAAGTAGGTATTTCCTTGTCGCCCACTCAGGTATAGGTACCCTATATAGTTAATAGTAAATGACCTGCTCCCCTAAATCTAGTCCAGTCTATACTTAGTGATGTTCATCCAACCAAGGAGATGATGAACATGAAGAAGCGATTCAACGAACAACAGATCATTACCATTCTTAAAGAAGCCGAAGCAGGTATTCCCGTCAGGGAGTTGTGCCGTAAACACGGGATCTCGGATGCGACTTTTTACACCTGGCGCAAAAAATATGCGGGAATGGATGTCTCCGAAGCCCGTCGGCTT
>NZ_FULE01000033.1 GCF_900163965.1 Vibrio ruber DSM 16370
CATCAGAGGCTTCCATACCACCGTACTTCGATTTCCAGTTATAGTAGGTTGCATCAGAGATCCCGTATTCGCGGCACACTTCATTGACTTTCCTGCCGGCTTCGACTTCCTTCAGGATCTTGACGATTTGCGTTTCTGTATAGCGTGATTTTTTCATCATGCACTCTCCGTTTATTTCAGTGTAAACGGAAAAGCCCTATTTACCAGCGTCCATTTTTTCGGGGAGGGTTACAGCATGTTTTGGTTGTATGGGAGTGCCAAACTAAAAGTGAAGAAACGTTGTTGAGTCTCCTTTCTCAATCTTTACCTATTGAAGAACGACTATAGTATGAAACTTTATTACTCACTATAGGCCTTCTTGAAAGGGGTAAAGCTCAAGCAGTATGATACTTTATTTTTCAACCTCACCAAAATCATACGACAGTACAATGTTTACAGCGACACTCAGTATGATACTTTTTTACCTTCCTACAGTTGTAGGAAAGTAAAAAGCATCATTTTGAAATGGCGGCAATCACATCGATTGCCGCCATTTTTGTTATGAGCATGGGCATCTTTTAAAATAGTTTGAAATCCAATTGCATATGCTGTTGGTTTGATAATACTTTTGTCTGACAAAATGCCATGATAGAGGTAGCAGGATAAGTACTTCACAGCTGGCAGTTCTATCCAGTGTTAGATGAATGACTATTTTCATTTTTTCTGAGTATCAAGAAAAATTGGGATTCACTAACATTAAAAATCCAAAATGTGAACTTGATCAATAAGCCTTATCATATTGAATATATTGGATTAAATTCCTAATATTCTTAATTTTTAACGTTCATAGTATACATCATGTATAGTTTTTTATCTTGTGATTGTAGACATGATGTATACATGGTGTATACTCAAAATAGAAAACGAGGTGTAAGAATAAATGAAATCAGTCTATTTACAAATTGTTGATGACTTAATTGAAAAAATTAGTTCCGGAGAATATGAAGAGGGTTGTATGCTGCCCTCAGAAAGCACTCTGTGCGAGATTTACAACGTCAGTAGAATGACGCTAAGAAAATCTCTTGCATTACTGGTTGAGCAAGACTTTTTATTCAGGATAAAAGGAACCGGAACATTTGTTAAGAAGAATAAGTTAGCAATACATGGAGCATCTGAATTATTAGGCTTTTATAAAGAGGTGAAGTCTCAAGGAAAAGATTTGACAACAGAAGTACTCACTTTCGAAATATTAGAATCTGATATGATGGTCGGTTCAAAGTTAAATCTTGATGCGCATGATATGGTATATCATATCGAAAGGGTTAGATTTATTAATGGAGAGCCAGAAATGGTGGAGCGTACATACATGCCTTTATCTCTGTTTTCTGATTTAACTGTTGATGTAATGAGGGAGTCAAAGTACGAATATATCAAGTCTAAAGGACTTCATATATCAAGAAGTAAACAAATTGTACTTCCTGAATTAGCCGGAAAAAAATTAGCAAAATTATTATCGACTAGTGAAAACTATCCCTTATTGAAAGTTATCTCTATTGGAGAGCTCGATGATGGTACTGTTTTTGAATACAGTATTAACTACTTTAAGTTAAGTGAATATAGTTTTGAATTCTATTCATATAATAATGATTAATGATGATATTTATGTATGGTTATAAGTTAATTCTAAAAAAATAATAAAACACACGAGTAAGAGTGTCATTAAAACATGATAGCTCTTATTCTGGAATTGAATAAATATATCATATTATTACTGTAATTAAATATTATAGGGGGAACTATTAACTTTAAAAAATAATTATTACCGATCCAATTACATTTAGTCTGATAACATGCCATTTTTTAATTAAGAGATAATTATGACTACAAAAATATTCCTGTGTTGTGCGGCGGGTATGTCTACCTCTATGGTTGTAAATAATATGCTAAAAGCTGCAGAAGAAAGAAAAGTTGATGTTGAAATAAAAGCATATTCAATATCTGAATTTGAAGATGTAGTAAATCAATATGATATTTGTCTTGTGGCACCACAAGTTAGCTATAAGTTTAATGACTTCAACAAGAGATGTGAAGAAGAAGGAAAAAAATGTGCAAAGATAAATATGATGCTATATGGGACACTAAATGGTGACGAAATTTTAACGCAAGCATTGGCGCTAAAAAGTAGCTAAGCATAGGAAATAAAAATATGAAAAATAAAATTTTTAGTTTTCTAGAAAACACACTTGCTCCATTAGCCGGTAAAGTCGGAGCCCAAAGACACGTTATGGCTATTAGGGATGCATTTATTGGTGCAATTCCTTTTATCATTGTCGGGTCATTTTTATTAGTAGTTGCATATCCACCCTTTGAAAAAACATCCACAAATTTATGGTCAACTTTTGCTGCAAACTACAAAGAACAAATTATGTTACCTTTTCACTATACCATGGGTATCATGACTTTGTGGATAGTATCAGGTCTTGGATATAATTTAGCAAGAAATTACAAAACACTTAACCCACACTTGGCAAGCTTATTATCATTATCCACTTTCTTATTAGTTGCAGCCCCTATGGGAGATGGTTTTATTTTAACGAATAATATGGGTGGAAAGGGAATATTTACAGCCATGCTAATTGGTATTTATGTTCCAGAAATGATGAATTTTTTGCATAAATATAATATTGGTTTAAAACTACCTCAGCAAGTCCCGGAGAAAATTCGTCAATCCTTTGAACTATTGATTCCAGTTTTAGTGGTAGTAATAACAATTTATCCATTAAATTTATTTATTTACAATGAAACTGGTTTTATTCTTCCAGAAGCTATTATGGAATTATTCAAACCTCTGGTATCTGCTTCTGACTCTTTAGGTGCTGTTTTACTCGTTACCTTTATTGCGCAAGTTTTATGGTGGGCAGGTGTACATGGTGCTGCAATTACTGGTGGTATTATTACGCCTTTTCTTCTATCAAATTTAACCGTTAATCAACAAGCTTTAGCGCAAGGTGTTCCCGGTACAGAACTACCTACAATCTTTGCACAACCGCTAATTGATTTCTTTATTCAGGTCGGGGGGTCAGGCGCTACAATCGCACTTGTTTTACTCTTTATTCGTTCACGATCTCAGCATTTGAGAGCTATTGGTAAAATGTCACTGATCCCGGGAGTATTTAATATTAATGAACCCGTTTCATTTGGTACACCGATCGTTATGAACCCGACTTTTTTCATCCCTTGGGTTTTAGCACCTCAAATCTGTGGTGTAATTACTTGGTTTTCATTTAAATTTGAATTACTGAATCGTATTGTGGCTATTCCACCCTGGACCACCCCAGCTCCAATCGGAGCAATGTGGGCTACCAATTGGTCGGTACAAGCCTTTTTCGTTGTCATGATTAACTTAGTAGTCGCAGGAATTATTTATTATCCATTCTTCAAAATGTATGAGAAACAACTCATGGATGAAGAAAAAGCTAAATTATATAACGAAAATAATATGGAAGTTAATGAGTTACTACCATAGGAATGTTAGTGAAGAATATATTTTATTCTTACACATTCATGAAAAGTAAAGGATTGTTAAATGTCAAAAATAGATTTAAATGAAAACTCTCCGCTATTAAGTGAAGAATATTTGATGGGTTTGTTGTGTTCTGCTGGTAATGCTCGTTCAGCAACGATGGAAGCAATGAGACATGCAAGAACAGGGGATATTGAAGAGTCTTTAAAACTGCTTGATCAAGCTGATGAGATGTTAAATAAAGTTCATAAAGACCAGACATATCTTATTGGTTTAGATGAAGGGGAGGGAAAGATAAAGATGACTCTTATTCTCACTCATATTCAAGATCATATTATGACAGGTATGCTTTGTCGTGATATTGCAAGTGAAATAATCGAATTGCATAAAATTAATAGGAGTAAGTAAATTGCTTAAAATAACAATTGTTGGTGGAGGTTCCAGTTATACTCCAGAAATTATCGAAGGGTTCATTAAACGTTATAATGAACTTCCGATTACTCACATAGATTTATTCGATATTGAAGAGGGACGATATAAAGTTGAAACGGTTGGAGCTCTTGCTAAAAGGATGATCAAGAAATCCGGCTTAGATATTGAATTAAATATTAGTTTCAATAGAAGAGCATCATTGTCAGGCGCTTCTTTTGTATGTTCACAAATGCGGGTTGGTATGATTCCTGCGCGTATTGAAGATGAACTGCTTGGACATCGCTACGGAATGATCGGTCAAGAAACGAATGGGATTGGAGGATTTGCAAAGGCGATGCGTACAATCCCTGTCACTTTGGACTTATGTAGAGACATAGAAGATATTTGCCCTGATGCCTGGTTGATTAATTTTACAAATCCTTCTGGTATTATTACTGAGGCAGTTTTAAAACATACAAACGTTAAAGTCATTGGCCTGTGTAATGTTCCTGTTATTACGCAATACGGTATTGAAGAGCTATTAGGTAAAAATATTCAAGTCCAGTTTGCAGGGCTGAACCATTTTATCCATGCCTTTCATGTCTGGGATAATGGAAAGGATCGGATTAAAGAGCTACTAGAAAAAATGTGTCAAGGTGAGGATTTTGAACTTCCCAAAAACCTTGGTAAAGTTGAATGGGTACCGGAACAACTTATGCAGCTTGGTGCTTTACCCTGTGGTTATCATCAATATTATTATAAACAAGATGATGCGGAATTGAAGGAATTGAAATGTGAAAACTATATAACCCGTGGAGAAGAAGTTCAGGCGATAGAGACCGAATTATTTAAATTGTACGAAGATTTAAATTTAGACGTTAAACCAAAGCAGCTTGAAGAACGTGGTGGTACATATTATTCAGACGCAGCTTGTGAGTTAATAAGCGCAATTTACAATGATAAGCGGACATTAATGCACGTAAATGTACGTAACAACGGAACTATATCTGAGCTACCAAATGATTGCGCAATTGAGGCGACTTCAGTCATTACATCATGTGGCGCTATGCCTCTAAACTTGGAGCCTATTGTTAATCCTGCAATAAGGGGGACTCTACAGCTTCAGAAAGCTTTTGAAGAATTAACAGTTAAAGCTGGTGTTACCGGAGACTATGCCACAGCTCTACAGGCTTTGACTATTAATCCGTTAGTTCGAAAAGGTACAGTTACTAAAGAAATTTTAGATGACATGTTGGAGATCAATTCAAAATACCTCCCTCAATTTAAACATAGCGCAATCAGATAGGTTAAAAATTTGTTTTTAGCCTATAGATTATAGTTTGAATATATTTTTGAGGCATCCTTTGTGATGCCTTTCGTAAGAATATATAAAATATATCGAATTAAAGAAGTGGAAAATTATGAATCCTATTTTTTCAGATAAAGCCCCTAAGGCTGTTGGCCCATATTGTCACGCAATGGAAAGTAAAGGTATGTTGTACCTTTCTGGTCAACTTCCTATTGAACCTGAAACAATGAAAATTGTTTCTAATGATATAGAGTTACAAACGAAACAATGTTTAAAAAATATTAGCTCAACTTTATTCGAAGCTGGATGTAGTTTGAACAGCGTAGTCAAAACGACTATTTTTTTACGAGATATGGATAATTTTGTTAAAATAAATGCAATATATGACGAATTCTTTGGCTCGCACAAACCTGCTCGATCATGTATTGAAGTTGCAAGATTACCAATGGATGCAAAGATTGAAATAGAGTTAATAGCAGAAATGTAGCTCTTATTTGTATTCGTTCAGACTAGTTCGATGGAAGAGTTATCGAAAGAGCCGGAAGCATGGATCGACTACGACAACAATCATCGGACTCATCGAGGAAAATGTACCGTGGCAGAATGCCAATCGAAACATTAGAAGAGAGGAAATCAATCTGGGCTGAAAAGAATCTAGCCCAAATTTAATCTGACAGTCACCGAGTCACGAAGTGGGTAACTGTCAGATCAGATCGGAATTAGTACAGCTAAGCAGCCCCAATCACATCGTTAACCATGTTCATGGGGCTGATGGTTTGGCTACACCACAGTTATTGTGGGGGATAACTTTGTCTGAGTGAATGCAGACATGTTGTGGATAAGCCAAATGGGTGGTTAGTCCAGAAATTCCAGTTTAGCCGGACGCATACCTGCTTTATCCATATCACACCCAGCAATCAGTGCTGAGACACCTTTTTTTAATGACTCTTGACCGACACACCAAGGGCTGGTGTGTGGATCTAATGGCGTATCATTCACTTTCGCCATCTCAGCTTTCAGATAAGCAAGCTGCTTGTCTGATTCTGCTGTACGGTTTTTCTCGGTAATTACGGTTTCTGTTCCCGCTTTTGTGTCGAGTTTAACAAATTTACCGTTGTGGTAGAGCTTCCATTCTTTGTTGAAGATAAAGCTGGTCGGTTTGAATTTCCATACCGGAGAGTAGTGCATAAAAATGGTATCGCGGACCGATTCTTTCTGCCCCTTGAGAACTGGCACTTGATCGACCCCATCGATCTCCTGTTTAACTTTTAATCCTGCCAGTTTAGAGATGGTCGGATAAACATCCATGATGTCGAAGAGAGCATCTTTCTTCACGCCTTTGTCTAACTGACCCGGCCAGCTGAATACAAGTGGCACGTGGGTTCCGTTGATAGTCGGGTGACCTTTCCCACCGCGAACTTTATGTCCATAGCGGTAAGATACAATACTTGGATGGGTGCCATTATCGGTGACAAAGACGAAAATGGTATTTTTAGATAAGCCTTCTTGATCAACATAATCAACCAGGTCACCAACCAGTTTATCCATATAAGTAATCATGCCGGACAATTTGTCTTTCTTGCTCTTGGCGTTCATGGAGTCAGGGGTGACCACAAAGGGGTTATGAGTGAGCACCATCGGGTAGTAGAGCAGAAAGGGTTTATCTTTGTTTTTCGAGATAAAGCTCTTGACGAATTTTTGCTCCATATCCGGACCGAAACCTTCTTCAAACGAGGCTTTTTTATCGTTGTAATACAGTGTCGGTGCCCAGTAACGGGAGCCCTTTGAGTCACGGGTATACCGGAAATAAACCAGTGATTGATCAAAGCCGGCCTCTGATGGTGTGATCCCTTTCAAACCATCAAACCCGTTACCACTGAGTTGCCATTTCCCGGTGATTGCTGTTGTATACCCCGCATTTTTAAAGGTGTTGGCAAAAGTGACAGAGTTGGGATCGAGATAGGCAAACGCTTTATAATTTTTGCGGTTTTCAATACCGGTCATCAACCGGGTTCTGGTTGGCGAACTCAATGGTGTGGCATGAGCATTGTTAAATGAGATGCCGTTTCTTGCCAGTTTGTTGATATTCGGTGAATAATATTCACCACCGAATTGACTGATGCCTTCGATCCCTAAGTCATCCGCTAAAATGAGGATGACATTCGGCTGATCGGTCGGTGCCCGAAGTGGCTGCTGTTTTGCCGCGTGAACCGGCGCCATGGTCATTGATGTTCCCAACGCCGCCAAAACTGATAGTGCAAGCTTACTGGTCGTATATTGTTTCATTCTCTTATCTCTTTGTTTTCTCGTCATTTGGATCTCTGATTGGTAACCGCCCGAAAGTCGTTACATCACTGTATGGTTATACGAGACGGTGTTAATAAACGCCTTCGGTATCTTTTGTACAGGTTTTCCAGTTGGGGAAAGTACGATGCATATTCCACAACGGTTTTGGATTTTCCTGATTCCACTGTTGAAGCGCTTTTTGCATTTTCTGCGTGATCTCCGGATGCTCAGTGGCGATGTTGTGAAGCTCTCCTGAATCTTTCTCCAGATCGTAAAGTTCTGTGCTCTTTTGGTCGTCAGAGATCCAAAGCTTGTATTTACCGTCCCGCATTGCGTGCAGTGGCGTTTGAGAGAAGAAGAGTTTTCGGTCGCTATACGCTTCGGGCTCGTTGATAACCGAGAGGAGATCCAGTCCGTCGAGTTCAGCGGGAAGATCTTTATTTTTTTCCACATGAGACATAATGGTCGGCACCATATCGATAGATGAAACCGGAGATTCAACGCGTTGATTCGGCTTAATTTTCCCTTTCCAGCTAAAGATGTACGGTACATGAACGCCACCCTCAACATAGGTAAATTTGCCGGAGCCTAGGGGGTCACTACAGTCACAGAATCCGAATTGGATCGGACACCCATTGTCGGAAACAAAGAAGATCATCGTATTTTTATCTTGTCCGGTTTTTTCCAGTGTTTCCATGACACGGCCAATATTGTCATCCAGATTACTGATCATGGCGACATACGTGCGTCTGACCGGATCTTTGATATCACTGAATTTGTCGTAATAATTTTGTGGTACCTGTAGCGGATAGTGTGGCGCGTTATAAGCCAGATAGAGGAAAAACGGGTTTTTCTTATCCTCTTGGCTATTCAGATATTGAATAGCGACATCAGTAAAATCATCAGTTAAGTATTTATTCAGATTGTTGACAACTTTCCGTTCTTTCCCTTTGAATACACTTTGACGCGGCTCGCGATGGTCGTAAGACATTTTTTTACGGGCGTCAAATTTGGTGGGGGTTGTCACGATTCCCGGTGTATTTTGACTGGCATAAATGGATTCACCGGTCAGGAAGCCGTAGAAGTCATCGAACCCCCGGTTGGTCGGGTAAAACTCGTCGTTGAACCCCTGATGCCATTTACCGATAGCATTGGTGTTATAACCGTGTGTCTTGAGTCGCTCACCGATCGTTGGTACATCAGCCGGTAAGCCTTTGTCCGCATCTTTTTTGTCATGAATATTGTAAGTAAAACCGAAACGTTGTGGTGAGCGTCCCGTGAGAATCGCAGCCCGAGAAACGGCTGAAACCGATGCTGCGACATAACCATTGGTAAACAGTACTCCGTCTTGAGCAAGCTTATCGATGTTTGGTGTTGGTGCCAGATCATGCCCGTAAGCAGAGACATCCGGTAAAGCCAGATCGTCAACGACGATCATCAATACGTTTGGCTGACTCTCTTGTTCTGTATTGGTTGATGTTGCAAACACAGGTGCTGCCATCATGCATATTGCAAGTGCCAAAGGAGATTTTCTTAATTTAGTCATGGGCATCTTTAATTTCCCTTATGAGAATGGATGAAAACTACATGAACATTATTCATCCGCACAAAAGATGCTTATGATTCATAAAAAGCGAAGTGATCTTCTTATCAGTCATTACATGAGTGCGGTGCTATGTCCTGATTTGTGCCAAAAAAAAACCTGAATGAGCCTGGTATTCTTGCTCATTCAGGTTTTGCCTGTACGATGTACAGTAACAATCCTTTAAAATCAGTATGTTAGTGTTTTTGTGTCGTTGCCAAAACTATAAACATGGGCAGACACTGATGTTGCTTATATTATAAAAATAAAGCTAATAATTTTATCTTTTCAATAGACTACTCAAGAAAGTGAAACTAAAACATGGTGATGATCACATTAATTGTAGCTTACTTTTCTGTTTATCGATATATATCACAATCTGGTAGATTGTATTTGCTTAGACTAAATTAGTTGTTATTTTAAAAAACACATTCATTGGCAATATGGATTGTTACTGCGTTTTGGCAGGCAAGACCTAAATCCAATCAGATCTGGTTGATAGTTATTATCTGGATTTGATTGAATTTAGGTTTTTTTTTGGGAAAAAGTTAAACAGACTGGTCGTTATGCTGAGGTGTCAAAAAAGAAGGGAATATGAATAAATAAACAGCGTGCATCCTTTTTAATAATCTCGGGACTGTTTGAGTGCGATTGTTTTGTATTTATATAATCAGGATTCTCTGAGAATAATATTGATTCACTGCTTAATTGTTCATAAAGGTGTGTGAAAGAGTACATCATTGTCTGGAGACATTATATAAGCATCATAGTGAAAATAATTGATGCTCGGTAAGGTTTTTATAAATAGAATTTTGGGTGGGATTTTTATTTTTGACGATGTTTTATTTGTACCCTGTTTCACCCCATTTATCGTTTAAATATATGGGTATATATCAATGGGCATATATCAATGGGAATTGGTAAGACTTGGTATCAAATTGTTATAACATAAAGGAAATAGGGTACACAAAAATGAAGATAAAGAATATTGCAATGAGTGTAAGTTTTGCTGTTGCGAGTATGGCCAGCGTGGCGCCCTTGGCTGTGGCAAGTCAACATTCGGCGGAAAAGCCCAACGTTATTATTTTATTTACTGACGATATGGGATGGGCTGACATCGGCTTGCAGGGCAGTAAAACCCCCACACCTAATTTGGATAAACTCGCCAATACAGGCCAGCGCTGGACCAATTTTTATGTAAGTTCACCTATTTCTTCTCCCAGCCGTGGTGGTTTGTTAACTGGACGATTAGGGCCTAAAACTGGCCTGTATGGTACAACCGCGCCTGGTGTATTTATTGAAGGTGACCCGGATGGTTTTCCAAAATCGGAAGTGACAATCGCAGACTCGCTGAAGACCAATGGCTATGACACTGTGATGTACGGTAAATGGCATCTGGGATCCAATGCCGACTCATTCCCGACCCGTCACGGGTTTGACTGGTGGTATGGTATTCCTGCCAGTAATGACCGTTATTCAACGATTTCGCCGAATCAGTTAGAAATGAATACATTGATGAAAAATAATCCTAAAGCAGCGCATGATATTTGGGTTAAGGGAATGCCTGCTTATATTCTGCCTAAGCAAGAGTATTGGGATGTGCCTTTGTATATGTCTTATGAAACAAAAAATACCATCAATGGTAAGTATGTTGACTATAAAGTTCCCGGTGGTATGAAACAGGCAACCTTTACCAAAGATATTACCGGTCGTGCCAAAGATTATATTGCCGAGCATAAGAACCAAAAAAATCCGTTTTTCATGTTCATGTCTTATCCTCAGACACATACGCCCCTGTTTGGTTCTCCTGAGTTTGTCGGTAAAGGTCACAACCGCTATGGTGACATCTTGCTGGAGATTGACTGGTCGGTCGGACAAATTATGGATCAGCTGGAAAAACAAGGAATTGCGGATAATACCATCGTGATGTTCACCTCAGATAACGGCCCGTGGTGGATGTGGAACAAATGGGGGCTTGCCGGTCAAAAAGGAAACTTGAGAGATGCAAAGGGAACCCAGTATGAAGGCGGGATGAGAGTGCCATTCATTGTCAACTGGAAAGGACATCTGAAAAATGAGGTGGTTGATGGTATCGGCAGCACGCTGGATATCCTGCCGACGATTATGTCTCTTACCGGGACACATCATCCGGTCAAAGATCTCGATGGGTTTGATATCAGTAAAACATGGTTGAAAGGGGATAAGAGTGCCAGAACAATCATGCCTTATTATGTTCTGGGGCAGTTTACGGCATTTCGGATGGGAGACTATAAAGTTGTCTTCGGAGAGCGCAAAGGTAGAAAAGGGGTTGTGTGGCTGAATGAGCCGACATTGTATAACCTCAAAGATGATCCGAATGAAACGACAAATCTTGCAAAACGTTCACCGAAAGTTCTGGCAGAGGTTGTTGCTGCGGCGAAGGTATTTAAAGAGAATATGCCGAAATCAAAAGCACCGTTATTTAATCCCAATAGTTAATTTCAATAAATCATAAAAAGAATGAAGTTGTTCGCTTCATTCTTTTTTCCTGTAATTATTTTTAAATAAGTATTTTTAAGTGTTTTAGATTGTGATTTACTTTCTATATTGATAAAAATATTTATTGAGTTTGGTCACATTAATAGGATTAATTGGTTTTTATTTTATAATATTTATTTATTATTGATATTGGATTGCTACTGAATTTCAGGCAAAACCCGCCAGAACGTTATTTATAACGGTCTGGCGGGTTTTTTTATTAATAGGGGTTTGAAAAATATGAAAAATATTACAATTTTAGCAATAGCGATAGCATGTGGGTTAAGCCATAACGTTTATGCAAAGAGTGACACGACAAAATGGGATTCTGATCTGGTCAAAAACTATAAGAAAGTTGGTTCAACAATCGAACCATTAACCAATCTGGATAAAAATTCACGGTGGTATTTTAACGGCTTCTTAAAAGGGGGCTATAACACATCAACGGATCACACTGATTATGAGAAAGCTTATTTTAAAGTGATGATGCGCATGCGGGGGTATACCGCTCTTACCGATCGAATCGGGTTTGTCGGTGATGTGCGGATGGAGGCTCAGGAAAACTGGGTTGATGAGGATAATAAGGTAACCGATCGTTTCGATAATTTTGATGATAAGCAGAAGATTGACCAATTCCGGGTTGGTTTTGAAGATTCGGTTTGGGGCTTTCTGGGCTATGGTAAATATACAGCGACGATGGCATCGTTCTCCAATGATGTCGCGATTACTGGCTTGTATAACAACCAGTCAGAAAGAGGGAGAAAAAATGCAGGGAAAATTATTTACGACAGCCACTATGACAATAACCTGTATGTTTATGCTTCCTATGATGTAGATTCTGACATTGTGGGTATGGATTTCGGTTATCAGACGGCAGATATTTATTCGCGTGAATCCGATTCTTTCGGCGCTTATCTGGCGGTTCATAATGGTCAGCCGGGTCTTTTTGTCGGTAGTAAAGGAATCATGGGGAACCGCGGTGCGAAGACGAAAGATTCTTATCACTCCAATTCTGATACTAACTTTGAGCGAGCCGATAAGAATTTGCTGACTTATACATTCTATGGGTATAAGCAGTTTGCAATGGCGCAACGTGTGTCCTGGAACTTTTCTTATTCGAAAATGGATGATAATGAAAATGGTGATATTATCCGCAATCAGGGATATGCCACCAAAGGGCTGGGTGCATCTGCAAATGTAACCTACAGTTTACTCCCTGAAAACGGTGAAGGATTCTCTCCGACGATCATTGTGAATGTGGATGAGCTTGATAAAGCTTTTGAATTCCAACTGAAGTATTTTATCAATCGTAGAACCACTATCGCAATTTCTGAAGTCATGAGTGATAAAGGCGACGATCAGATGTATCTCGAGTCCCGG
The DNA here is from genome assembly GCF_900163965.1 of Vibrio ruber DSM 16370. GTDB lineage: Bacteria > Pseudomonadota > Gammaproteobacteria > Enterobacterales > Vibrionaceae > Vibrio > Vibrio ruber. The sequence goes on from NZ_FULE01000033.1 coordinate 12,988, forward strand.
TTTAATTTCTAAGTTCAATTGACACGGTAAGATGGTTGCCATCGGGCATGGTTAATCCTGATGGCTTCATTCGCGGTGAGTTACATAAGAAAGACGATAGCAATCACAGATAATGCGGCCTGTAATTGCTATTTACACAACAAAAAGTAGGCTATCTGTATTCGCGCGGATTGTTACTGTTTCGGCAGGCAAAACCCAAGAAGAGATATTTATATTTCTTCTTGGGTTTTTTGTTTCTGGGCGATTCAAATGCTAACTTTCAGGAGAGTAGGAAATGAAGAAAAAAGTCCTGGCTTTAACATTATTGGCTGCCAGTATCAGCAGTACGGTCAATGCGGTTGATTTTGCACCACAGAAACAGTCTGAAAAACCGAATATCGTTCTAATTATGGCTGAAGATCTGAGTCCAAGATGGGGCGTTTATGGGGATCCTGTCGCAAAGACCCCAAATATCGATGCATTGGCAAAAGAGAGTGTCCGTTTTCAGCAGGTGTATACCATGGCTCCCGTTTCTGCACCGAGCCGGGCTGGTGTGATTACTGGCCGATTCCCTCAGACTCTGGGGTTGCAGCATATGCGTACGACCAATTATCCCGGTGGCGGATATATTGGGGTGCCTGAGTCACAGGTCAAAGGATATCCCGAATTACTCCGTGCCAATGGATATTTCACTTACAACGATACCAAAACCGACTATCAGTTTTCAGGCGGGCCAATGAATATCGGGCCATTTACGTTGTGGGACAAACATGGCACTTATAAAAATATGGATGATTTGATGCTCCCGACGGCATGGCGGAATTACGATCTTCATGGTAAGCCATTCTTCTTACATCTCAATCCACAGATTACGCATGAGTCAGGGATTTTTCGCAAGGAGGATCTGTTAACCAAAAAATGGGAGGGGCTGGTCAATCGATGGGATAAGTTGCGGACTCATTACAACATCCAGCCAACGGATCCGAATGACGTCAAACTTGAACCCTATTATCCCGATACACCGAGAGTCAGACGTGATATTGCCCGGCATTACGACAACGTTCAGGTGATGGATCAGATGGTCGGCAAGATCGTTCAGGGACTGAAGAAAGACGGATTGTGGGACAACACCATTTTGATCGTGACAACCGATCACGGTGATGGCATTCCCCGGCATAAACGCGATCTTTATGATTCGGGTTTGAAAGTGCCGTTCATCGCGCATGTACCGAAGCAATATCAACCCGCATGGTGGAAACACAACGGTCAAACAGAAAATCGTCTGGTCTCTTTTGAAGATTTAGCCCCGACCATTCTTGGGTTCTCTGGCAGCAAAGTTCCAGACTATATGACCGGAGTCGATTTATCGAAAGATAACGCAACTGTACGTGAATACGCCTATGCCGGGCGGGATCGTTTCGATGAAATCCCTCAATACGGGCGAAGTGTCCGGAATGCACGCTATAGTTATGTGTATAACGAGCATACGGAAATTCCCGGTGGATATGACAATAATTTCCGTAACAATCTGGGGATCATGCAATCGATGAAGGCGGAGAATGACGCCGGTCATCTGAACAAACAGCAAAAAATCTGGTTTGAACCTCGTCCTCAGGAAGAGCTGTATGACAAGGTGAACGACCCATATGAGCTAAATAATCTGGCACAAGACCCTAAATATAAAGCGGTACTTGAAACTATGCGTCAGGCTTTGGTTGAGTGGGATGGCAGTGCTGTGGATATGTCTCTGATGCCAGAATCTGAAATGGTGAAACAGATTCTGGATAAAGATGGTAAACAGCGCGTGACAGAAGCACCGTTTGGTCATTACAACCCATTGTTCAAGACATTTTCGATTGTGAACCGGACTCAGAACGCATCCATTGGTTATCGATTTGATAACGGAGACTGGCAGCTTTACACCAAGGCACTCAAAGTCCCGCAAGGGGTACATAAAATTGAATTTAAATCCGTAAGATATGGGTGGAAAGAGAGTGAAAACCAAAGCTACACATTTCAATAACGGATACAAATACGAATATTAATAGAAAGTGAATCAGGGCTGTCGTTGGTGCGACGGCCCTGTTTTGTCGAATACGTGAGGACACTGTGATGCAAAACCAGATTGAAAATTTTCAGCTGTTGTCGAAGCCAACCGGCTCCGTATGTAACATTGATTGTGAATACTGTTTTTATCTGGAGAAAGAGAAACTTTACCCGAGCCGGAAAAAGAACTGGCAAATGGATGAAGAGACACTGCAATACTATGTAAAAACCAATATTGAATCTCAGTCAGCACCCGTTATCGATTTTATCTGGCAGGGCGGGGAACCGACACTGGCCGGACTAGAATTTTTTGAAAAAGCAGTGGCGTATCAACAGCGTTATGCGCAGGGAAAACAGATTAATAACTTTTTTCAGACGAATGGTCTGAATCTTACGCCAAGCTGGGCGCAATTTTTTCACCGGCATCAATTTTTGATCGGCCTTTCTATTGATGGGAATGCGGCGCATCATAATCGCTATCGGCGAACTAAGTCAGGCAAAGATACTTATGACAAGGTGATTGAAGCCATTGCGTTATTGAAGAAATATCAAGTCGAATTTAATACACTGACGGTTGTCAGTGAGCATAATGTCCATGAGCCACTGGAAGTCTATCGTGCTTTAAAAGCCGTCGGCAGCCATTACATGCAATTTATTCCGCTGGTCGAGCGGGTTGCCAATCAGGCGGATGAAAATGGGCTGTTCCTGATTAAGCCTGACTTTTCAGAGCCGTGTCAGGTAGCGCCGTGGACGGTGCCTTCCGCCGCTTATGGTCATTTTCTGAATACCATCTTTGACGAATGGGCGAAAAAGGACATTGGTCAGTATTTTGTGATGAACTTTGAACAGACCATGACCCAGCTCATTGGCGGAAAAGGGAGCTGTGTCTTTTCTGAAGAGTGTGGCGCAAATCTGGCGCTAGAAGCGAACGGTGATGTGTATTCGTGTGATCACTTCGTTTTTCCGGACAATAAACTGGGGAATATTCATCAGAGTAATCTGCTCAAAATGGTCAACAGTGATCAGCAGATACAATTTTCTCAAAGTAAATCGAAGGATATCTCCGTTGATTGTCTTCAGTGTCCGGTGAAAGCAGTTTGCCATGGTGGGTGTCCGAAACATCGCTTCTCACTTTCATCGAATGGTATTCCGAATAAAAACTATTTGTGTGACGGCTACAAAGTTCATTTCAGCCACTGCGTTCCGCCGATGAAGGAAATTATCCGCCGGGTTCTTCAGAGTGCCTAACTTGGCGTGAGGCTCATCAGCCGGTCAATGCGGTGATTTGTTGTAATAAAAGGTAAGTTAATGAAAAAACGAGTATATATCGCAAGCCTCGCCTTCAGTGGTCTGTTTGCTCTGCCGCCGGTGACACTGGCACAAGAGTCGGTAAAGGCGGCTCCGGCATCGGTGCAGTCTGCGGTTTCTCAGACGCTGAAAACAACCCGGGCAAGACTGCGTCAGCAGATGGGGATTAATCCCGAGATTCAAGAAGCGGCGGTCGATACCGTGACATTGCCGATTTATCCCGGTGCGCTGATGGTCGTCCATAAACATCATGGCATCAACTTTGATGACTTAGACCAGACTCTGCCTTTTGCGACCTTTATAACCGAGGCCGACGTTGAGCAGGTGATTCGCTTTTACCGGGAGAAGCTGCCATCGTATAGCGCGCTGCAAAATGACACGGCGACCGTGTTGGTACAGGAGCGGGTTGAGCGGGGTCATTATCCTCAGGATTATCTGAAAATACCGAGTGTGAGTATTGACTCGGTGACCTTGAGTAATGATAAGACGGGGACTCTGATTGCGGTGATGTATCCTTGGTTGGCGGAATAAATAAGACATCGGATTGCCTATAGTTGTGGTTTCAATCATGAGAGAGAAGGATTGCTACGGCAGTCCTTTTTTTATGTTTTTTCGCTCAGGAGCACAGGATGATTGCCGTGATTTGAGTCGATGGGCTTTCTCTGAATGAGAGCGACAGGAGGCGGTCGGATATTATCAATAAATAGCCCCACCCGGATGTTCCGGAGCGGGGCGAGTGGGGGAGGTTACTTCTCAGTTGCTTCTGATTTCTGGTTCATCAAATAGTGCGTCTTGATGTATTCTTTCGTACGCTTTAAAGAACCGGAAAGTGGGGCTAGTTTCTTGGCTTTGTCTACCATATCAGGTCGCAAACCAAAGTATTTGTCATCCGGATCATAGTCACGCATCCATTGATCCGGGAAGTCTGCAGCTTTCTTACCGGTGGCTTTGTAACGGAAAACTTGACCTCTGGAGCGTTGCTCGTTGTAAGGGATCACATTTTTACCTTCGTGATTTTTCAGCTTCTGGAACAACTCTTTGCGGAGTGCAATCTTGGTACGAATGATATCGGGCTCCTGAGAGTCGATCAGGTTATGTTTCTCATGCGGATCGGCCTTCAGATCATAGAGTTCTTCGGTGTCCCATAATCCATAGTATTGAATATATTTATACTGGCTATTACGAATCGCAAATGTTGTCGGTGTATAAGGGAAGTTGTATTCCCAGAAATATTCATAGACAAAAGACTTGCTTCGCGGCGTCGTTGATTTGTGGCCTGAAGCCAGCGGCAGGAAGCTAGACCCGTCATAATTATTTGGGATCTTGATATGGGCTGCATCCAAAATGGTTGGCGCAATATCAATATTGGCAACGACATCTTCAACCACACGGCCTTTATCAAAGCCCGGTCCTGCGGCGATCAGCGGCACGCGGATGGATTCTTCGTAGGCATTACGTTTGTCGATCAAACCATGTTCACCAAACATAAAGCCATTATCACCCATGACCATGATCACGGTGTTTTTATCCAGATTGTGGTCTTTCAGATACTGCTGTACCCGGCCGACACTGTCATCGACAGACATCAGCGTTTCGTAGTAATTGCGTTTAAACTGATCCAGATCCAGATTACTATTATACGGATAATCGACGCCATGCCAGCTATTGCGTTGGTCTTTCACCCAGCGCGGTTTGCCTTTATAGTTTTTCTCCGTGTTAGCATAAGTATCTGGTTTTTTGAACGTTTTACCGGCTAGTTTTCCATAGTGGCGCGGTGCGGGCAGGAAGTCGGCATGCACCCCTTTGTGACCTAAGTAAAGCATGAAAGGCTTACTCTTATCGCGATGATCCAGCCAGTTGATGGCGTAATCGGTCAATTCATCAGTAATGTAACCTTTCTGTTTAACCAGTTTACCATCCACATTGAGCATTGAAGGTTTGCCGAACATATCAACCGGATAGTAGTTCCCCTGAGCGTTGGTACCGACAAAGCCGACCCAGCGATCGAAACCGGCAAGTCCTGGTTTACCTTCCTCTTCAATGCCACCGAAATGCCATTTACCGAAGAAACCTGTCTGATAACCGACTTTTTTGAGTTCTTCTGGGAAATAATGGAGTTTGAATACATCCGGATTCTTATTGTTGTCTACCATACCGTGATTGTGAGCGTACATTCCGGTCAGAATACTTGCCCGGCTCGGGCCACTTAAAGATGTGGTCACAAAGGCATTTTTAAAATATACGCCATTCTTGGCGAGTTTATCCATATTGGGCGTAACCGCCTCATTGTTGATAAACCCCATTGCGTCATAGCGCTGATCATCGACGATGATGTAGACAATATTGGGACGTTTTGCCGATGCTGAATCCGAGGGCGAGGTGGCAGCAGTTGCATAACTACCGATGGCCTGAGAACAGGCCAGGGCAATTAGTGTCGGAGCAAGCTTTTTCATAGTGATACCTTCTTTACATGATTCTTGCAGTGCAGTGTGTATGCATTGAAGAAAAGAGAGCGATAATCGTTTGTACAATATAATAAAAATAGAATTCCGATGGATTAAGGCAAAAAAAAACCTGAACCTGAATCTCCTCACCGATGAAGAGATTCAGGTTCAGGTTTTGCCTACCTACATAACGTAGTTACAATCCTTGACCCACAAAAATTACGCGCTTGCATTTAAAATATCAATTGTTAATTATATTAATTGTGACGTGAGTCCTATATCTCTACAATCTCGACGCTTTTTGTATTGTGATAATTCTCGATATTTTGAGATGAAGTTTCTAGTCTGTGAACACAATATCATTATTATTATTTTTCCATATAGGGCAACGGCCTTGCGTATATTGATTTATTGATATCGCTTCTCGATTTGTTTACATAAAATTTAAATAAAGTGTGATATGAATCTGGGTTTTATGCTTCATATTGGTGTTTGAGATCACTTTTTATTGGGTCATTATTGACCTTGTGATCATTTGTGATAAAACACAGACACAGTTTAGTTGCTTTGCCATTATCAGGGCTAAGTAACCACACATCGGATTGTTACTGTTCAATCAGGCAAAACCCAAACAAAATTCCTTTCTTTGGAATGTTTTTGTTTGGGTTTTTTTGTTTATTTTTAATGGCTTGATTGTATTTGATTATCGATTGTGTATTGGTTTTTGTGTCAGCTGACATTTATGTAGACAGCTTAACGAAATTGGGATAAGAGCGATGAATGCGAATTTCTTGCATATAGTTAAATTCAATTTGAAATCAAAAATAATCTTCACATCGACTTTTTTTATTATTACCACGACATTGATCTTAACTTATCTAAGTTATGGGACTTTCGAACGGAATCGTAATCAGGCTGTGTTGGAACAAAGTGAAAGTCTATTGGAAACCCATTCAAAGGTTATATCCAATTGGTTTAAATATCATCAGAATAATCTGGCGATTGTCCGTGATTCAATCAGCCAACCCAATCAACAAGTTGATGCAATATTTAGGCGTCACTTTAAACAATTGGGATTCGATAGTCTGTATTTAATTGATGCTAACGGAGAGGTGAAATACAGCCAAGGGGGACACTCGGTTTCCGGTGACACAAAGTGGGTCAAACAAGCATTGAATAGCCGAGCTGACTTGATTTCTTTACCTTATTCAGATGAAGATTCGAATACTTTTTCGATGTCGATCTCCACACCGCTTTATCTTAATGGGCAGTTTTCAGGTGTGGTAGCCGGGGTGTTTTCTTTAGAACGGTTTATGAAAGAAGCTTTTCAAATCAAAGTACCGACCGGAAGTGATGCGATGGTCGTCAACCGGGACGGTTTTATTATTTTTCATCCTAAATATGAATTGGTGATGAGGAACTTATCCAGTTTTAATTCAACGTCAACAGGTGAAAAATTATTTGTAAAAGCAGAGCAGCATAGTTTTCGGAAATCGGTGACTAAAAAAGGCCGGGTTTTTACTCTGATCCCTTTTATTGTTCCTGATATGGACTGGGTGCTGGTTTTTACTGTTGAAGATTCATTGATTAATCAGCCTGTGAATGAGTATTTCACTAAGCAGTTATTTATTGCAGGTGGAATTATTCTGTTCGGTATTCTGGGGTTAAGTTTACTTGTTTTCGGCATTTTCAAAAAGTTTGACCGAGTGAATGAGGCGCTCATGGATATTGCTTCCGGAGATGCGGATCTATCGAAGCGAATTCCGATCGATAATCGGGATGAAGTCGGTGAATTTGCTGCCAATTTCAACGCGTTCATTGATCGGATTCATTCACTGGTCAAGCACATCAATCAAGTTACACGCCAGTTGACCGAAGAATCACATCATATTTCGGATGCTTCGGAACATCAGGGAAATGAGATTGCCGGTCAGGAAGAAAATATTACTTTGATTGCGACAGCCGTTTCGGAATTGTCCAGTTCAGCCTTAGAGGTCTACAGAAATGCTGAATTGACATCGGGTTCGTGCCACCAATGTGTAGACATGTGTAACGATGGTGTCGGATTAATGTCTAAGAGTGAAGCATCGATTCAACAGCTATCAGCGGAGCTGGAAAAATCAATTCACGATATTCGCCTGCTTGAACAGGATAGTCAGCAAATTGAATCGATTCTTGTCACGATTCGCGATATTGCTGAACAGACGAATTTATTGGCATTAAATGCGGCGATTGAAGCGGCCAGAGCCGGTGAACAGGGTCGTGGTTTTGCTGTTGTTGCTGATGAAGTCAGAGTGTTATCCCAACGGACACATGTATCTACCGAGGAAATTAAAGATAAAATTGAGAAGCTTCAAAGTTCAACCAATCGAGTCGCGAGTATGATGCAAAACAGCTACGATTTGACCGGACGGTGTGTTGATGATGTTGTTTCGACGAGCCAGTGTCTTGATCAGATTAATACGTCGGTTGGAGAAATGAGCCAGATGACGATACAGATTACTTCAGCGGCACATGAACAGTCTCATGTGACTGGGGATGTCAGTCAAAAGCTAGAATCGATTAAGACTGTTTCTGGTCAATTGAAGCAAGAGTCTGCTCAGGGTATTACCCAAGCAGATAAGCTCGAGAAGCTCTCAAAACAACTGTTCCATGAGATAGCCCAATATAAGGTATAAAAAGTAGTCTGAAGCAGATTTACGTGATAAATCGCCTTACTTCTAAGAAGCTCATTCATTAGCTGATCTATATCACAATTGAAATAGTTCGTTATTGTTTGATTGGGTTAGAGAAGGTAAAACGTATACATATTGGATTGCTACTGCATCTCATGCAGGCAAAACCTGACACAGACGAAGTGAGAAAGCCTCTTAAGGTAACTTCGAATGGTCGGGTTTTTTTTTGTTATTGTTTATTTAACTTTAGGATTGTTACCGTGAAAGCGGGCAAAACCTGAAAGAGTCGTTCATTGAAAGTGAACGTGGCTCTTTCAGGTTTTTTTTTGCTCTCGGTATGCGAATTATAAATAATGTGAGGCTTACTTTATGGCTTATGAAAAACTTGCTTCCGAGATCGTTGAGGCTGTGGGCGGGGCTGCGAATATTGATAGTCTGGTTCATTGTGCAACTCGGCTGAGATTTAAACTGGTTAATATGTCGGCAGCAAAACGAGAGTTGTTGCAAGAAAATCCGGCGGTGATTGCTGTGGTGGAAAGCGGCGGACAATTTCAAGTTGTGATCGGTAATCATGTCGGTGATGTGTTCAGCGCAATCCAGTCTTTTTTACAACATGGCGGGACGGCAGCAACAATTGATCATGAAGAGACGACTAAAGCGGCTAAGGATGAAAAACAGGGGATCCTGAGTACGTTCATTGATATTGTTTCCGGTATCTTTACACCGCTACTGGGCATTATGGCGGCTTCGGGGATCCTGAAAGGTTTGTTGGCACTGGGGGTTGCGACTCAGGTTCTGACGACGAGTAGCGGAACTTACCAGATTTTCAATGCAGCCAGTGATGCACTGTTCTTCTTTTTCCCTGTTGCTCTCGGGTATACCTCCGGTATGAAATTCGGTGGTAATCCATATGTGACGATGGCGATTGGCGGTGCGTTAGTCCATCCGTCGATGATTGCAGCTTTTCATGCTCAGCAATTACCCGATGCAGCCGGTCTCGAATTTCTCGGTATTCCGGTGACATTCATGAACTATGCGGCTTCAGTGATGCCGATTATTTTTGCCGCATTTGTGAGTTGTAAGCTAGAGAAATTCTTGAAACAGTATATTCCCAGTGCCGTTACGAATCTGTTTACACCACTGTTGTGTATCATGATTACCACGCCGCTGACCTTTTTGCTCATCGGTCCGGCTGCAACATGGGTCAGTCATCTACTGGCGAGCGGATTTGAATTCATTTACAGCGCCAGCCCAATGATTGCCGGGGTGGTGATCGGTGCTTTCTGGCAGGTATTTGTGATATTTGGCCTGCATTGGGGCTTTGTACCCATTATGATCAACAACCTCAGTGTGTTGGGCGCTGATACCATCGGGCCGCTTTGTCTGGCTGCGGTATTGGCACAAGCCGGTGCAGCATTAGGTGTTTTCCTCAAAGCCCGGGATCCGAAAACCAGAGCGCTGGCAAGTTCTGCATTTACCACCGGATTGTTCGGTATTACTGAACCGGCGATTTATGGGGTGACTTTACCGCGTAAGCGTCCGTTCATCTTCGGTTGTATCGGTGGCGCGCTTGGCGGTGGGATTATTGGTCTGTATCAGACTAAAGTCTTCTCATTTGCACTGCCCAGTATTCTGGCGTTTCCACAATATATTCCCTCGACAGGTGTGGACGCATCCGTCTGGGCTGCCATCGTGGGTTCAGTGGTCGGTATTGTCATTGCTGCGACGCTGACTTTCTTCTTCGGTGAGCCCCGTGAAGAGAAAGCTGCGACCCGGGCGCCTGCACCTGCTGTGAAATAGTGGGAGAGCGGTGACACTGTTTATTGATGTATTTTATGTTTGGGTTTGCTTTGTGATGTCTCTGAGATATGACAAAGCTCCGATTCCTAGTTCCTGACGTGGTAACCCTGACGTTGTAACATAGTTGACTCGCCTCACAGCAAGGCAATGTCATCATTTAGGATAGGATTGAGTGCATTCGCCTCAATCCTATTTTATCCATTGTGCTACCGGGAAATCAGGCCTGACGGCCTGATACAGAATTATCAACGGTCTCGTTTGAGCGGGGGAGTTAGTCTTCACCACATCCGACTAAATCAAACTTTTCAAAGCTGACTTTGAGTAATCTCGGCTGATTATTATTGGGATATTTGATTCTGACCGTGCTATCTGAGTTCTCGTAAAGCCATCCAAATTCTGCTTTCTCAAACTGCTTTCGGTTCATAAATTGAGGGATTACTTCATTATCTAACGAACACCAATAAGCCCCTTTTTCAACATTGATGACTTGCCATTCAAAGTGTTCAATGGCGGTGGGATAATCGCCTTCAGGAGTAACGGCTATTTCACAAACGGAGTCATATTCAACATTGATATCGAGTTGATAATACCGACCCTGTTTATAATCATTCGTTAATCCGTCATCATCATAATAGATATGCTGAGAGGTCTGTGGTGCGAGGCTGAGATGCAAAACTTTGGTATGATCTTTCATCGGGTTCTGAATGTCGCGGGTCCATGTGACTAAACCGCCTTCTTTCAGATACATCGGGATCGTCTCTTCATCAACCGCAATGGTAATCCATTGCCCGCCGGCATAACGTTCATGGGTATACCAGTCATACCAATCACAACCGGCAGGCAGGTAGATGTGGCGTTCCGTCATGCCTTTTTTCATAATCGGTGCAACGAGAATACTGTCACCGAACATGGCTTGATCTGCAATATCATAGGTATTGGGATCCGATTGAAAATCAAACATGAGCGGTCTGAGAACCGGTTCGCCGGTCTGACTATGTTTATGGAACATGGTGTAAATATACGGTATCAGGGAGAGACGTATTTGTAGTGCCCGACGGATTTGAGGGGTCACATCGTTATACATCCAAAGTTCAGTCACGGTATTATCGGTGCTGGCAGAATTGACGCAGAAACGCGGGTAGAAAATACCGGCCTGCGCCCAGCGCATCAGCAGCTCTTGTTCTGGTTTTTCCCGGGTAAAACCACCGATATCAACCCCATGATTCCCGGCACCGGACATACCCATTCCCAGGATACACTGGAAGCCGTAATCAATATCTTCCCAACGGGATTTATTATCACCTGCCCATGTCTGAGCATAGCGCTGGATACCGGCAGAACCGGAGCGGCTTAAGACAAACGGACGAACAGAAGGGCGGCTTTCACGCAATACTTCCTGTACCGCTTTTGCCATGACGGTCGGCTGAATGGCTTTCAAATCAGCGGCAACGCCACCGATACCATCAAAGTCGCATTGTGCCATCCGGTCATTGATTTCATATTCACAGTTATCGTTCCAGAGCATTAAAGCGCCATGGTCGATCAACTGTTCTTTGGCGTGTTTTTTCCAGATTTCACGGGCTTTCGGGTTGGTAAAATCGACAAAAGAGCCTAATCCGCCCCACCAGTTATCGACATAGGGCTGTTTTCCTTCTGCATCCATGATGAAGCCGTTCACCGCAGCAAAATCCTGATATAGCGGATGATCTAACAGAATGCCCGGTTTGGTATTCGGAAAAGCCGGGCATCCCTTATCATTTAAAGTTTCAAAGAAGCGTTTTGGATCGGGAAATCTTTTATGGTTCCAGGTAAACACAAAACGACGCCGATCCGCGGCGGCGGTATAACCTGAAGCAAGTTGGAATGCGCTGGTTGGAATCCCTTCATCTAAGCCTTGTTCTAAAAATGAGAAGTGTCCTTCATCACAGTCTTGATCTAATTCAGCGTAGTACATCGTTGAAGCGATATATCCGAGGCTGTATTTGGGGGTTAAGATCGGGCGGCCGGTTAAGTATGTGTAGCGATCAATCACCTCTTTCAGGCTCGGGCCATTGATAAAGAAGTAGTCGATATCTCCGCCATCGGCTTTAAAGTAGTTATACTCTTTCCAGTAACCTGAGCGTTCACATCCCATGAAAAACTCTGATTCGAAAGTATTATGGTAGAACAGGCCGCTAGCATATCCGGTATCCCCGTTAACTTTGACGTAGAACGGGATATGTTTGTATAAATTCGTCGTTTGCGGTGAATGGTTGTGGCCTATTGCATCTTTTGGGCTTAGTGAGATTCGATGATATCTCTTATTCAATGCACCGGTGGATTCCCCAAAGCCGTAGAAGTTATCGTTGTTTAATTCTGTATAGTGATAAACGCGGCCGAGATGATCTTGTTGTATATTACGGCCGGAAAGATCGGCATGAATTTTGTGACCGTCAGTGTCTGTGACAATCAAACTGAAAACGTCTTTTTTTATCTCAATACGCATTGTTGAAGTAGAGAGGATATATTGATCATCTTGCTCATCAATATTGACCTCGATACCAGCGATACGCTCTCTTTCATCACCTAAAACATGATCAAGCTGATCTTCCCAAGCGGTTTTAGTTAAAATATAAGATGCCTCTTTAAATTCACCCGAGAAATCAGCACGGAGACGAAATATATCTTCGGTTAAAAAGTATAGCCGAATATTACTTCCCTCCGTTTTGAGCAGGAAGTAATTATTTTCTTTTGATAAGGATAATAATTTATTGGTTGTTTTCATGTTAAAACCTTTATTTCACCAGACCGAATAACTCAGGAATAAACATTGATACTGCCGGGATGTAGGTCACCATGGCCAGAACGACTAATATTGCAAAAAACATGGGGACTAAATATGGCGTTGCTTTTTCGATAGGCACATCACCAACCGCACACCCGACGAATAACACCGAGCCGACCGGAGGGGTGATTGAACCGATACCGAGGTTAAAAATAATCATCAGCCCGAAGTGAACCGGATCCATACCGAACTGGTTGACACAAATCGGCATTAAAATCGGTGTAAAGATCAAGACTGCCGGGGTCGCATCCATAAAGACTCCGACGATGAGTAATACAATATTGATCACCAAGAGGAGGATAATTTTGTTATCGGTAATTGAGAGCAGCAAGTCACTGATCATTTGAGGAATCTGAGAGAAAGCCATCACCCATGACATAATGGACGAGGCCGCAATGAGAAATAATATAATTCCCGTCATCAAGGCGGTGTCCATGACAACATCAATTAAGACTTTTCTGGTTAAAGTTTTATACACCAGCGCCAGTATTAAGCTATAGACGACGGCAATCGCAGCCCCTTCAGTTGCTGTAAATGCACCACCGACAATCCCGCCGATAACAATGACAATCAGAAATAACGACGGGACGGCATCTGCGATGATTTTTAATACTTGTGACAAGGTTTCGGGGCTATTTTCAACGGGTAGGTTGTCGCGTTTCGCAAAGTAATATGCGACTAACATAACGGCTATTCCCCAGAGTAGTCCCGGAATCCAGCCTGCCATAAACAGTGCCGCAACAGATGTACCGCCTGATATCAATGAAAATAGGACTAACATCCCGCTCGGTGGTATCAGTAACCCCGTCGGTGCGGAAGCAATATTGACGGCGGTAGAAAAGCCTTTATCGTATCCTTTCTCCTTTTGAATCGGAGACATGGTGCCACCGATAGCCGCACAACACGCCATTGCCGAACCCGATAAGGTGCCGAACAGCATATTTCCCTGAACATTTGCCATGGCTAATGCGCCGGGGAGCCTGCCTCCCATCAGTAATGCGAGATTGATGAGACGTTTGGCAATACCGCCACGATTCATGATGTTGCCCGCCAGCATGAAAAACGGAACAGCCAACATACCGAAGCTATTGATACCCCCGAACATTTTTTGTACGCCCTGAAAGGCCATTTGTTCTGGCTCGATAATGACCATTGCCGATAAAGCAGAGGAGATCCCAATACTGATCGATATAGGGACGCCCATAAATAGCAATAAGAAAAATACGGGCAACATAATCAGCGCGACTTGCATGGTGAAGTCCATTCGCCCTCCTTATCCGAAGATATACTTTTTAATACATCGTTTAAATTACAGATTTTGAAATAAACGGATAAAATACCGGATATTGGCATAACACTGTAAACATAGGATAGAGGGATTTGCATACTATCACTGTAACTACCGATACCAATGTTAACTAATTTCCATCCGCCATAGATCATGATGTAAATAATAAATCCAATGACTAAAAGACTATTTAATATTTCAATCGTACGTCTTTTATTTCCGGTAAACTTGTCTTTTATGATATTTAAAGACATATGTTTGTCAGTTAATCCAAACGCATATGGTGCTGCGATAAAAGTCATCCAAATCATGATATATCTTAAGGCTTCATCAGTGAATTGTGCCGGGTCGTTTAAAAAATACCGGCTGACAACTTGCCATGTTGCTATGGCGACTAATAAAACAAGAAATACCGATAATGTAGAACGGATTACTTTTTCAATAAATAATCTAGTCTTCATACATTTTCCTGTCATTCATCATGGGTGGCATCATGATTGATGCCACCTTTCTGATATCGAATAAATTATTTACTTTCGATTTTATTTAAGTAATAGGCGATTCTTGGATTTTTTCTGGCTTTGACATACATCGGTTCGACCAGTGCTTTAAATGGTTTTTTATCGACCTGATTGAATTTTACATGGAGTTCAGTCTTCGCTAAATCTAATAGTCTTTGTGACTTTTCTTGCTCAAGTTCTGCCACTCGCTGGGTATATTGCTCAGAAAGTTTGGTGATGATTTGTTGTTGCTGCGGTGTGAGTTTCTTCCAGGAACGGTTTGAGATCACCACCATATCAGGCACCATAAAATGCTCATCAAATGAAAAATATTTAGCCACTTCACCATGTTTTGCTTCGGTTAACAGCGTATGAACGCCTTCGGCACCATCGACGATCCCTTGTTGTAAACCAGTGTAGATTTCACCAAAAGGCAGTGGTGTCGGCGTTGCGCCTAACAGCTGGATCGTTTCGATAAAAGAGCGACTGTTCGGTACCCGAATTTTTAAACCTTTTAAATCTTCAGGCGTATAAATTGGGCGTTTGGAATTATAAAAGCTGCGCGAGCCTGCTTCATTCCATGCAATGGCTCTGAAGCCGTTTTTTTCGGTTTCGACGTACAGCTCATCTTTAATCTTATTCATGGCCGAATACATATCTTCTCTGTCATTAAACAGATAGGGAAGCGTCAGCAAACCATAGGTTTTATTATAAGACTCTAATGTTATCGGAGACGCCCGGACAATATCTAAAATCCCCATTTTCATTTGGTCAATGGCTTCTTTTTCTGTACCGAGCACCGAATCAGAAAAGACTTGGATTTTAACTTCACCATGCGTTTCCTTTTCCAGCGCTTTTCCCATCTCTTTCATTGCGACGACCGTCGGGTGTGTTGCCCAATGGTTATCCGCAACTTTTAATGTAATGGACGCGTTTGCGACAGAGGCGATGGAGAAGAGTGCTGTTGAAAGTAGGGTAAGGGAAAGTGTTTTTTTTATCATCGTCTGGCTTCCTTTCACGTTATGTTCATTGTTAACTTTATGTTTTTTAATAACTTAATGTTCGTTATTAATTTGATGTTCGTTATTAACTTGATGTTTGTTATTAACTAAGAGCAGTAATGACATTATTAATATGATTTAACACTGCCTGCTCTGCTTGCTGTGGATCTTTATTCTTTATGGCTGCAAATATTCTTGTATGGTCTCCTATCCAATAACCGTCTGCTGCCGGTTCTGAAGCCAGCTTATCCATTCTTTTACGTGTTTCGTTGTTTAAATGGGTTGAGAAAATTTCTTTTTGAATTTGCGATAACATCGCATTTCGACAAGCTCTGGCGATACAGTTATGAAATTGACAATCCGCATCGATACTGGTCGCTTTACGAAGTTCTCTGTCGCTAATAAATTGAGAACTTTTCATCAACATTAAATAATTTTCTAATTCGTTGAGTTCATCTTCAGTGATTCGTATGGCTGCAAGCGCTGCTATCTGGGGCTCAATCACTTTTCTGGTTTCAAGCACTTCACTGATCGATAAAACACTGTCTGCTAATGAACCGATATGGATACCGGTAAAATCATCTTTTTTAAGAATCACGCCGGAACCGGAAATGATTTCAGCGATACCATGTATTTCCAGAACGACCATCGCTTCACGGACATTCGTTCTGCTAACCCCGAGTTCTTCAACAAGTTTACGTTCTGCCGGTAGTCTGTCTCCCTGAACATAGACACCATTTTGAATTTGGTTGAGAAGGTAATTCACCACCTTCATATATGATTTTTCTGGACTCATTTTTTAAAAGCCTTTTTGACCGGTTACCAGTTCCACAGTGTACCATCCTCCAATCGGTTCACTGGTAAATATGCTGGTTTATACGGGTATTGGGCGGCCAGTTGTTCATTAAAATCAACGCCATGACCGGCGGTCTCTCCACAATGCATATAACCATTGTCAAAGTGGTAATCATTGGGAAATACGTCATTGACGATCGCTTCGTGGGGCATATGTTCCTGAATGCCAAAGTTCGGAACCCAGGTATCAAAATGAAGTGCACAGCCCATCGTAATTGGTGATAAATCCGTGGCACCATGAAAACCAGTCCGGACGTGATATAAAGATGCTAAATCTGCGATTCGACGCAGATGGGTTATCCCTCCGGCATGGACTATCGTTGTCCGTATATAATCAATGAGTTGATTCTCTATAAGTGTTTTACAGTCCCAAATGGAGTTAAAAACCTCACCCACAGCAAGTGGAGCCGTTGTTCGTGAGCGAATCAGGCGGAACGAATCCTGATTCTCGGCCGGAACCATATCCTCCAGCCAGAATGGTCGGTATTTTTCAAGTATTTTCCCGACTTGCGCCGCTTCATTTGGCGTGAGCCGATGATGGACGTCATGCAGGAGATCCAGGTCATAACCGAACTCTTCACGTATCGCAGCAAATACATTTTCAATGTGGTTGATATATTTTGTGGTGCTCCACACCTGTTCTTCGGGAAGCGATGCGTTAGCCGGCTCGTATTTGATCCCTTTTTCGGTGACGCCATAGGTTTTTTTGATCCCCGGAATACCGGATTGAATTCTGATTGCCGAATATCCGAGTTGCTGGGCTTGGCGAACTTCATCGATTAAATGGTCGATGTTGGTTCCATTTGCGTGTGCGTAAACTCGAACGCTGTCGCGGCTTTTTCCTCCGAGTAATTGATAGAGAGGCATATTGGCTTGTTTCGCCTTAATATCCCACAGTGCGACATCAACTGCTGCAATTGCAGTCATTGTGATTGAACCTCTGCGCCAATAGACCCCCCGATATAAATACTGCCAAATATCTTCAATGCGGCTGGCATCCTTACCGATTAATAAGGGCACAACATGCTCTTCAAGATAACTTGCCACAGCAAGTTCACGACCATTCAGCGTTGCATCACCGATCCCATATATGCCTTCTTCTGTTTCTATTTTTAGGGTGACAAAATTTCGACTAGGACTGCATACAAATACTTTCGCACTGACAATTTTCATGATTCCTCCCGATTATGGTTGCCATTTTTCCATTAATTGGTTTCCATTTGTGTGATGGAGTGCTTAAAAAAACAACTCTTCATGGTGGGTAGGTGATTTATTTAATGAGATGTATTGATAATTTATTGATATATAATGACTTTTATATTGATGGGGGTATAAGTATGTTTGCTTATTGTGATCAATGTTAAATATTTGTATTGATATGCGGTATTTTTTGGTTGTAGGATTAAGTTGATTTGGTAACCATTTTGATGGTGTGTATTGTCGAGAAATTGTCGTGACAAGGTGAGACAGAATGATAGGTCAGAAAGCACCCGGTGAAGGTGCTCTATTGATGTAATACTTCAGGGATACCGCCTTGGGTATACTTCTTTGCGAATGCTTCCAGTGTCAGGCCGGCATGGTTGCGGATATTGGGATCACAGCCTGCTTGGTAAAGCTGTCTGGCAATCTGAAATTCACCTTTGATGATGGCACCCATAATCGCTGTATTGCCCCGTTTATCCTGAATACATGCGTTGGCACCGCGTTGCAGTAATAGCGCTGTTGCTGCTTGCTGCCCGTTGTAGGCGGCGACCATCAGGGCGGTATAGCTTTGCGGGTTGCGCTGATTAATCGGAAAACCCGCATCCAAAAAGGTGTTGAGCACCTCGGTTTCACCAATCCGTGCCGCAGCAAAAAACAGACGGATTAATTCATCCCCGGTTACAGTTTGCTGTGGCGATGACGTGGGTAGCGTGGTCTGCGAGCCAGCGGCAAAACACCAGCAGGGTATCAACAGTAAACAAAGCGTGAATCGTTGTTTCATCTTTCACCTCATTTGTGATGCAAAATCGGATGATTGCTCGGGGCATCTTGGCAACTTTGTGTGACAAACTACTTATGCCCTGATGTTGTCAGGGGATGGCTCACGAGACAGCTTCTTATTCGGGCAGAAAAGAGCTATGGTGTCTCGTGAGCCAAATTAATTACATCTGAGTCAGTTTGATCACGTCAGCGAGTTTGGCATCGACAGCCTTCGTTAATCGTGTTCCGTAATCCTGATCAGCGCGGTAAAAGTAACTCAGCATGGTATTTTTGATTTTCTGATCATTGACCTTACTGAGATCGGCTGCGAGATTGGTAATCAGATCTTGCTGATCCTGATCACTCAGGCTCCGATAAAACACACCGGCCTGATAGAAATTACGTGGCTGACTGATTGGGGCTTGCTGCACCGTACCGTTGAGTTGGGTTGCGAGTGCACGATATTGCGTATCTTCAGACCAGTTGAGTTTTGAGCTTGGTTCGTAGTTCACATCTAAGTTAGTTTGACCGATATTCGTGGCACCATCTTGATTATGGTTGCGAACCTGAACGAGTGGTCGGTTGATCGGTAGTTGTGCGACATTTGCACCAACGCGATAGAGCTGTGTATCGGCATAGGCGAACAGGCGACCTTGTAAAAGTCGATCTTCAGACGGTTCAATTCCCGGAATGAGGTTCGAAGGCGCAAAAGCGGCTTGTTCGGTTTCCTGAAAGAAGTTATCCGGCACGCGGTTCAGCATCATGGTTCCGACTTTGGTTTCCGGCACGCCAAGCCACTCTTTAGTGGCATCCAGTCCGTTATAGTCGAGCTTGAACAGCGCTTCAGGTGTGAGGGTCTGGACATACAAATCCCACTTCGGATAATGACCGGCATTGATCTGCTGATACAGATCATTGGTCAGGTGATTGAAATCCTTTCCCTGCACCTCGGGCACTTCCTGAGGACGAAGTCCTTTGACACCTTGCTGGCTTTTCCAGTGGAATTTGACGTATTTCACATCGCCTTGTGCATTAATCCATTTATAAGCATGAACACCAAACCCATCCATCATACGGTAGCTTGCCGGTGTACCGAGATTGGTATACACCCAAGTCAGCATGTTGGTTGAGCCCGGCTCATGACTGAAGAAATCAAAAAACCGGTTGGGATCCTGAACATTGGTGATCGGAGACGGTTTCAGAGAATGGACCATATCGGCAAATTTGATCGCATCGCGGATAAAGAAAATGGGTAAGTTATTACCGACCAGATCCCAGTTGCCTTGATCGGTATAAAATTTAGTCGCAAATCCGCGCGGATCCCGGAGTGTCTCCGGTGAGCCTTTCGGGTGTATCACCGTCGAAAAACGAACGAATACCGGCGTTTTTTTACCGGCTTCGGTAAATGGTGCAGCGGTTGTCAGCGCACTAAAATCGCCACTGGAGACAAACTCACCATGAGCCCCTGTACCACGGGCGTGAACCACGCGCTCGGGAATACGCTCTCTGGCAAAGCGTTGTAATTTTTGGATCAGGTGAACATCTTGCAGTAACACACTGCCTCTGCTACCTGCTGTCAGAGAATTTTGATTATCACCAACCGGAGCACCATTGTCCCGGGTTAGCGTCTGAGCCTGACTTGTTAGTGTCAGTCCCAGTCCTATTGTTATGATTAAAAAGCCTTTTGACGTTCGCATGATGATTTCCTTCATGTATGACAAAAGCCCTTTCCTGCCCAAAATCGAGTATACACTTATGAAAGTTTATGAATAAAACGAATATTAACGATTAATATGATGGAAAAAAACGATTAAAAATATGATGTATTCGAGGGGCTATCGTATTTGTTACATCAAAAACAACATTACTTTTAACTCAATATCATAAAGGGAGAGTTGTCGCGTTGACTTAAAAAATTGAATGGGTTTCAGAATATTCAAATGATATTTTTGTTATTAATAAAAAGGGAGCCGAATGATAAAAAACCAGTCGCAGTTTTGATAGACACATCGCCATAAAACATGATAACTAATTCTTACTCAATCAGATAAAGCTGGCTCCTTCTTATGATGCACGATATAACGACCATGGCGATTACTGTTTTTATGGGATTTTTTGCCATGATGAATCCTATTGCCAATACCGCAGTATTCATCGGCTTGACTGCTAACCAAAATCAGCAACAGCGAAAAAATACAACCATTAAAGCTCTGTTCACCGCCTTTATTATCATTACCGCATTCTGTCTGTTGGGAAAAGGTATCTTTGAAGTGTTTGGGATTACCTTACCTGCCTTAAGACTTTCCGGCGGTATTTTAGTCTTTATCGTTGGTTATAATATGTTACATGGTAGCGCGTCCAAGCTTCATTCTCACTCAGATACCACACTAGATGATGACGACAGAGATATTGCAATTTCGCCTTTGGCTCTGCCGATTCTGTCCGGACCGGGTACGATTGCTACCGCGATGAACTACTCGGCATCCGGACAAATGCTGCATATTATTATCACGATTATTTCATTTGCTTTACTGTGCCTGATTACGTTCGTGTGCTTTTTATATGGTGCCAAATTAGTTGAAAAAATAGGAGAAGCGGGAATCAGTATTACAACAAGATTGATGGGCCTGATTCTCACCATCATCGCTGCTCAAATGTTCATACAAGGCGTCCACGACGCGTATGTTCTGTTCCAGAGTTCAAATATAGGCAATTAATGTTTTCATTCTCCCGCAATGGTCTTCTTTGTTGGGTAGTTGATTTGCGTGTCGTGAAACATTTTTAAAGCGAAGCCAAATTGAGCGATGCTCTCAGGGGGAAAATTCAAGGATGATTTTTTATATTGTTTATCATGGTATATTGTTTGTTCTGGTTGTTATTATATCTATTTGATTTAGTTGTTTTTAATTGCTATTTTGCTCATCAGTGTTCATTGAAAAATATCATCAGTCAATGAATTGTGTGTAGCTATATGTGTAGTAAAAAATAAATTATGGCAGCAATTAACAAACTTTCAGATAAACAACTTAAGGCCATTCATGGCAAACCTTATACAGGGCGTCAGGTGGTTTCTGACGGTGCCGGACTCTCTGCAAGGATCTCTCCCAAAGGTAAAATTGCATGGGTCTAC
>NZ_FULE01000101.1 GCF_900163965.1 Vibrio ruber DSM 16370
GGTCAGCCCGTCCACGGTAGATTCAGTGCTGAAGGTCAGACTGGCATCCGCCGGTAAATCCACATCGGTGGCGGTCACACTACCAGTGATGGTGGCATCTTCGGTCACGGATACGGTGGCTGCCTGTGCAACCGGGGCATCATTGGTGCCAGTCACGGTGATGGTTAACGTGGTACTCGTAGTCGCGCCCTGATCGTCCGTGACGGTTACCGGCACTTCAATCACCTGCGTCTCGCCTGCGCTCAGTGCATCATAACCGGAGGCATCAAAACTGTAACTGCCGTCGGCATTGAGGGTCAGCCCGTCCACGGTGGATTCCGTGCTGAAGGTCAGCGTCGCATCGGCCGGTAAATCGACATCGGTGGCGGTGATACTGCCGCTCACCGTCGCATCTTCGGTCACGGATGCGGTGGCTGCCTGCGCAACCGGCGCATCATTGGTACCGGTCACGGTAATGGTTAACGTGGTGGTTGCGGTGGCGCCCTGATCATCGGTGACGGTTACCGGCACCTCGATGACCTGCGTCTCACCTGCACTCAGTGCATCATAACCGGAGGCATCAAAGCTGTAAGAGCCATCCGCGTTCAGCGTCAGCCCGTCCACGGTGGAGTCAGTGCTGAAGCTCAGACTGGCATCCGCCGGTAAATCCACATCGGTGGCGGTGATACTGCCGCTCACCGTGGCATCTTCGGTCACCGACGCAGTGGCTGCCTGTGCAACCGGGGCATCATTGGTGCCGGTCACGGTAATGGTTAACGTGGTGGTTGCGGTGGCGCCCTGATCATCGGTGACGGTTACCGGCACCTCGATGACCTGCGTCTCACCTGCGCTCAGCGCATCATAACCGGAGGCATCAAAGCTGTAAGAGCCATCCGCGTTCAGCGTCAGGCCGTCCACGGTCGCGTCGGTACTGAAGGTCAGCGTTGCATCCGCCGGTAAATCCACATCCGTGGCGGTGATACTGCCGCTCACCGTCGCATCTTCGGTCACCGACGCAGTAGCTGCCTGCGCAACCGGGGCATCATTGGTGCCGGTCACGGTAATGGTTAACGTGGTGGTTGCGGTCGCGCCCTGATCGTCTGTGACGGTCACTGGCACTTCAATCACCTGCGTCTCACCTGCGCTCAGCGCGTCATAGCCGGAGGCATCAAAGCTGTAACTGCCGTCCGCATTGAGGGTCAGCCCGTCCACGGTCGAGTCGGTGCTGAAGGTCAGACTGGCATCTGCCGGTAAATCCACATCGGTGGCGGTGATATTGCCGCTCACCGTGGCATCTTCGGTCACCGACGCGGTGG
The DNA here is from genome assembly GCF_900163965.1 of Vibrio ruber DSM 16370. Lineage (GTDB taxonomy): Bacteria > Pseudomonadota > Gammaproteobacteria > Enterobacterales > Vibrionaceae > Vibrio > Vibrio ruber. The sequence continues at coordinate 1,296 of NZ_FULE01000101.1, forward strand.
CTGCCTGTGCAACCGGGGCGTCATTGGTACCGGTCACGGTAATGGTTAACGTGGTGGTTGCGGTCGCGCCCTGATCATCGGTGACGGTCACTGGCACTTCAATCACCTGCGTCTCACCTGCG
>NZ_FULE01000088.1 GCF_900163965.1 Vibrio ruber DSM 16370
CTGAAGTTAAATCCCAAGTTTATTCTACTGTTTCAGCCGGTTTATTCTCCGTGGGTGAACAAGATAGAGAAGCTTTGGCACGCTTTGCATGAAACAGTGACCCGGAACCATCAGTGTAAAACGATGTGGCAATTATTGCAGCGGGTACGTTACTTTATGGATAACGTTTCACCATTTCCCGGTAGCGGTTATGGTTTGATGAGAGTGGAGCATAATTAGGATCAGTTATTTAGAATCCAAGAAAATAACATCATTGCCACCTATCTCTAGAACATCCTGAATTTTAAATAAATTTTCTTGTGTAGCTAATTTCTGCATTAAGGCTATATCATCATGATTACCGGGGATAGCATATATTGGATTGTGAGTAAAACCTCTTATATATTGATAAAGTTCAATATAATGAGCTTTATCAGCTTTTATGACCAGATCGCCAGAAAGCACTAAAATATATTTGTCATATAAATCATTGATTTTATTTAATACTAAGGATAAATTTTTCCTTGAATCATGATTTTTGTCTTCAATACAAAAATGTATATCTGATATTTGAATGTAGTGGTCAACTAAAATTGGCCACGGTTTTAGAGTTTTTCCAATATAGTCGTTCAGACTCATTGGGTGTCAGCCCACCATTATATTGATGGGGCCTAAGTTGGCTGTAATAACCTGTGATGTAACGAGTTATATGCTGTCTTGCTTCGCTAAAACTCCTATAACCCGACACCGGTATCCATTCTGTCTTTAGACTTCTGAAGAACCGCTCCATCGGGCTATTGTCCCAACA
>NZ_FULE01000040.1 GCF_900163965.1 Vibrio ruber DSM 16370
TGACCTGCTCCCCTAAATCTAGTCCAGTCTATACTTAGTGATGTTCATCCAACCAAGGAGATGATGAACATGAAGAAGCGATTCAACGAACAACAGATCATTACCATTCTTAAAGAAGCCGAAGCAGGTATTCCCGTCAGGGAGTTGTGCCGTAAACACGGGATCTCGGATGCGACTTTTTACACCTGGCGCAAAAAATATGCGGGAATGGATGTCTCCGAAGCCCGTCGGCTTAAGGCTCTGGAAGATGAGAACGCTCGGCTGAAAAAGCTATTGGCGGAGGCCATGCTGGATGCTGAAGCACTTAAACTGGCTCTCAACCAAAAGTACTGACCGTCGAGGACAAGCGCAAGGCTGTTAAGGCGATTCAGGAAGGTACGACTGTCTCTGAACGCCGAGCCTGTTTCCTCGTCGGTATTCATCGCGCATCAATGCGATATCAACCTCAAGTGAACCGTGAGGATGAGGCGCTTTTAATCCGTATCAAAGAGCTGGCATTGGAACGACGACGCTTTGGTTATCGGCGAATTCACTGCCTACTGAGACGCGAAGGCATAGATGTTAACCATAAACGAGTTTATCGACTGTACAGTGAACTGGGGTTAATGGTCAGCAAGCGAAGACGAAGAAAATCACAATGTGTTGAGCTGCAACCGTTACAACTTCCTTCCGTTGCTAATCACACTTGGTCAATGGATTTTGTCATGGATGCGCTCTGTAATGGTCGTCGGATAAAGTGTCTGACGATTGTTGATGATTATACGAAAGAATGTCTTGATATCCCCGTTGCCACAGGTATTTCGGGCGATGAAGTCGTGATCACACTGGAGTCTATTGCCGCATTTCGCGGTTATCCAACAGCGATACGAACGGATCAAGGGCCAGAATTTACAGGCAAAGCGCTCGATCAGTGGGCTTATCAACATGGTGTGGTATTAACATTAATCCAAGCAGGGAAGCCAACACAAAATGCGTATATTGAAAGCTTTAACGGAAAGTTCCGCGATGAATGTTTAAACGAACATTGGTTTCGGGATCTGAGTCATGCTCGTGAACTCATCAGTAGCTGGCGTATGGATTACAATGAAAATCGTCCTCACTCAGCACTGGATTATCTGACTCCATCTGAGTTTGCAGCAACCACAAGAACAGTAACGAACAATGGTGATTTAATAAGCATTACTAATGAAATTTTGGATTAATTCTTGGGGGCAGGTCA
>NZ_FULE01000014.1 GCF_900163965.1 Vibrio ruber DSM 16370
TTTAACGGAAAGTTCCGCGATGAATGTTTAAACGAACATTGGTTTCGGGATCTGAGTCATGCTCGTGAACTCATCAGTAGCTGGCGTATGGATTACAATGAAAATCGTCCTCACTCAGCACTGGATTATCTGACTCCATCTGAGTTTGCAGCAACCACAAGAACAGTAACGAACAATGGTGATTTAATAAGCATTACTAATGAAATTTTGGATTAATTCTTGGGGGCAGGTCAGATGAGCAAGTACTCATCACTGAGTTAGACAACTTTATCCATAGTAAACGTTTGGAAAAAGTTACACCATTAACTCTGACGCAGTTGAATCAGCGTTGCACAAATTTCTTAGATTACCTAACCAAGCAAAACGTTAGTTTATCTGCCAAAGCTGCCAACACTTACAGAGACCACTTAATTGAAACGGGATTAAGTGCAAAAACAGTAAAAGAATACATTGCGGCCAATAAACAGTTCTTTGATTACTGCGAACGAATTGAACTCATTGAGAAAAATGTCTTCAAAGCCATAAAAGCACCAAAGACTCGTGGTACAAAAGCATCACAGCAACGTGACCGCTGGCAGTTGAAAGAGATCAAAAGGCTATTATCCAGCTCTGAATTTCGTAAAAAAGACGCTCAGTTCCAGTGGACAACTAAACTGCAAATTTACCAAGGATGCCGCCCTTCAGAGGTTTGTCAATTAACAACCCATAATATCCAAATGATTGATGGTGTCCCATGCATCTCGATTTCTGATTCCGAAGCGGGACAGAGGCTAAAAACGACCAATGCTTTTCGCATTGTCCCCTTGCACAGTCAATTGATAAAAGGAGGGTTTCTTGAGTATGTGCAAGAGCGCCGAGAGCAAAAGCAGAAACAGTTGTTTAACTATAAACCACATGGCGAGAATAAAGATTGGTCATTTCGATACCGCACTAACTTAGGAAAATTACAAACAGCCATTGGAATGAAACCCAATGCACGGCCAACTGCCTACTCGTTCCGACACACTTTTATCGATGAGTTAAAGATTGCTGATATACCTGAGCATGTCGTTGCGGAGATCGTTGGTCATGCTCACCCCAACATCACGTATGGTCGCTATGGAAAACAAGCTCAAATTCAACAACTACATGATGCTGTAAACAAATTCCCATGTCTGGAGGTAAACGATGCGTAAACTAGCGAATTTTGAGCTTCAAGCCGTGACAGAAGCGTTGGAACATGCGGATTTCACTCAAGAATATGATTTTACGCATCTAGTCAGTTGTGGAATAAACATCGAACATATCCGCCGAGTTTATCGACTTAAGTTGTCTTTGAGGCGTAACCCAACCCGAACAATTTTCGATGAGCTAGACAGTGTCTATTCAATTTATTCCACTATAGAGTCATTTAGCCAGCTAAAACTAATATTGGGTTATGAATTGCAAGAAGATGAACAAGAACGTGAGGATAAACTTCTGTTTCTAATGCACTTTCTAGAGCAGCATGGAATGCGACTTCAAACGAATGGAATCCAAGTACCATTCTCAGTTTTCGTCAATTTGATGTAGAGAGTTGTTATGGATGATAATCAACTAATAGACAATGCTCTGACTTTAGATACTTTTGCCATGGTTAGAATTGTGAACGATGGGGATGCTTGGGTTCAATATGGTGACAATATTAAAATCGTTACCAGAGCGAAAGCAGCAAATATCACAGCGGAAGTACTTAAAGTCATTGCAAAAGAGCTGAATAGACAAGAGTAGTAACATCGAAACATGGCGGCTTCTGCCGCCTATTTAAAAATAATACAGAATCTAGCCGTTCAGAATTTAAACAAGGTGGAATAAACTATTTCGATCAAGGTGATAATTTACGATCTTGCGATAAACAATTAAAATACAACTAGTTAAAAACAATCTACTTTGTTTTTATGCCGCATTTCGTCTTGTTGAAATGCCGTATTTATTCCTATTGGCAACATGGTAAGTTATACTGAAGCCAATATGTAAGCGAAGGAGGTTCAAATGACAGCCGTTGAATGTATTTATCAAAAGATAAAACGCTCTAGACGTTACGTCTTTGAACGTAAAGACTTTGATGATGTAGCAAGCTACGACCAGGTTGGACGAGCGCTAAGACAACTAGTTAAACAAGGTGATTTGATTAAGATTGGCTACGGTCTGTATACCAAAGCCAAACTCAATAGCCTAACGGGTAAACCTATGCCCACACACCCTGGCGGTACTGATGCTCTGATGCGTGAAATTTTGAAGATGAAAGGCGTCGATTTTGAAATGGATAGCCTCTCTTGGCAAAGCCTTTCAGGTCAGAGTACTCAAATCCCTTCATCCGTCCAGTACTCATGGAACCCAAAGCAATTTAATCGCAAATTAGTCGTAGGTAACAGAGTACTTAACTCACAAAATTGACGATGAAAAAACTAAAACAACAATTCTTAGAGGTTTCCGATGCTTTGGCACTAGGAAACCCAGCGATCATTGAGAAAGATTATTGGGTCGTCGCTTTACTTGCGGAGCTTGAAGCACTCTCAGTTGAAACACACAAACTGGTTTTCTCAGGTGGTACGGCACTTGCCAAATCTGATGTCAAAATACTCCGTATGTCAGAAGATGTAGATATTAAACTCATTCCTTCACAGGAGTTTGTCGCCTTAAGCCGTGGTAAAAAAAAGGCTTTACGGAAAGCATTGGTTGAGCAAATCGAAGCGAGAATCGCACAATCAGGTCACTTTGCTATCGAAGATAAATTAGTACGTAACGAATATCGTTATGTGGAATATGAGCTTAAATATCCTCAACAATTTAGCCAAGCTCCTTGCTTGCGTCCAATTATCAAGCTTGAGTTAATGGAAACGATTTCTCTTCATGCGATAGAAGAACGCTCCATACAATCGTTGGTTTCAGAACTTTACCAACAATCAAGAGAAGTCAACGCGTTTGCTTGCGTTTCTATTCAGGCAACTTTGGTGGAAAAAGTTCTTTCTATGCTCCGCCGTACCATGTTGGTCAAGCGTGACTCGGAGCGAAACGACGATGCCACTTTGGTTCGTCACATTTACGATGTTCACTGTATCGATATCGCGGAAAAAACTACTAGCGAAATACTCGCACCACTTTTTCACACGGTTTTACAAGAAGACATCCAACGTTTTGGCAACCAACATGCCGAGTTTGTCGAAGATCCTGTCAATGAATTGAATCTCGGGTTACAAGAATTAGAGAGTAATCCCCTCTTTCGACAACGTTTTGATGACTTTGTAAAACCAATGGTATTTAACCCACAACCACACGATTTTGATACGTGCTTTGCTTCATTTAAACGAATTGCGAAGTCACTGATAACAACCATTTAGAGTAAAAAATGAATAAACAACAGCTTGCCGCCAAAATTTGGGAATCGGCGAACCAGATGCGTTCTAAAATTGAAGCCAACGACTACAAAGATTACATTTTGGGCTTCATCTTCTATAAGTTCTTGTCTGATAAACAAGTTCAGTTCTTACTCCAAAATGACTTTGATAACGAATTGATTTCAAAGGTAAGTGAAGCGGATGCCGACACAGTTAAGTTTGTCCAAGATGAACTAGGTTACTTCATTGCATATGACAACCTGTTTTCAACGTGGGTCAATGACGGTAAAGACTTTGACATTGCGTATGTTCGTGATTCTTTGTCTGCTTTTAGTCGACCAAGAGGTTCGAATCTCTGAAGGTGGTGAGCTGAACAAGGTTCGAACTACCGCACTTCCGAACGGCCAACCAGAGGTTGCCTTGCCAGCCCACCGTAACTTGAGCGAGCTAAGGCTACACATAAAGCGTATGCGATACAAGGCATGGTCTTTATATGCTGGAAGTGAATGTGCGGGGTTCGAATCCCGGCACTGGTTCTGTCGGTGCTTGAGAATCGTAATCGCTGTGGGGGTTCATGGTGATTGGCTGGTTGCCGGATTTTGTGGTGTGTCGGAGAGATTGGTACTTTGGATGACATGGGGTTTTCTGTTTTATGCGAGTGACATCTTAATTTTGACGGGTTGTATGCTGCGCGATGGCTTTGCCGCTCTCTGTGCCTTCATGCTCCGCGCCCCAGACACTTTTGCCTTGCCCGCAAAAGTGTCCAAAAAGGTCGGTTGATTCGGGGGCGGGGGGCGCTGCCGGAGATGTAAGGGTTTATTGATTTATTGAAGTCCTGAATTCGGCATCATCCCCCTCATTTCTCACTTTGCCCGGCTATCGTTTTGGCATGTTCAAATAGCTCGTTGATGTAAGGATGCGGGCTTTTGGCATCGGCCAGTCGCACCAACACAATTTCCAGTGGCTCGCGATAGTCTGACCAAATGTGAACGAGCCTGCCGTCATCGATATATGCCTTCGCTACAGAATAAGGAATGCAAGCCACACCATTGCCGTGTATCGCCATCGGTAGCAGAGATTCAGAAATGGTGGATTGGAAAACAACCGAGAGTTTTTTCGCCTGAGGTGTGGCGTTAAACAGCGGCTGAGACAGCTCCAAAAGCTGAGAAGACGGTGCATACGTCAAATGGGGAATGGATACTTCTTCCAGCAGTTTGAGCGAGAACGATGCACCACAAACCCAAATCAGTGCGTCATCCGCCAATTTTAACACTTCAAATTCATCCGATTCGAAATAGCGTGCCGCTTGGTTACTTTGATAAAACAGTAAACAATCAGCCCGCTGAGATTGCAATGCAGCCTGATAGCCGGTCACTGAACGTACCCCCGAATCGATGCTACTGACAAGCGGTGTTGTCATGTAGTTCAATATTTGCGTAAACCACTGCGGGAAAAAGTTACAAGCCAAAGTATGCAAAGACGCAAACACCATCGGGTTCGGTTTATTGGCCACCATCTCTTCACAGCGTTCCGCCATTTGTACCATTTCTGCGGCAATGGGATAAAGCCTTTTGCCTTCCGGTGTTAACTTGACGGGAGTCCGGCTTCGGTCAAACAGTTCAACATTCAGATGCTGCTCCAGCTGCTGAATTCTGCGACTAAATGCAGCCTGAGAAGATGCATTTAATTGAGCGGCCAATGAAAATTTCTGGCAATCTGCCAAGGTGATAAAATCCTTTAACCAGCGAACATTCATCCTTTAATTCCTTCATCTTCACATTATCGAAATTTTGCATAAGTCATGCAAAATACAAGACATCAAATGCTTCCAATCAGTATAGATAAACGCATAGATTATCATCAAAGGAAAGGGAAATTTAACAACAACCCCATTAAACTGTAATAAATAAAAGGATTTATTATGAGACTTAAGTCAATAGCAGTTATTGCATATGGATTACTGTCCGTCGGTTTCTCAACGGCCAGTTATGCAAATCTTAAAGACGATATTATTCAACGTGGTACGCTGAAATGTGGTGTTTCAAGCGACAAAATGGGCTTTTCATACATCAATGACCAAGGTAAATGGGCAGGCATGGATGTGGATTACTGCCGTGCGGTCGCGGCGGCTGTTTTAGGTGACCCGAAAAAAGTTGAATACATTACCACCACTTCCAAAAACCGCTTCACCTCCCTCGCTTCCGGCGAAATCGATATTCTGTCACGTTCGACAACCTGGACGGTTTCTCGCGATGCCAAACTGGGTGCTGACTTCACCACGATCTGGTTTTATGACGGTCAAGGTTTCATGACGCGTAAATCTCTCGGAATTAAATCAGCAACCGAGCTCAATGGTGCAACGTTTTGTCTCTCTCCGGGGACTACCTCTGAACATAACCTTGCTGACTACTTCGGATCAAGAGGGCTGACTTATCGTTCCGTTGTTTTTGAAAAGACAGAAGAGCTGTACGCGGCATACCAAAAAGGCCGGTGCGATGCACTCACCAATGATGTCACAGGATTAGCGGCGCGCCGTACCCTGTTTAAAGATCCAAACCAGCACGTCATTCTCCCGGAAGTGATTTCAAAAGAACCGCTTGGCCCTTACGTCAAACAAGGCGATAACGAATGGCGTGATGTCGTTACCATGGTCGGTAACGCGCTGATCGAAGCTGAAGAGTTAGGTGTCACGCAACAAAATGCCGCAAAGCTGGCTAAATCATCACCAAAGCCTAAGATTAAACGTCTGCTTGGGACTGAAGGCAGCCTTGGCACAGATTTAGGTCTGAAACCGGACTGGGCACTGAAAGCGATTGAAGCAACCGGAAACTACGGTGAAGTTTTTGCCCGCAATGTCGGGGTCAATTCACCCCTGAAATTTGAACGTGGAGCGAACGCGCTATACACCAACGGTGGCTTAATGTACTCCCCGCCTTTCCGTTAATCGACTTTAACGACCAGCCTGCGTTTGCGTGGGCTGACCTTCCATGGACAGGTGGGAATCACACATGAAATTGACCAAAGGAACCCTGATAGACTGGGGCCAGCAAGCCTTACTGTTAATCACGGTGACACTCTTATTTTGGTACTTAGGTACTAACGCTTCTGAAAATATTGGCAAACTTGGCATTACCACGGGTTTTGACTTTCTTCGTGAACGTGCCGGTTATGACATCTCGTTTAGCCTGATTGATTACAACCAAAATGATACTTACTTAAAAGCCTACTACGTGGGGGTTGCCAACACACTGCTGGTTTCGTTTTTAAGTATCATTCTGGCAACCGTCATTGGCTTTATTATCGGTGTCGGTCGCGTCTCGAATAACTGGGTGGTCAGTCGCCTGTGCCGTGCATACGTGGAATTGGTTCGTAATGTACCACTCGTGGTTCAGCTCGTTTGGTGGTATGCCCTGTTCCTCAGCTTGCCGGCGATTCGTAACAGTATTCAGCTAAGCGATAACATTTACCTTTCTAACCGTGGCTTGGCCATTCCCCATTTGTCATTCGCGGGCTGGGGCGGCTATATATTTCTCGCGTTGCTTGTCTCGTGTTGTGCGGCATTTGCCTATCGCAAAGCGGTGATCAGCAAGGTTCAGTGGGTCGGTTTTACCCCGGTTTTATGGCCCCGGCTATTGGCGATCATCGTGTCGTTACCCTTGTTGGTGGTTCTCTATACTCTGGTCTCCGGCAATTTCGAGTACAGCACACCAAAGCTGGCCGGATTTAACTTTCAGGGCGGGATGATTGTGATTCCGGAACTGGTCGCGCTGTGGATTGCGCTCTCGGTTTACAGTGCCAGTTACATTGCAGAAATCGTCCGGGGCTGTATTCAGTCCATCGCCAAAGGCCAGCACGAGGCCGGAAAAGCACTTGGATTTAACGATTCAGCCATTATGTGGAAATTGATTGTGCCGCAGGCCATTTATCCGATGGTGCCGCAAATCACCAGTGTTTACCTGAATATTATTAAGAACTCGTCACTCGGTGTCGTGATCGGCTTTATGGAGCTGGTGTCCTCTACCGGCGGTACGACCTTAAACAATACCGGACAGGCTATTGAGTGCATCCTGATCGTAATGGGGACGTATTGTGTCTTCAGCCTGGTCACCAGCTTACTGATGAACTGGTACAACTCACACGTTGCGATAGGGAAATAAACATGCAAAGTAAAACTATCATGACATATATTGAACCTCGCCCGGCGATTGAAATAAAAGCGGGATGGCAAGCATGGTGCCGTCAGAATTTGTTCTCTTCGGTATTCAATACTTTTCTCACCATCGCAGGCTTACTGTTTGTTATCTGGCTGGTCCCGACACTGCTGAACTGGTTTATTTTTGATGCCACGTTTGTCGGAGAATCCCAAGCGGACTGCGTGTCTGGCGGTGCCTGTTGGTTACCCGTGGTGAACCGTATCGAACTGTTCACTTATGGTATGTATCCGGAGGCGCAACAATGGCGCGTCGATGTCGCCTTTGGTTTAGCGGCTATCGCGATCCCGATGCTGTATATCAAACGCTTTAATAAGCTGGTAATGCTCTGTTATATCGCTGTTTTGCCTTTTGCAATGTGGATGCTGCTCAAGGGCGGAACCTTTGGTTTAGAGACCATATCGACCACCAAATTTGCCGGCATTATGCTAACCCTGTTTTTGGCTATTTTCGGCATGGTGTTTGCGCTGCCCCTTGGCATCTTACTTGCGTTGGGACGCCGCTCAAAACGGCCGGTGATTCACTGGCTCAGTGTGGCTTACATCGAGTTGGTGCGCTCCGTTCCTGTCATCACCTTGCTGTTTATGGCCTCGCTCATGATCCAGTTATTCCTGCCACCGGGTCAAGAATTCGATGTGTTGTTACGTGTGGTTGCGGTACTGGTGCTGTTCACTGCGGCTTATATGGCTGAGACGATTCGCGGCGGCCTGCAATCGATTCCTCAGGGACAGTTTGAGGCGGCTCAAGCCCTTGGTTTCGGTTACTGGAAAATGATGGGACAGATCATTCTTCCGCAAGTCCTGAAAAACTCCATTCCACCGTTGCTGAATCAATTTGTCGGTATTTTAAAAGAGACCACACTAGTGATGATCGTCGGTGTGTTAGACGTGGTCGGTGTTGCTTCCAGCACACTCTCCAATGCGAAATGGGTTGGATTAGAAAATGAAATGTACGCATTTCTGGCGGTGTTTTTCTTTATCTGCTGTTTTTCACTCTCTCAGTACGCTGCTCATTTAGAGCGCCGCTTAAAATAATGCCCCTTTAGGAGAAGTTACACATGGAAGTCATCAACACCAAGAATTTAAATAAGTGGTACGACTCATACCATGCGCTGCGCGATATCAATCTCAGCGTGAAGAAAGGTGAACGTATCGTGATTTGCGGCCCTTCCGGTTCAGGAAAATCAACGCTGATCCGCTGTATCAACCAGTTGGAAAAGCACCAATCCGGTTCACTCAATGTGTTCGGTCAGGAAGTCAGTGACACCCCCAAAGACCTGATTGAACTGCGTAAGCAAGTAGGGATGTGTTTTCAGTCGTTCAACCTGTTCCCTCACCTCACCGTGCTGGAAAATTGCGTCTTACCGCAGACTGCAAACCTGGGCACCAAAGCCTCAGTTGCGATTGATAAAGCGTTAAGCTTACTGAAAAAAGTGAAGATCAAAGAGCAAGCCAACAAATATCCGACCCAACTTTCCGGTGGTCAGCAACAGCGGGTTGCGATTGCCCGCGCACTGTGTATGAATCCTGAGGTGATGTTGTTTGATGAACCCACCTCAGCGCTCGACCCGGAAATGATTGCGGAAGTATTGGATGTGATGACCGACCTTGCCAGCGAAGGGATGACCATGCTGTGCGTGACGCATGAGATGGGCTTTGCCCGCAAAGTCGCTGACCGTGTGATCTTTATGGACCAAGGGCAGATCGTTGAAGAAAACAATCCTGAAGCATTTTTCTCAGCCCCTAAATCACCTCGCACACGCGAGTTTCTCAATCAGCTGATTCATCATTAAGGACGTATATGTTAAACAAGTATTCTATTGCGATTCATGGCGGTGCAGGGGCAATGTCTAAAGGCAAGTTAACCCCGGAACAAGAATCAGAAATTACGACGGTCTTGAAAAACATTGTCGAAGACGGTTTAGCCAGCCTGAAAGAAGGTGCCAGTGCGCTGGATGTGGTTCAGGTTGCCGTCAACATGCTGGAAGATTGCGTGTGGTTTAATGCAGGCAAAGGTGCGGTATTCAATCACGCAGGCACCCATGAGCTCGATGCGTCGATCATGTGCGGCAAAACCCTTGATGCCGGTGCAGTATCGGGAATACGTTACAGTCCGAATCCGATTAACGTCGCCCGGGCAGTCATGGACAACTCCCCTCACGTCTATCTGGGCGGTGAAGGCGCAGAGCAGTTTGTGCGCGATATCGGGTTGGTCGAAGTAGACAACACCTACTTCTCCACAGAGATGCGCTATCAACAGCTTCAATCGGCCTTGAAAGCACAGGAAGTCATTCTCGAACCCACCCAGAACGACTACAAATACGGGACGGTTGGTGCTGTCGCATTTGATAAACACGGCAATCTGGCCGCTGCCACATCGACCGGAGGAATCACCAACAAACAATATGGCCGTATTGGCGATTCACCGGTGATTGGCGCCGGGACTTATGCCAACAACCAAACTTGTGCGGTTTCAGCGACAGGCCATGGCGAGCATTTCCTCAGACATGTGGTTGCCCACAATATTTCATCCCGAATGGCGCTGGCACACGAAAGTCTGGAGCAAGCCGCCAATCATGTGATCTTTACCGATCTGAAAAGCACCGGAGGCAGTGGTGGTGTGATTGCTGTCGATCACCAAGGGAACATTGTCCTGCCATTCAACACCGAAGGCATGTACCGGGGCTGGGGCGGCTCGAACCAACCGGCACAAGCAAAAATTTACGAATAGCAATCCACTGCGCTACCACGTCGAAATCCAAACGGTTCAATTGACGTCAGACTCCCTCTGGCTGGCGTCGGTTGCTCCTCCCTCAGTCGATGGGTCACCCGCCCTCACATGAAGGCACACACGTTGAGAATTGCGCTTCAAGCCATTGCTGAAACTGTTGCTCTTGGGTTCCCGATGCTTGTGATTGTCGCAATAATACATAGTGATAACCGGACAAAATAAAGCCAAAAGGAGCAACCAGTCTGCCATTTGCCAAATCATCAGCAACCAGGGGATATGAACCGATTGCTGCCCCTAACCCGTCAACAGCCGCTTGTAAACAGAAATAAAAATGGTCGAATGATTGACTAACACTGTTCAGGTGAAGTTCATGGTTTGATCGGCTTGACCAATCCTCCCATGCGCCACGGCGTGTCTCACTGTGAAGCAGGGTGATAGTGGAAAAATCATGTTGAACCTGATGCCAGTATTGCGGAGAAAACACCGGCCCGACCCACTCTTCCGCTAACGGATGCACCCCATAGTTTGCCGGGATATCAAAGTCATCACGACGGATGGCCATCGATAAACCTGACTCGCCTAAGGTAACAGGGCCGCCTGCCGTCGATAATCTGATATCGACACCAGATGTCTGGTAATAGTCCGCCAGTCTCGGCATCAGCCAACGCATGGTTAATGTCGGCTCGCAGGAGACTTCAAGATAATGAACCGAGGCACGCTTTACTTTATGAATACCAGTGTCTAACGCATTAAAAGCAACATCCGTGTACTGTTTCAGCAGCGTGCCCTCCGGTGTCAGTCTCAATCCTCGTCCTTGTTTGTAAAACAGCGGCTGAGCAAGGTGGGCTTCTAACAATTTAATCTGCTTACTAACCGCACCGTGAGTAATATGAAGCTTATCTGCCGTCTCCGTGAAACTGGCAGACTCAGCAGCGATGTGAAAAACATGAAAAGCTTTCAAGTGTCTCATTGGTGAATTTTTCTCACATAATATGTGCAATTTTTTCGATTATAACTTGCTCCCGGATAGTTACAATAATCTCAAATCAACCGATGAGAGAACGGATATGGAAATCACAAGTTATATCATTTTGGGATTGTTAATTGTCATAAGCCCCGGTGTAGACTTTGTGCTCGTGGTTAAAAACAGCCTGAGCAGTGGCAGGAAAGCAGGATTGTTGACCGGACTGGGCATTGGGGTTGGCGTCTGCATCCATATTACCTACTCAATTCTTGGCATCAGTCACTTATTGTCACAGAATGTGGTGCTGTTCAACATGATTAAATATGCCGGCTCAGCCTATTTAATCTACTTGGGGGTAACTGCCCTTTTTTGCTCAAAGTTTACATTCAGTCATAAAACGGTGTCCCGGCCGCAGGAGGCGCACAATCCCCGCAAATATTTTACACAGGGCTTTTTCTGTAACCTGTTAAATCCGAAAACGATGCTGTTTTTTCTCAGTGTATTTAGTCAAATCGTCTCCCCGGACATGGATAACAGCACCCCATTTGCGTTGATTTATGGGCTGTACATTGCTGCATTGCATATCTTGTGGTTTTGCCTGATCGCGTTTCTGATTACTTCTGAGAAAATATTAGCGGTCTTCCAGAGGATCGGACATCGGATTAATCAAGCCTGTGGTGTCGGCCTCATCGCCTTCGGTGCAACGCTGTCACTCTAGGGGCTGTTGACCTTTCGTGGTTGAATTTTGTTCAATCTGAACGGGTATTGATCGCGGCGCGAGGCATGCCGCTTAGCTATCCTAAGCAAATGACCCGCAACAAAGAGCAAGACACGTTCAGATGAAACAACACCCATATATGCTATTCATCGTCTAAGTGGAGAAACAGACTAATTTTATATAGGTAAATCAGGACAAAATATGATTTATGATCAAAATAAAATACAAAAATAACATATGCAACATATTGAAATAAATATATTTGTTATTATTTGGTGCAAAATGTAACCGATTGCACCAAAACAATCCAAAGAAAGGCCTTTTATTATAAAAAAACACCAAATTTGTATGGCATGAATAATGCTTTATTGGTATTGCAGTATTTTCTATTAAAAGGACTTTGTAATGAAAAAGAGATATTTGGTATCTGCAATCATGTTACTCACCAGCATGTCAAGTTACGCGGATAATTTACCTCATGTCACCATCTATGCCACAGGCGGAACAATTGCAGGCTCATCTGCTTCAAATGTGGATAGTACGGACTATAAAGCAGGCAGCTTAGGGGTTGATAAACTGATCCACGCAGTGCCAGAGTTAAAAGGCTTCGCAGATGTAAGCGGCGTCCAAATTGCTAACGTCGGATCGCCTGACATCGATAAAAAGACGCTACTGAATATGGCGAAAACCATTAATGAAGATCTAGCCAAAGATGAAACTCACGGAGTTGTTGTAACACATGGTACAGACACATTAGAAGAAACGGCTTTCTTCTTAGATCTGACAGTTAACAGTAAAAAACCAGTCGTCGTCGTTGGCGCCATGAGACCGGCCACAGCAATTAGTGCCGATGGTGCGATGAATCTATATGATGCGGTAAAACTGGCTAGCGTCGATGAAGCAAATGGCCGTGGCACGATGGTTGCCATGAATGACCGGATTAGCCCGGCCTATTACGTGACCAAAACCAATACGCACGCCGTAGAAACTTTCCAAGCGCCAGAGGCTGGTTATCTCGGTGGTTTCATCAGCGGCCAACCCTACTTTTATTACAAAAACACGCAACCGATGGAAAAGCCACATTTTGATATCTCAGATATTAAAGAGCTGCCTAAGGTCGATATCTTATATAGCTATCAGGATCAGGATGACTCACTAATTAAAGCCGCGATTAAAAATGGTGCGAAAGGGATTGTCATCGCGGGCACGGGAGATGGCTCAACGCCGAGCTGGATTCAGGACGCAATTAAGGATGCAATGAAAAAAGGAATTCCCGTCGTCGTTGCGAGCCGAGTATATACAGGTTATGTCTCAACACATGACAATGCAATCGGTTCAGGGTTCTATAACCCACAGAAATCAAAAGTAATTTTAGAGCTCGCTTTAGCTAAAGGCGAATCCGTGGATGAGATTCGCAAATACTTTGCCAAGCTATAAAAGTTAATTTAAATCAAATATTTATAATAATAAAAAAACCAAAATAAAAGGATGGGTTTCCATCCTTTTATTGTCATTCACCATACACTCGATTCCTCAACACAATTCAAATAATCAATCAAGACAAGATGATAGAGAAAGTAAGAAAATGTTGCTTGTGCCAATCAACACTTGCTGATTATTAACCAAATTTTTATCTATTTTAAACGGATAAATACAAGAAAATTCCACATAAAATATAAAAAACCAACCAGTTAAACCAACCAAAAAATAAATAACAGAACAAAACTCCATTTTGTCAGTTATTGCTTCTAAAGCATGGATTTGAGTAGAAACTCAATTTTTTATCGCATAGACTCATTCTTGTATTGACTATAATTATAATCTCACGTCATTAATGGCTTCTTTTATACAACTGACCTTCAACTACTGACGTGCTAAGATGATGAAAAATATCTCAACCAAGTTATTATTGATACCATTATTATTTTCCCTCGCTCTATTTAGTGTGCATACCTTAAATGGTATGGTTTCCCGCGAAGTGATGAATCGATTTGAATCGGTATATCTGGATCGTGTCGTTCCATTAGCAGACTTGAAAAAGATCTCTGATTTATATGCTGTAAATTTGATTGATGCCGCCAACAAATATCATGTTGGCCTGCTGACAAAAACGCAACTCTACTCAAGCATTCCAGATGCAATGAGTCAGGCAAAGAGCATTTGGCAAGCTTACCTAAACACAGCATTAACCGGTAAAGAAATAGCGTTAACTCAACGCCTGAATGCCAAGTTTCAAGAGATTGAGTCAACGATTCCACAATTGTTAGTACAACATAAGAATAATCAAATTGATGATACCAAGTTGATCAAACAGCTTTATCAACTTATCGATGTAATGGGGGGAGATTTAACCTCATTAATCAATCTGCAGCTGAATGTATCGAATCAAGAATTTACCCTGTCACAAAGCGAATTAAAAAGCGCGACATTCTGGGGATGGGTGATTACACTCTCAACTTCATTGTTTGTCTCTTTACTCTCCTTTTGGTTTGCCAAAAGAGAAGTAAGAAATTTACCCAAAATCGTCGCATGGTTAAAAGCGCTTGCTGAAGGGACGGTCAGCCGGGAAAAACTACCGTTGAGCAACAATGAGCTCGATAGTATATCCACATCGCTAGATACCTTATCGACCCAGTTATCGAGTGTGGTTTCAGAGAGTCAACATGTGATGCATGCCATCAAGATGAAGCAAGATCAATCGCTACAATTGGTTGAGCAGAACCGGACCAACTCCTTTGAGGAACTCTCTTCGGTTGAACAAGTGGCGACCGCCTCAGCAGAACTGGCATCGACGGCCCACGATGTCGCAACCAATGCGGTTAAAGCCGAAGAAGCGGCTGCGCAAGCCAATCACATCATCGGCTCCAGTCAGTCGATTCTCAACAACTCCACGCAAACCACCGAAGAAATCAGTGCTTCGATTCTTGATGCGAAAGAGATCGTCAATCGACTGAGAGAATATTCAGAAAACATTAATACGGTTGTTGAGGTGATCAATAATATCTCTGAACAAACCAATCTATTAGCGCTCAATGCTGCAATTGAAGCTGCGCGTGCCGGAGAACATGGTCGAGGTTTTGCGGTTGTAGCTGATGAAGTGAGAGCGTTAGCCGGGAAGACGCAAAAGTCCACTATTGATATTCAGAAAATCATCTCACAACTGCAAGAGCAATCCCTGCTTGCCGATGATTCAATGAGTCAAAATGTTGAATTGATGGTTTCCGCGAAAACCGCAACAGAGGAGTTAGCCCGCTCGTTTGAGGTTATCTCTGCGGAAGTGACTCAAATTACCGAAGTGAATGCCATTGTGGCAACCGCTTCTGAAGAGCAAAGTGCTGTCACTCAGGATATTTCAAAACAGCTTGAAGAGATTAATACGCTTGTACAACAAAACATTAAGGGCATTGAAGAGAGTTCAAAATCAAATCAGGATGTGAGTCAACTCGCTGAACAGCTACACACCAAGCTCTCTTTCTTTAAAGTAATACAATAAACTGCCGGCAAAGTGCCACGCTTTTAGTGGTATCTGTCCTGCACAAAAATGCCACCGGTTCATCGGTGGCATTTTGTTGGTGTGGTCTGGTCAATTCACTGACTGGCTAAGCAATGATATCTCACCTTATTACAGTGAATCGATGTCACATCTTTGGTTATCACCCTTCGCGGGTTTTAAACGATTTCAGAATCGAACGGATTTGAACCAACACCACAATAGCAAAGCAGGTTGCAAGCACCATTGACACCGGACGTTCAACGAAAGCCAGAATATTCCCGTCCGATTTAATCAGCGATGAGAGTAAGTTTTTCTCCAGCATCGGCCCCAGAATCATCCCCAAGATAATCGGAGAAATTGGATACTGCGCCCGCTGTAATAAATATCCGACAACCCCCATGCCCAACATCACCACAATTGAAGAGAGCGAGTTATTAATCGCAAAAGAACCGACGGTGCTAAAAATAATAATAATCGGATACAGAATCGCTTTATCAATAAATATCACACGCTTAATAAAGTTAACCACGATAGTCGCTAACGGAATCAGCATCAAATTGGCAATGAAAAACAAGATAAATACTGCATAAAGTTTCTCAGGATGGAATAAGAACAGCGTTGGCCCGGGGTTCATATCTTTCATATACAGAACACCGATAATAATCGCTGCCGCAGAATCCCCCGGAATACCAAAGACCAAAGAAGGAATCCAGCTCCCGGCTAAACTCGCATTATTACTTGATGACGCATCAATAATTGCTTCTTCAGAGCCTTTACCGTACTTCTCCGGATTTTTGGAAAACTTTTGTGACAGTGCATAAGAAATCCACGCTGCAATATCAGCACCGGCGCCCGGCAGTGCACCAATCAGCGTCCCTAAAATACTGCTACGGCCAATGTTGAACTTATAGCGCCACATCGTCCTCGGTATGCCTTTGAACAGATTAAAACTCGACTGAGTCGGAATCACGTCTTGCTTTTTACTGGTGATCCGGCCGGCGTAGTATTCAATCGCGCCGGAAATGGCAAACAAACCGATCATCGCAGGAATGAAACTAATGCCCTGCAACATACTCACCTGCCCAAACGTAAAGCGTGGCACACCGGTAATCTGATCGTAACCGACACAAGCGAGAAGCAAACCAAGACACAGTGTCATCATGCCTTTCACAGGCTGGCTACCAACAACTAATGTTGCACAGGTCAGCCCCAACAGTGAGAGCCACGTATATTCATAAGAGCTGAACTTTAAGGCAAACCGGGCTAAGGCCGGTGCAGCAAACATCAGAATAAACGCACCGATCACACCACCGATCACCGAACTGGTCAGGCCAATACCAAGCACCCGATTTAATTTACCCTGTTTCACCAGTTCATTAGAATCCGCAACATAAGCGGCTGAGGCCGGCGTCCCGGGTATTCTCAACAATGCTCCCGGAATATCACCGGCGTAGATTGATGATGCCCCGATAGAAATCATCAGCGCCAGAGCCGGGATCGGATCCATGAAAAACGTAAATGGCACCATCAACGCCACAGCCATGGTTGCTGTCAGGCCGGGAATAGAACCGACAATCAGCCCGAATAACCCGGCAGCAATCACTGCCAGAATCGCGCTCATATCGATATACTGAAATGCTTCGACTAAAACAGACATATTCACCTCTATGACCAGAAACCTTCAGGCAATGCCACCATCAGGATATGTCCGAAAACATAATAAATAATTCCTGAAGACAATACCGAAAAGACCAGATTCATTAATATTTTCTGAGGGTTACGTAAAGTCATCAGTCCAAACAATAGCCCTGTCGCACAAATCAGAAAACCCAGATAAGAAATTAAAACGGTAAATAATCCGAGCGCCACAATCACCAACAACAACGCGCGAATCTCCCCGCCGGTTAGCCGGAGTTTTTCTGGTCGCTGACGCAGATGAATTACGGCATCCAGTACGGTAAACAGCAATAAAAAAGCACTGAGAATGGTTGGCATATATCCCGCACCATAAGAGCCGATACCACCATATTGCTGGATACTGGTAATGAGTATAAGCAGTGAAAAAATCCCAAGAATAAATTGGGAAAGCGGTAATGAACGCATAAGATACCTACGTTTTTCTGAGAGCCTATATTGATTACACATCACAACAGGCTAAATTTCCGGGCGGAAGCCGAAACCCCCGCCCCAGGTTATTTCAACTGATTGGGTTACTTCAGTTTATTGATGAGTTTTCCGTATTTCTCATCTTCTGATTTCATAAAGTTCCCGAGATCATTTCCGTACAGTGGGTACACTTCAAACCCTTGCTTGGTTGCAAAGTTCTGAAGTTTCCCTTCTTTAAATACGGTTTTCATCGTTTCAATGAGCTTTTCCTGAACATCGTGAGGAATACCGGCCGGAGTCACTAAAGCATTCCACGTCGAAAAACTGTATTTATACGGTGTGGCCTGCTGGAAGACCGGAATATCTTTGTACAATCCGGTATTCGTTTCAGCCATGGTAGCTAAGTTTTTGACCATGCCGGCTTCAACCATACTTTTCGCTTCTCCCGGAGAAGAGGTTGTAAAGTCAATCCCGCCGGATACCAGTTCCATCAAAGCAGAACTTGAACCTTCGGAAGGTACATAGGTCACGGAGTCGGTCGGAACGCCCATCGCATCAAGCATCCCAATCAGATTCAAATGCCAGCCTGAATTCAGCCCGCTCCCGGATGCTTTCAATTTGCCCGGATGCTGCTTGATGTAATCCGTCAATTGATTGATGTCTTTAAACTGAGAGTTGGTTGCTACCTGAATTCCCCCCAAGTTCACAGCCAGTCGCGTGATCGGCGTGTAGTTTTGATAATTCAGGTTGGTCATCCCCTGATGGTGCATCATGGCGATTTCAACGGTCGCGACACCCAGTGTATAACCGTCGGGTTTTGCCTTTGCCATCGCATCATGTCCGACAACACCGGCACCACCGGTACGGTTGACCACGTTAACATTAACACCGAGTTGCTCTTGCAATCCTTCTGCAACTAAACGGGCGACCGTATCGGTGTTACCACCAGCCCCCCATGGAACGATAATTTTAATCGGTTTCTCCGGCCATGCAGCCATGGCACTGGTTGAAGCCAATAGCGCTGCGGTAATCAGACTGAGTTGTAGGGGATGTTTCATGTTGGCGCTCCTGTTTTATTTATTCGTTCAGGTAAGGTTCAGGTAAAAGTCGCTCTACAGGCGACTTAATCAAATGTTTTCATCGTTGTCCGGTACGCTTGTGCTGATGCGGCAATTTGGTCAAGAATGACACTTAGCCCCCAGTATTTCTCTAACACATCATCATCGGTCACACGGCTGTGCACTGAACTGAATGTGCCGAGGCGCTGGTGAAATACTTTGGCATTTTTCGGATACCCAAGCGTTTCAGTCACTGCGCTCAGTGAGAGGAACCACGAGAGCTGTTGAGCAAATTCAGGAGCCTGAGAGGCATGGTGATAGAGCCAGTGATACAAATCAGGGTGGAAATTGGTAAAGACCCCACTGAAACCTTTCGAGCCATGCTGCATCGCTTCATAGGCAATCGCGGCATTGGCATTAATAATTGCCAGTGGTGATTGTTTGGTTAACTGAACCCGTCGTTTCACGGTTTCCAGATCACAACTGACATCTTTGAGCACCACAAAACGGCCGGAATCAGCGCAGAATTGAATCTCTTCATCGGTGAGCAACCGTCGATAAGGTGCCGGACATTCATATAATCCCAGAGGCATGTCCGCCGGAATGGCATCCATCAAAGTATTCAGATGGCTCAGGAAAGTCTGCGTCCCTTGATTGTCAGGATCGAGGCGATTGGTCACCAAAACCAAAGCATCGATACCCGTTGCAGCCATCGCTTGCAGCTCTTCAACTTGATCATCAATGGCCGGAGAAATGTGACCGGAAGAAATCACCGGAACCCGTCCGTTGGTGTAATCGACCACAAACCGGGATAACGCCACACGTTCTTCGAGAGATAAAAATAACATTTCACTTGACTGACAGACGGCAAAGAGTGCATCGGCACCATTTGCAATGTACCAGTCAATTAACTTCTCTAGCCCTTGGTAATCAATTTCGTTTTGGTCGGTAAACGGTGTCAACATTACCGGTACAATGCCTTCAATCTTTTTCATCTTCTATGTCCTAAAAACATTCTGTCCTAAAAACATTCAGTTAGTTGGCTAAATTGCAACAACTGCGACTTGCTGTTGAAGCATACGAGCTTCAACCAATGCATTATTCGGCATATTTGCAGCCCCTTCTCTCTCCACAGACAGGGAGGCAAAAGCGGTCGCATAATATGCTGCCTGAGTCAGGCTTTTACCTTTTGCCAGTGCAGCGGCCAATGCGCCGTTAAACGCATCACCGGCTCCTGTCGTATCAACGACAACTGCACTGTACGACGGGATATGAGAGCACTGTTGGCCGTCAAAAAGCACCACACCTTGTTTACCCATCGTGATAATGATGTTCTGTACCCCGCGGTCATGAATAATTCGAGCGGCTTGTTTCGCGGATGCAACATCGGTAATTTCCACTCCGGATATTTGCGAAGCCTCTGTTTCATTTGGCGTGATAATGTCTGTATTCACAAAAAACCGCTCCACTTGAGGTAAATAAGGTGCCGGATTGAGAATCACTGTGACATTCAACCCTTTTGCCAATTTCATCACCCCGTCAATGGCGTCAAAATTATTTTCTAACTGAACTAACAACACTTTTGATTCGGTCAAATACGGGATCAGTTCCGCGACTTCTTCATCGGTGACCAGCAAATTGGCTCCCGGACATATCGCGATGAAGTTCTCACCGGCATCATTGACATAAATCACTGCGCTCCCGGTCGCGGCCTGATCGGTCTCATAGATTGAAAAAGACTCCATTCCGCAGGCATCAAAATGATTCTTGGCAAACTGGCTGAACTGATCTTTTCCTACCTTGGTCGCAAAATGAACCCGGGCGCCTGCCGCATGTGCTGCAATGGCCTGATTCGCACCTTTGCCTCCCGGTCCGAACGTTGTATTTTGTGCAATCAGCGTTTCTCCGTTTTTGGGGAAGCGATCAACCCGGGCAACAATATCGACATTAAATGCACCAAACACGCAGACTTTGCCGACCATATTAGCGGATAAAGTTTGGTGAGAATTCACGGCACGATTGCGATGATGGGTACGCATTAAGTGGCTGATATCTAATTCTTTATCGTGTTGTAGTTCGTTTTGTAGCAGATGTTTTTTCAACGAAGCGCCACCATGATGTCGAATCAGTACTCCATCTTGCTGCAGTTTGGATAAATCGGTCCGAATCGTTTCTTTCGTTACCCCAAGATGTAAGGACAAAAATTCCACTGTCGCCTGCCCTTGCTGGCGCAACAGTTGAATAATCCTTTCTTGGCGTAGTTCTTTATACATATACTGACCCTCGCATTTAAAATTATTCTAGAAACATCGGAAATAAATGGTGGGATAGGACTCAAACAAAAAACAAGCAAACAAAAACAAACAAAAATATCGTGTTCCGAATCGTTTAAATGTGATCATTATCAATATAGACATCTAAAGGATAGGAGAAAAATTTTAAGGAAACCAACTGCGCAGGCATGAAACAAGAAATGAGTGGTAGAGATACCCCGTATGCCTAAAATCAGTCGGGAAAGCGCGCAACATCCGGCATCTAATCATGTTGAATTTGATCACGCCCCTGTGCTTTAGCCTGATAAAGGAGCTGATCCGCCCGTTGCACAATAGTTTCTGCATTATCACTCGATAACATTTCCGTCACCCCGATACTCAATGTGAGTGTCAACCCATGATACTGCTTCGATAAATCACTTTGTCTCAGGCTATCCATCAAGCGATTTAAAGCAATGAGAACCCCTGCGACCTTCGTATCGGGAAACAGTGCAATAAACTCTTCTCCTCCCCAGCGCCCGTAAAAATCTCCTTTACGCCCCATGAGTGAGACCAAGTCACCGAAATGCGCTAAAACTTCATCCCCGACATGATGACCAAACCGATCGTTCACTGATTTGAAATGGTCGAAATCCATAATCGCAACCGTCAGCTCTTTACTGTATTTCAGCGCAAATGTGACTTGATCCCGCAATGCTTGTTCAATGCAACTCCGACTGGCAAGACCGGTTAAAGAATCGGTATTGGCTAATACTTCCATCTGATCATGTGCTGTTTCTAACGCTTTGAAATCTTGCTCACGGGCAACATCATGCCCGACCCATTCAGCCAGCAAACGCAGAATTTCGATATCCTGACGGATAAATGCTCTTGTCGGGCAGATACTGGAAAAGTTCAGGGTGCCATACCGCTCACCATCAACAAAAACGGGGGCTCCGAGGTAAGCTTCAAGACCAAAATTCTCAAAGCAGGGGTGAGTGGCAATCTGGCTCTCTGACACATGGGAAAAACCCTGAACATCATTGGCCTGATAGACGAGGCTACAATAGGTTCCCCCCAGTTCAAATGTCATTCCCGGTTTGAGAGTATCTTCTGGATGAACCACTTGTTGAATCACATACTGTTCGCCAGATATTTTACTGAAAATACCGATAGGTAAACCGAAGTGGGATGTGCCCAGTTCTAAAATTGCCTGAATACGTTCTGAGTACGTTAACTGCCTTGAAGAAGTGATTGAATGAAGCCGATTCAGTACCTCTTCGGCTGCCAGCCGTGCTGAATCGTCCTGAATAATTGCCACAAAAAAGAGAGGCTTGTCCTGTGAGTTCTTAATCAATCCTCCCGACGTCTGCCCCTGAAAAGACTCACCGGCAGCATTGATATAGCGAACAACGTAAGGTTCCTTTGTATCGGCAGCATTGGTATTGAAGCGCTCTTGTCCTAATCTGACAAAATCCTCTTCATCGGCATACAACTGC
Organism: Vibrio ruber DSM 16370; assembly: GCF_900163965.1. Classification (GTDB taxonomy): domain Bacteria; phylum Pseudomonadota; class Gammaproteobacteria; order Enterobacterales; family Vibrionaceae; genus Vibrio; species Vibrio ruber. Next base: position 22,388 of record NZ_FULE01000014.1, read on the forward strand.
GCGGTACTCTGATTATAAATCTCTTCATTTGAGTAACGGAATAATGTTCTGGCAGCGGCATTCATAAACACGACTTTGCGTTCGAGAGTTGCAATAACAACTGCCATATCGATGTGCTCAAAAACATGTGCCAGCGTCTGGGAATCTAATCCTGATAGTGTGTCGTTAGCCATGTTTATGCACTACCTCACCGGAGACTGAAAAATAACATTCTTTCAACAAGTATTGTTGATATAAGAGAAATGTCCATGACCACAACGGTCGAGCCGCCTCATTCCGTAAAAAATTCCGGAGAATGAGGTCTGACCCGACTCAATGCTCAAGATGACGCTGACCTCGTTTTCATCACATGCCCGCCCCGCCACCAGCGTAATGCATCAATCACGACAAAAAACAGTAAGCTCACGCCCATCACCGGCAGCGCAAACCCCAATAACACGGCAATCAAGACGACAATCACCCGGTATAATACCGGCATTGCCAGCCAAGTCTGCGACAACGTCTGGACAGGCGAGCCTGCGGCAGGACGACGTTTCCACCACATACGGTAGCCCCAAATCACCATCATGCATAACGTCAGACCAAATGCAGCCAACAGCAGTTGATTCGGTAAACCAAACAAGACCCCCATATGCGCATCAATCCCCCAGCGGATCAGTTTGGCAATCAGCGGAAAATGAGCAAAATCAGCCCGGCTGGTAACCATCATCCGCTGCGCATCGACAGCAACACTATCCACCTGTGTCGGCCAGGCACGGTCAATTTCCCGTACCAGCCATGCTTTAGTCGGTGTTCTCGCCGGTACAATTTCCAGCTTCGCGGCATCAATTCCGGCCTGCCTTGCAGCCAGCAGGACACCATCGAATTGTGCATCAAGCGCATGATTTACCCCCTTGGTATCTTGTGGTTTGGCATGATGCTCAGCATGGTCGTGATGTCCGGCAGACATATCGCTTGCATGCCCGGGTAAATCTCTGGAAACCGAAGGGGTTACCCATCCAATCGCCTGACGCCACTGTGCAATATGACTGCCGGCCCACTTTGACCATGTCAAACCGGTTGCCGAGATAAAAAACAAGCCTAAAGCAATCACTAACCCTGCCTGAACGTGACGGCTGCGGTATCTGACATAAATATTACGTTTGTTCCCACGTTGCTTCAGCCGCTTTTGCCTATGCCGGGTTGTCCACCATAAAATCAAACCGCCTACCGCTGCAATCCATAACCATGATGCCGCCAGCTCACTGTAGGCTCGCCCCCACTGCCCCAACATCATATTCTGGTGTAAATAATCCAGTTTGATCCGCAGAGGTAAAATACCACTGGTACCATAACTGGCCAGTTTGCCTCGTATCGCCAGTGTTACCGGATCGACAAATACGGTTTGCGACTCATAACCGTATAACGCGGGGTCAATAAACATCACGCGCGTGGTATATCCCTCTCCGATCGAAGGACGCACGGCCTTCAGTTGTAAATCTTGTGGCAAACTTTCCCGTGCCGCGCGGATCTGTTCTGCCAGTGTATGAAACTCACCCCGATTCGGCGTCGTGAGCTCATGATGATATAAATGCTGCTCAATTTGTGGGGTGATGACATAAAGCGTTCCGGTTAAGGCCGCGATAAAAATAAAAGGACCGACAAAAATCCCCACATAAAAGTGCAGACGCGCAATAAAAGCCAGCAACTGCGTTGCCGGTGATTTTGAAGACTGAACATTCATTTTAATTCTCTTTCCCGGGGGGAGGCACAAGCTAAGCCCCGGTGACTTTTAGATATCGTGAAAACCGCCCTCAATCAGTAACAGTCAGGTTCAGGGCGAGTGCTCTAATTTAAATGGATGAATGAAGCAGTGTGATTGGCGGCGCCCGGGGAAGCTGGTTTTTACACCATCCGCAACGGAATAAGAAAGGTTGAATTGTCACATAAATCCACACCAGTACAGCATGATGAGACACCAATTGCAGTGATGTTTGTGCGAGGCCACTCATATGTAATAACAAAGAACAGTAACCACACCATGCATGATGTAATGTATGTGCATCTTGGTGAGTCACTGTCGTTGGGTACGTCGCAAGAGGTTGAGAAAAATGCTTGTGATGATGAGATGCTGACTGCACGGCCACTGTTTTCGGCATCCCTGCGGCTTTCGAAATAACGGCGGTTTTTGAAATAACAGCGGCTTGAGAAATCATTATCGTCTGGGAAAGCAAAGGCGCGATATAGATGATCAGCATGGCAAACAGGCCAAACCAAGCCATCAACCGTTGCCACCGGAGCTTCAGTTCTGCACGATATGTGAAACGACTATGATTACAGTTGGACAAAATGACGATGATTCACAAATGAGAATGAATGACGATTCGGCATCTTAACATTACTGTCAGAAAAGTAGCACCCTAACTGTGGAGCAAATACCCATAACACAGTGACATGACTCGAGGCAGAGAAATAAATTAAGAACGATTTGAACAAAAACATAGACTTGAATATATATGAAACAGAGTCCACAATATTAAAATTGGTATTCTAAATTCAAGGTTTGTCCGCAACACGCTGCTGTCATTGGGGGGAACGTTCAAAGAACGACAATCGACCAGCAGCGGTTGCGGACAATATTTTAACTCATATGAATGAAAACATCATGTTTAATCATTTTTCTGAAGCCCTGAGCAATTCTCCGGCAACTGTTGCTGAATCGAAAATCAATCCAACCCACGTCAAAATCACTGCGCCCACAAGGTAGGACTACCAAAATGGTCATCAAGTTCCCGGCTAAACCAACGACCGTTGAGCACGTGCTGTAACAAATAGACTTTACGCGCTTGAGTGATGGTATGATCATCTTCAATCATAGCAATCACATCTTTGACGGTGAAGGTTGATTCACTACGATAAGTAATGGCTGCATTGTGGTTAGCATTCATCATATAAACGGTTTGCCCTTTATCTTCACGCTTCAGGTTCCACGGGTTCCAGCGTGTCACATCAGAAAAACTCGTATGCCCTGTCCGGACAAATGCCGCCAGATGACGCTTAAATAATGTCCCTAAAGCTTTTGCTCCCGGAGAATCAAACGCCTTACCTAAATATGGTTTCCGGAAGTGGTCATCCAACAACGGCAGAAAAACACCGTGAAATGCTCCCAGATGTTTCATCTGAGATCCGACAACTGTCGGATCCGAGCCGTAATCAAACTCGCCCGCATAGATCGGTGCCCGGAAATGTGCCGCCATTTTTTGTGCAGATTGCGCAACATTGAACGACCGATACAGCATACTACCGTAGCGATAAACAAACCGATATTCATTGACCAGTTGCGGCTCCGTAGCCCAGTCTTCTTTCTGACGGAAATAAGGATCGCCCAAAGCAAAGAAAGAGAACTCATCGTGCCCTGTCAGCATCATAGTCGGGACTTCATTGTAGCGATGCGTTGCAAATCCATCTTGCGGTAACACGGTGCCATCACGATAGAGATGCGGGAAAACGCTCATTCGAATTCCGGCGTTTTGCATCAAACGAGCAATCCGGTCTGCGGGAAGCGTCAGCAGATATTTTTTGACTGCCGGTGTCGGTTGCGCTAACCACGCTTCGGCTGATTGCTGATCCGGCTGCATCCCATCTTCGACTACCAATTGGGCAAATGCACGGCGAAAAACTTTCTGACTTGCTTCAACCGGAGCTGTCGTCATCCCACCGCTAAACACAATCGCATGTTCGAATTTGCCGGCAAACAACGGTGAAATCAGCATGGCCATCACATCGCGCCCACCGGCTGAAAATCCGGAAACCGTGATATTGTCAGCCTGTCCGCCAAACTGACTGATATTATTGCGAATCCAGTCCAGGGCCCGAGCCTGATCAAGTAAGGTAAAGTTACCGGAAGCCTGAACCGCATCATCGGATTTCAGCACGTTCATTGGATTAAAACCCAGCGCTCCCAGACGGTAATTTAGAGTCACGATGACAGCATTGATATCAACAGCTAGCTGACTCGGGTCAAATTCATCAGCCCGTCCCCCCTGATTGTTGCCACCATGAATATAGAGCACAACCGGCAGTTTTTTTTGCGTGTTCGGCCGATAGATATTCAGATTCAGGCAATCTTCATTGCCAATTACTTCACCAGATGAGACCTGAGGACAAAGATTACCTTGTTGATCGGCCTGAAAAGGTTCATCGCTCGCCTTCGGCGGCTGAGGCAGTTGCCAACGCAGGTCACCAACCGGAGCCTGAGCATAAGGGATCCCCAGCCAGCGGTTGGTACCGGAGTCCGTAACACCGGTGATAACCCCCTGCTTGAGCGTCACTTGCTGTGTGTAAGCGAAGGCTGAAGAGCTGCCTAGCGCCAATGACAGAGAGAGTAAAAACGTCGATAATTTACCGATAGATTGATGCATAACATTCATTCCCATCCAGTGGTGATCACCGTCGATTGATTTCAAGCGGTTATGATGTTCAAAACAAAAAAACCGGCCGGCTTCAATCAGGAAGCTACGCCGGTTTTGCCTTCAGGAAGCAACACTGAAGTGGCAATCCATAATACTCAACGACCATAATATAAATCGCCGAGGCCGTCTATTTATCCGCGCATAATTTTGCACAAAATGTTAAACATCTATAAAAATACTGTTAAATCAATGAATAATAACAGAATTATCATCTATCTGAATCAATGATGTCAGAATAGAAAGAGAAGCTTATCTTTTACACGCAAACGACTCTGTCAGCCACTGCTGACGTTGTGCTGAGGTCATAAATGTCCAGGCAATAAAACGACTGTTCTTCTGTCCTTGGTTCATTTCCACGATTTGGATCTCCCGCACGCCGACTTTTTGTAGCTGTTTCTGCATCCAACGTACATTGTCTTTCTTCGAGATCAGGGTGGTAAACCAAAGAACTTGCTCAGAAAACTCACGGCTTTCCAGCGCCATGTTCTTAATAAAAGCCGCCTCTCCGCCCGGGCACCAGAGCTCGGCTTTTTGTCCGCCGAAATTGAGCGTCGGCTGAGAGGAATGATGTTTACTGACTGCGTGGCCGCGCTTCACACGGTTGGTATTCAGGTTATTCAACTTTCGCTGAGTGCCTTGCGCAGCCGCTTGCAATGACTGATGAAATGGCGGGTTACAGGTGGTGATATGATATCGCTCACCCGGCTGGATAATGTCTTTGAACAGACAACGGCTGTCTGGCTGTAACCGGCATTCAACCTTGCCCTGAAGTACCGGATTACTCGCAGCGATACGCTTGGCATTCTTAATTGAGACCGGGTCGATATCACTGGCGGTGTACTGCCAGCCATAGTCGCAGACACCGATGATCGGGTAAATACAGTTCGCACCGACACCGATATCGAGCGCCTTGACCTGAGCCAATACGAGATTCGGCTCATGACTCAGCAGGTCTGCGGCGCGATGAATATAATCTGCCCGACCGGGAATCGGCGGACAAAGGTATCCCGGCGGAATATCCCAGTCAGCCACTTGATAATACTGGCTCAACAACGCTTTATTCAGCTGTTTCACTGCCAGCGGATCAGCAAAATTGATCGTCTGTTCACCTTTCGGGTTGCGCGTGACATGCTTTTTCAGTTCAGGTAGCGCTTTGACCAGTTCGACAAAATTATAACGCCCACGATGCTTATTCCTCGGGTGTAGCCCCTTGGAAGCACCCACTTTCTTGACGTGAACATCAGATGATGGTTTCGTTGGCATCGGGGATTTAGCTTTCTTTGTCGGCTTACTGTTTGGGCTCATGTGACTCATATGGGTTGGGAAAAACGCGTTATTGTCCCCTTTTTTCGCCCGTGTTTCCAGAATTGAACGATTGCCATATATCATGGGTAATGGTCACCCCCGGCAATGAAATAACCGGAGGGACAAGTCATGGAACCGAAACGTATTAACAGTGTATGTTTTGATGCCAATCAACAGCAAATTACTGACAGTCACTTCTTGTGCTGTATCCGCCCATAGAAAACGACAGATGACTTTGCGTCTGTTGACCCAAAATAACCCTCGCGCCCATTGAAGCAGAGCCATTCACCGTATCGACATGACACAGGTTCGCCTGTGCACCCATTGCAACGGTCACGTTGGCTTTCTGCGCGTAGAAATCATTCACATCTTCGTTAAACGATGCACCCATGCTGACATCCAGATCCAGAGTGTTGACGTTTCCTTTCAGCTCATAGGAAGCTCCCATCGCCCCTTTGACCGCCAGTTGATTGTCGGCCAATGCACAGTCACCGGCAGTAACCGCAACACCAAATTGCGCTTCAACCGACTTTAATGGCTGATCGGTATAAATCTCCACGGTCAGTTTATCCGGCCACAAGCCTTCATCACGATAACCTTCATTCACCAGCGAAAGCTCATTATCGGTAACGCCCAGTTGCAGTTTATCCAGCAAATACTGCTTACCGGAAGCCACAACTTGTGGCGTACTGCTGCAAACCACTTCAGCACTCATACCTTTTAACAGCACTAGCTGATTGAATGAATCAACCGGAAAAGTCTGCTCTGCGGCATACAGCGGTGATGACATCACCACACTAAAGATTGCGGTGGATACGGTTGTCTTTAATTTCATTTTAATCTCCTTGTTTTTTATATCAGTATTTCTACGGCTTGTGTTTGACTCAAAAATCCAACGGGACTCGCGGATAGCCCATAAGCGCCAGATTGAAAAATAGCGACCAGATCACCGGGGTGGGCTACTGTCAAAGTACCTTGATTCAGCAAAACGTCGAGCGGTGTACAAAGCGGACCGACGACATTCACTTTTTCGACAGTCTCTCCTGCAACCCGATTGCCGATAACAATCGGATAATTTCTGCGAATGAGTTGTCCTAAATGACCGGAAGCAGCAAGATGATGATTCATCCCCCCTTCCGTCACGAGGTAAACAACGTCATGTGAGACTTTTCTTTCAACGACCTTCGTGACATATATACCGGCAGGTGCTACCAGATAACGGCCGAGTTCCAATATAATTTCGACACCCGGCATTGCAGCTTCAGCTTTATCGACCAACTGTTGCATACTCAACCCAATTTTAGGCAGATCAAGTTCCTGATCGCCTTCAAAATAGGGCACACCGAATCCCCCTCCCAGATTAAATCGTTGCACCATAACACCAGACTCACGCGCCAGTGTGATCACTAAATCCAACGCTTTATGCTGAGCTTCAATAATGTGGTCAGCATTCAGATTTTGGGAGCCGGGAAAGATCTGAAAGCCTTCAAATTGTAAATATTCAGGATAATCACGAACCACGCCCAACACCGCTTTTACATATTGTACGTCCATGCCAAATTGCAACGGGCCGCCTCCCATCCTCATACCCGATGAGTTCAACCGATAATCAGGATTAACTCGTAGTGCGATTCTGGCACGCTCATTCAAGGTTTGTGCGATAGCATGAATACGGTGTAATTCATTTTCCGATTCAACATTGATTAATATTCGGGCAGCAATGGCCTGCTTTAAATCCGCATCATTTTTCCCCGGTCCCGCAAAGCTGATATCTTGTGGATCAACACCGGCATTCAAAGCGATCAACAACTCACTCGCAGATGCAATATCAACACCTTCAACTTTGCTTGCCATATAATGGACTAATGGGACAAACGGGTTTGCTTTAACCGCATAATGAATACTAACCTGAGGGGGAATATGTTCTCGCAATAAATTGACTCGCTCATCAATATGACGACGAGAATAAACGAAGAATGGTTTTTGCCCGACTTGTTCAGCAAGTCTTTCCAGAGAGATCCCTCCAATTTCGAGACAATTATCGACAATCGAAAATGTCTCCGCTAATTGCATCGACAAAGTTGAGACTTCCTGAGATAAAGTTTTCATGAACGTTACCTTAATATATTTGAGACAGCTTCTATTTATAACTGATATAAATAGATATGAATGAGCGAAAGCACGACTGCATCAATAACAATCAGTGCACAAAATTTCTATAACATTAACGGGTACTTATAATGCGTAAAAACTAAAACTCATCTGTGTAAATAAGGATATAACTGATTGACCAATAAAAAGAGACATTGTCAATAAGCCCACAATAAATGCCGCCACAACTGACATAAAAATAAAATCATTCAATTTACCTTCATCTTTAATATTGATAGTTTTACGTTCAAACCCAATGGCGATCATTCTCTTTTTATTTTTATTAAATATAAAAAGAACAATTAAGATAAATTCAATAACAACCCATTCGGTCATTGCTATCTGCAGCAAACTACTCCATGTAAATCCATCAGACAGAACTTGTATCGTCGAATCAGACATCATGACTCCTCCTTTTAAATACGAATCAGTGCGGCACCAAAAACACCACCGACACCGGCAGAAACTAACATGACTAAATCACCCGACTGCACTGTCCGGCTGGCACATAAATCATGAAAATTAATCAACATATCAGCCCCCAAACAGTGGGCTGTTTTCCGGATGTTATCCAGAAATAATTTATCGAGTGAAATACCGATATACTCTGCAGCTCGTCGCCACATCCAGATATTCACGTTATGCGGAACCACATAGTTGAGGTCATCTAATTGAAGACCTGATTGCCGAAGTGTATCTTCAATGACTGATTTTAATCGTTCTTGATAATGGCGTTCGAAATCCCTATAAGCGTCAGATGTCGTTGCTAACCAAATACCTTCGGAATATCCGCCATACGTATGAATCGAATGTGAAATAACTTGAAACCCTTCTCCGTGGGGAGAAAGAACCACTGCAGCGGAAGCATCACCAACAACAGCGACGTTTGCGACAACACGTAGTTCAATGTTATCAGCCATTTCACCAACGACGACTAATGCTTTTTTATCTGGACAGTGATGCTGCAAATAAGTATTCGCAAGATTCATTGCGGAAAAAATTGCAATACAGTTATTACTGCACGTACCGAGTGCAATTGCCTTAGAAAGCTTGAGCCGGCGAGCCAAAAAATTTGCAGTGTTTTTTCCCCATGAGCCACTTACTGCTCCTGTATGAGCATAAATAATAATACCGATCTGCTCCCTGAGCTCCGGTGATTTTGCCAATAGCTCGAAACAGGGCTTGGATAACATGTCTGACTCCGCCCCATCTTCTACCGGACATACAGGCAATTCATACATGCGACTGAAAACCCGGGCTTCATTGTAAGTCAAACCAAGACGTTGATAGTCTTCTTCAACAACAAGCTGATTTCCCGGGATATATGTTGTGACAGATTCTAGATACATTGCACTTTAACCTTTATGAAATTTTTTAAATTTCAATATGATAATGTTGAGATACAGGGCTAAAACTATGAATCGTTCCTCGATAGTTCACGTCCTGAGAACAATTAAACTTCGTGATCAATTCATCACATTCTCGGGCTTTACGAACATCGAGCTCAGCCAGATCGTCTAAAAATGCCAATTGTTCAGGATTAGTAATCCGGGCGCCCGGTTTACTATGAAACAGTACCCCCCAAGAATCCCACATAAGAGGCTCACATATCGATAACGATGCAAGATCCAACAGAAATAGATTACGCACCAGCCATTGACCATAATCTTTGTCAAAACGATATCCGCTGAAATCTCTCTCATTCATCGTCCCTTGACGGATGTGACGCCATATCTGGCCACCGGTATAAAAAAAGTGGCTCGGAATATCAGTGGCAGAGACATCAAGAAGCGGTTCAGGTAATACATGCAAACGGCTTTCAGCATACTTCCACCGCTCTTCTTCATAATCCCAAAACTCAACTAAAACATGGTCATGCATTGGTCTTTCTGGTTTATATTGATCATGAGCAAATCCATACCGAACTCGAGCCGGAATCTGTTTATGGCGCATCATTGCACATAACAACACGGCAAAATCTCGACAGGTGGATAAAACTCTCAGATGCGGCGGGCGATACTGTGCTAACTCACTGCCATCCAGAGCCTGTGCATACTGAATCATGGTACTGACCCAGCGACTATCAATCTCGTGACAACGTTCAACGATGAGATTCGGCGTCAGCTTTTTCTGATCGGTCTGATAATGAATCAATATGTTCTGCACCACTTGGATCAAGCCATCCACATCATTGGGTAACTGATCAAACAGTATGGTATAAGGTTCAGGATTAGTGACATGTGTCTGTCGTCGATAATGTTCAATCAAATCAAACATGTCCTACTCCAATTTTTCGATCAAGTAATTGTTTTTTGCACCGCTCACGAAACACTTGGGTCATGAACCCCGAAATATGTGTAAATATTTCTTGATGCAATTCGCACCGACTGCGTTCATCTCCACTACTGACTATCGGATTTAGTGCATGAAAGACAGGTGGGCAATCATGAATAAAAGCGTAATGTCCGGCCCCTCGTACAACATGGTGAGCAACATCTGGCAATGCTTCTACATAATGAGATGAGGTTCCTAACAGTTTTACATTTTCAAGCTCAGCAGTCAGAACCAACACCGGATGCGCCATCGAACTTAAAACAGCTGGATGGAATACATTCGATAGTGCCGGCGCCAGCAAAATGACACCACACACATTGTTCAATAAATAGTCACCGGCATCAAAGGTCGAAAGTTCTGCAATGACCGAAGCAAACTCTTTCTCTCGGGCAAAGTCGGGAGAGCACCCCGCAGCAACAAGGACATCATATGCACCAGCAGAGTGGCCTATCAGTAACAAGTTAGAAAAATCAATTCTGGTAGCAAAATTGGGGTCTTCAAACAATGCAGCGAGTCCACTTTTCAAATGGCTGGGTCGTTGAATCAAATTTTTCCAACGCTGACATTCATCCACCAGGTCTTGGTGATCGAGCGTCAGTACGGCACATCCCTGCATTGCCAAATATTCCGCAAGATAGTACTGATCAAAACGAGAACCGCCAGAACCATGAGAAATGAAAACCAACGGCCATGCGTCTCCGTCAGGTTGGGCATTCTCTCTGGCTTTTGCCGTTAAAATCCCCAAATATCGCAGAGGAGCCCCACTCCCCGAAATAGCCGGATACCATAAACTCGCTGCAAGCTGAGTCTCTTCCTGATTCCAAACAAAGTGAGTGACACCACAGGCTTTAGTAACGGACTCCGTCAATAGGTGGTCGACATCAGACAAAGGCCATTTCTCATAGGATAATTCAAGCGACTCATGTCGTTCCATCATCTTTTCTGCACCTTCTTTATCTCATTCTGAATCGGGGTGATCTCAAGCAGCTGTTCCATCTTTACCTTTAGTGCCAGATAGTCTGTTTTCAAATTATGGTTCTTCGGCAATTCGATACAAAAAATATGCTGAGGAAACATGTAATCCGGCATGAACTGTCGGCAACGTTGTCGAATCTGACTAATGGTGTAAGGAGAAGATTCGATGAATGCGACCAGCGCACAGACCAAATTGTGCTCATTGGTTCGTGCAAGCACAGCAACATATGGCGTCTGTGCAACTCGACACATGAGTTTTTCGACCTCCGTTTGCTCAACCCGGTATCCACGGACTTGCCATTGTGCATCTTGCCGCCCCCGGAAATGCAAGCCTGTTTCTCGTTGCCAAACGCCATAGTCTCCGGTTCGATACCAGAGACCTGTTTCTCCGGGGAGTTCCACAAAACGCTCCGAGGATGGCTGATCCCAATATCCTTCAGCAACTTGGATACCACTGAGTAATATTTCTCCGGTTTCACCATCGGAGACGGCATTCATTTGTTCATCTACAAGCAATAATCGGTTCCCGGGTAACAGGTGTCCGAGGGGAAACTCTCCCAGAGCCAAATATTGTTCGTGCCATGAACTGATCGTCATCGCAATCGCCGCTTCTGTCGGACCATAAATATTAAAAAAGGTCGCATTAGGACAAGCTGCCCGACACTTTTCGATCAATGCCACAGGCATACACTCACCACCGGTAATCACCACTCTGAGAGACGGGAATTTTCCGGCTTGTAGTCCTCCTAAACGTTCGAGTAGTAACCAAGCTGACGGAACAGATGACCAGAATGAAATCTGCCATTTACAGATAGCCTGAGCCATATTGTATGAATCAAGCCGATCAATGGCATACAGGCAAGCCCCCGAGCACCAGGCTAAACCGATTTCATGCAGTGAAAAATCAAAAGTCAGCGGTGCAAGCTGTGAAACCCGATCCTGCGGACAAGGATGAAATATATTGGACGCAGCATCCAAATAAGCAGCGTAAGCTTGATGTTGTGTAATGACTCCCTTCGGCACACCTGTCGAACCGGAGGTAAACAGTAAAGAGCTCGCCTGAATTGACTGCAACTTTGGCAGTTTATCTGCGTCGCTAAGATCAATCGATGAAATGGCCTCTGGTATAACCAAAGTTGAAACACACAACCCGATACAATCATCAAAGTGTTCACCTTCACTTTCCGTCAGAATGACCTGACAGTCCGCGTCTCGCAACAGTTTGCTAATCCGGTTTGCCGGCTCTTCTGCTGAAATCGGTAAATAACATTTCCCGCTTCTCATAATGCCGAGGATCGCGGCATAACTATAGAAACTTTTCACTGCCACCAGCGCACAAAAATCACCGGGTACACCAGTCAGCATAATGGCGATTTGCGTCGATACATCCCACAGCTGGCGATAGGTATATGTGATATTCCCGACATGGAGTGCAGGTTTATCAGGATAACGATAAACGATATCGGCAACTCGTTCAGGAAAAAGCAATGCATGATCCGTGTCGGGGCCATGATCAGTGTCGAAACAATGCTGCACCAAAAGAGCCTCCCAAACCAACAGCGAGCATCAAATAGTGATCGCCTTTTGCAAGTGAATTGGAATGAATCAATCGCTGTAAATTCAGCATCATGTCACTTCCGAAACAGTGCCCTGTATGCGCAATGTTATCCAACATAATACGAGAACGTTCGAAATGAATGGCATCAGCCAGTTCCAACCAACTCTTCCGATTGACGCTATGAGGCACAATCCAGCGAAGCTGCTCTATTGATACGCCTCCTTGCGAAAGTGTTGCGCTGATAACATCTTTCATCATTGACTGATAAGACTGCTCGTAGCTCGATCGAAGTTCGTTTTCAAGCCAAACCCCTTGAGAATACTGACCGAAAATATGTGTGCGGTATGCTAATAACTGGCCGAAATGCTCACAGATATCGTCATAGCTAAATAGCAAGGCACCCGCAGCATCTCCTGCAACAGCCGTATTTTCAACAACTCTGAGCTCTTGGGTCAGCGCACTTTCTCCTGTCACCAGAATACCGTAACCGCCTTTTCTCTGTTCGAGAATGGTACGAATCACATCAATCGCATCGAAGAAAGAAGCACATCGATTGGCGCAGATACCAGAAAAAAAAGCTTGATATAATCCCAAACGCCTTAATATTCGTGGCATCGTAATCTGACCATACTGACCGACAATTGGACAAGTATGTGCATGAATGACGACGTGGACGCTTTTTCCCTCCCCCTCAGGTATAGCCTCCCGAATCACTTTTTCCAGCATCACGTCGATTTCTCCCGGACGAGCAACCGGAATCTGCTCAACACCAATAAATTTTTTATAGATCAATGCTTTAAATGAAGTTAATTCGAATAACTCACACTGTTCGACAAGAGAAACCGATTGCTCAGGTAGCTGGGTGCTAATACGCTGAATCTGCATATTGACTATCTCCGAGCGAGCGATACTGCTTGTGTTTGCTGATTATCTTTCAACATTTCTTTTAACATCCTGTAATCCGTTTTCCCATTACGATTTTTAGGAATAGCCCCTAATACCAGTTTTGTTGGCCACATATTCCGAGGCATTCTGTTCATACATTGCTGCCTGAGTTCAATATTTGAACCATGTTCCGAAGCGATGAAGAAAACTAATCCTTCGACGCTATTTCCTTCGACCACCGGCCAGCCGACGACAGCCACATCATCCACATCAACGGCTTTACGTAATTCAGATTCAATTTCTAACCTTTCCAGACGGTGGCCATGAACTTTAATCTGATCATCACAACGGCCTGAAAAGTGAAATACACCGTCTTCGGTATATCTCACCCAATCTCCTGTCCGATACCAACACTGGCCGTCTTCCCAAAAAAACGAATCAGTCGAGGTGGGTAAACCGTCCCAGTATCCCGGTACAACCTGATCGCCACTAATCCAGAGTTCGCCGTCATGCTTATCACCGGTACGGGCATCACCCAACCTGAAAACGATACCGGGATAAGGTGTCCCGATCGGCACAACTGAACTCATATCTATCTGATCATCCGGCAACCAGCGATATCCTCCGACAGCAACCGTTGCTTCCGTTGGCCCATACATATTATCAATACGGGATGCAGGCGCAGCACGACTCCAGTTCATTGCCATACCGTGTAACAGTGGTTCTCCGCAAAATAATGACTGACGAAGATCGGGGAAAGCATTGGGCGTCAGTTGCTTCAATCGTTGGAGAAACAAAACTGTCGATGGCACGCTTGCCCAAAAAGTCAGCCGTTTCTCCCGAATAAATGGCCCCAAAGCAACATGATCCTTTGGATTGAAAAAATGCGTGGACGCACCAACAGCCCAAGGCACCCAGATATCATGAACAGAAAAGTCGAAACTCAATGGTGCCAGCAATGAAAAACGATCCGTATGATTGGGTTGATACAAGTTTACGGTATTGGTGATATAGCTCATCAGATTACGATGAGAAACCTGTACCCCTTTCGGTGTTCCGGTACTACCGGATGTAAACATCAGATAGGCATCTGGATTTGCGGTGCTGTAAGTAGCTTGCGGGCATTGTCGTAAATCAGCAAGAGCAAGAAAACGGTGCCTTTCAATGCCATGGCACCAATCCGGTACATCAAATACATCCACAAAGATGACTGTGATCGATTGTGGAACCTGCTCAAGCAATTCATTGAGAAATGTTGTCTCCAGAGACGAAACGATTAATACATCAAATTTTGACCATTCAGCCAATAAAACCAGCCGCTCTCCGGATTCATCTCGATTCAGCGGTAGGTATGTTTTCCCGTAACACATACAAGCCATCAACCCAGCATAAGCCCCGATGTAACCATCTCCAAATACTGCACAGTATTTTCCGGATGCATCACTGAAACTGCGGGCAATCAATTCTGCAATGTCATGGAGTTGAGTATATGTATAACTTTCACGATCAATGGTTAATGCCAGATGCTCGCCATATTTGTCGATAACCTCTGCCAACTGTGTCCCTAAGTGATTATGCTTTGTCATGAATATGTTTTCCCTTCGAGACTTGAAACACCGCGGCACCAAACACGGCACCTAATCCTACCGTCGCAACCATGATATAATCTCCGCAGTGCAAGCGATTCTGGGCTGTATTCCAGTTAATGAAAATATCCGCGCCAAAACAGTGGCCATACTCGGATAAGTTTTCCAAAAAAATTTGGGTCATAGGTATACCCAAGCGACCTGCAACCTCTCGCCATGAAATAGCATTTACGTTATGCGGAAACACCCAACGAATTTCGGGCCAGGTCAGCCCGGCAGAGACCAATGCTCGCTGCATAACCTCCGCGAGTCTGCCCGCATAAAGACTTTCGAATTCAGCCTGCTCTTCGGCCGACTGCCAACTGCCCCGAGAGTGATTACCGTAATAGCACATCTCCAGTGAACGAATTGCTGCCCCTTCCCCGTCCAAGCTCAGAACACAAGCTGAGGCACCATCACCACATATCGTCGTATTGGGGATCTGTTGTAAAATACCACTGAAAGTCAAATCGGCTGTCACCATCAATACAGCTTTCGCAGATGAACTTTGCAGATAGTTCCGGCTGGTCATCAGCCCATTCAGCGTCGAGGCACAATTATTAGAATGCACGGCCAAACAGTGGGCATTCCGAAGCCCTAATCGACGACATATCTTGGTCAACAACCCATTCGGATAAGGCCATGTTTCTGGAGCGGTATGAGCATGAACCAAACATGCAATATCTTCGCTAAAGAACTGACTTTTACTGATAGCCTCTTGAGCCGCTCGGATGATCATCTCTTCTAAAGAGACATCACTGATCGCGACTTTCCCCAAGCCGTAAAACCGTTGATAAACTTTCACCTCTTCGCTATTTAGCGGTGATTGAAGCGCTAGATGTTGCAGCGCCTGACATTGTTCCGGCAAATAAACGCCGATGCGATCTATCGTTAAACTCATATATGTGAATTGATCCGTTTCTTATATACAAAGATATAAAGGGAAGGAAGGATGAATAATGTCATCACTGATCCAACAACCATCCCTGTGACAATGACAATCCCCAATTCGTAACGAGACTGTTCAGCCGAACCGGTTGCAAGTAACAACGGCAAAGCCCCCAGCACCATTGTCAGGGTCGTCAGAATAATCGCCCTCAGCCGAGAAGCAGATGCACGGAGAATCACCAGATAAATATTAGAAAGTCCCCGTTCATGTAATGAGTTAGCAGCCTGCACAACCAGAATCCCTTGCTTACTGATCAATCCGACCAACGTCAGCATTCCTATTTGCGTAAATAAATCCAAAGGTAACCCAAAGAATTTCAAAGCTGCTAATGAGCCCAACACAGAGAAAGGAACACTACCAAGCAGAACAATCAGCGGATCCCAATGACTTGTCAGCTGTAGTGCCAATAAACAATAAATTCCCAAAATAGCAATACCGAATGTAAAGAGTAGTTTCTGTCCTTCTTCTTCACTTTGCCGGGTTTCGCCAGACACATCGGATGTGACCCCCCGTGCTTTAAAGTCAGCGAGTAAATGTCGGGAGAACTGAGCCGCATCGGAAAGACCGACACCCGGCATCAGAACACCTTGCAAGGTTACAGACGCCTGCTTCTGGAATGTATTCAGCGTTTCAGGAACGACACGGAGTTCATCAGTCAGTAAACTCCCCAATCGAACCAATGTACCGTCTTTACTCCTCACCCGCAGATCCATCAGTGTACGGATATCCGAGTCATCAGCACCTTTGAGAGAAACCATCACATCATAAGTACGTCCCTGATAGGTAAATGGCTGTAGTTTGGCATTGGCATAAGCCAGATTCAGGGTATAGCCGACATCCGATGCAGAGATCCCTGCTTTGAGCAATTGGTCCCGATCAAGGTGCATTCGAAGTTGCGGTGCGTCGTACCTCAGATCTTTCGTCACAAAAAGGAACATGCCGCTTTGACGCAAGCGTCTGAGCATCGCGTTACTGAGTGCATCCAGTTTAGCGTAATCCTTTTCTTCATCTTTCAGAACAAACTGGAATGGTAATCCACCGCTGCCCGGAATCGACGACGGCAAAATAGCAACGGATTGTAAAGCCGGAATGGTTGTTAGCTTGTGTTGCAGTTCTGGTTGAATCTCTAATGCCGAGCGTTGTCTGTCTTGTCTGTCTTTCAACCGAGCGAACGATAGCAACTGATTATCTTTCGGCACACCAACAACATAATTGAAATTATCAATCTCCGGAATTGAATGGTAGATACTTTCCAGCTTCGGAGTCTGCGCTTCAATATAATGAGCATCCATAGCACTCGTTCCCTGAGCGATCACCATCAGATTGCCTTGGTCTTCCTTCGGTGCCAATTCATGCGGTAAGCTCCAGAATAAACTCACCACCCCGATCAATGAAAAAAACCATAGCCACAACGGTACACTGCCGAATTTAAGAATCGAAGCCAGTAAACGCTCATAGCGTTTTCTTAATTTCAAAAAAAATGACTCGACACGAATAACCATCGGTGCATGTTGATGATCTTGCGATAACATCCGTGAACACATAACCGGAGTCAGGCTCAGGGCAAAAATCCCTGAAATAATGACCGCCCCAGCCAAAGTCACCGCAAATTCAGAAAACAACTTACCAACAATGCCACCGATAAAAGCCAGCGGTATATAAGTAATCGCTAACGTCAGTGTCATCGTGATCAGCGACCATGCGATCTCCCGCACGCCCTTCAAAGTAGCTTGATAAGGTGATTCACCACTTCGAATTCTCTGGAGTGTGATGTCCAGAACAACAATTGCGTCATCAACAACCAGCCCCGTCGCCAATACCATGGCAAGTAACGTGAGCAAATTAATTGAAAATCCCAGCAAATAGATCAGCAAACAGACGCTGATTAACGATAAAGGAATAGCAATCACCGGAATCGCCACAGCTCGTAATGTGCCCGAGCCAAAGAAAATCGCCAGCGTCACAGCAGCACAAGTTAACAAAATAGTCAGAAATACCTCATAAACGGCATCAGCAATATATTGGCTACTGTCAATCAGTAAATTTGCTTTCAAGTCATACGGAAAACTGTGCGAAAGTGTCGTAACAGTCTGTCGTACGGAGTCAGCCACCCGCAATGGATTGCTTTCAGACTGCCAGTAAATAAAAACCGTTGTTGCAGGCTTGCCATTATAGACAGATTTAATTTGTGGCTGACTTCCAGACAGTTCAACTTTGGCGATATCACTCAGCCGAACTGAAGGCGCTCCCTCCCTGACCGAAATCGGTAAATTTTCAAAATCACGAACCGTTGATAAACCGGTATTCGGAATCAGTTGAAAACGCTGTTGTTCATGGTGCAACACACCTGCATTTAACTGGGAATTCTCCGCTTTCAGACTTTGGCTAATGTCCATAGCCGTCACGCCGTAGCGTTCCATCAGTTCAGGATCCAATTGCACCCGCATTGCATATTGGCTTCCTAGAATTTCAACGCGACCAACGCCTTTGAGAGATTCCAGCCTCGGTTTGAGTACCCGTTCCAGATAATCTGAAACCTGAGCAGGTTTCATCGTCTCGCTGGTAAAGGTGAATGCCAGATCCGGAGCCCTATCCGGCTCTTTACGTAAAACTTGCGGATGATCCATATCGGCCGGGAAACGGGAGATTGCATTAACCCGCTCTAAAATATTAGTCAGTGCTTTTTGCGGCTCACTACCAATATTCAAATGAACAATGACTTCACTTTTCCCTGTCTCGGATGTGCTGGTCACATAATTAACATCGTCAATTCCCGAGATCGAAGAAAGAATCTCCGACGTCACCCGCCCGTCCATTAATTCGGCTGACGCCCCGGGGTAATAAGACGTGATGCTAATATCACTCACATCCACCTTCGGATATAACCCTGCGGGTAATTGTCCTAAAGCAAACAGACCGAAAATAAATACCAGCGAACTCAGCGCGATTGCAATAATTGGACGACGTAAACAAATATCCGTAACTCTCACTGAGATTCTCCAACTCGAACCGGTGCATTCGGATAAAGGCGGATCTGACCTGCCGTCACCACAATATCGTTCTCTTTTAGTCCTTGTTCTATTTGGACGAGACCATCATAGCTGTCACCCGTAATCACCGAACGTAACTCAACATGATTATTCTTAACCACAAAGACGGACTGGCCATAAGCACTGTAATTAATCGCCATACGTGGAACCACGAGACTCATTTTCGACTCACTTGACGGATAAGTGACTCGGACACTGGATCCATAGCGAAAGTTGCCGTTCTCAAGCGCTGCTCTTAATGTCAGTGTTCGGCTTTCCGTATCGACTTCGGTTCCAATCAAAGAAATTGTCGCCTTTCCTACGTAACCGCTCAGATTATCTTTCACCTGAACAGTCATCCCCTGATGAAGAAAACGCACATCCTGTTCCGGAACGCTAAATTCCACATACAAATGGTCGGGATCGTAGAAAGAAAACAGTTTCTCTCCCGATAATACTGATTGTCCGACTTCCAAATCATGCAGACTGACAAGCCCGGGAAATGGTGCATTAACCATCATTTTACGTAAGGTATTACGCAGGCTTTCAAGGTCACTGACCGCTTTGGCAAAATCAACATGTGCTGATTGTTGATCCGCTTTCGAAACCGAATGAGTCGATGCGAGAGAGTCAGCTCTTGCAGCATTAAGCTGTGTTAGTTTCAGATTGGCTTCCTTTTCTTTCAATTCAGCAACTTCAGCTCTTGAGTCCAGATGAAATAAGGCTTCACCACTCGCAACTCTCGAACCGGCGGGGGCAACTTGTGTAATGGTTCCGGAGACTTCAGCTAGTACATTCAGATAGTGTTTTGATTTGACTGTAGCCAAAACTTGTTTTTCACTGTTCCACGAGGTGAGCCGAGCCTGACTGACATCAACCAGCGCCGGCGGTGGTCCTTTACGCATCATCGAAGGCTGGCCCGTCTCTTCACCAGCCATATCGTTTCGGGCTGTTGTCAAACTCAAACTGATACCAGCAAACATCACCGAAAGAATAACACCGAAAATCAATAGGATACGCCACATTTTCATACGGTATTTCCCTGAAGTTTTTCCTGATAGCGTTCACGAAGCCGGTGCTTATCGAATTTACCGTTGGCGTTTTTCGGCAAGTTTGTCATATGGATAAATACTTGAGGAATTTGGTAATGCTCAAGAATGCCGCCACAAAACTGTTTTAATTCAAATTCATTGAGCTGCTGCCCATTCTGCGTGGCATAGAAAGCGATAATATCGGATTCAGCTTCATCTTCCGATGTCCTGACAATGACAGCGGCTTCAATAATGTCATCATGCAGATATAATGCTTTTTCTACTTCGCTGAAAATCACTTTTCGCCCACGGATTTTGGCAACCTCATCCATCCGACCAACAAAATAGAAGTACCCATCGCTATCCAGCCAACCGTAATCACCTGAATATAAACATTTATCACCATAAACTGGATGGATACCAATTTTCTCTGCGGTCGCCTGCTCATTACGCCAATATCCTTGCATCACCATATCACTACGGATAATTAACTGGCCGACAACACCTTCAGGGCAGGGCTGCCCATGTTCATCAATCACCATGATCTGCATATTCGGGATCGCAATCCCCACACTGTCAGGTTTACGTTCCAAATCTGCCGGTGGCAAGTAAGTACACCGTTTACATTCGGTTAAGCCATACATTGAGAAATATTCAGCTGCCGGGAAAAGACGCTTTAGCATTTCAATATGTTGCCAACGTAATGCCATGCCAGTATTTGAAGCGAGCCGAACACACCCCAGATCAAATGAACCACGTGAAGCATAGGTATCAAGTAATGCATACAATGACGAGAGACCCGGCATAACCGTACATTGATATTGCTGAATATGGCGAAGCACGACGGGTGGCAGCACACCATCGGCTTCTAGCACGACAGAGGCTCCGACATAAAAAGCCATAATGATTTGATACAGACCGTAATCGAAAGCAACGGGAAGTACCGCCATGATCCGGTCATCTTTCCGGTAACCAAGATAAGTAACCAAAGAACGCGTTGCCGACATCATATTCTGATGACTCAACATCACCCCTTTCGGCTCACCGGTTGAACCGGAAGTATAGATAATCGATGCCAAATCAACACTAATTGCATCAGGTTCGCGTAATATTTCATCTTCTGATGATCGAATAAAATCAACAAATCTAACTGATTTTTCTTGTGTAACCGCTTGCTCATGGCAACCAATGACCCAAGTCAGCTCCGGCAACCCATTCAATTCTGCCGCTGAATATCCATCAGCCTTCGTGGTAAAGAAATGTTTGGCACCACTGTTTTTCAAAATATAGAGCAGTTTATTATGCGGTGTATCCGCTGCGACGATAGAAGGACAGGCACCGATCTTTTGCGCCGCCCAGAAGATTGCTATTGCATCAGGATGATTCCCGAGACAGATAACGACACGATCTCTATACGCAAGCCCATAGGCACGCATTCCAGCTGCAATCTCGCAAACCCGCGTCCAGAGTTCCTGATAAGTCTGTTTTTGATCTTTAAATATAATAGCAATATCTTCAGGATACTTTTCTGCCGCATCCTTCACAACCTCAACAAGATTATGATTCATTTATATCTCCCGATATATTTATGACTGGTGCCTCAAAGTCCCGCCTGAAATATGCGGGACTGGTTTTGCCAATAATCTCTTTCCAATTTCGAAACATAAATAAAGAGAAGACAACCAGTTCATGATTGAAATAACAAGGTAAATGCGCGTGGTATCGACTTGATTTAAACCAAGCAATGCTGCAAAACCAACCTCTAAAGAATAAAAAGTAATATTAATGAAAAATATCTTTAGCCCCTGTCCTGTTTGTTCCAGAGCTGTCATCAACGTCAAGACAACACCGAGGCTTAAATAAGAAGCAGAAACATGGTTAAAATAATTACCAGCTGCATCAATAATTACAGCATTAGAGGTAAAGAGCTCGATAAATCGATGTTGAAAAAAATAAAAAATCAGACTAATAACCAGATAAATCAATGCGGACATGCCTAGGCCAATAAAAAATATCTGCCGAGCTCGCAAGAAGTGTTGTAACGAAACAGCCTTATTGGCATGGATAGCCATTGCAGTTCCCAAAGCGATTGCCGGAATAATGATAAAAGACTGAATCCGAAAGGCGATACCGAATCCAGCAAGATCACTAGCACCATAGAATGAAACAAGAAAGTTAAAACAAGAGAGAAAGGCAAAGAGAAGTAGAAAGCTCCCCATAACTGGGATCCCCATCCGGACAACATCCATCATAACCGTTCGGAATACATTATGAATGCCATGCAAAGAGAATCGAATATTCTTACTTAAGAGTAATAAAAGGCTTGATAAGAATAAATAGACACTGCCAGTCACTGCTCCCCAAACTAAACTGTAGAGCCCCTGCTCCCAAAAATTGGCGGCACAGCAGGTTACAGAAATATTAAGCAGGGTTCCTGAAATACCCAAGAAACTAGCCCACCGATTGAGTCCAAGCCCAAAAAGGCACGACATTGTCAAAGACGCAAAGCCGATAATGATACCAACTGTCAACATCAATAGAATGAAATTCTTAGCCAGATATTGCTGAGCAGGGATGACATGGAAGAACTCAACTGCCATCCCCTGAAAAGCCCAGATCAATAAAATCAGGGCTGACATTAGCAGAAACAAAATAAAATAGAGTATTAACAGCCGTTGTCCTATTTCTTTAGCACTATATATTTCATGTTGAGAACCATATTTCAGTATCGGAATACGTAGTCCTTCATGGATGGCCATCATAATATAGTTCAGTGGTAAAAAAAGCCCAAGAATATATAAGCTTTCCGATGAATTCTGACTAACGACACCAACATTAATGAGGACTGAAACAGATGAAATAGCCATTGTTAACATCAGTGTCATCGTTGTATTCCATAATGAATCAACTAATTTCAACTGTTGATATTTTTCATTCCTGAGCTGCTGATTTATGGATAGAACAGTCATTATATACTCTATATTTATTAATTAATGGTTCTTATCAGATTGAACGCGACTATGGATAATGTTCAATCTCTGCATATCAATACTACCTTCCATCCATTCGTATCCTTGAATATCGGATACAATTTTCTGCAACCATACATCAGTTAAATAGACAGAGGTACCAACTAGTTGAGGTAGCATCACTGCAATTTTTTCAGCAATCTCTGTTGCACAGGCCTTGGCTAAAGAAACGGCACTGCCATCCATGATTTGATCATCGATACACATTGCAGCTCGATGATTGAGCTGTCTGGCGACATCCAATTTACTCTGTAATGTCTGATGCAACTCTTTTTTCTCATGCTGGTTAAGATATGGTAGCGCAGCATCCAAAAGTGCTTGCGCACTACCTAGAGCCATCGCACTGACACAGGGTCTCATTCGGTAAAATGTTTTAATGACAGCATGCATACCTCGCTCTAAAGGACGTTTATGTAAACCGAGGATGGCTTCTTCTGGTAAGGGAACCCGGTCAAAATAGAGATGACTCAAACCGGCACCCTGCAAGGCAGAAACAGGAAGCAACTGTCGGTAAGCCCGAGCATGACTCAGAACTTCCGGGGTTAATAAAATGACCGCAATACTGAAAGGCCCGGGACCGGTACGAATGACCATCGTCCCCATTGTTGCTTCTCGTCCGTTACCCACCAGCCATTTTTCGGCACAAAGCTCTTGCTCTTGATTCAATAACGAAGACGGATTTCCGGCATCTGAACCTTTTCCCGGCTCAGTAACTGCCATACAGGTGCGAGCCTTGGTATGAGACACATGGTCAAAAAAATATTCCTGCTGTGCTTTTGAGCCTAATTCACGTACGACAATCCCAGATAAAGATGGCCCGGGACAAGAAAGCAGAACACTCGGATCACCGTAAGACAAAGCTTCATACATAGTCGCTCGCTCAAAGCATGAACTATCCCGATCGGCATATACACACTCAAAGCCAGGAGCATCAAGATGTTGTAAAATAACATCACGATTTTCAAGCACATCGAGTGATGAAGCTCGAAATATTGCAGCCAAATCCAACCATTTTTTTTCATAATGGCGGCTTGCAGCCGTATCATTCCAATCAATCATGGTTCTTCCTCAAATAGATCTGACTCAACAAACGAAAAATATATTGCATATCGACTAAACCATTATGCAGTAAAGCTCGACCGCCAGCAGTTTTGATTAACATATCCACTAATTTATCGATGTCATCGGCAAGATGTTCACTCATATCAAGTGATAGCGTTCCATTTAAATTGTCTACGGTCAGCGACAACCATGCATGATGTTGCAATATTTCAGCCAGCCGTAGTTTGACCGAAGAAACAGAAAGTAGCGTTTTATCACCAATAACACGCTGAGCTGTATGTTCAATAAGTATCGAAGACCACTGCTTTATCCAATACAATTGCTGTAAAACAATCGCTTTTTGATAGTGATAGAGCGCAGAGTTATCAGATGAAAGCTCATCATTGTGGTGTGTTTGCACTTTCAACAAGTGCAGATCATGACGTTTTAAATGAGATGAGCTGGGTTCAATAATTTGAGCCTCCTGAATGTCCAGAGTGCCTTGATAATCACCAACAATCTGTACATCCGAGGCTTTCAACTGAGAAGATGAGGCGAGAATAAACCCATGTCGTGAGACAACTTGGCGAGGTGTTGAAAATGCCATTTTCGCCACTTCGTCAACTGACCAGTAAAATGGCATATATTCCTTCGCACTATAAGGATATGAAATATCAAACACAGAACTAATCCTTTAATTTCTTTAATAAAGACCATGACACCCTGAGACTTTCCACATCATGATCAATCAGTAATACGAACGGCTTACAAATATTGGATAACGTTTGGTTCGCTAAGGTGACAAACATATTCATCCCTGTCACCCCCGGAGATAAATAAGAAAATTCCATTTCATGTTTTTTATCATCTGAATCGATTTGAAACATGAGTTTTTTGCAAAACAGTCCCGTTCTTTGAGTCAGCAGAACCACATCATCCGCACAAACTCCCGAAGTTGCCAATATTTTCTCAACCGTTTTATAGGCATCAATTCCCTGAAACATATCCCATTCAGTGATTTGACCGGAATCCATCAACATCCACGTGCTATCTGCCGTTTCTTCAGGTGTAAGAAGTGCAACAGAAGCATAGGAACGCTCTGGTACAGGGAAACCTTGTTTAAGATTGCGAGGGATAGTGTTTTGCTCCATACCAAGTAGTAAAATCTTTTGAGTTTCACCACGAGTGAGATAGCTGTCCGCAATCATGAAAGCTGTCGAAGAAGCCAGACTACCGTTATCACAAACATCAAAAGAGTGCCCTTTCAGCTGATACTTGTTCATAAAATACGGACCAAATGCCGAATGTTCCGGGTCAAACTCTGGTGTCCAATAAGAGAAAATAGTCAAGTCAACACTATCCATCCCACCTGAACTTAGAGCTTTGTCTAAAATATGATCCCCTAATTCTGTATAAGAATATTGGTCACCTTCCAACAAAGTTGATTCGTCCATTTGATCTTGAGCAATACGATGCAAATCTTTTTGATAAGTAATAAATCGCTCTCTCGGAGTTTTTCGGAGCTCACGACGAGGCATCGTTTCAAAAAAAACCTGATTCACAAAGAGCATATCATGCAACAGCCTCTAAACGTTCGGTTACATATTGGCAAAGAGAACCTATCGTTTGCACATGGTGTCCTTCAAGTGTATTTGCATCAATAGAAAAGCCCACGATATTATCTTCAAGCGACATTAAGAATGTTAGTGTCGTCATTGAATCTAACCCAAGATCGTCTCTCAAAGATGTCGATTCCGATAAGCCATCGGCAGAATCAATATTGAAGTGATTTTTTAGAACTGACTTAATATTTTCAATAACGCTCTGTTCCATATTTATTTTTCCTATTCAACTTTTACTTAGCCTTGGTTGAGCTTATCCCCAACCATATTCGAGTGATAAATATGATTATGAATTTACGTATCTCTGTTCATAAGCACATACAGATAGAAAAGCATTGAACGCTGATATATCCAGGTACAATTAATTTAGGTGAAAAAATTATAAATTCTCAATTTTGATAAAAATGAGAACATATCAACCAAAGGAATAACTAAAAACATACGATTAAAGTTATAGAAATGAAAAATCGATACAAGAACGACTATAGATAGAGAATATTAAGCATGAGCCAACTTTAATTCGTAAGTAATATTTTTATATTTATATTTTCAATCTGCATTAGATTATTGATGATTTTACAAATGAGAGAAAAAATGTCAATAACTATGTTATTAAAATTTTATTACTTGTTAACACTGCTAACAAAATGAGAAAAACTCAATTAACAATAACATTATAAATAAAAAATCCTTGTATATCAGTTACTTTTAATTACACAAAAATCATAAATATCTGAGTCACCATCAAAAAAACATAAATAACTAGCCGCTATTTACTTTGTTGTAAATAATTAATGGCCATATTGATACATAAATCTCATACATAATGTAAAAAAACCAAATGGTATATATTAAATAAAACTAATAAAAATTATATAACATGACATACTGATTATTCATAAAGTAATACTACCTTGTACATCTGCCAATGACCTCTGAAAAATAAATATTCACTATAATTCTGCTGCAATCTGAAAACGTAAACGACAACTGTAGAATTTAGTCCCATCAAACAGGATAAATAAATGACTTTCATTGGTCATGCCACTTATGAATATCTTAAGCCATTCTTAAGTTTGCCGGCCCATAATCAGTCGGGTGAAAGACACCATCAATCGTGATGCAACAGGAGCATACATCATGTCCAAAACAACGTTGACCCGCCTGGCTATTTTACTCGCGACAGCGACAACCTCTTCTTTGGTTTTCGCTGATCCGCAGTGTACTCAACAACCCGAATCATCCTGGATACCTTTTGCAACAGCCAAAGCGCAGGTTGTTGAAATGGGATATCAGATTAAAAAATTTAAGAAAACCCATACAGGCTGTTATGAACTTTACGGATATGACTCTCACAACAACCGGGTTGAGATTTACTACAACCCGGTAAACATGCATGTCGTAAAAGAGGAAAAAGATGACTAAACAAGCGTTCATCTGGGATGCTGTCGTCCGCATCACACACTGGACAACAGCAGCCTTGTTTTTATCGAATTACTTTCTGACAGAAGCAGGGAGTCAGCTACACCAGTGGATTGGTTATACAGTTATCGTTGTCGTCTGTATTCGTCTGCTTTGGGGACTGATAGCCCGTTCTCCGGCACGATTATCGGCGTTCAAGCCTTCTGTACCTCAGGCATTAGAACATCTCAAAGAGGTGCTGGTGACCAAAAAAGACCAACACGTCGGCCATAATCCCGCAGGTGCAGTGATGATCTGGCTGATGTGGTTGCTTATTCTGAGCACAGCCACAACCGGCTGGCTGTCTGAAACCGACTGGTTCTGGGGAGAGGATTGGATGACTGAAATCCATGAGTTTTTTGCTAATGCCACAATGGGTGCGGTCACCATCCATGTCTGTGCCATTATCCTCATGAGTAAACTGACACAATTCTCTTACGTCAGAACTATGTTGTGGCGCCCCAGAGACTAGGAGCCGTTGGCCTTTCATGATTGAATTTTGTTCAATCTGAACGGGTATTGATCGCGGCGCGGGGCATGCCGCTTAGCCATCCTAAGCAAATGACCCGCAACAACAAATGCTCATTTCAAGCCCTTTGATTTTCAGGGGCTTAATTTCTCTCAACAAGCTGCTTGCTGCGCTATTTCACCTCTCGCAGAATATATTCACCTCACCAAAACCTGACTTCAAGTCATCCTGACTTACAGTTATGATATACAGGCATATCATCACAGACCTGTTTCCATTCAGCTCACTTTAACCAAGGAGTCCCTGTGTCCACTGTATTTCATTTTCGCGCTTGCCTGTTCGATTTAGACGGTACTCTCATTGATTCAATCGCAGCCGTTCATCGTGCCTGGACGGCATTTGCCACCCGTCAGGCGCTCGATCCGGCGCACATTCTGCATCATATTCACGGACGTCCTGCCAGCGAGTCAGTGGCAGAATTTATGGCAGGCCACCCTCAGGCTGAAATTGAGCGGGAGATTGCTTGGTTAAAAGAGGCTGAATCACAAGATACTGCGGGGATCGTCCCAATCACGGGAGCCATCGATTTCCTACATCAGTTAAATCATCTGCATGTACCGTGGGCAATTGTCACTTCCGGTAATGACCCGGTGGCTCATGCCAGAATCAAAGCGGCCAATATACCCAAACCAGAAATCGTCATTACTGCCGATCAGATTACCCGCGGAAAACCGGATCCGGAACCTTACCAACTCGGGGCGCAGGCTCTCGGTTTAAAAGCTGAAGAATGTCTGGTGTTTGAAGATGCTATTGCAGGGGTACAATCAGGGCTGGCTGCCGGATGCCCGGTCATCGGGCTACTGACACAGGTACAAGATGCTCAGGCATTACTGGGGGTGAGCACGATTTCAGACTACACCCGACTGACACTGGAACAAGATAGCGAAGGTTTTCGGTTGCGTCTTCCGTCATAACTCCCCTGTTAAAAGCTGAACCAACAGCAAGTTGATGGCAAGCCAACCTGACTTGCCATTACATTATTTCTCTTTAACCTTCTTCTTTGCGTCATTTTTACTGAATGGCAACGATACCTGACGCCTATCAATCCAAAGATTTCTTGAACCGCATCGAGGCAACCACTAAGCCAAGCAGGGTAAATCCAAGCATCCATAATGTGTCACGCCACAAATCAACCAGATCGGCACCTCTGAGAACAATGCCGCGAATCATCCGCATAAAATGCGTTGCGGGTAACACTTCAGCAATCCACTGCGCAAGCACGGGCATTCCCTCGTAAGGAAAGATGAACCCGGACAACAAGATCGAAGGCAGTAAGATAAATACAGTCATCTGCATCGCCTGTAGTTGAGTTGTGGCAATCGTTGAAATCATTAATCCCAAGGTCAGACTGGCTGAGATAAATAATAACGTCCCCCAGAGGATCTGACTGAATGCTCCGTGAATCGGGACATCAAAAATGATATGACCCAATCCCAGAATAATGCCCACCTGAATCAGACCAATAAATATATAAGGAATAATTTTTGCGACCATCAATTCAATCGGGTGAATCGGTGTGGTGATCAACAGCTCCAGATTACCGCGTTCCCGCTCGCGGACAATCGCAGCACTAGTAAACAGAATCATGGTCATGGTAAGAATCACACCGAGTAGTCCGGGAACGATATTCACGGCTGAGCGGCGGCTCGGGTTGTAATAAAGTGCAACATGAAATGTCTGAGCCTGAGTCTGAGCGCGATCGTTCTGAAAGCCGAGCTCCCTCAGTGGCATATGCTGTAATCCCATCACGGCTGAACTGATCATCGTGTCGGAGCCATCAACGATCCATTGAGCCAGCACCCGCCCCTGAGCAAGACGTTGGTCAAGATCTTTCGGCAGAATCATTGCTGCCCGAACCACGCCCCGGTGAATGGCTTGTTCCGCTTCTTTGGCTGTCGCATAGTGCTTGGTGATATCCACAACCTGAGTCACCCGCACCGCTTCAGTCAGCATTCTGCCGGTTGTACTTTCACTGAGATCCACGACTGCAACCGGCACGTGGCGGACATTGGTATTAATCGCAAAACCGAACAAAATCAATTGAATCAATGGGATCATCACTACCATGCCGAATGTAATCCTATCCCGCGAGAGTTGACGCAACTCTTTGATCATCATTGCTTTCATCCGATATAAATAATTCACTGTCGTTTCTCCCCGGTGACACTGACAAACACATCTTCCAGACTGGGGCGAACCACGGCAATTTCTGCATCGGTCAATGTCGGCACCTGAGCTTTCAACCACGCAAGCGGAGCAGCAACATCCTGTTCAATCAGCACACGTAGCCGGATCCCTAACTGAGCAGCTGAGCGAATCTGAGGTAGTGTCGTCAGTAAATGTTCTTTTAATCCCCGGAGATCTTGCGCCCGAACTTCGACCACATGCACCCCCATGTCGCGCATAAGTTGTTCCGGCTCTCCATCGGCGCGAATCCGTCCCGAATCCATAATTGCCAATCGGTGACAACGCTCAGCTTCATCCATATAGTGGGATGTCACCAGAATGGTCGTCCCCTGTGCGGAGAGATCAAACAACTGCTCCCAAAACTCTCGCCGGTTTTCCGGATCGACGGCTGACGTCGGTTCATCCAGAAATAGCAGTTCAGGATGATGCATGGTTGCAGCGGCCAGAGATAAACGCTGTTTCTGCCCGCCACTCATCCCGCTGACCCGTTGCTTGCGCCGTTGATCCAGTCCATAGGTTTGGAGCTGCTCATTGAGACGCTGTCTGAGCTGCCGGTGACCCATACCAAAAATCTGCCCGATAAACTGCAAGTTTTCTTCGACGGAGAGATCATCGTAAAGAGAGAATTTTTGGGTCATGTAACCGATTTTCAGTCGTAAGCGTTCTGATTCCCGGGGGATATCCAGCCCCAGAACCTTGACCTGCCCTGAAGTGGGATGCAATAACCCCGTGAGAACCCGAATCGTGGTTGATTTACCGCAACCATTCGGGCCGAGAAAACCATAGATTGAGCCTTTCGGGATTTGCAGCCGAACGTCCTCAATTGCCGTAAAATCACCAAATCGCTTTACAACATTTTCCGCCTCAATCGCATACGCTGTCACGGCCTGAGCCCTCCGAGTTCAACCTGAACCGGAATACCAGAGGGTAGGGATTGCGCTGAATCATCCAAATCAATTTCAGCCAGATACATCAACCGGGAGCGCTCCTCTTCCGTTAACGCGTAATAAGGGGTAAATGACGGTTGAGCCGAGACATAGCGAACTTTTCCCCGGAAGACCGTTGTAACACCATCAACATGAATATTAACGATCAGCCCGGGCAGAAACTGAGTCCGGTATCGTGCCGGAACATAAACCCGCGCGTAAGGCACCTGATCGGCTTCAATCACAGCAACAGCCTGATTGATCATCGCCCGTTCACCAAGTTTATAAGGCAGGCTATCCAGCACACCATTGCGGGTCGCAACAATCGTCAACTCACTCAGCCGGTGCTGTTGTAACATCACACCGGCTTTTGCAGCATCGAGTGCTGCTTTTGCCTGTTCGATATCTTCAACCCGCGAACCTGCGGTCAGTTTCGCGAATGCTTCTCTGGCGGCATTTAATTCAGCTTTGGCAGTATCGCGACTGGCCAGTGCCCTATCGTTTTCCGACTGGCTACTGAGTTTCTTCGCCACCAGCTCACGGGTGCGCTGATAGTTTTTTTCGGCTTCAATAAAACGCGCATCAGCACGAACGACATCCGCCTGCGCGGTCGCAATGTCTTCCGGACGTTCGCCATTGGTAAGTTTCTGCAAATAGGCTTGTGCCTGTGCCTGCTCTGCGACCGCTTGTGCCAGCAGCACATCCTGACTTCGCTGATCGAGCTTTACTAAAACCTGTCCCTGAGTTACCGGTGTCCCTTCTTTCACCGGTAACTCACGAATAATTTCGTTCGCTGTTGCAGTCAGCGTCACCCGATCACGTTCTAACGTTCCCAATGCAACGTGAGCTTCATCAGTCTGACAGGCGGTCAGTAGGATCATCACAATGGTATGGTAAATCAATCGCTGCATTGATGCTTCTCCATCATTCAATAGAGCAATGTCAGAAGTGAAAATGTCACAAGCCAGATGGAGACGCCATCTGCTCAACCAATTTTTTTAAAGAGGTTGGCTTGCCGATATAATAGCCCTGAGCCATATGGCATCCTAGATGATGTAACAACTCAAGTTGTTCTTTGGATTCTACACCTTCAGCCATAATTAAAAAATTGAGATGTTTCGCCATGGTAATTAATGTTGAGATCATGTATCGGTCTCGTTCTGAATTCACCAGCGCATGGGTAAAAACCTGATCGATTTTCAAACAGTTAATTGGTAAATCTTTTAACCGTCCCAGACAAGAGTAACCAACCCCAAAATCATCAATGGCAACACTAATGCCAAGTGATCTGAGCGCTGTGACCTTCTCCCGGACATCGTCATATATGTCATTGGTTAACGCAGACTCTGTCAATTCTATAACAAGCTGATGCGGAGGAAATTCATAGGTCGATAATGCCCGCTGAATTTGATAGACAAAATCACTCATCCAGAAGTGACGCGGCGAGATATTCACCCCCAGCTGCTGATCCGCTTGTAAAAAAGACTGCGCATCTTCAAGCGCTTGATACAACGCCCATAAACCGATTTCTTCCGTATGGCCGGTATCTTCTGCAATCTGAATCAATTGCGTGGTCGGAATCTGTTTTCCTTTTAACTTCCAACGAATAAGTGCTTCATATCCGACAATCTGCTCACTCTCAAGTGACAATTGTGGCTGATATTCCATATTAAATGTTTTATTTTTCAGCGCTGTTTTCAGCTCAGATTCAAGCTGGTAGCGGGCATATAACTTCTCGGCCATAGTAGGCGTATAGAGTTCAATTTGCCCTCTTCTGGTCACTTTAGAGTGATACATAGCAATATCAGAAGCTTTGAGTAAATCTGTTGCTGTATCACCATCATAAGGATAAATCGCCACACCGGCACTAAAACGTAACGACAGATCATTAGCATCCAAACGATAAGATTCTTCTTGGATTGATTTAATGCGCTCCAGTATAGGGGCTAACTCATCTTCACTTGCCAGTTCAAGTAAAACTAAATATTCATCTCCGCCTAAACGCCCGACAATATCACTTTTACGGATCGAGTGACGCAGCCGCTCACCGAACACCTGCAATAACAGATCACCTTTGGCATGACCATAGGTATCATTGACCATTTTGAAATTATCCAGATCAATAAAGATCACGGCCACCTGACACCCCAATCGCTCGGCTCGGTGTAGCATCTGCGTTAAGCACTCCAGAGAATAAACTCGGTTCGGCAACTGGCTCACCTGATCGAAAAATGCTTTATCTGATACTTCATGGATCAGAGCGCGTAAATCCTGCATCCGACGAGACGCATAAAAAACGCCGCCAAGACCGAACCATAAAACAATCAGCGTAATTTCATCCATTTCCCAATGTTCATGTTGACGACTAAACAGATAAAGCCGTTCAAACAGATCCACTTCGGTCATCAGAGAGATGCAAGACAATATCAGCGCAATCACACAAATGTAGAAAAAGTCTCGTTTAGCACGTTGCCGGATTTCTTTTTCCAGATGAGTCTGCATATATTTCTGTTTCATTGTGATTTATCATTTTAGAGGAGTGCGTCCACCTCAAGTGAATCCTGATACTCCTGAGAGACGAAATAATTCAGCAGTGGTCAAATCCAATGCTACCTTAAGTAAAGCGTAGACCAGATCGCCACTTTATTGACAAAGTTATTGAGTAAAGAAAATACGATGTTATTCAGATATTCAGCAATAGCAGATAAAAATATCGTCCCTCTCCTGCCAACAGAATAAATCCCCAACGTGAGTGACAATATAAAATACTGATGAAATGCATTTCATTAAATTATTCCATCTACTTCAACAGACAAACACAAAAACAAAACACTGCAATTAAAGCTTTAAAAAGATCAAATCATTAATTTATCGTTAACTAAATGGTAAATTCATCTAAAAGTTGCTAGGGTTACCGGATATTTGTAAAGTGGGCTGAATGTATAAAGCCAACCTGTCTAAAGTAGAGATTTCGATGTTTCCTCATTCATTTGAATCTCTGCATCGACATATAGCTTTATGAATACGATCACGGATGTCATAACACAAATCTGGAGTTTTACATGAATAAAAATAAGATTTCCCGAGCAATGATGCTGGGATTTGGCCTGACTCTAGCCACCACAACATTACCATCCTATGCAGCACACGTTCCGGAAGGAACCAAACTGGCCCCAGTACAAGAATTGGTCCGGGGAAATGGATCTGAAATCGAAACACTTGACCCACAAAAAGTGAACGGTGTTCCCGGTGCTAACGTAGACAGAGACCTGTTTGAAGGTCTGGTCAATGAAGATGGCTATGGTAATCTTGTCCCCGGTGTCGCTGATAAATGGGAAACCAAAGATAACAAAACATTTATTTTTCATCTGCGTAAAACCGCAAAATGGTCAAATGGTGACCCCGTCACAGCCGATGATTTTGTTTACGGATGGCAGCGCCTTGTCGATCCGGCAACCGCTTCACCTTACGCTGAATATTTACAGTTAGGTAATGTGGTCAATGCCGAAGACATTGTCTCTGGCAAAAAAGACAAATCCACGTTAGGTATCAAAGCTATTGATGCGCATACGCTCGAAGTCCATCTTGATAAACCCACGCCCTACTTTGTCAAAATGCTGGTACACCAATCAACATTCCCGGCACCGCGTAAGGTTATTGAAAAATGGGGTAGTAAGTGGACCCGACCAGAACACTTTGTCGGTAATGGTGCCTACGTCCCTGAAAAATGGGTCGTCAATGAGCGTTTAGTGCTCAAACGTAATCCGCTTTACTGGAATGATGCTGAAACCGTTATCAATAAAGTCACTTATCTGCCAATTGAAAGTCAAAACGCAGAAATGAACCGATTCCTCGCAGGGGAAATGGACTCTACCTACGAAATGCCGGTTGAACACTTTAAGCGGCTCAAGAAAGAGCACCCGGAATCAGTTTCTGTCACCGGATATCTGTGTAACTACTACTACGATTTCAATATGCGGAAAAAGCCATTTGATGACGTTCGGGTCAGAAAAGCGCTTTCCTATGCAATTGACCGGGATATCATTACCAAAGCCATTATGGGGCAAGGACAGAAACCAGCTTACGCCTTTACACCTGACATTACTGCCGGCTTTACCCCACCGATGCCGGAATATGGCAAGTGGACTCAGAAAGAGCGCAATCAAAAGGCACGTGAGCTTTTAGCAGAAGCTGGTTATGACAAGAATAATCCGTTAACACTGACGCTGATTTACAACACGTCTGACAACCATAAAAAAGTTGCCACGGCGATTCAGTCGATGTGGAAACAGACTTTAGGTGTCAATGCCAATCTGGAAAATCAGGAATGGAAAACCTTCCTGGATAACCGTCGTCAGGGGAACTTCGAAGTTGCTCGCGACGCTTGGTGTGGTGACTATAACGAAGCATCTACCTTCCTCTCTCAAATGCTCTCCAACAACAGTGGTAACTATGCTCACTATCAAAGCAAAGCCTATGACGATGTCATGGAAAAAGCGATGCTGAGCACGTCCGACACTGAGCGTGCGAACTACTACGCTCAGGCGGAGCAGTTAATTGCGCAGGATATGCCGGTCGCTCCGACTTACCAGTATGTGAAAGCGCACTTACTCGCGCCTTACGTCGGTGGTTATCCGATCCATAATGCGGGAGACATGACTTACACTCGGGATATGTATATTAAAGCAAAATAATCCATTCCGAGTCATCAAGACAGGGCTGTATGGCAGGTGTCATACAGCCTTTCATTTCACAGTTGCAATTAAATACACAAGAGTGAGTTTATGCTTAAATTCATTGCGAAACGGATGCTGGAAGCCATACCGACGCTACTGGTGCTGATCACAGTATCCTTTTTTTTAATGCGCTTTGCGCCCGGAAGCCCGTTCTCTTCAGAGCGAGCCGTTCCGCCACAGGTTCTTGCAAACATCAATGCCGAATATGGGCTGGATAAACCCATCGGTGTTCAGTACCTCACTTATCTGAAAAACATTTTGCATGGTGATTTCGGGCCATCCTTCAAATATAAAGATTTCAGTGTTAACGAATTGGTCGGAAAAGCATTGCCGGTTTCAGCAAAAATCGGGGCAACCGCTTTTGTCTTTACGATCATTCTCGGTGTGGCGATTGGCACCATCGCAGCCCTGAAGCAGAATACGTGGCTGGATTATTCATTAATGGCAACGACCATGTTGGGGATTGTCATCCCGTCTTTTGTCTTTGCTCCGGTGTTGATCTTTATCTTTGCCATTAATCTGGAGTGGTTACCGGCCGGAGGATGGAATGACGGCTCGTTCAAATATATGGCACTCCCTGTGCTCGGGATGTCGTTGCTCTATATTGCCACGTTTGCCCGGATTACCCGAGGCTCAATGATTGAAACGCTCAACAGTAACTTTATTCGCACCGCTAAAGCCAAAGGCCTCAGCTACGGTTACATTGTTGTTCGTCATGCATTGAAGCCAGCGCTATTACCTGTTGTTTCTTATATGGGGCCGGCATTTGTCGGTATTATTACCGGTTCAGTGGTGATCGAGACCATCTTTGGCTTACCGGGAATCGGGAAGTTATTCGTGAATGCAGCCTTTAACCGAGATTATTCACTGGTACTCGGCATTACCATCCTAATTGGATTTTTGTTTATTTTGTTCAACATGATCGTCGATATTCTTCTCGCCTATATCGATCCGAAAATCCGCTATTAGAGAGGCTGACACATGATTGGAAATAAAGAGAATGTCCAAGCACTGGAGCGATTCAGTGAACAATTGGAAATTGAAGGAAGAAGCTTGTGGCAAGACGCCAGAATGCGCTTTCTACGCAATAAAGCCGCCATGGTCAGTCTGGTTATTCTGGCATTGATTACCTTGGCGGTGCTGATTCTGCCTTATATGGCAACGTACAGTTTCGAAGATACCGACTGGTATGCGATGAATGCGGCACCATCGGCTGAACACATTTTCGGAACGGATGCTTTAGGCCGCGATTTATATGTCCGGACATTAATCGGCGGTCAGATTTCACTGGCGGTCGGTATTCTGGGGGCACTGGTTGCCGTGATTATCGGTACGCTTTACGGTGCGACTTCCGGGTACATCGGTGGCCGGGTCGACCGCGTGATGATGCGGATGCTGGAGATTCTGTACGCGATCCCATTTATGTTTTTCGTCATCGTGCTGGTGACCTTCTTTGGGCGTAACATCATGCTCATCTTCGTGGCTATCGGTGCTATTTCATGGCTGGATATGGCACGGATTGTCCGGGGACAAACCCTGAGTCTGCGCAGTAAAGAGTTTATTGAAGCCGCACACGTCTGTGGCGTGAGTCAATGGAAAATTATCACCCGTCATATTGTCCCGAATGTACTGGGCATTGTCGTCGTTTATTCGACACTGCTCATCCCGACAATGATTCTGACGGAATCATTCCTCTCTTTCCTCGGTTTAGGGGTTCAGGAACCACGGACAAGCTGGGGAGCCTTACTGCAAGAAGGTGCAAACACGATGGATCTTGCAATCTGGCAGCTCGCGTTTCCTGCCGTATTTATGATTGTGACACTATTTTGTTTTAACTACGTTGGCGACGGATTGCGTGATGCACTCGATCCGAAAGACAGATAAGCCGGGAGCACTGTATGAACTTACTTGATGTACAAGATCTACGGGTTGAATTCTCGACACCGGATGGCACCGTGACAGCCGTCAACGATCTGAATTTTTCATTAAAACAAGGCGAGACACTGGGAATTGTCGGTGAATCCGGCTCCGGAAAATCTCAGACGGTATTTGCCATGATGGGTCTGCTGGCGAAAAACGGCAGGGTTTCCGGCAGTGCCCGGTTTGAAGGCAAAGAAATCCTCAATTTGCCGGAAAAAGCGCTCAATAAAATTCGCGCAGAACAAATTGCCATGATATTTCAGGATCCAATGACCTCTCTGAATCCCTATATGAAAGTCAGCACACAACTCATGGAAGTGCTGATGAAACATAAAGGGATGGGGAAAGCAGAAGCATTTGAAGAATCAATTCGGATGCTGGACGCAGTTAAAATCCCGGAAGCGCGGAAACGTATCACCATGTACCCGCATGAGTTCTCCGGAGGAATGCGCCAACGGGTCATGATCGCCATGGCACTGCTGTGTCGTCCGAAACTGTTGATTGCAGATGAACCGACGACCGCGTTAGATGTGACGGTACAAGCGCAGATTATGGATCTGCTGAATGAGCTAAAATCTGAATTCAATACCGCCATTATCATGATTACCCACGATCTCGGTGTAGTCGCCGGCTCTTGTGAAAAAGTGTTGGTCATGTACGCCGGCAGAACCATGGAATACGGCAGCGTCAACGATATTTTCTATCAACCGAGTCACCCTTATGCAGAAGGGCTGCTTCGCGCCATTCCACGGCTGGATACCGAAGGCGACGTCCTTCCGACCATTCCGGGCAACCCACCCAATCTACTCCGGCTCCCGACCGGCTGTCCTTATCAGGAACGATGCCATCGGGTTACAGAACGCTGTAAACATGAAACACCAGCCCTTACGACGTTTGGCAATCAACGTCAACGGGCCTGTTTTTCTGACTGGGAGACTTGGGAAAAATGAATCAGAAATCCTTATTACTTGATATCAAAAATCTGAAAGTTCATTTTCAGATAGCCTCAAAGTCGGCTTGGCCTTGGTCGCCGCCTACTGCACTCAAAGCGGTTGATGGCGTCAATGTCCGCCTTTATGAAGGTGAAACACTGGGTGTGGTCGGTGAGTCCGGTTGCGGTAAATCTACTTTTGCCCGCGCGATTATCGGGCTGGTCAATGCAACGGAAGGTGAAGTGCTCTGGCTCGGTCAAGACCTGACCCGCATGAAAGCCGTTCAGCGCCGCGAAACTCGTAAAGAGATTCAAATGATCTTTCAGGACCCGTTAGCGTCGCTCAATCCGCGAATGACAATTGGTGACATTATTGCCGAACCCCTGCGGACATTTTATCCGGAGCTCTCTTCTCTGGAAGTCAAAGACCGGGTCAAAGAAATGATGATGCGCGTCGGATTGCTGCCGAATGTGATTAACCGCTATCCGCATGAATTTTCCGGCGGGCAGTGTCAGCGGATTGGGATTGCCCGAGCCTTAATTCTACGGCCGAAAATGATCATCTGTGACGAGCCCGTTTCAGCCCTGGACGTCTCGATTCAGGCACAAGTGGTTAACTTGCTCAAAGAGATCCAAAAAGAGCTTGGCTTGAGTCTGGTATTTATTGCCCATGACCTGTCGGTCGTCAAGCATATTTCTGATCGGGTCATGGTGATGTATCTGGGGAACGTTGTCGAGATTGGTGAAGCCGATAAGCTGTTTGCAACCCCGAAGCATCCCTATACAACAGCGTTGATGACGGCAGTCCCGATTCCTGATCCAAATCTGGAACGGCAGAAAAAAATCCAGATGTTGGAAGGTGATCTCCCGTCACCGATGAATCCACCGTCAGGCTGTGTATTCCGTACCCGTTGCCCGAAAGCACAACCACAATGTGCCCAAAATAAACCGGTACT
Organism: Vibrio ruber DSM 16370; assembly: GCF_900163965.1. Taxonomy (GTDB): domain Bacteria; phylum Pseudomonadota; class Gammaproteobacteria; order Enterobacterales; family Vibrionaceae; genus Vibrio; species Vibrio ruber. The sequence continues at coordinate 62,019 of NZ_FULE01000014.1, forward strand.
CAGTGGTGACGAACAGCACGCGGTCGCCTGCCCTATCGTGCTCTGATTCGTGAATAACAACCTGAAGACGGTGAACTCCCATTTCATCGCCTTCAGGTTTCTCTGTTGCCCGTATCAGTATCAAAAACTACCTCACCAAACAATTGCTACCAAACTCAGCAATTTTGTTCAAGTTTTCCTAAATTGACTTTTCTATCATAAAATAAACATGATACGCAGCAAGTTAGGTATTCACATGCGAACAGGTAATCATTTCAAATTTGAAAACAGCACTGCGCTTCAAGGTGTCAAGACACTGACGGCCAATATGCACGATTTCAGTTATGACAAACATGCCCATGAAGAATACTCTCTGGGTGTCACATTACAGGGCAGACAAGACTTTTTTTGCTGTCGCGGCTTTCACCAAAGCCTTCCCGGTGGTGCAATGCTCTTCAACCCTGATGATGTTCATGACGGACACTCAGGTGGTACCACTGATTTATCGTATGTGATGACTTATATTCACCCTCATGCATTGCAGGATCTTTTTCTGGCTCTGGGTGTCAAACCGAATCAAACGGTCCGTGTTGAAGGTGTGTTATTTGACGACCTGCTCCTCAAACAACAGATTCTGACCTTCGTCCATTCCATCAACAGCGGTTACCATTCGAAAATAGAACAAGAGCTGGCTCTCTTTCGTTTAGCCCATACGCTGGTCACGAAATCGGGGACATTGTGTGAAGCAGCCCCACAACGACGTCAGGACGTGTTACTGAATCGAGCCAAAGCGTTCATTCACAGTCAGTACCAAGACGATTTAATGATTGATGACATTGCTGCAGTCGCTAACATGTCGAAATATCATTTTATTCGCTTGTTTCGGGCACAGTTCGGGATTACGCCTCACCAGTACGTGCTCAACTGTCGTATCAACGGTGCACAAAAAGCGCTGGAGTCCGGCCTTCCTACATCAACGGTGGCGCAAATGTTCCGTTTTGCGGACGTCAGCCATATGAACCGCCGCTTCAAAAAACTCTATGGTATGACACCAAAACAGTATCAAACGCAACTGAGCCTGATACCACAACGCTAATCGGCGATATCCCCATCAAAACCACTGACAACCATTTCAGCCAGTGAACACCATGAAAACAGGTAAATAAGCAATGCTCGAAATATGGACTTATGCTCTGGGAATTATGTATTCCCCCGGCCCGGTAAACCTACTCAGCCTCAATGGCGGTATACAGGGACAAACACGCTGTCATCTTGGATTTTTCTGCGGTGTTGCCTGTGCGATGTTCATCCTATTTATTAGTTTAAGTTATATTGGTAACACGCTCGTCAATGATGACATTCTCCCTTACATTGCACTTTGCGGATGTAGTTACATTCTCTATCTGGCATGGCAACTGATGCGCTCATCCGTGACGCTCAAACAACGGACCTCATTCACACTCTCATTCAAAAGCGGAGTGATGATGCAGCTCCTCAACCCCAAAGGCCTGATTGCAACACTGCCAATTGCAACGATTCAGTTTCCGGCACAAAATATGACCGAAGCACAGATCGTCTACTGGTCTGTCGCACTTGCATTATTTGCCGGATGTGCCCCCGGAAGTTATTCGGTCATCGGTAATATTGTCGGAAAACATCTTATGAATACGATCTGGTTACAACGCGTACAACAACTATTGGCTTTACTCTTGGTTTACACAGCGTTCAGTATCGGGTTCGAGCATATTTATAAAGTCTGGTTCTGGTAAGCACTAATCAAAAAGTATCCGAGGGATAATATATGATGCTCTGGACTGGATAGGAATTTTGTCGCTAGTGCAACGCAACGGGCTCGAAAGAGCCCGTATGTATAGACGAGAATAGGTGACGGAATCTTAAAATTCGACGATCAACTTACCTTTGTTATCCCCGCTAAATAGCAGTTTAATGGCATCCGGCGCATTTTCGATACCATGAATCACATGAGTGCGATACTTCAGCTCCCCTTTCATCAGCATCCCACCTAAAGCCTGACCATAATCAGCAAACCGATCAAAATGATCCGGCATCGTGAACCCTTGAATCGACAGACGCCGCTTAATAATATTCATCCAACTTGGTCCCGGATCTGGCTGATCTTTATTATATTCAGCAATCAGACCACAGACAGCGATACGCCCATGCGCATTCATCCGGGCAAAAATAGGCGCCTGTGCGACACCGCCGGTATTTTCGAAAAACAGATCAATCCCATCCGGAGTTGCTGCTGCAAGCTGTTCGGCAAAATCTTGATCGTGATAATTCAAGGCAGCATTAAACCCTAACTCTTGGGTAATCCATTGCGCTTTTTCTTCACTACCGACAACCCCGACAACTCGCAGTCCGAGGTTCTTCGCCATTTGTCCGACGAGTGAACCGACCGAGCCGGCCGCTGCGGTAACGACCAGAGTTTGTCCCGGCTTTGGTTGTAAAACCTGATACAAGCCATGATACGCAGTCACACCCGGCAGCGAAATAACCGCCAGTACAGCTTCAGCCGGAATCTCCGCCGGTATTTTATTCAATCCGGTTCCGTCTGAAATCAGGTATTCCTGCATCCCCGTCATCCCCAGTACTTTCGTACCTTCAGGGTAATCCGGATGTTTGGAAGACACGACTTCTCCCAGCCCGCTGGCACGCATGACCTCTCCCAGTTTTACCGGGGGGATGTAACTATTTTCATCTGAACTCATCCAACCACGCATCGCAGGATCAAGAGACAAATGCGTAACTTTGACCAAAAACTCACCGTCTTGTGGGGTTGGTATCGTTGCTGTTTCTATTGAGAATACATCAGCAGTTATCTCCTGCTGAGGTCTGTCAATCAAATGAACCGCCCGATATGTCTGCATATTTTCCTCTCTCATCGAATGCTTTGTTTTCATTCATCACGACAACCTGTTCAAATCATATCTTATTGATTTTAGATGGGTCGTGACTCAACATGGTATATTTTATGTATTCAGTATCTTAATCTGCCATTATCATTTCAATAACATCCATTAAATATTATGAATATATTATATTCAGATATTTAAGTAATGTAATAGTGATATATATGGTGACGAATCTGGCCATTTTAAAGGGGGAGGACATACAGAAAGATAAAAAACAGCGCCATCCTAATTTATAAAGATAAACTGCCATCTGATGTCATCAATGATTTTCATCAGATAACAGTATTCTATTTTCTCAGTTAAACTAATGAAGATTCCATACATGGTTCAAGCTGAATCGATATAGCTTTGCCGTTAAGCGACGCATACTCAGTCCCCATAGGGGCATCTCCCATTGAAAGGGATAACTCAATAGAATCATCATGTTCAGATGTCACTGCCGGTATACCTTCTCCAAATTGTTCAGCTAAATCTTCATCCAAAAATGCGAATGTGATTAAATAGCTTTTTCCGATACGAATATCGCTTGGGACATGGCCTAAAAAACATTGAACAATTGAGCCATGAATATCAAAAGTGATCTCTTCTCGTGCTTCTGGATTAATATGAATGACTTTGGCTTTATATTTTTTCATGAAGTCTCCGTTATTATATTTTGATAAATCGTATTAGCATAAGTAAACATTATTAAAAATGTTAAAACGTAGCGCTATACTCCAGATGAAGATAATTGATTATTATCACCATGACATGGAGATTAACTCTAATTTATTTGTTTTTATTCATATACATATGCAAATAAATCAATCAATAAAATGACTAACCAACCAATCATCCTGATAATACGACGATTTTCCTTCATAAGCATAATCGATTTACAAAAAGAGACAATTTATTCTTCCGGCGCCACATCACAATTAAAACCTTCTGCACAAATGCCCGATTCTCTCTTAGCCTTCTCAGGATGATGAAGCGGAGGATGATTGCTTTACCCTCCGTTTGGCAAATGACTTTCTTGCCCGCGAGCGCTTCACTGGCTGAGGGAGTGAACGTAAAGAATCCGGTGGCGGTGCAGTTTTCACTTGTTGCATTAAATGACCGATCTGTTGCGTAAGTGCAGTCATAAAAGGCTGATAAGCCTGATTTTTCTCTGCCATATCCTGCAACTGATGTTCCCATTGAGCGGTCATATCCGGATATGTCGATTCTACGGGTAACGCATGAATCAGCCCTCTCCCCGCAGGCGTGCTGCGGATCTGTTTTCCTTCCCGCTGTAAGAGTTGGCGCTTGATCAGCGTATCAATAATACCGGCGCGGGTCGCTTCCGTTCCGAGTCCGTCTGTTTCGCGTAATATTTTTTTCAGTGATTTATCTTCAACAAATCGGGCAATCCCCGTCATCGCGAGCAATAACGTTGCTTCTGTAAAAGGCCGTGGCGGCTCAGTCTGATGGCTACCGATTTCACCTTCACGACATGTCAAGATAGTGCCTTTTGTCAACGGAGGAACCATTTCAAGACCATCTTGGTCATCATCACGAAATCCCGTCACAGTCTTCCAACCGGGCGAAACCATCTGTTTACCTTTGGCAATAAACGTCCCACCGGCAATCTCAAATACCAGTTGAGACTCGGCATAGCACGCGGGTGGATAAAACTGGATCAAATACTGTCTGGCAATCAAGTGATAAATTTTCTGCTCATCGCCGGACAACATTGCACTCTTCGTTTTCGGGGTCGGAATAATGGCATGGTGCGCATCGACCTTACTATCATTCCATGCTTTAGATTTCAAAGATAAGTCCGCCCCATCAACGGCTTGCTTCAGCGCAGGTTCAAGCGTAGATATTGTAGCAGTTACAGCGGCCGATGCCTGCCAGTGCTCCGTGGGCAGATAGCGACAATCCGAACGAGGATAGGTGATCAACTTATGTTTCTCGTACAACCCCTGACAGACGTTCAGCACTTGCTGGGCACTCATACCATATTTCTTCGCAGCATCAATCTGTAAAGCCGAAAGTGAATAAGGCAACGGCGCATTTTGACGCGTTTGTTTCTGTTCTGAATCGGTGACCGTCGCTGGCTGCCCTTGAATTCGTCTGGCGACGTTTTCAACCAGTGGCCGATGAAGCACACGCCCTTCATCATCCTGCCACGGGCGACAGGCTTCACTCGGTTTCCAGCGTGCGCGGATATCAAAAGCTTGATCTGCTGTGTGATATGGAATCAAGGCATGAAGAGTAAAGTAATCACGAGGCACAAAGTTTTCAATCGTCTCATCCCGACGAACCACCAGCCCCAGTACCGGTGTCTGAACTCGTCCGACAGAGAGAACCCCTTGATAACCAGACCGTTGCCCCAACAAAGTATACGCTCTCGACATATTCATGCCATATAGCCAGTCCGCCCGGGAGCGAGCCAATGCAGAGACAGAGAGCGGTATAAATTCTCGGTTGTGCCGAATTTGTTGTAACGCCCGTTTGACTGCCGACGGATTCAAATCATTAATCAACAGACGTTCTGTTTCTGCCCGACGCTGTTGACTGACACGGCAGTGCTCCAGCACTTCATCCACCAAGAGCTGCCCTTCGCGATCAGGATCTCCGGCATGAACAATCTGTAAGGATGAGGATTTGAGTAATTTCTTAATTACTGTCAGTTGCCGCGCAGCAGTCTTTCGCGGGCGAAGTTGCCATTGCTGCGGCACAATCGGTAAGTCTTCCAGCCGCCATTTTTTATAGCGCTCATCGTAGGCTTCCGGTTCAACCTGTTCTAAAAGATGACCAATACACCATGTGACGATATCACCATTACCACAGCGAATACAGCCATCCTCCTTCTGATGAGGACGGGGTAAAACATCGGCAATCGCACGGCCGAGACTCGGTTTTTCAGCAATAAATAAACGAGGCATAAAAACAATGAAGGCCACAAAAACTTGTGGCCTTAACATAACAGGATCAACTGTAAATTTATACAGTTTACTCTTCTTTTTCTGCGCGAGCTGCTGCTTCTTTAATCAGGGGTTGCAACTCACCTTTCTGGAACATTTCCAGAATGATGTCACAACCGCCAACCAGTTCGCCTTCGATCCATAACTGAGGAAAAGTCGGCCACTGGGCATAAACCGGTAACTCTGCACGGATATCCGGATTTTGGAGAATATCCACGTAAGCAAATTTTTCTCCACAAGCCATCAATGCCTGTGCTGCCTGAGATGAAAAACCACAACTAGGTAGCTTGGGCGAACCTTTCATATAAAGCAGAATTGGATTGTCAGAAATCTGCTTTTTAATTTTATCGATTGTTTCCATGATGTCCTCGTCAGAGCGTTTAAAAATATGGGCTATTCTAAATCATTAACTGAGAATAAAAAGCCTATTATTATTATGGTCTCTTTCATTCCGGATACAACGCTGTCTGGTTATGTTGACAAATTAGTGCTTTTAATAAAGTAAAAACTTGCTAAAATAGAACCAAGTCAGTCGTATTGACGAGCATCAAAAGAAAATAACTCTGGAAGCTAACTGAAAGAGCAACTCTTTCAAACACAATGGAGAACTGAGCAATGTCATTTGAACTACCCGCTCTTCCTTATGCAAAAGATGCATTGGAACCTCATATTTCAGCAGAAACACTAGACTACCACCATGGTAAGCACCACAACACATATGTGGTTAAGCTGAATGGCCTGATCCCAGGTACTGAATTCGAAAACAAGTCACTTGAAGAGATCATCAAAACTTCATCTGGCGGCATTTTCAATAACGCGGCTCAGATTTGGAACCACACATTCTACTGGCACTGCCTGTCACCAAACGGTGGCGGTGAACCAACGGGTGCAGTTGCCGATGCCATTAATCAGGCATTTGGTTCTTTCGAAGATTTCAAAGCAAAATTCACTGATTCTGCAATCAACAACTTTGGTTCATCGTGGACTTGGTTGGTGAAAAAAGCTGATGGCTCTCTGGATATTGTGAATACATCGAATGCAGCAACACCAATCACTGAAGATGGTGTAACACCACTACTGACTGTTGACCTGTGGGAACACGCCTACTACATCGATTATCGCAACCTGCGTCCTGATTATATGAGTGCTTTCTGGGCACTGGTTAACTGGGACTTTGTGGCTGAAAATCTGGCGAAATAATTCGGTTATTCCGAATCTTTCAGATTTCTGCAATCATCCCCTGCCTCGGCAGGGGATTTTTTTATATAAAATTCAACAAGAATGATATTAAAGTCATCTCCTCTACTGCCGATATGTAAGCATCAGACGGAGAAGATGATGCTACAGCCAACCACCGAAATCCAACACACACTGGATAAAGCAAACCTGATTAACGAACTGCAATGCGGACAGAGCGTCAATCAGGCGATCGCACAAAACCGGCGGGCCGATTTTGCATTGCTGCTTGCGATGCTCTCTAACGATATGCGTGAAACGACGGCAACAGAAGTGATCGACCCGATTCACCATACCGACAGTGAATTGCGCAAACATTTTGCCCTAACGTCACCACAACCGTTACGATCCGCTCAGGAAACCTACGCATCCGGTGCTCAGATTGCTTTACAATTTCATCAAGGAGGAATCTGTTCAGCAAAACTTCAGCATTACCTGCGTCCAGATGCTTTGTCTTACTTCCCCGAACATACCCATCAATTGGAAGAATCGGTCTATCACAACCTCTCAGGTCACCAACGTCGTCAGCTGGAAGGCAAAACCTCATCACAATCATTAAATTATGAACTTTATAATCAATTGGTTACTAACCGGAGACTGTCCCAGATTCAGGCGCAGGCCTAACCGTTTTTCTGTAATCACACGATGACACACCGGTAGTTGTGTGAATTATCCCCCAAAACCGTTCATATAGTGCCGCTTAAAATATATTCTTTGACCTTTTTCACATCCTTCCCTGATGGGTTCAACCATGCTAATCAGACATGAATAACAATAACGAACCACAGGAAACGCCAGCCATGCATATCAAGGATTCAATTATTCTCATCACTTCATCAGGAACAATGTTGGGAAGTGCATTCGCTGAGCGCTTCGCTCAACTGGGCGCCAAGATAGTCCTGACAGACACGCATCAACAAGAATTGCTGACGACTTACTCGAGAATCAGGGAGCTTTCAGCCAGTACCAGTTATTTCTTTCTGCCGGATTACTCACCAGGTTCAATCGAAGCATTACTGAATTTTATTGCCGAGAAATATCAGGAAGGCCCGGATATATTGGTCAATCACTGGCCTAATACCCCGTTACCTTCAGTGACAGATGAACAGCCTCTGGAGATGTTTACCAACAACCTGACCATTATGGCTTCGACAATTTTTTCCTTTGGACAGATGAGTGCTGAACGCATGAGGCGTGACAAAAAAGAAGGTGTTATCGTCAATATCATTTCGAACACCGATCAAGACACAGTGAAAGGATTTGAAAACTCGGCATCAATGGTTACCGGATTTACTCAAAGCTGGGCAAAAGAGCTGACACCATTCAATATTCGGGTCGGGGCGGTAATCCCCGTTTTAGAAGCAGCCGATGGCGAATCGCGACCAACACCTATATTGTTAGATGAGCTGATTCGGAATACAGAATATATTGTAGAAAACGAGTATTTCAGTGGTAGAACGATGTCGGCTTGAACAACCGATATTAAGAAACAGACCAGATGAGCACGCTTATTCATCCATATATTGATCAAACAACGCTTCCTGCTCTGGATCATAAGTCTCTTTTTTCTCAATTTCAGCTTTGAAATCCTGATGCTGCAAGTAGATTTCTCGGGTTAATGCATAAGGATCGGGTGAGTTTTCCAGCATTGACTCCTGACTGACTAACGCAGCCCGGCTTTCCATCCCCTCAAAAATAAATTTTGAAACACTTCCCCAAATATTCAGGTAAGAGAGAGGAGCATAGGCCTCATCCACGAGATTCGTCGCAGAACGGGGGGTATAAGGCCCGGCAGCGGGCACCATCAGATAGGGGCCATTCCCGACACCATAATGCCCCAGCGCATCCCCAAAACCTTTTTGATCGGCTTTGGTTATCCCGGCTTCAGATGCAATATCAATGAGGCCGAACAATCCGAAAGTCGTATTCAGCCAAAAACGGTTAAAATGGTTCAATGCCTGATGACCATTGCCCATGAGCAAGTTGTTCACCATACTTGACGGCTCATCAAGATTTGAGAAAAAATTCGCAATGGCACGGCGAATCGGGTTGGGCACATGATCGACATAAGCGAGAGAAACGGGTCTTATCACATAAGGGTCAAGATAATCATAATTCAGAGTCCAGAAGCTGCGATTGACACTTTCAAGCGGATCATTTACCGATGTATCAGGATTCTGTGAGTTAGCGTGATCAGTGGTGCTGCATCCAACCAAAACCAATATAATAAAACCTAGACAAAGCCGCTTGATACGGTCATTCATTTCATTTTTCCGTTTTCTTCTTTTGACTCAGAATACGAGTGATCAATCCGGCAGAGTAATACTTCCTATGACCGATTCCCCAAAACTCGCTCAGTATATTCATATCGTTTATCAATAACAACTTCAACCGATACTCTCCGGCCGGACAACCTCATTTATTGTTCAACACATGTCCAATGTTACGCCATGACATCTTGAACCCATTTGAACGGTGCCAACAAGCGCTCCCCACTGATGCAGTTTATCTCCGGAAAAATTTAGCACACTTTTACTATCCGGGAGGGAAAAGTTCACAATCAGAAAACCACAGTGACAGCGAACACCTTGCTACACAAGACTTATGTCTTTTAGTACACCTGTAGATTTGTGGCATGAGTAAGCTAGTAAGCTGAGAGAACAAAACAAGTTCGATAGACAGATATATCATGTCCCAGACAGATATTTAAGTATGCTCCATGTTCTCTAAACAATAAAAAAGAAGCCCGCAGACTTCTTTTTATCATTTACACACTTTTCTTTTTCGGCGGAGCCTTTCGTTTGACAGTGCCGCCCTCCGGGCGTGCGCCCAATGGTGGCACTTTTTCCTCTCCGGAGAGTTTTTTCTGAAGTGAAAGCATCAGTTCCGCCTCTGCTTTGGGCAGCTCACACTCTTCTATCAATTCATTAATATCAGCGCCAAGCTGCACCATTTTTGAAGCTCGGGTATAAAGCCGGGCATCACTGTCTTGCTGCTCTAATTCTTTTATTCGCTCATCCTGATGCAAAATAATTTGCTCTTGCTCAGATATTTTTTGCCCCAGTCCGACAACGACAGAACGAAGCTCAACAAGCTGTTTATTCGCTTTTTGCAGCGACTTATCCAATGTTCTTGACTCCTGACGGCGCATCTCAGACTGCGTTAAAATTAAGCGTCTTAAACGATACAGCGTCAGAATCAACAAGAAAACAACAAAAATAGCTCCCCCGAATAAAACGGGAAAGCTCAATAAAATGTCACGATACATTATAAGTGAGCCACTTCATCCCACTCGTCATCATTCAACAGTTTATTCAGATCAACCAGAATCAGCAGTTTGCCTTCCCGGTTACTAACACCCTGAATGAATTTAGAGCTTTCATCCGTTCCGACACTTGGTGTTGTGTCAATTTCAGAAGTCCGCAAATAAACGACTTCTGCAACACTATCCACCAAAATACCAATCACTTGACGTTCAGACTCAATCACGATAATTCGAGTATTGTCAGTCACTTCGCCATCAATCAGGCCAAAACGAGAACGGGTATCAATCACTGTTACCACATTTCCTCGCAGGTTGATAATCCCCAAAACATAATCCGGTGCTCCGGGAACAGGGGCAATTTCAGTATAGCGAAGGACTTCCCGAACCTGCATCACATTAATGCCGTAAGTTTCTTCCTCTAACTGGAACGTCACCCACTGAAGCACTTCATCATTAGACTTATCTTTTTTCACTTCTACTTCATTTGTATGAGACATACCTTATCCTCTCTAAGTCGAATCCGACACTAATGTTTTCGGTAAATCTAATCATTATCGAGTGCTTTAACATCTAATCCGGCCTTTAACATCGCGGTTAATGCTTCCACATGAATCAAAGCACACATTTTCTCTTTTACCATTCCGGCAAGCCAAGGGCGTTTTCCGGCCTGTTCACGCCAACGAACCTTTTCAGGGTTCAATGACTCGGTTCCTCTCAATTGATCACACGCGAGCCCCCAAGAACTGTCACCCAGCATCACGATATATTGATAGGATTCCTTATAATCATCATCTTTTAATTTTTCTGCCATCACCCAGCGGGCTGTATCGACAACATCCAATTGCTGTTCACGATTGGTCTGTAAACCGAGATACCACTGGGGTCTGCCAATAAGGTGACTGACTTTTTCCAGACGATGGATACCACCCAATTCATCCAACGGTACAGCAAATAGAATTTCGTTAACCTCAAAATACAGCACCTGAAAGTTTTCAGCCCTTTCCGTACTGTACCAAGTAATATCACCGACAGTGCCACCGACCTGAGTCTGGGGTTCCGGCTGAGTCTCTTGTTCAATGTTTTCCTGAACATCTTCCACTTCAGCAGTCTGCGTCACAACCTCAGGCTCAACAGCCAGAGGTTCACTCATAATTTCAGCGGTCGCAATCTCTTCTTCCTGCACATCATCCGCTAAAGTTTCAACCTCAGACGGTGTTGCAACTTCAATCACCTCTTCAGATTGAAGATCAATATCCCAGTCCTGTATCTCATCTTCTTCGACACGAGTCTCCTGATGAGCGGAAATCTCCTGAGTATTTTTGTCCAACAACGCGGCAATATCTTCAATTTCATCAACCGGGTTGGATGACTCCAGCTGATTTAAGAGCCGCTGCACATCTTCAAGATTCGGAAACAACGCTTCATTTTGATAAATTTCTGGCTCTTCAGTAACACTAACACGCTGTGTCTGTAATTGTGGTACAACTTCAGCGTCTTGCGAAACTTGTGCGTTTTTTTCTTGAACCAGCTCTAACTCCCCAGCCTCTTCATCGAGTAAGGCAGCAAAGTAATCATCTAAAGCTTGTTCACTTGATAACGCAACATCACGATTCATTAATCGCTAACCTCTCTAAGTAGATAAGCAATTGTTTGTATGCAAAGACCCCCCGGCTGCCCTCCGCAAAGTGAGATGCAGGTAGACGTTTCAGACTCGCATCTCTGAACTTGGTATCAATCGGTACAGCAGATGTCCAGACTTGATCCGGATAATCTTTTTTCAATTGGGTTAATGTCTGTAGAGAAGCTCTGGTTCTTTTATCATACATGGTCGGAACAATGGTCACCTTAAATTCACGGCTCCGAGACTTTTGCATAATACTGAGCGTCCGCACCATCCGTTCCAATCCTTTCATCGCCAGAAACTCAGTCTGTACAGGAATCAAGATCCGATCACTGGCCGCCAGTGCATTGACCATCATCACCCCTAAAATCGGTGGACAATCAATTAACACATAATCGTACTGATGACGAAGTGCTAATAAGGCTTTTTTTAGAATCAGCCCCATGCCGCTTCGGTTTCCCATCACACGATCCAGCGTAGCCAGAGACATATGAGCCGGAATTAGATCCATCCCTTCAATATCGGTCTCAATCACCAGAGGACGAACTGATTTTTCTTCCAAAGACGGCAACTGGAACAGATCAAATAAACTTGATTCAACATGATCAGAATCATAACCGAGATAGGTCGTCAGTGAAGCATGAGGGTCGGTGTCGACCAGAAGCACCCGATGACCTTTTTTGCATAGCAGACCAGCCAACGTAATGGTTGTCGTTGTTTTTCCTACTCCACCTTTTTGATTGGCAACACTCCAAACAATCATCGGTTTTCCTTATGCAAGACCCACTTCTACCAAAATACGCTCAGCGATACGTTCCAAAGGCAAACTTTCAGACGAGATTCCCGCTTTAGCGACAGCCTGTGGCATACCATACACAACACAACTTTCTTCGTCCTGTGCCCAAATCGTCGCACCGGCTTGCTTTAACATTCGGGCACCTTCACGACCATCAGCCCCCATCCCGGTCAGTACGATTGAAAGAACTTTATCGGCGTAAATCTTTGATGCAGAACCAAACGTTACATCGACACACGGCTTATAGTTCATTCGTTCACCGCCGTCGAGAATACGAATTTTGGCAGCGCCTGCCCGGCCTTCTATCATCATTTGTTTTCCACCGGGCGCTAAATAAGCAACCCCCGGCTGCAGAACATCACCATCAGCAGCTTCTTTAACCGATATCTGGCATAGAGAATCAAGACGACTGGCAAAAGCTGCTGTAAATGTCGCAGGCATATGCTGGATCAACAAAATAGGATGAGGATAATTCGCAGGGAGTTTTACCAATATTTTTTGCAGAGCGACCGGGCCACCGGTAGAGGTACCGATGGCGGTTAATTGATAACGTTTTCCACTGGCTTTAAACCGAACCGGAACGGAAGAGCTGGTACTGCCACTCAAAGGACGGGAAATTCGCCCTAAAGGCGTGCGCTGTGTTTCCGTTTGAGACGCAATCGTCGTATTCGGTCGAGAAGAAAGCGGAGAGACACGGCGAAGATAAGCCTTCTTGCGGGCAATTTCTAAAACTCGCTGTTGCAATAACGTAACGGCTTCATCACGGTTGCGGGCAATATCCTCAAATTTCTTCGGCAAAAAATCCATTGCGCCCGCATCGAGCGCATCTAATGTTGCTTTAGCACCATCATGAGTCAGGGAAGAGAACATCAATATTGGCGTCGGATTATCGGCCATGATTTCTCTCACAGCAGAAATACCATCTAGTACTGGCATCTCAACGTCCATCGTAATGACGTCTGGATTTAAGCTTTTTGCCTTTTCAACAGCTTCACGGCCATTGATTGCGACGTCAATGACTTCTAAACGCGATTCCGAGTTAATGATTTCACTAACACGACGTCTGAAAAAACTTGAGTCATCAACCACTAAAACTCTTATCGCCATATTTTCCCTTATTTAACCAATCAGTTAGATGCGAGATGCAGCCGCATAGTTTTTCAATAAATCAGGAACATCCAGTATTAATGCAATATGCCCATCACTGGTAATTGTTGCACCAGCCATCCCCGGCGTTCCCTGCAATAAATTATCTAACGGCTTAATCACAACTTCTTCCTGTCCTATCAGTGTATCGACGACGAAGCCAACTCTTTGGTTCCCCAACTGTACAATGACAACATGTCCATGCCCTTTACGATGCTCAATAATGCCCTGACGAGGTGCGAGCCAATTTTGTAAATAAAACAAAGGGATGGATTTTTCACGTACGATAATAGTCAACTGTCCATCAACCACATTGGTCCGACTCAAATCCAGATGGAAAATTTCACTCACACTTGCCAGTGGTAACGCAAATGGGCTCCCTGCGACACCAACCATGAGTGTAGGCAGAATTGCCAGTGTGAGTGGCACTTTAATGGCTATTTTGGTGCCTTTACCAATTTCGGAATCGATATCGATCGAACCATTCAGAGTGTTAATCGCCGTTTTGACCACGTCCATACCCACACCGCGACCGGATATGTCAGAAATCTGTTCTTTACTGGAAAAGCCGGGCATAAAGATAAGGTTAAAGCACTCTTTATTGCTTAAACGAGAAGCGGCATCTTCATCCATAAGCCCTTTCTTAACGGCAATGCCTCTCAGTTTATCCGGATTCATCCCTGCACCATCATCGATGATACAAAGTTCAATGTGATCCCCTTCTTGTGAAGCAGAGAGCAGCACTTTACCAGTCCGAGATTTACCCGATTTCACGCGGTCATCCGGCATTTCAATCCCGTGGTCGACAGAGTTACGAACCAAGTGAATCAGTGGATCCGCAAGCGCCTCAACGAGGTTTTTATCCAAATCAGTTTCTTCACCGCGCATTTCCAGCACGATATCTTTTTTCAAGCTTCTTGCTAAATCCCGAACAACCCGAGGGAAACGACCAAATACTTTCTTGATCGGTTGCATCCGAGTCTTCATGACTGCGCCTTGCAGGTCAGCAGTCACAACATCTAAATTTGATACAGCCTTTGACATTTCTTCATCATTGCTGTTCAAACCAAGACTGAGCAGACGATTTCGAACCAGCACCAACTCACCAACCATGTTCATGATCGTATCTAGTGTGGAAGTATCGACACGGACACTCGCTTCAGCCTGTGGTTTTTTCGCTGCGGCGACTTCTTTGGACTCTCGCGTCGCAACCTGAGTTTGAGCTTCAGAGCTTTCTTTAACTGGCGGTGTCACCGATGGTTTCGGTTGAGCACTTGCTTTTGGTGCTGCAGCCGCTTTTTTGGGCGCTTCTGTTGCTTTCGCGGCTGGCTTCGGCTCCAAGTTAGCCGACGCCGGTTTAACCGCCATTTCCAGTTCTTCTATTGATGGCCCTTTTCCTGCACCATGTAGCTCATCCAATAACTTTTCGAACTCGTCATCGGTCATCAAATCACTATCACTGCCACTTGAGGCAGATGCGGATGACTGAGCAGTTGCACCTGATGCCGGTGTTTTCTCTGGTGGCGGAGGTGGTGCAGCGGTTTTTTTGTCTTCGAGTGAAGGACCTTTCCCGACACCGTGAAGTTCATCGAGTAATTTCTCGAACTCATCATCAGTAATATCACCACTGTCAGTCGTGGTACTTTGCTGTGATGACGTTTTAGATGCCTGACCTGACTCTGGTGGTGTGGATTCTTTTGATGCAGATGGCGTACGATTTGCCGGTGAATTCCCTTTACCATGAAGTTCATCAAGCAGTTGCTCAAACTCATCTTGAGTAATTTCATCAATTGAGTTGGCATTTGTGGTTTCAGAAACAACGTTGTTTTCTGGTGGAGGTGTCTCTTCCGCTGATGCAACAGGCTCTTCATCGGGCAATGAGGTTTCATCATCATCTGACGAATCCGAAGCGAGCAGAACATCATCTGATTCGTCTTCATCAGCAGAGGCGGGTTGAGAAAGGCGGTGTAGCTCTTCCAGTAAGGTTGGGTCTGCAGCTTCAAGCGGTTCACGATCTTGCACGGCTTGGAATTGTTCGTTCACGGTATCCAGAGCCCGTAACATCGTGTCCATGAGACCTGAAGTTACTTTTCGCTGTCTGTTACGTAATGTATCAAAGACATTCTCGGCACCGTGACAGGTTGCAACTAACTCCGTCAAAGCAAGGAAACCTGCCCCCCCTTTTACCGTATGGAACCCTCGAAAGATTGCATTTAAAAGGTCGTTATCTTCAGGATTATTTTCAAGCTCAACCAACTGCTCGGACAGAAGCTCTAATATTTCACCTGCCTCAACTAAAAAATCCTGTAAAATATCTTCATCTAATTCGTAGCTCATACAGCACCTCTAAAAACCAAGACTCGATAACAAATCGTCAACTTCGTCTTGAGATGAAACAGCATCACTTCTTTCATGAGGATTCAAAATTGGCCCCTCAGGATCAGTAGATTGATGTTTTGTCTTATCTTCTTGTTGTTGTTCTGATTGCTCTGTTCCAAACACGGTAAGAATATCGACCAACCGCTGTTCGACTTCACTAACCAATGTGATAACCCGACGAATAATCTGTCCTGTCAGGTCTTGGAAATCTTGAGCCATGAGAATGTCCATCAACTCACCACGTAATTCCGAACTATCGCCTTCAATCTGGCTAAGTAGATCGTCAATTCTATGGCAGAGTGCTTTGAACTCATCTAATGCGATACGGCCTTTCATGAGCTCATTCCACTGAGGACGAACATCCAACAGCGTCTGATGCAATTGATCAGCGATAGGCATACAGCGATCAACGGCATCCATTGTTTTGTTAGCAGCAACCTCGGTTTTGGAAATGACGTACTGGAGGCGATCTTTTGCATCAGGAATTTCAGCCGTCGCAATCTCACTCATCCGTTCATCGATGGTGAATTCCTTTATCGATTCATGCAGTTCTCGGGTCAGTTCACCAATCTGCCGAAACATAGGATCAGCAGATTTAGCCTTATATATATTCACCAATAATGCATTAGCTTCTTCTTTTTTGCCGCTTTCCAATAAATGGACGAGCTGTTGTGCTTGTTCTAATTCAATCATCCTGAAGAGCCTTTATACGCGAATAAATGTTTCTCTCACCTGATCAGATACTCAGACCAACGTTCAAGACTTATAAACGCTCAAAGATTTTATCCAACTTTTCCTTAAGCGTAGCCGCTGTAAATGGTTTGACAATATAGCCATTTACACCTGCCTGAGCAGCTTCAATAATTTGCTCACGCTTCGCTTCGGCTGTAATCATCAACACCGGCAGGTGCTTCAGCTCTTCATCAGAACGAATGTGTTTCAGTAAATCAATCCCTTGCATTCCCGGCATGTTCCAGTCGGTCACGACAAAGTCAAAATCACCTTTCTTAAGCATAGGCAAAGCCGTCAACCCGTCATCAGCTTCTTGAGTATTATTAAAACCCAAGTCGCGGAGCAGGTTTTTCACTATTCGGCGCATTGTTGAAAAATCGTCAACAATAAGGATTTTCATGTTTTTATTCAAAATTGCCTCCACTGAGTATGAGATCAGTGATATTTAGTCATTTTGTGTCCAAGAACGCAGCTTTGTTCTTAAACGCTGCATGGTTTGGCTTAATATTTGGCTTACGCGAGATTCACTTACACCAAGCACTTCACCAATTTCTTTTAAGTTTAGCTCTTCATCATAATAGAGCGAAAGTACTAAAGCTTCACGTTCAGGAAGCGATTTTATTGATTCAACCAATGCTTTACGAAATGATTCGTCAGCAACACCTTTAAATGGTGAGTTTTCATCATCACTATCAAAAGGTGATATTACGTCATCAGAAACCCCTAAATCTTCAATACCAACAATTCGGGAACTGTTTATATCGGTAATGACGCTATGATATTGATCTAACGACATTCCCAGATACCTGGCAACTTCTGTATCGGTCGGTTCACGATTTAATTCACCTTCAAGTACCGAAATTGCCTGACTGATCTCACGATTATATTTATGAACGGAGCGGGGAACCCAGTCTCCACGACGAATATCATCCAACATTGCACCACGAATACGAATACCCGCGTAGGTTTCAAAACTGGCGCCTTTACTATTATCATAGTTTTTTTGCGCTTCGAGTAGTCCGATCATTCCCGCTTGAATTAAATCTTCGACCTGAACACTCGGAGGTAACCGTCCGATCAAGTGGTGTGCGATACGCTTAACCAATACAGAATACTTTTCCAGAAAAGCCTGCTGATTATTGATATTTCCATATTGATCGTAAGTCAGCGCCTTATTCACCAAAAGGTTCCCCTACTATTTCAGTTCGATTTAGCAACCGTTCAACAAAAAATTCCAAATGGCCGCTCGGTGTTTTGGGTATAGGCCATGTTAATGCTTTATTCGCCAAAGAGCTAATTGCAAGCGATGCCGGTGAACGTGGAAAGGCATCAACGATGATTTTTTGTTTTTTCACAGCCTGACGTACATTATCGTCTAAAGGTATACATGCGACGAGTTCTATGCCGACATTCAGGAACCGCTCTGTGACTAAGGTCAACTTCGCAAACAATTCACGTCCTTCTCGATAACTTCGCACCATGTTGGCAACAATCTTAAAACGCTGCACCTGATGCTCACGGCTCAATAACTTAATTAAAGCATAAGCATCGGTAATTGACGTCGGTTCATCACAAACAACCACAACAACATCCTGAGCAGCCCGAGCAAAGCTCACAACCATATCAGAAATACCAGCAGCCGTGTCAACCAACAACACGTCCATTTCCTCTTCTAAGCTACCAAATGCCCGAATCAATCCGATATGTTGTGCATGGGATAATTCTACCATGGACTTAGTGCCGGAAGTTGCCGGAATAATTCTAATCCCATATGGTCCTTCAACGATAGCATCTTTTAGCTCACACTCACCAGCCAGGACATGCCCCAGATTCTTTTTGGGACGAATACCTAACATGACATCTACGTTTGCCAATCCCAGGTCAGCATCAAGTACCATCACTTTTTTGCCCTGACGAGCCATACTCATTGCCATTCCCAAGGTGACGTTGGTTTTCCCAACACCACCTTTTCCACCCGTCACTGCAATCACTTTTGTCAGTGTTGGTTGGCTTAAACGGCGCAGGCCGCTTGCTTGGTCGAAAATCATTTTATCTGTCATATCTATTCGCCGCCTAGATTCTCTCTGAGTCACTACTCCAGTAGTGAGGCTCATTGTCAGCCGACTTCTCTAGCAATTCGTTCGCTTTCGCTACCATATATTTTGGCTGAGCTATCACAATATCTTCAGGGACACGCTGACCATTCGCGATGTAAGCGACTGGTAACGCATTTTCTACCACCACACTCACAAACTCTCCCAAACTCAAGGATTCATCTAACTTGGTCATGATGCATCCGGATAAGGGAATTCGTCTGAAGTGGTCAATGGTTTCCTGAAGCACCTTTCTTTGTGCTGTTGCTGGTAAAACTAAGTAACTTTTGATCACACCACCCCGGTCCTGCATTAAAGTGTCAAGTTGCTCAGACAGGCGCACATCTCGTTGGCCCATACCGGCTGTATCCACAAGAATCAGACGTCGATTTCGTAACTGTTGAACTACATCGGCTAACTCGTTGGAATCTTTAGCAACTTTTACCGGACACCCCATAATTCTGCCATATATCGCTAACTGCTCATGAGCACCAATACGATAAGTATCCGTCGTGACCAGTGCGACATTATCCGAACCGTATTCCATCGCGGCTCTGGCAGCCAGTTTTGCAACGGTTGTCGTTTTTCCGACACCGGTCGGGCCAAGCAAGGCCACAACCCCGCCCCGCTTTAAAATATCCTGATTCACAACCGGAATTTGATCCGACACCAAACCAAGCAAAGCACGCCATGCTTTCGGCGGCGGCGTGTCTTCCGGTATATAACAAGCAAGCTGATCTGCCAATTCCAATGACAATCCCATCCGAGATAACCGCTTGATTAACATTGCTCGCAATGGTTCCCGACGCTCAACCTCTTGCCACATTAGGCCGGAGACCTGATGTTCCAGAAGACGACGAATTGAATTGATGTCTTCTTTCATCAACTCAAAATCCTGGGGACTCTGCGACTCTTCTTCGCGTTTTTGGCGACGTTCATAACGAGAAGGATCCAGTTGAGGCTTGTGAGGCTCTTCTCGCTCTTCCCATCGGCTGACAGGCCCGTTCTCCCCATGGCGTGAAGAGGCATGACTTGCGGTAGTATTCTTTTCTTTGGCTTGACGCTGCAACAAAGACGACAACGAATCTTCGCGTGTCGGTTCTTCATCTGACTGAGCCGGCGTATACTGTTTCAGTAAATTGGCAAAGCGGTTGGTCATAGAACCACGTTGACCGGAAGACTGCCGCTTCTGTTGTGGTTTCTGAAGGGTTGTCGCTGCACGTTGACCAAGCTGGACACGATCATCTTCTAGCTCGCGTCGTCCTGATGAAGCGGCCGAAGGTGCATTCCGGTAACGCGGCTGAGAATTATAACCGTGCACCTGTGTTTTAGGAGTAACGGTATCGCTGTCAACCGCAGCAACGATTTCTACCCCACCTGCAACTTTTTTATTAGACATGATCACCGCATCGACCCCAAGTTCTTCTTTCACTTGGAGTAGTGCGGTTTTCATGTCTTTAGCAAAAAATCGTTTTATCTTCAAAGCAGCAACCCACCATCATGTTTATCTGCTAGTTACCGACAGCCTGTACAATTCGAATCTGTTTCTCGTCAGGAATCTCCTGATAAGAAAGTACGCGCAAGTTGGGTATCGTATTTTTTACAAATTTAGCCAGTGTGGCACGCAGTACACCCGAGGTCAGTAAAACGGCTGGTTCACCTTTCAGCTCTTGCTCCTGAGTCGCCTGACTCAAGGAAGACTGGAGCCGTTCAGCAAGGCCGGGTTCAATACCGGCGGACTCTCCACCTGACGCCTGCATGGTCTGATGCAATAATTGTTCCAACTCAGGGATCAACGTGATCACCGGTAGTTCAGGCTCTATACCATTGATTTCCTGAACAATTAAACGTCTCAGAGAAATCCTGACAGCAGCCGTCAAGATGTCAGGTTCTTGACTCTTTCCGGAATATTCTGCGAGGGTTTGAATAATGGTGCGAATGTCACGAATCGGAATCGCTTCATGCAGTAAATTTTGCAAAACCTTGACGACAGTTCCCAACGGCAGTTGATCCGGCACAAAATTTTCAACCAGTTTCGGTGCGCTCCGCGATAACATCTCCAGTAAATTCTGAACCTCTTCGTGGCCGATCAACTGGGCAGCATTATTGGTGAGTAGCTGGCTTAAGTGAGTCGCTAACACCGTCGATGAATCGACAACGGTATAACCTAATGCCTGAGCATGTTCTCGCTGATCCTCACGAATCCAGACCGCTTCTAAACCAAACGCCGGGTCATAGGTCTGCTCACCATCAATCAGCCCATAGACTTGCCCCGGATTGATCGCCAGCTCCTGATCAGGACGAATTTCGGCCTCCCCGACAGCAACCCCCATCAACGTAATTCGGTAACTGTTCGGTGTTAATTCGAGGTTATCCCGGATATGAACAGGCGGAATCAGAAAACCAAAATCTTGCGATAGTTTCTTTCTGACCCCTTTGACCCGCTCCAGCAGTTCTCCACCCTGATCGCGATCAACCAACGGAATTAACCGGTAACCGACTTCGAGACCAATGATATCTACCGGCTGAACATCATCCCAAGACAGCTCTTTTAACTTCGGAGACTCGGTATCCATTTCTGCGGGTAACTGCTCCCCTTCAGCGGCCTTATCTCGCTTTTTATGTAAAAGATAGGCTCCGCCACCAGCCAGACAGGCCAGTAGCAAAAAAGCAAAATGAGGCATACCCGGCACAATCCCCATGACGCCTAGAATTGCAGCGGTAATCATCAGGGCTTTCGGGTTATCAAACAGCTGGAATATCACCTGCTGTCCCATATCTTCATCGGTATTTTGACGCGTCACCATAATCGCGGCACCGATCGATAAGAGCAGTGACGGAATTTGAGCAACCAACCCGTCACCAATGGTCAACAAGGTGTAAATCTGAATCGCCTCACTAAAACTCAGATCGTACTGGATCATCCCAATGGTTAATCCACCCACAATGTTGATGAATAGAATGAGAATCCCGGCAATTGCGTCACCTTTGACAAACTTTGAAGCACCATCCATCGAACCGTAAAAGTCAGCTTCTTTGGTCACTTCAAACCGACGCAGACGTGCCTGTTCTTGATCAATCAAACCGGCATTCAAATCGGCATCAATAGCCATTTGTTTTCCGGGTAAAGCATCTAACGTAAAGCGAGCACTCACTTCAGAAATCCGGCCGGCCCCTTTCGTGACAACCATAAAGTTAATAATCATCAAAATCAGGAAAACCACCAGACCGACGGCATAGTTGCCCCCGATAACCACACTACCAAAGGCTTCGATCACACTACCGGCAGCCCCTGCCCCCTCGTGGCCATATAATAAAACCACCCGGGTCGATGCAACGTTCAATGCTAAACGCAACAGCGTTGCAATCAGCAATACGGAAGGAAAAGCAGCAAAATCAAGCGGTCTGCGTGTATATACGGTCACCAGTAAAACGACCATTGATAAAGCGATGTTAAATGTAAAAAAGAGGTCCAGCATAAATGCCGGGATAGGCAAAACCACCATCCCCAGCGTCGCCAGTACCATCACAGGCGCACCGATAGCAGGAATCGTTCTCCGTGGCATCGGCGGTAATTTGTCAGCGAATGGCAGCGTAAACTTCATAGATGACCGTTCATAATTCTCTGTTGGGAATCGAAGTGCCTGAACTTCAGGCCGTCGTCGGGAATTTCTGGATTTTCCGCTTCATGCAATAATTGCACCATAAACATGTCAAATTTATGGCTCACATACCCAGTCAGGATTCGGTTGATTAGATGGGCTTGAATCTCACCACAACATGGCTGAACAACAAAGAAATAATCACAACGCCCCCATATCAGTCAGGCCATAGGATCAAAACATACAACAAAGTGGGAAATTCGTCACAAGAAGTCGCACAGAAACACACTTCAATCTATCAGACTAAGCTGAGATGCCTGCTTCAGTGTTTGGTTCTGCACAAAAAACAGAGAGCAATGTCTCGCGAATAGAGTGGAACATTCAACCTAAATGTTCCACTCTTCTGACAAAGGTCTGCAAACTAATCTGACTCGCTATCACCGAAAAGCTATTTCGGCGCGAGACGCCACAACAATTCACCCTTTTGTGTCTCAGGAACGTAATCAAGACAAGCCAGTCCGGATGTCGGAAACATCGGTGCCGGCATATCTCTGACGAACTCACTGGTCAAGTAGCCGACCAAAGGTAAGTGGGAGACGAGAAAAAACGAATTGACCCGCTCAATATCAGCCAAAGCCATCAGATAATCAAACACCCGATCCGATTTCCCGTAAGGTGTTATATCGTCACAAGTTGTGATACTGCGAGCTTCAACGTAAGCAGCGATTTCCCGCCATGTTTCTTGTGCTCTGAGATAAGGGCTAATTAACACTTTATCGACGCTGATTTTCTGTATGTCATTCGCCTGTTTCATCACTGAAACAGACTCACTCTTCCCGAGTCCGGTCAGAGGTCGATCCGCATCACCTGTCGCGCAATATCCCGCTTCTCCATGACGCATAATAAAAATTTTCATATGATGGCTACCTTAATACACCATTAAACTCACTGGTGAGTTCATACTCACTCAATATAGCCAAGCCTGATTTTCGTCGTTAGAGAAACCTCAACTCTATATTGGCTGCTTCACTCGAATTGAGCAAATTAAAATAACATTTTACTCATAAAATTGTTATCTGAGGTTGGCGACGTCAGTTTTCAACGTCATACTAATAATCGATTCCCTCGCTACGTCCGGAGACATGTCTCGTGCATATCAGTCCAAATGATACAAATAGTTACCGATACATCACCTTACCGAACCAACTTCGGGCGCTATTGATTTGTGACCCAGATGCACCTAAAAGTGCAGCAGCGCTGGCAGTCAACGTCGGACACTTTGATGATCCAACAGATCGTGAGGGCTTAGCCCATTACCTAGAGCATATGCTATTTTTGGGCACGGAAAAATACCCAAACTCCGGCGAGTTTCAAAGTTTTATTAATCAACATGGTGGAACACATAATGCCTGGACAGGGACTGAGCATAGTTGTTTCTTTTTTGATATTACGACTTCAGCCTTTGAAAAGGCACTGGATCGTTTTGCCCAGTTTTTTACTGCCCCACTGTTTAATAAAGAATCGCTCGACAAAGAGCGCCAAGCCATTGAATCGGAGTATAAGCTCAAACTCAATGATGATATCCGCCGCCTTTATCAGGTGCACAAAGAAACGATTCATCCGCAGCACCCTTTCGCCAAATTTTCTGTAGGGAACGAGCAAACGCTGTCAGATCGAAATCAGGTCAGTATTCGTGAAGAAATCATGCAGTTCTACTGTGAGCATTATTCTGCTGATTTGATGACGTTAGCGGTGATTGCTCCCGAACCACTCGATATACAAGAGCAGTGGATCACGGAACGATTTGCCAATGTGTTCAATCAACAGCATCGGGGAAAAACCGTTCAGGAGCCCTATGTCACCGACAAACATACCGGGCTGATGATTGAGGTTGAGCCCCTGAAAGATATCCGTAAGCTGTTTCTGTCTTTCCCATTGCCCTGCATGGATATTTATTATCAGCAAAAACCGCTGTCTTATTTTGCGCATTTACTCGGTTATGAAGGAAAAGACAGTTTAACGCAGGCACTGAAAGATAAGGGGTGGATTACCAGCCTGTCAGCCGGAGGAGGCACCAGCGGCAGTAACTACCGGGAATTTACCATCAGTATGTTACTGACAGAAGCAGGGATGACCGCTGTTGAGACGATTATTCAGGCCGTGTTCAGCTACATCAACTTGATCCGGGAACAAGGGCTGCAAGCCTGGCGTTATGAAGAGAAAAAAGCGGTGCTTGAAGCAACATTCCGTTATCAAGAAGTCCCGCGACCGTTAGATATGGTCAGCCATCTGGTGATGAATATGCAGCATTACCAAGAAGAAGATGTCATCTATGGCGACTATATGATGAAAGGCTATGATGAAGCGCTGCTCAGAGAGATTATCGATCAGTTTGTGCCTGAGAATCTCAGAGCGACGCTATTGGCTCAGGGCGGCGATTATACTGAGACAGCAAATTGGTATTACACCCCGTATTCCGTCACCCCTTTTACTGACGCTCAATTCGCTTATTTCCATCAGACTCAGTCAGAACTCAGCATGACATTACCTGAGCCGAATCCTTTCATCTGCCACGGATTACAACCAAAACCGATCGAGTCTGATGATGATCAACCACAAATCATTCAGGAAAGTGACGGTTTTCGTCTGTGGCACATGCAAGATCAGGAATTCTTAGTTCCCAAAGGCGTTATCTATGTCGCCATTGACAGCCCTTATGCGGTACAGAGCCCCCGTAATATCGTCATGACCCGATTATGTGTTGAGATTTTCCTCGACTCTCTGGCAAAAGAGACTTATCCGGCAGAGATCGCCGGGATGGGATATAACATGTATACCCATCAAGGCGGGGTGACATTGTCTATTTCTGGTTTCAGCCAGAAACAACCTGAGTTATTGGCATTAATTCTGGATCGTTTCAAAAAGAGAGAGTTCAGTGAACATCGTTTCCAGTCCGTCAGAACCCAGCTGGAACGAAGCTGGCGAAATGCTGCGAAAGATCGTCCTATCTCACAACTGTTCAATGCCATGACCGGGTTGTTACAGCCGAATAACCCGCCTTATGAAAGCTTGTTGGCAGCATTGCAAACCATCAAAGTTCAGGAACTGGCACCGTTTGTCGATCAGATGTTATCTCAACTCCATGTGGAGATGTTCATTTACGGTGACTGGAGAAAATCGGATGCATTGCAAATCGGGCAGCAGTTAATTCAGGCGTTGCACGTGCGCGATCAACGTTACGAAGAATCACTTCGTCCTTTGGTCATGTTGGGTAAACAAGGTACTTTTCGCCGGGAAGTGTTCTGTGATCAGGATGATTCCGCGGTGGTGTTGTACTATCAGTGTGCTGATATTTCTCCCAAAAGTGTGGCGCTGTACTCTTTGGCCAACCACTTGATGTCGGCAACTTTTTTCCATGAAATCAGAACCAAACAGCAGCTCGGTTATATGGTCGGAACCGGGAACCTCCCACTAAACCGCCACCCGGGAATCGTGATGTATGTGCAATCCCCTCATGCAGCACCGGTGGATTTAATCGCCTCGATTGATGAATTTCTCAATGCCTTTTATCTGGTGTTACTGGAATTAAACGAATACCAATGGCATAGCAGCAAACGAGGTTTGTTCAACCAAATTGCGATTCCGGATCCGACCCTCAGAAGCCGGGCACAACGCTTCTGGGTCGCTATCGGCAATAAAGACCACCAATTTAATCAGCGAGAACTCGTGTTGCAGGAACTGAAACAACTGTCGCGTTCAGATATGATCCGCTTTGTTGTCAATGAACTGAAACCCAGAACGGCCAATCGCCTTATCATGCACACTCAGGGCAATGCGCACCATGATGCCGAACAGCTGACTCTGGGTCGGGAAATTGGCTCAATTGAAGCATTTCAACTTATGCCAAAAGCTTATGAGCTCGGCTAGATTTGACGTTCTGAAGCAATCACTTGCGCCAGCGAATGGGGATGCAACTTAAGGCAAATATCTCCCTGACGAAAAGCAATCGTCGGGTTTGCCAAACGCTCCCCCTCTCCTTTTGGCGCAGAACATTTTACCTTGATCCCTTGTTGTTCCAATGTCGGCCATAACTGTTTCAGCGCAGGGAAACGCTGCCAAATATCCTGCAAAAAATCATCGATATTCGTCGCACCGGAAGGAATGACAAATTCCACATGCTCCCATCCTTGACGCGGATAAGACTTCCCTTGCACCGGATAAGGTAGTTCCAAATAGCGCGTTGACCATTCTCCGAGCATGATTGGGCTCTCCAATGCAATCACAATAATCGGTCGCCCGTTAATTTGTGCCGATGAGATTTCTATGCCCTCATTCAACCATACCTCATGGGCTGCTTCAGCAAGTTGCCGGTCATTAATCCGCATAGCAATATGATCCAGTTGGAACGGTGCTAAATCCAGTTGCAGCACATCACATAGTGCACTGATTTTACGGATAAAAGCCGTTGAATCTTGGTACATTTGTGTTGGCATAAGACGGTTTGAGGTAAGAGGAGAATGCATTTGGCTACCATCATCAGTTCAAAGACGAGTTGAATCCTAACAGGATCTGGTGGAAAGTAGAAAAATTCAGGTGCTTTTCTCTATAAGAGTGATAATAAAATTGCTATTATGTGCGCCAATTTTTGAACCTGATCGAAACGTGTATCGCAACGAAGTGATACACAAGCAGACAATTCCTAGAAGTGAAGGATAAGTACGTGAATATCCAAGCATTGATAAACGATAAAGTATCTCAAGCACTTGAAGCCGCAGGCGCGCCTGCCGGCAGCCCAGCAGCTGTCCGCCAGTCCGCCAAGCCACAGTTTGGTGATTATCAAGCCAATGGTGTGATGGGGGTTGCCAAAAAACTAGGGACGAACCCACGCGAATTTGCGCAAAAAGTACTCGATGTACTTGATCTGGAAGGAATTGCCAGCAAAACTGAAATTGCCGGGCCGGGATTCATCAACATATTCCTCAGTGAAACATTCTTGGCTCAGCAGGCTGAACAAGCGTTGGCTGATCCACGCCTTGGCGTCGCGCAGGAAACACCGCAAACCATCGTTGCTGATTACTCTGCCCCCAATGTCGCAAAAGAAATGCACGTCGGCCACCTCCGCTCAACAATTATCGGTGATGCAGTTGTTCGTACCCTTGAATTTTTGGGGCATAAAGTGATTCGGGCCAACCATATCGGCGACTGGGGAACTCAGTTTGGGATGTTGATTGCCAATCTGGAGCGCGTTCAGCAAAATGACGATACCCCGTCGATGGCACTCGCAGATCTGGAAGCATTCTACCGCGAATCAAAACAACGCTATGATCAAGACGAAACCTTTGCTGAAAAAGCCAGAAGCTACGTCGTAAAATTGCAGAGCGGTGATACCTTCTGCACTGAGATGTGGAAGAAGCTGGTCGATATCACCATGACTCAGAATCAGATCAACTATGACCGGCTCAATGTTTCTTTAACCCGTGATGATGTCATGGGAGAAAGCATGTATAACACCATGCTGCCGGAAGTCGTTGCCGATCTGAAAGCGCAAGGGTTAGCGCAAGAAGATGATGGCGCACAAGTCGTATTTCTTGACGAATACAAGAATAAAGACGGCGAACCGATGGGTGTCATCATTCAGAAACGTGACGGTGGTTATCTCTATACGACAACTGATATCGCTTGTGCCAAGTACCGTTACGAACAATTGGGTGCAGACCGAGTTCTATATTTTATCGATTCACGTCAGCATCAGCATCTACAACAGGCATGGACCATTGTCCGGAAAGCAGGATATATCCCGGATAGTGTCTCACTTGAACATCATGCTTTCGGTATGATGCTGGGTAAAGATGGGCGACCATTTAAAACCCGGGCTGGTGGCACTGTCCGTCTGACCGACCTGCTGGATGAAGCAGAAGATCGCGCGATTCGGTTGATTGACAGTAAGAATCCGGAACTGGCTCAAGACGAAAAAACGAATATCGCCAAAACCGTCGCAATGGCTGCTGTCAAATATGCAGACTTATCGAAACACCGCACCACTGACTACGTATTCGATTGGGATAACATGCTGGCTTTTGAAGGTAATACGGCACCTTACATGCAATATGCTTATACGCGAGTCGCTTCCATTTTCTCTAAAGCCGGTATCACAATGGACAACCTCAAAGGTGAGCTCCGGATTTGCGATGATAAAGAAAAACTGATGATCACCAAGCTACTACAGTTTGAAGAAACGATTCAATCTGTCGCTCGTGAAGGTCAGCCACACTTAATGTGTGCCTACCTGTTCGAATTAGCAGGCCAGTTCTCGAGCTTCTATGAGGCTTGCCCTATTTTATCGGCAGCCGATGAGGCGACACGAAACAGCCGCCTGAAACTCGCAGCGCTGACCGCAAAAACCATTCAGAAAGGGCTGAACCTGTTAGGGATTCAAACGCTCGAACGGATGTAGAATCATCTGAATCAGACAAAAAAAACCAGCCAAAATGCTGGTTTTTTTATAACAGCGTTGCTGTCTGGCATTAATCAGGACGCATGGCATACTTGCCCGAGCCGAGTAGTAAAATGGTGATTGATGCAAATAAATAGGTCGCGATATCTTCAACAGCCCAAGCACCATATTCATTCAGTGAGAAGAAATTATCCCGGTGCATCAGCCCGATAACGACAATTGAGGTTCCTATCACGGCTGTGGCAGCAAAACGGGTAAACAGGCCCAAAACAATCATAATCGGGGCAATTACTTCGCCCAGATAAACGGCGTAGGCAAAAAAGCCCGGCAAGCCGATATCAACGAACATCCCCTGAATAAATGCAGTGCCATCATATATTTTATGGATGCCGTGTAATAAAAACATTAAGCTGAAACTCACTCTGAGAATTAACTTTGCAGCGTCAGGATGGTTCATTCCTGCTTCAAACTTACGGATCAAACTATTCATTAGTGACTCCAAATCAACTGATTCTATATGTAGTATATCGGTAACAATTGAGATGACCTTGGTGTATTTTCCATCATCTTCATCAAAAAAATCGAACAAAAATACTATCCTAAATCAAAGAATTAGAAATTTATTCCCTTCAGCGCTTCAGAAATCAATAAACGATTTCTCACCATCAACGAATTCAACGTATCCGTCATGAAGATGTGCTATTCTCAATCGGTTTCATTTTATCGCAGAGGCAAAATGCCATGAGTTTCGAACTCCACCCTCAGTTACAGCAAGATACCACCCACCTCGGTGATTTCCCGCTTTGTCTGGTGTTGTTACATCGGGATCAAGCGGTACCATGGATTATTTTGGTTCCGAAACGTGCCGGAGTGAAAGAGTTCCACCACTTACCGATGGTCGATCAACAACAGTTCCTCATTGAATCGCAATGGATCAGTCAGATTTTAGAATCTCAGTATCACCCCGATAAAATCAATCTCGGAGCACTGGGCAACATGGTTCCTCAGCTTCATTATCACCATATTGCAAGATTTACTGAGGATGAAGCATGGCCGGGCCCACTCTGGGGCAATACAGCAGGAATCCGCAGAAGTGATGCGGCACAGCAATATACAGCCAACGTGCTGAAAACAGCATTGGCTCAATCAGATATATTTACACCGGCTTAGCTCACAGGATCGCAGTCAGCGACAGAGTCTCAGGCGGATTCACCGCATAGCGAATACGTCGGACTTCTCCACTGTTGCTGGTATCGACAAAACGGGAAATGAGCCCTTTTTTGACCCAGATGCCGAGCATGGCATCGACGCCATCTTCACTGATGCGAAAATGACGCGCTAATGTCGCACCGCTGGTCGTGCCATGCTGTTCCAGGTAACTTTTCAGCTCATTCAGAATCATACGGCTTGACGCTCAAACTTTTTAATCACATCACCTTGGTGCTTCAGCAAACGATATAATCCCCATCCCCCGAGCACAATCAATGTCATCCACAACATACTTTGCAGCGGATGTTGCATAATATTCATCGCTTGGTAGAAAAATGTTGCCGTACAGTAAGCCAATCCAAAGGTCCAGACTGCAATGAACCGGGCATACCGGGCACCGAACTCTCTGACATAAGCCCCCATTGCCGCGACACAAGGCGTATAGAGCAAAATAAAAATCAGGTATGCAAACGCTGCGGAATGACTTTGAAAATAATATTGCAGATTGCTGTATATCGATGAATCCACATCCTGTGCTTCAGCGGCCAATTGAGCATCAGATAAATCCCCGACTTCAATCCCCAAAGGATCAGAAAAGCTCAATGAGATTAGGTTATCAGGAATCGTTTGCAGCGCCTCTTTCAAGCTCGCCAGCAGGTCAAAATCATGTGCCTCATCAGGCTGAGAGGAATAGAGATTATTCAGCGTACCAACGACGGCTTCTTTGGCAAAAATACCGGTCACGATCCCGACAGTTGCCGGCCAGTTTTCTTGCTGTATACCGATTGGTGCAAACAGCGGAGTGACACGTTGTGACACTTTCGACAACACCGATGTATCACTGTTTTCGTGTCCGAAACTACCATCTGTTCCGATCGAGTTTAAAAAACTCAGAACGGTCACTACCACTACGATAGTTTTCCCGGCACCTAATACAAACCGTTTCAGTTTCTGCCATGTTTTAATCAGAATATTTTGTAGTGTCGGTAATTCATAGTCCGGTATTTCCATCACCATACTTTCGCTACTGCCGGGATAGATCGTGTGCCGTAAAACCATGCCAGTGAATACCGCAGCGACAATCCCCAACAAGTAGAGCGAAAAGACAACGTTCTGGCCACTATGCGGGAAAAAAGCCGCAGCCAGCAACGCATAAACCGGTAACCGGGCTCCACAAGACATAAAAGGTGCCATGGCAGCGGATAAGCGTCTTTCTCTTTCCTGATCCAAAGTTCGCGTCGCCATAATGGAAGGTACATTACAACCAAATCCCAGAATAAGCGGCACGAAGGCTTTACCCGGCAGACCGATTTTCTGCATGACTTTATCGAGCACGAACGCAGCCCGGGCCATATACCCGGAGCTTTCCAGCACCGCTAAAAACAGATAGAGGCAGGCAATCACCGGAATAAAGGTTGCGACAGTTTGAATCCCGCCACCTAATCCGTCAGCTAACAGTGTGACCAACCACACCGGCAGATGTTGATCCAATAAAGCATGACCACCATCAACCAGCAACGCACCCACAGAAATATCAAAGAAATCGATAAAAGCACTCCCGATATTAATCGAGAACATAAACATCAGGTACATCACCAGAAAGAAGAACGGAATACCAACCCACTTATGGAGAACCACCTGATCCAGACGCTTGGTAAAACGATGTCCCAAGACACCTTGCTCACGACGAACATCCTGACATTGTTCATGTAACCATGTGTATTTGATGTTGGCGACGTGCAAATCAATATCCAGCAGACTGTTCAGTTGCAAATCATTCAATTGTCGTCGCGCTGAATCCGATAAAAACTGGGTGATAAGGCTGTCACCACCCAGCGCACGAATCGCTAACGCCCGTGAAGAAACTGTTTGTGATTTGTCCGTTTGCGATGAAAACAATGGCGTGACGGCCTCAATCATCGCCTCAAATGAATCGCCATAGTCCAGCTGTAATGCGTTGAGAGCAATACCTTGTAACAAGGTTTTATCGAGACTCTCTTTCAACTGCAGCACCTGAGAACGATTATTGGCAGAAATCGGATAAACCGGACATCCCAACAGTTGCGCCAATCGCTTCACATCAATCGAACGACGCTCTCTTTTGAGTACATCCATTTTATTAAGCACCACGATCATCGGGCGCCCGAGTTCACGCAACTGTAGGGTCATGTATAAACTGCGCTCAAGGCAGGTCACATCAACAACATTCAGAATTAAATCGGCCGGATGTGACAACACCGCTCGCGATGCGATCGATTCATCAATACTGTGGCTGTCATTGCCACTATCTAACGCATAAATACCCGGTAAATCAGTGAGCGCAAATTCATTCCCGGAATAGCTATATCTACCCGTTTTTTTCTCAACCGTGACCCCCGCCCAGTTTCCCACCTGTTGACGTGCACCGGTTAAACCATTAAATAAGGTTGTTTTGCCGCTGTTTGGATTACCGACCGTTAAGATATTGTATTTCATCCGATAATCTCCACTTCAATTGCCGCCGCAATTTTTTCTCTGATTGCCAGAGAAACACCACGCACTTCAACCTGAAGCGGGTCACCCATCGGGGCTTTACGAATTAAAAGGACAGGCGTTTCTGGCAAGATCCCCATGATCATTAACCGCTTCCGCACTTCGGCAGAGAGTTGACGGAAGCCTAAAATCGATGCACGTTGACCGGGGTTTAACTGAGATAGATTCATGGTTAATTCTTACTGGTATGATGTATGAGAAGCATTCTCGTTATCAGGTTTCAGTATACGCGCAAATTACGGGAAGATTATTGAGAAGGATCAAAAGTGAATGTACTTCGAAATATTCTGAAGTCTGGTGATGGCGGCTTTTACTCGTGGTATAGCGAGCGCTATACCACGTCATTGATTCAATTATTGCTGCATTTTAAAACAATTGGTATAGCTCTGACTCAAGGCGGTTAAAAAGTGGAAATAACTCCCTTTTGCCAGTGGAATATCGGTTGCTAACGGATCAAGCACTCCCACTTTAGCCGATGTTCCCCGAGTCACACTGGTAATAACCGATGGTAGAAACTGCGGCTCGGAAAAAATACAGACGTTAGGCTGCTCTTTGAGTTTGGTCCGAATCTCAATCAGGGTCTTCGCCCCCGGTTTCCGCTCCGGACTGACGGTAAAATGACCGATATTATTTAAATGATAATGAGCTTCAAAATACTCATATGCATCATGAAAAACGTAATAGGGATAGTTGTGGTATCCGGCGAATCGCGCCTGAATCTGGCCGTCTGTTTTGGTCAACTGCGTTAAAAAATCAGTCAGATTTTGCTGATACTGTTGAGCATGATCCGGATCCTGTTGAATCAGACGCGCAGCAATCTCTTTCGCAACGCCACGAACCTGCTCGACACCCAGCCAGAAATGAGGGTTGATATTCCCATGATGATGATGTCCATCGTCATGATGAGATGCGGAAAAATGTCTGAACGGCACGCCTTTAATGTGACTAATCACCAACTGATTGGTTTGATGAGATAACACTTTTGATAAAAAAGGCTCCAGCCCTTCACCAAACCAGATAACCAGATCCGCTTGCTTGATCCGCTTTACATCCGAAGGACGAAGTGCATAATCGTGCGGTGATGTATTCGGTGCAAGTAACACATCCGGTTGACTGACACCAGCCATCAATTCGTAACTAATCATTTGAATCGGTTTAATACTGGTTAATACATCAAGTGCCCACGTCGGGACTGACAGACTTAACAGAAATGTGAATGTTGTGAGACGAAAGAACTTCATGAAATTTATATCCAACTTAATAGCTTCAATTTATCATAAATGTTATATTATAACATTACTATTTTGTAAACGAGTTATTTCATGTCAACACTGATCGAACTACAAGATGTTTGCGTAGCATTCAACCAGAAAAACGTGTTAGACCATATCAGCCTTCGTGTTGAACAAGGTAAAATAATCACCCTCATCGGCCCGAATGGTGCGGGGAAATCGACACTGGTAAAAGTCTTGTTAGGACTACAACCCATTCAATCGGGGCAAATGACACGCTCTCCCCGACTCAAAATTGGTTATGTGCCACAAAAACTTCGCCTGAATGAGACATTACCACTGACTGTACAGCGTTTTTTGAAACTCGCCGGACGCTACAGCCGGCAAGAGTTAAGTGATGCCCTGAACCTTGTGGGAGCTTCTCATCTCACCCATAGCAGTATGCACCATTTGTCTGGTGGAGAGACACAGCGTGTTTTACTGGGTCGGGCATTACTCCAACGCCCGGATATTTTGGTACTTGATGAGCCAACCCAAGGTGTTGATGTTCAGGGACAAATTGATCTGTACGAATTGATCCAAACTCTGAGACAACGCTTCGGCTGCGCTGTTTTTATGGTATCTCATGACCTCCATTTAGTCATGGCACAAACAGACCATGTCATCTGTCTTCAGCACCATATCTGCTGTCATGGTGCCCCCGCAGATATAACCCGGCATCCAAATTATATTGCGTTGTTTGGTCAGTCACGTCATGAAGAATCCCTAGCGTTTTATCATCACCAGCATCAACATCATCATGATCTCGCCGGACAGCCGGTCTCTGGTGATGCAACTCAATGTAACCACCACACTCACGGACATCACCACCATGGTTGAGATTATACTTCCTGCGATACTTGCAGGGATCGGGATAGCACTGATTGCAGGGCCGCTCGGCTCTTTTGTCGTCTGGCGAAAAATGGCTTATTTCGGTGATACACTGGCCCACGCGTCGTTGATGGGTTTAGCGTTTGGCTTTTTGCTTGATATCAATCTTAACCTCGCACTTTTAGTCTGTTGTTTAGCGATTGCAACAATTTTGGTTGTACTGCAAAGACAGAAATTTATTGCGACAGATACTTTGTTAGGAATCCTCGCACACAGCTCACTGTCGGTCGGCCTGATTGCGGTGAGTTTTCTTAACGATGTCCGCATCGATCTGATGAGTTATCTGTTTGGTGATCTACTTGCTGTCACACCCGATGATTTATATTTCATCTGGGGCGGTGTCGTGGTGATTGCTATTTTATTGTCTTTTATCTGGCAGCCACTGCTCTCTGCAACGGTGAATGAAGAACTCGCTTCCGTAGAAGGAACGAATACTGATTTGATGCAACTTCTATTGATGCTGATGGTCGGCCTTGTGATAGCCGTTGGTATGAAATTTGTTGGTGCGCTGATTATTACTTCGTTATTAATTATTCCGGCAGCCGGTGCCAGACGTTTATCAACAACTCCGGAACAGATGGCGATGATAGCATCCGCAATTGGGATGATCGCGGTTCTGAGCGGGCTTTATCTCTCTTGGGAATTTGACACACCAGCAGGCCCGTCAGTGGTCATCTCAGCCAGTTGCCTGTTTGTTTTAAGTCACTTGTTCAAAAATAAAGCTTAAAAAAATCCCCCTCAATCTTTTGAGGGGGATTTTCATTCATTGATACTTGCGCGATTCATGACTTTGAATCACACGTTCACTGATTACCAGCCAGTCACATCTCTTAAAGCCTGACCGATATTAGCAAGACTTTTCACGGTTTTTACGCCTGCAGCTTCAAGCGCAGCGAATTTCTCATCCGCTGTACCTTTACCGCCAGAGATAATCGCACCGGCATGCCCCATCCGTTTACCCGGAGGTGCCGTCACACCCGCAATATAAGAAACAACCGGTTTCGTCACATGATCTTTAATGAAAGCAGCCGCTTCTTCTTCAGCCGTACCACCGATTTCACCAATCATGACAATCGCTTCGGTCTCAGGGTCATCTTGGAACAATTTCAGAATATCGATAAAGTTAGATCCTGGAATCGGATCACCGCCGATTCCGACGCACGTAGACTGACCGAATCCTTCATCTGTGGTTTGTTTCACTGCTTCATAAGTCAATGTACCGGAGCGAGAAACAATACCGACTTTACCTTTCTTATGGATATGACCGGGCATAATACCAATCTTGCACTCATCCGGTGTAATCACTCCCGGACAGTTCGGACCAATCATACGAACACCCGCTTCATCCAAACGGACTTTAACATCCAGCAGATCAAGCGTCGGGATCCCTTCGGTGATGGTCACAATCAGTTTGATACCGGCATCAATCGCTTCCAGAATGGCATCTTTACAGAAAGGGGCCGGAACATAGATAACGGACGCAGTCGCACCGGTGGCTTCAACCGCTTCACGCACGGTATTGAAAACAGGGAGTCCCAAATGTGTCTGACCACCTTTACCCGGTGATACACCACCGACCATCTGAGTCCCGTATGCAATTGCTTGCTCTGAGTGGAAAGTACCTTGTCCGCCAGTGAATCCCTGACAGATCACTTTGGTCTCTTTATTGATCAATACAGACATTATTTACCCTCCGCAGCAGCTACAACTTTCTCAGCAGCTTCAGTTAACGAAGTTGCAGCAATAATGTTCAATCCACTCTCATCCAGCTTCTGTGTACCCAGCTCAGCGTTGTTCCCTTCGAGACGAACCACAACCGGTACAGACACACCGACTTCCTCTACGGCACCGATAATACCATCGGCAATCAGGTCACAACGGACGATACCACCGAAGATATTGACCAGAACTGCTTTTACATTACTGTCGGAAAGAATAATTTTGAAAGCTTCAGTCACACGCTCTTTCGTCGCACCACCACCAACATCAAGGAAGTTAGCCGGGCTACCGCCATGCAGGTTAACGATATCCATCGTCCCCATTGCCAGACCGGCACCATTAACCATACAGCCGATATTTCCATCGAGTGCTACGTAGTTCAGTTCCCACTGTGCAGCGTGAGCTTCACGCTCATCTTCCTGTGAAGGATCGTGCATCTCTCTCAGTTTTGGCTGACGATACAATGCATTTGAATCGATGTTGATTTTCCCGTCGAGACACACCAGATTACCGTCTCCGGTAATAATCAGCGGGTTAATTTCAAGCAACGCCAGATCATACTGACTGAACATTTCACCAAGACCCATGAAGATTTTGACGAATTGTTTAATCTGATCCCCTTTCAGACCCAGCTTAAATGCCAGCTCACGCCCTTGATAAGCTTGTGGGCCGACGAGTGGATCGATGGCTGCTTTATGAATCAGTTCTGGTGTTTCTTCAGCAACTTTCTCAATTTCAACGCCACCTTCAGTCGATGCCATAAAGACAACACGACGGCTGGAGCGATCAACCACAGCACCAAGATAAAGTTCGTTGGCGATATCAGATGCAGCTTCAACTAAGATTTTTGTCACCGGCTGACCATTGGCATCGGTCTGGTAAGTCACCAGGTTCTTCCCGAGCCATTTCTGGGCAAAATCACGAATACCATCTTTTGTATCGTGCAGTTCAACGCCACCGGCTTTTCCCCGGCCACCCGCGTGAACCTGACATTTTACGACCCATTTTGTCCCGCCGATTTTACCGGTGGCTTCAGCAGCTTCCTGTGGCGTGCTGCACGCATAACCATCAGGAACCGGCAGACCAAATTCTGCAAAGAGCTGTTTGGCTTGATATTCATGCAAATTCATTGTGCTATTCCGTTGTATATTATTTTTTCATTCAATTTCGCTTCCACGAAACGAAACATTTTGCAGGGTACTCAGTACGCGCTGAAACATGACGGCATGTTTATTTCCATACATGCTGACAACACAAGACCAGGTGTTGAGCAACCCAGCCTGCATGGCAGATACCCGGAAGAAGATATCTGCCATTTTCATTTATTACACATCCAACAACAGACGTGTCGGATCTTCCAGCAATTCTTTAATTGTGACGAGGAACCCGACGGATTCACGGCCATCAATCAGACGATGGTCATAAGAAAGTGCCAGATACATCATCGGCAAAATTTCTACTTTGCCGTCAACCGCCATCGGACGATCTTGAATTTTATGCATCCCAAGAATCGCAGCCTGAGGTGGGTTGATGATTGGCGTTGACATTAAAGAGCCAAAGACACCACCGTTGGTCACGGTAAAGTTACCACCCGTCAGTTCTTCTACGGTTAATTTACCGTCCCGGCCTTTTTCTGCCAGTGCTTTAATGCCTTTTTCGATCTCAGCAACACTCAACATATCGCAGTCTTTCAGAACAGGCGTCACCAGACCACGTGGCGTTGACACAGCAATACTGATATCAAAGAAGTTGTGATAGACAATATCACTCCCATCAATGGAAGCATTCACTTCAGGATAACGCTTCAGTGCTTCTGTGACGGCTTTGATGTAGAACGACATAAACCCGAGACGGATATCATGTCTCTTCTCAAACAGATCTTTGTACTGTTTGCGCAGATCCATGATGGGTTTCATGTTGACTTCATTGAATGTCGTCAACATAGCTGTACTGTTTTTCGCTTCCAGAAGCCGCTCGGCAACCCGCTTACGTAAACGAGTCATCGGAACGCGTTTTTCGCTTCTTGCAGCGGCAGGGACAGCAACCGACTCCGGTTGATCCGCAGTCGCATCTTTTGACGCTGACGCCAGATATGCTTCAACGTCTTCCCGGGTAATACGCCCACCAACACCGGAACCTTTCACCTGAGACACTTCAAGGCCGTGCTCTGCCATCAAACGACGCACCGCAGGACTCAACGCATCATTGGTCTCTTCATTCAGGTTCGCTTTATGGCGTTTGTCCGGTGAAGGCTGTGTTGACGTGGTTTTCTCAGACGTTGGCTCACCGGCAACAGCACCGGGCTTAAGCTTCCCTAGCAATTGCTTTGATGTCACCGTGGCACCTTCATCCTGCTCAATCGATTCAAGCACGCCCGATTCTGGCGCTGGTACTTCTAAAACAACTTTGTCTGTTTCGATTTCAACGAGGACTTCATCACGCTCAACCGCATCACCCGCTTTTTTATGCCAAGTTGCTACGGTTGCATCTGCTACCGATTCAGGTAAATCCGGAACCAGAATTTCAACTGTCATACCTATTTTTCCTTTTATTTCTAGTTCTTAATCTAGTTTCAACGCATCATCAACGAGCGCTTTCTGCTGTTTCAAATGGACCGACATATAACCAACAGCCGGAGAAGCCGAAGCAGGACGTCCTGCATATTTCAGTTCAGCGCCGGCAGGAATTGCAGCTCGGAAATTATGTTGGCTACTGTACCATGCGCCCTGATTCTGTGGTTCTTCCTGACACCAGACATAATCCACAACATTGGTATAAGGGGCTATTGCTGCCTGAACATCTTCCAATGGGAATGGATACAATTGTTCGATACGGACAATTGCGACATCACCTTGCTCATTACTACGCCGCTGTGCCAGCAAATCGTAATAAACTTTACCCGAACAGAAGACAACGCGCTTCACCTGAGCTGCATCAAGTTCATCAACTTCCGGAATCGCCGGCTGGAAAGTACCGCTTGCCAAATCGTCCATCGAAGATACACATAACGGGTGCCGTAACAGGGATTTAGGCGACATCACAATCAAAGGACGACGCATCGGACGAATCACTTGACGTCGTAACATGTGGTAAACCTGAGCCGGTGTCGAAGGCACGATCACCTGCATATTTTGCTCAGCACAAAGTTGCAAGTAGCGTTCGAGACGTGCGGAAGAGTGTTCCGGTCCCTGACCTTCATAACCATGAGGTAACAGCATAGTAATACCGCATAAGCGGGCCC
The DNA here is from genome assembly GCF_900163965.1 of Vibrio ruber DSM 16370. Lineage (GTDB taxonomy): Bacteria > Pseudomonadota > Gammaproteobacteria > Enterobacterales > Vibrionaceae > Vibrio > Vibrio ruber. The sequence goes on from NZ_FULE01000014.1 coordinate 102,072, forward strand.
ATTTCTGTTCACCAGAAGAAATGAACTGATCAATCACAACCTGAGCACCATTGGCGAAATCACCAAATTGCGCTTCCCAGATCGTTAGGCCGCCGGGTTCAGCTGTCGCATAACCATATTCAAAAGCCAGTACAGCTTCTTCAGACAACACAGAATCAATGACTTGGAATGGCCCCTGATTACTGTGAAGATTCTTCAGCGGAACATAGGTACTTGCGTCATTTTGGTTATGAAGAACAGAGTGGCGGTGGAAGAATGTTCCCCGTCCTGAATCCTGTCCGGAAATACGGATTCGGTGACCATCATCAACCAATGTTGCATAGGCCAGAATCTCTGCCATCCCCCAGTCCAGTAATTTCTCACCGTTAATCATCGCCAGACGGTCAGTGTAAATCTTCTCGACCCGGCTTTGCAGTTGATGACTTTCCGGATACAAGCAAACACGTTTGCCAATATCTTTCAGCCGCTCGAGGTCAAACTCGTTTTTCCACGTTTCATCCCACTCATGAGACAAGTAGGGTGACCAGTCAACTGAATGCATTGCCATCGGACGCCATTCTTTGACAACCACTTCACCATGGTCCAAAGCATCCCGGTATTCGTTAACGGCCTGAGTGACAAATTCAGCATCAATATCCTGACGTTCAATCAGCAAATCACCATATAATTTACGTGGTGTCGGATGCTTTTTAATTTTTTGGTACATCAGAGGCTGAGTCGCATTCGGCTCATCTGCTTCGTTGTGACCATGACGGCGATAACAAACCAGATCGATCACCACATCCTGACGAAACGTATTCCGATAATCCAACGCAATATGGGTGACAAATGCAACCGCTTCCGGATCGTCGGCATTGACGTGGAAAATCGGCGCCTGAACCATTTTTGCAATATCAGTACAATACATGGTCGAACGCGTATCTCGTGGATTTGAGGTGGTAAATCCGACCTGATTATTAATCACGATACGAACGGTACCACCGACCTGATAACCACGCGCCTGAGACATATTAAATGTTTCCGCAACCACGCCCTGACCAACCACAGCAGAGTCACCGTGAATGGTAATCGGCAGTACTTTTGAACCATCTTTATCACCCAGACGATCCTGACGAGCCCGTACCGACCCCATCACAACAGGGTTAACGATTTCCAAATGGGACGGGTTAAACGCCAATGCTAAATGGATGTTTCCACCCGGGGTGGCAAAATCAGCAGAGAATCCCTGGTGATATTTCACATCACCGGTTCCCCATGTTTCATCATGCTTACCCGCAAACTCATCAAATAAATCCTGAGGACGCTTGCCTAAGACATTGACCAGCATGTTCAGACGCCCACGGTGAGCCATCCCAACAACCGCTTCGCGCATCCCCTGAGAACCGGCACGACGGATCAATTCTTTCATCATTGGAATGAGTGCATCACCGCCTTCGAGAGAGAAGCGTTTTGCGCCGGGGAATTTTGCCCCCAGATAGCGCTCTAGCCCCTCAGCAGCAGTTAGCTCCTCAAGGAAAGTAATTTTCTCTTCTTTAGTAAAGGACGGCTGGCCGACAACCGACTCCAGACGCTGCTGAATCCAGCGCTTTTGCTCGGTATTGGTCATGTGCATATATTCAGCACCGATAGACCCGCAATAGATTTGATTCAGAGACTCATATATGTCCTTGAGCTTCATGGTCTCCTGACCTATCGCAAAAGAACCGACATTGAATGTCTCTTCCATGTCTTCGGGGTTAAGATTATGAAATGAGGGGGCAAGCTCAGCCACTACCGGCCGCTGCCATAGACCGAGAGGGTCTAACTGAGCTGCTTCATGACCGCGAAAGCGGTACGCATTAATTAACTGTAATACTTTTACTTGTTTTGCATCGACATCGGGGTCACTAACTTGGACATTGTAATGCTTTGTCTCTTGAGCGAGTCGACGGAAGTAGTCACGGACACGTGAATGCGGTTGTTCAACCCCATTGCTATCGTCAGGGCGAGCAAGCCCTTCAAAAACACGTCTCCACTCCTCACTTACCAGGTCGGGATCACTTAAATAGAGTTCGTAGATATCTTCTACGTACGTTGCATTGGCGCCAGCCAAGTGTGAAGACTCGAGCCATGCCTTCATCACGCCGTTGTGCATATTTTCCCTTTACCAGTAGTTTTCACGTTTTGCTACGGTCTACGCCGTGCTCTGAAAATGCAGGTCCGAAGACCTGCAAACCATCATTTAAATGGAACGTTTGATCAACATTGATTTAATATGACCAATTGCCTTCGTTGGATTGAGACCTTTCGGACAAACACTGACACAATTCATGATGCCATGGCAACGGAAAACACTAAACGCATCATCAAGATTAGACAAGCGTTCATCTGTTGCCGTATCACGACTATCAATTAACCAACGATAAGCTGCCAACAGTCCGGCTGGTCCGATGAATTTATCCGGATTCCACCAGAACGAAGGACAAGAAGTCGTACAGCATGCACACATAATACATTCATACAATCCATCCAAATGTTCACGCTCTTCAGGAGACTGTAAGTTTTCTCTGGATGGCGGTAAATTCCCATCGGCAATCAGATAGGGCTTCACTTTGGCGTAATTGTCGTAGAACTGTGTCATATCAACGATCAAATCCCGAATGACCGGCAACCCCGGTAACGGCCGAATGACAATTTTATCGCCAGACAGGGCTGATAACGGTGTAATACAAGCCAAGCCATTTTTGCCATTCATGTTCAAACCGTCAGAACCACAGACGCCTTCCCGACATGAACGACGAAATGCAATCGAAGGATCCTGCTCTTTCAGCTGAATCAATGCATCTAGTACCATCATATCCGAACCTTCAGGAACGTCCAGCGTATAGTCCTTCATATAGGGCTTTTTATCCACATCCGGATTATAGCGATACAGAGAGAAGTTAAGCTTCATCACATTGTCCTCCCCTTAGTATGTACGAATCTTTGGTGGAAATGCATCACGATGAACCGGTGCCATATTGACATCACGTTTGCTCATCTGTTCAGTTTCCGGGTTATAAATCGAGTGGCATAACCAATTCGCATCATCCCGATCAGGATAATCAAAACGAGCATGAGCACCGCGACTCTCAGTCCGGTAATTGGCAGCAACAGCCGTTGAATAAGCAGTTTCCATCAAGTTATCCAACTCCAGACACTCAACACGCTGCGTATTAAATTCACTGGATTTGTCTGCAAGATGGGCTTCTTTCAAACGTTCACGGATCGCTTTTAGTTCTTCCAGGCCGTCAGCCATCGCATCCCCTTCACGGAATACCGAGAAGCTATGCTGCATACAAGCTTGAAGATCTTTGCGGATTTGTACCGGGTCTTCGCCACCTTTGCTGTTTTCCCAGCGCATATAGCGAGACAGCGAAGCTTCAATATCTGATTCACTCACATCACGCGCTTCAGCCTGAGCCGCTAATGTTTCACCCAGATGCAGACCAGTTGCACGACCAAAGACCACTAAATCAAGCAGCGAGTTCCCACCAAGACGATTGGCACCATGCACAGAAACAGATGCAATTTCACCACAAGCGAATAAGCCCTGAACATCAACATCACGGCCAGAAGCATCTTGTTTCAATGCTTGCCCGGAAACCTGAGTCGGAACCCCGCCCATCATATAGTGACAGGTTGGAATAACCGGAATCGGTTCTTTCACTGGATCCACATGTGCAAATGTCCGGGAAAGTTCACAAATCCCCGGTAAACGGGATTCCAGAACTTCTTTACCCAGATGGTCGAGTTTCAGTTTGATATGCGGTCCCCATGGGCCGTCACAGCCACGCCCTTCGCGAATTTCAATCATCATTGAACGGGCAACAACGTCACGCCCCGCCAAATCTTTCGCATTCGGTGCGTAGCGCTCCATGAAACGCTCACCATCTTTATTCAGTAAGTAACCGCCTTCGCCCCGGCAACCTTCAGTTACCAAAACACCGGCACCGGCAATCCCGGTTGGATGGAATTGCCACATTTCCATGTCTTGCATCGGAACACCGGCACGCAACGCCATCCCAACACCGTCACCGGTATTAATATGAGCATTGGTTGTCGAAGCGTAGATGCGTCCCGCACCACCGGTTGCCAGAATGGTTGCTTTCGACTTGAAGTAGCACACTTCACCCGTTTCCATACACAACGCAGTACATCCCATCACGACACCATCTTGGTTTTTCACCAAGTCCAGTGCATACCATTCTGAGAAGATAGTCGTTTTATGTTTGATATTCTGTTGATACAGGGTATGGAGTAAAGCATGACCGGTTCGGTCTGCAGCGGCGGCAGTTCTTGCCGCTTGCTCACCACCAAACTCTTTTGACTGACCGCCAAAAGGACGTTGATAGATAGAGCCATTTTCAAAACGGGAAAACGGCAGCCCCATCTTTTCTAACTCAATAACAGACTCAGGGCCGTTTTTACACATGTATTCAATCGCATTTTGGTCACCGATGTAATCGGAACCTTTGACAGTATCGTACATATGCCATTGCCAATTGTCTTGATGCGAATTTCCTAGCGCTACGGTAATACCACCCTGTGCAGATACAGTATGAGAACGGGTAGGAAATACTTTAGACAGCAAAGCACAAGACAGGCCTTGCTCTGAAATTTGTAGTGCTGCTCTCATGCCCGCACCACCCGCGCCGATCACAACGGCGTCAAACTCTCGAACTGGAATAGTCACTTAAGCACCCCACAATACAAACAGGCCAGAGAAAAAATATCCGAATAGCACAGCAATTACGGCAAGCTGCAACAAGCCACGTAACGGTGTGGATTTCACATAATCCGTCAGAACCTGCCACAAACCGATCCAGCCGTGAATCAGAACGCTCACGAGGGCAATCATTGTGAAGACTTTTGTAAACGTACCACTCCAGAAATCAAGCCATAGTTGATAGGTAATATCACCGGAGAAAGCAAAAAAACAAACAAGATAAACGGTATACAGGGCCATCAGAATTGCGGTTGCACGAACGAGTAAAAAGTCGTGAACCCCATTACGCCCTACAGATGAAACATGCTTTACCATACCATGACTCCTGCAAGCAGAGATAAAACGACTGTCACGGCAAAGGTAATTTTTGCCGTTTGAGTACCAGATTCCAACTCTTCAAAATAACCAAGATCCATGATCAGATGGCGAATACCACCGACAATATGGTAAGACAATGCTGTTAGTATCCCCCACAGGATAAACTTCACAAAGAAGCCACCTACAAGTTCAGATGCATATTGAAAACCTTCCGGAGAAGATAACGAAACAGACAACAACCACAACAAAATTCCGATAGCTACAAAAGTGATTACACCTGAAACACGATGAAGAATAGATGCAATCGCAGTGATCGGAAAGCGGATGGTCTGCAAATCAAGATTTACGGGTCTTAAATTTCTTTCTTTCACAGGCTTGCTCACTCAGCTCCCCATTGAGCATTATTGTTATAAACGAAGAGTCAGCCCTAACTGATAAGTTTTAACAATATTTATACAACTATAAGTAGGAAACGGACAAAAATTGATAAAAAGTTGTTAAAATTTGGTTAAGAAATGTAACATAATTTTCTTACTGGTCACTTCTTATACAGTCCAGACTGACTGGATTCCCAGCCAATATAAGGCTCGCAACATTCTAATACAATTGACGTAACAATTTTTGCTACATAGAACATATTTTTAACTTAATTCGTGTAAAAAACGCAATTGAGTGCACACATCACAGGAGAAGAATTGACTTTAATAAAATCCGGAGTTAAATATTCATTCGCAAACATCCTGGACGGATTAAATAATAAACAAAGGAGATTGTTATGGCAGATAAGAAAGCGACCCTTCATATTGAAGGTAAAGCGCCAATCGAACTGCCAATTATCAACGGTTCTATGGGACCCGAGGTAGTTGATGTTCGAAAACTGGGAGCCAATGGGTACTTTACTTATGATCCTGGTTTTCTTGCCACTGCATCTTGTGAATCTCAAATCACCTATATCGATGGTAACAAAGGTGTGCTACTACATCGTGGTTATCCTATCGATCAATTAGCGAATAACGCAGACTACCTGGAAGTTTGTTATATTCTTCTTTATGGTGAAGCCCCAAACAGGAAGCAATACTCAGAGTTTAAAAAGACAATTTCGCGCCATACGATGGTTCACGAGCAAATCGCTAGCTTTTTCCACGGTTTCCGACGAGATGCTCACCCAATGGCGGTCATGGTAGGTGTTGTTGGTGCACTTGCTGCGTTCTATCATGATTCTCTAGATATCAACAACGACAGTCACCGGGAGATCGCTGCGTACCGTCTTCTCTCAAAAATGCCGACACTGGCATCTATGTGTTATAAATACTCTGTCGGTCAACCATTCATTTATCCTCGCAACGACTTAGATTATGCGGAAAACTTCCTTCATATGATGTTCGCAACACCATGTGAGGAATACGAAGTAAATCCAATTGTTGCCCGGGCAATGGATAAAATTTTCACCCTGCACGCTGATCATGAACAGAATGCTTCAACGTCAACAGTCCGTCTGGCCGGTTCATCCGGTGCAAACCCATTTGCATGTATTGCAGCGGGGATTGCATCGTTATGGGGGCCTGCTCATGGCGGTGCAAACGAAGCGTGTCTGCGAATGCTTGAAGAAATTGGTAGTGTCGATCGCATTCCTGAATTCGTTGCCCGGGCAAAAGATAAGGACGACCCATTCCGTCTGATGGGCTTCGGTCACCGGGTTTACAAGAATTATGATCCGCGTGCAACCGTGATGCGGGAGTCTTGTCATGAAGTTCTGAAAGAACTGAATATCGACGATCCATTACTGGATGTTGCCATGGAATTGGAAAGAATTGCTTTGTCTGACGACTACTTTGTCGATAAGAAACTTTACCCGAACGTTGATTTCTATTCAGGTATTATTTTAAAAGCAATCGGTATTCCTATTTCTATGTTTACTGTGATTTTCGCAATGTCGCGCACCATTGGCTGGATTGCTCACTGGAATGAAATGCACAGTGATCCTGAAAGTCGAATCGGTCGCCCTCGTCAGCTTTATACCGGATATAAACTTCGCGATTTTTCACCACTACACGAACGTGAATAATAAAATCCAGATGTTTGCATAAATCAAAGGGCAGGTTGATAAAACCTGCCCTTTCGAGTCTTAGGCCATCAATTTAGACTGGGTTGTCAATATCGACAAATTCCACGGTCAGATTATGAGTCTGGGACAACCACTCCCCTAATGCCTTGACACCATAACGTTCGGTAGCATGATGTCCGGCAGCAAAGTAGTGAATTCCCTGCTCTCGGGCGCTATGTGTGGTTCGCTCAGAAACCTCCCCTGATATAAAAGCATCCATCCCCTTGGATGCAGCCAAATCAATGAAGTCTTGTCCGCCACCGGTACACCACCCCACGGTAGATATCAATTGATTCTCACCTGACGCGATATGGAGCGGTTCCCGCTGTAATACGGTAGAGATTCTCTGCCGCAGGTCTGCGCCACTCATCGGCTCCTTAAAAGTCCCATACATCGCGACTGACTGCGCATGGCCTTCCAGCCCACCCATCACATCAATTCCTAATAACCGGGCAAGACAAGCGTTATTTCCCAGTTCAGGGTGAATATCCAGCGGCAAATGGTAAGCATACAGATTGATGTCCTGCTGAATTAATCGGCGAATCCGTTTTCCTTTCATCCCCCGAATCGGTTCGGGTTCCCGTTTCCAGAAATAACCATGGTGTACCAGAATGGCATCGGCTTGCAGATCTATCGCCTTTTCAATCAATGCCTGTGAGGCTGTCACACCGGTGACAATTTTTTTGATTTCGGAGCGACCTTCAATTTGCAGCCCGTTCGGACTGTAATCCTGAATTAAATCGGGACGCAGTTTCTCATTGAGTAATGCTTCAAGCTCAAGGTTATTCATGATTCTTCCCGCTGTTGTTGTTCTTTTGATGTTCGTGCTAGGCAGGCTACAATGACACCTAAAATACTTCAAGAGGCATTGATAATGGATTTAACCGCAATTGCCCGATGGATCTGTGAGACGCCCGGATTGTTTCTGGCCGAACCTCCGGTAGCGTCATATTCACCGTTTACAGAATCCGCGCGCGCTACTATCTCATTGTCAGCACTCCCCAATCAGCGGCTCGGGCTGCTCTATCAATCGGTCTGTTCAGCCCTGTTTGCATCCAGCCCGACTTATGCACTCGCCGCAGAAGAAGTGCAGATTATTGATAACGGCAAAACGCTGGGTGCCATCGACTTTATTCTCCATAACCGGCAAACATCACAGCAGGAACACTGGGAAGTCGCAATCAAATTCTATCTGCTCCATCAAGGACACTGGTTTGGTCCGAATGCCAAAGATCGCCTTGATATCAAACTTAAACATATGCTCAATCATCAATTACCACTGTCTGCGCACCCTATTGTGATCCAGCAATATCCACAATGGCAGGTGACATCTCGACACCTTCTGATGCAGGGGCGGCTGTACACCAACCCATTTACGGATGAACCAATTCCTCAGGATTGTCTGGGTTACGCCCTGAATCCAACGCAAATTCAAGGTCACTGGTGCTATCAGGCTCAGTTGCACCTGATCGGTGAACCACTCTATTTACTGGAAAGACATCAGTGGATGACCGGCCGGACAGTAACCAACCTTCGTTACCAACCAGAGACACTGGAACGGGCGGTTCATTGTCAGTCAGAAAGCGGGGTATTCTGGTTTATTGTGCCGGATAGCTGGCCACAGTAAATGATGCTTATTTGTTCAGAATCTTATGCAATCATAAGAACTGAACTTATACTTTGCTCATTAGGTTCAATCATCTCAGAAATCAGCAACACGCATCAAAGGAGAAGAACATGTTCGACCACCTCAGTACCTACGCTATCGACTATGAGGCAACCAAAGCATTTTATGCAGCGGCCTTTGCTCCTCTCGGCTATGGTCTGCAAATGGAATTTGTCGCTGAATGGAATGAAGAATTTCCCCAACAGCGTATGTGTGCATTCGGGCCACAAGATAAACCCGCTTTCTGGATTATCGAGACCAAAGCGTCATTTACCCCACGCCATATCGCCTTTTCAGCGTCTTCACGTCAACAGGTTGATCAATTTTATGACCAAGCAATGGCGCATGGCGGTCAAGACAATGGTAAACCGGGACTTCGCCCCATGTACCATGAACACTACTATGGTGCCTTTACACTGGATCCGGACGGAAACAATGTAGAAGCGGTCTGTCATGAACCGGAGTAGTTCGCCTGTTGTTTGCATTACAGAAAATTGCCATGCGGGAGAAACATCAAGGGCGTACCGAAGCACGCCCTTGTCTATTTGATAGCTATCCTGATTAGCAACTAAACCCCTGCATCGGCAAAGACTTGATTCACTATCTCCTGAGCTTCTGATTCGATCTGTTTCAGATGGTCTTCACCTTTGAAACTCTCACAGTAGATCTTATAAATATCTTCAGTTCCCGAAGGACGTGCAGCAAACCAGCCAAATTCCGTGGTCACTTTCAGGCCACCAATGGCGGCACCATTTCCCGGCGCATGGGTCAGCCGTGCCGTAATCGGGTCTCCGGCCAGCGTCTGGGCGGAAACCATTTCCGGTGATAGTTTTTTCAGGACATCTTTTTGTTGACCGGATGCAACAGCCTGTAGACGACTATATTTCGACTCGCCGTGTTTTGCAGCCAACGCTTCATAATATTGCTGAGGATTTTTCCCGGTGACTGCGGTTATTTCAGCAGCCAATAAGCAGAGAATAATGCCATCTTTATCCGTCGCCCACGGGGTTCCGTCAAATCTTAGGAAAGAGGCACCGGCACTTTCTTCACCGCCAAAGCCAAACTGTCCTGAGAATAGCCCATCGACAAACCATTTAAAGCCCACGGGGACTTCACACAGCGTTCGACCCAAATCAGCGACAACCCGGTCAATCAATGCACTGGAAACCAAAGTCTTGCCAACTGCAACATCCGCTTTCCAATCGCGGTGGCGATACAAGTAATCAATACATACTGCCAGAAAGTGATTTGGATTCATCAAGCCTTTTGCTGTCACAATCCCATGGCGGTCATAATCCGGATCATTACCGAATGCCAGATCGTATTGATCTTTCAGTGCCAGTAATCCCGCCATCGCATAAGGCGAAGAGCAATCCATCCGGATCACGCCGTCTTTATCAAGCGGCATAAACCGAAACGTCGGATCAATCGCCTCATTGACTAACTCTAAATTCAACTGATACGTTGCTGCAATTTTCCGCCAATATTCAATACCACTGCCTCCGAGTGGATCGACGCCAATTTTCAGGTTAGCCTGTTGGATTGCAGACATATCAATCACATTCACCAGGTCATCAACATATGGCGTCACTAAATCCTGTTCAACATAGCGTTCTGATGCCATTGCTTGCTGGAGCGAAATCTGTCTGACAGCTGTCATCCCATCGGCAATAATTTCATTCGCCCGATTTTCAATCGCTTGCGTAACCTCACCTTCAGCGGGTCCGCCATGTGGTGGATTATATTTGATCCCGCCGTCTTGGGGTGGGTTATGAGATGGCGTAATCACAATCCCATCCGCTTTTTGCTCGTGCTTGCGGTTATAAGTCAGAACCGCGTGAGAAACACCCGGAGTCGGTGTATACCCCTGCTCAGCCTGAACAATCACCTGAATATCATTGGCGATTAAAACTTCAACAACACTGGAAAATGCACATTCCGATAACGCATGGGTATCTTTGCCAACAAAAACAGGGCCTGAGATACCAGCCTGACGTCTTACTTCAGCAATTGCTTGTGTGATCGCCAGAATATGATTTTCATTAAACGAAGATTTTCCGGAGGTTCCCCGGTGCCCGGACGTACCAAACTCAACTTGATGCGCCTTTTCGTCTGCATTGGGCTTCAGGCGGTAATAATCAGATACAAGCACAGGGATATTTTGCAAATCGTCATGCTGTGCTTGCTTTCCAGCTCTCGGGTGAATAGCCATATGACATCCTTGGTTTCAAATAACAGTTCTCAATACATACAGTATTTCAAAGAATGGTGTCTCAAATATAAGAAAAAAACCTCATCAGTGGTGATGAGGTTATCAAGCTTTACTTAAATTGAAAGCGTCACTTTGTCGATCAGATCGGCCGGAAAATTCATCCGCGTCATAACCTGCTCAAGCATCTGTTGTTTACGACTGGTATTATTGTTGGTAATCACCCAGAAAGGAGTATTGGGAATCGCTTTCGGTTTCGTCGTGTTACCGCTTGCCAACAAGGTTTCCTCATTGTCAGCAAAGTAAACCCGTTTTCGGCCTTTGACTTCCATCGCTTCGGAAAAACTCACCGAATCAATACGATAAAGCGTAGAAAGAACCAACATGAAACGATCAATCACTTTTTTCTGAGCTGCAAATTCATCGGAAATCAACAACTCACGAATCACCTGAACACCCGATAACTGTGGTTCTCTGCCTGCATCTTTACTGACAACGATGCCTTGAGTACCAGCCTGTTCTTGCGGGTGCACCGGTTCATTAGGCGCGGATGGAGCAACGTGAGAAACAGGCAGAGACGGATTTTCCTGACCATCGACATTCAACAGCCGACGTAATATATCCGATGCACTCTCACCGATGTGGCATGTCTGACTCGCAATGTAACGGTATAATTCCTCATCAACCTCAATTGTTTTCATTCGCTTTTCACAATCTCTATGTTTAAACTCTTTGGGATTATAGCGAGATCTTTTACGATACACCACGATAAACCGAATACAAACAGAGAAAATGTCGACACAACTTCACTATAAAATTGAAGGGGATGGATCACCGATTATCCTGTTACACGGGCTGTTCGGCAGCTTGGATAATCTGGGTTTGCTGGCCCGTGACCTAAAAAATGACTATCAGGTCATTCGTCCCGACTTAAGAAACCATGGGCTTTCTTTTCAAGCGACAGCGCATGATTATGAGCTGATGGCTGAAGACGTTGCCAGCCTGATCCGGTCACTTGATCTCCCACCGGTGATATTAATCGGTCATTCCATGGGCGGGAAAGTTGCCATGAAGCTGGCAGCACTCAATCCCCAGCTCGTCAGCAGATTAGTCATCATCGATATGGCTCCGCTAAAATACCACCAGCGCCATCACGATGACGTATTTGCCGGATTATTCGCTGTACTGGAGAAACAACCGCCAGACCGGGAAACAGCGATGCAAGTTCTTGCACAACACATTGAAACAGAATCGGTTCGCCAGTTTTTAGGCAAATCACTATACAAAGACGGTGACAAAATGACATGGCGTTTTCAGGTTGAAGCACTCTATAACAATTACCAACATATTCTTGACTGGCAGCCTGTTGAGCCCGTAGAAATCCCGACCCTATTCTTGAAAGGCGGAGATTCAGACTATATTAATTCAGATGCTCAAGGTCCGATTCTGGAACAATTCCCTCATGCAAAAGCACATATTATTGCGAACGCAGGGCATTGGCTCCATGCAGAGAAACCTCAGGACGTGTTGAGAGTTATCCGTAAATTCTTAACTCAGTAATAACGAGATCCATCCATCAATCACTTCCTGATGGTGCATTAACTTTAATGAACAACAGTGGTATAGTTCGCGCAATCATCAGATCGAAATGGGCACTGATTCACTCAATCCAGCTCATGCGATAACGAGTCGCACATGATGGCACAATCATGCAGAGATGAATTTTCAGGGTTCCATCCCATAAGTAGACGACATATATATAGGGTAATGATTTTATGGCAAGTGTAGGTATCTTCTTTGGTAGTGATACAGGTAATACTGAAGCCGTTGCAAAAATGATTCAAAAGCAACTGGGTACTAAATTAGTTCATGTGCAAGACATTGCGAAAAGCAGTAAAGAGGACATTGACAACTTTGACCTATTGCTGTTTGGCATCCCCACTTGGTACTACGGCGAAGCACAGTGCGATTGGGATGATTTCTTCCCGGAGCTTGAAGGGATTGATTTTTCAACAAAGCTGGTTGCAATTTTTGGCTGTGGCGATCAGGAAGACTATGCTGAATATTTCTGTGATGCGATGGGAACAGTCCGAGATATCATTGAAAGCAAAGGGGCAACAATTATTGGTCACTGGCCGACAGAAGGCTATGAGTTTGAAGCATCTAAAGCATTGGTGGATGAACAACATTTTGTCGGCCTGTGTATTGATGAAGATCGTCAGCCGGAACTCACTGAAGATCGAGTGAATCGCTGGGTCAACCAAGTCTACGATGAAATGTGTCTTTCCGAGTTAGAAGACTGATTTTTGTCGATAAAAGACCTGCGCTCGTCATGAATGACCAAATTTTGGTCAATCTTTAACAGTTCAGGTCTTTTTATTTATCGGTGGATCTTATAAAGTGCAACTATCACTCGCATCTATATGTGGATAAACCGTACAGTCTGTCACGCTCTCTGAATGATACAATACCCTTTAAAAGTTAGTGGTTTATTGTTGGCGATGACTAACCTATAATGACTGAAATCATAAAACGCTGTTACTGATGCAGATCATCAACAGGAAAATATATGTCTGATAACAACCAAGCACTCAAGGATGCGGGCCTGAAGGTCACTCTCCCCCGGTTAAAAATTCTCGAAGTTTTGCAGCAGCCGGAGTGCCAGCATATTAGTGCTGAAGAACTGTATAAGAAATTGATAGATCTTGGCGAAGAGATTGGTCTGGCTACTGTTTATCGTGTTCTAAACCAATTTGACGATGCCGGTATCGTAACCCGCCACCATTTTGAAGGCGGAAAATCGGTGTTTGAACTGTCAACACAAGAGCACCATGATCACCTTGTTTGCCTCGATTGTGGAGAAGTGATTGAATTCTCTGATGAAGTGATTGAGGAACGTCAAAGAGAAATCGCCTCTCAATACAATGTACAACTGACAAACCACAGTCTTTACCTTTATGGCAAATGCCGTGAAGGGGGTTGTAAAGATAACCCTAACGCTCATAAACGTAAATTTTAAACCTAAAAAAACCACCGATGAATCGGTGGTTTTTTTATCCCTCAGAATTACAAGTAATCCCTGACAAGAATTTCCGCAATCTGAACAGCATTCGTTGCTGCCCCTTTACGAACATTGTCAGCCACTACCCATAAGTTGATCCCCAGAGGATTACTGATATCGTTACGGATTCTGCCGACAAACACATCATCCTGCCCGCCGGCATTGCCAACCTGTGTCGGAAAATCTTCTCCGGTGAATACCTTGATATTCTCCGACTGGCGCAGTAAATCAGCCACTTGCTCCGCATCAATCGGTGCACCGGTCTCCACGTGCAACGCTTCGGCATGACCATAAAACACCGGTACCCGCACACAAGTCGGGTTAACCTGAATCGCTTGATCATTGAAGATTTTCTGTGTTTCCCACACCATCTTCATTTCTTCACGTGTATAACCATTGTCCATAAAAGCATCAATCTGAGGAATGCAGTTGAAAGCAATCTGCTGACTGAACTGGCTTGGCTCCGCAGGGATCCCGTTCAATAATTTAGCCGTTTGTCCGGCTAGCTCATCCACCCCTGATTTTCCGGCACCAGAAACAGATTGATAGGTAGACACATTGATCCGGTCAATACCGACTGCATCATAAATCGGTTTCAAGGCAACTAACATCTGTATTGTTGAACAATTGGGATTGGCGATAATATTCCGGTTCCGGAATTCAGCAATAGCTTGCGGATTCACTTCGGGTACAACCAGCGGGACATCATAATCATAGCGGAACTGAGATGTATTATCGATGACGACAACGCCAGCGTCCGCAGCGATTGGAGCCCATTTTTCCGACAACTCTCCACCGGCTGAAAAGAGAGCAATATGTGCTTGAGTCCAGTCAAAGTCTTCAACATTCTGGACTTGTACTGACTTGCCGTTAAACCGGTAGGTTTTTCCTTCGCTGCGCTCACTCGCAAGCAAAAAGAGTGTTTCAACAGGAAACTGACGTTCCTGAAGCACTTCAATCATTGTTTCGCCGACAGCGCCTGTCGCACCGAAAACAACAACATTAAATTTCTGGCTCATGATGTTACCTCAATCTGAAAACCTAATTCTGACAGCGGACTCAAATTACAATCCTTCTGACCCGTTATTTTTATTGCCCCATATTCACGACGATCCCAATAGTTTTTACGCATGGCATCAAAAGCACCCGGTTGACCAATGACTCTTCTAAACAGCGCATCATCCCGACGAACGTCATAGATTAAGTGAATCAAATTCACCAACGTTGCTTCATCCCACTGATGGGATAAACAAACTTCAGAGATCGGAGCAACCGGTAAAAGCTTATTCGGACTCGCCCAAAGATCGTAACCGAGGAAAGTACAATAGCTGTTAAAAATCATTGTTGTTCCACGCGCCTTACCTTCCAGCCCGTAACCGGCGATATGAGGTGTTGCAAAAGCGAGTAATGGCAACAAAGTCATATCAACTTCCGGTTCAAACTCAAACACATCTAAAACCGCGGTAAAACCATCTTGTTGCTGCAAACGGCATTTCAATGCGGCATTGTCAACAATCGGCCCCCGTGCTGCATTAATGAGAATCTGATCGGCGCGTAAATTGTTGAGTCGCTGCTCATCCATTAAATGATAAGTGGGCCAAGCACCATCTTTCACCAGTGGTGTGTGTAAAGTAATCACATCAGCAGTTTCCAACAGCGTTTCCAGTGCTGTGAACTGACGTGGATCACCTTCAGCTTCTTTGGGTGGGTCATTGAGCAATACGTTTAACCCGATACCTCGCAGACAGTCAGCAAGATAACTGCCGACCTGCCCGGCACCGATAATACCGACCGTTTTATCAAAAACAGAAAAACCCTGCTGTTGTGCAAGTACCATAAGCACACTGAATACATATTCAGCGACCCCAACTTTGTTACACCCCGGTGCTGCGGTAAAGAAAATTCCCCGTTCCTGCAAAAGCGTCTGGTCCACATGATCCATACCGGCTGTCGCGGTACCGACAAATTTAAGCTTATTGGCCTTTTGCAGTAAGGCATCATTGACCTTCGTCACAGAGCGAATCATTAAAGCATCGACATCCACTAAGTCGTCAGCTGTTAAATCACGTCCGGATTTTAGAATCACATCCCCCAACTGGCTGAACAGTTGTTCAGCATAGGGCATATTTTCATCGATGAGGATTTTCATACCTGACTTCATATTTCCTGAAATAAAGAGGGATTGTACAGAAAGTCGGAACACGGTTCGATATAAATGTTTGATCAAAAAAATACCCGGTATCGTATGACACCGGGTATTTTACAGAATCGCTCAATCAGAGCTGAGCACTAATCGCAATTGGCTGGCAGGGACTGGACTGAATCACTGCACCACCAGCCACATGTACCCGATTAGCCCTGATATTTACGCATCAGCAAGGTGGCATTGGTTCCGCCGAAACCAAAACTGTTCGACATCACCGTTGTCAGTTGTTGCTCTCTCCCTTCGGTCACAATATCTAGCCCATGTGCTGCTTCATCGAGGTTCTCGATATTTACACTTGGTGCGACAAAGTTATGATGGAGCATCAGCAGCGAGTAAATCGCTTCATGGACGCCAGCCGCACCCAGTGCGTGGCCTGTCATTGCTTTCGTTGCTGAAATTGCAGGGCTTTTTCCACTGAACACTTCTTGGATCGCATGAAGCTCTTTGACATCACCGGCGGGTGTTGATGTGCCATGCGTGTTGATGTAATCGACTTGATCAACATCCTGCATTGCCATCTTCATACACCGCACCGCACCTTCACCAGAAGGGGCAACCATGTCGTAACCATCTGAAGTTGCACCGTAACCCACGATTTCACCATAAATCGTCGCACCACGAGCCAAAGCATGTTCCAGTTCTTCAACGACAACCATGCCACCGCCACCGGAGATAACAAACCCGTCACGATCTGCATCGTAAGTACGAGAAGCGCGATCAGGCGTGTCATTATACTTGGTTGACAATGCTCCCATCGCATCAAACATCATGGTCATCGTCCAGTCGAGTTCTTCACCACCACCGGCAAAGACAATATCTTGTTTACCAAGCTGAATCAGTTCTGCAGCATGGCCGATACAGTGAGCAGACGTCGAACATGCTGAACTCATACTATAGTTGACACCACGAATCTTAAATGGCGTTGCCAGACAGGCAGAAACCGTCGATGACATTGTTCTTGTAACCATATAAGGACCAACCCGTTTGACCCCTTTTTCACGCAATGTATCGATAGCAAGAGACTGATTCAGTGCTGATGCACCACCAGAACCGGCAACTACGCCTGTCCGGTCATTTGAAACCATCTCTGGTGTTAATCCGGCATCAGCAATCGCTTGTTCAAGTGATAGATAAGCATAAGCAGCAGCGTCTCCCATAAACCGCATTTGCTTACGATCAATCAGTGTGGATGGATCAATTTTCAGATCCCCCCATACTTGAGAGCGCAGACCTTTCTCTTTGAATTGCTCAGACGCTGTAATACCTGATTTTCCAGCTTTCAGAGATGCCAGAACTTCTTCGACATTGTTACCGATACTGGAAACAATACCCATACCGGTTATTACAACTCGTTTCATATAAGATCCCTATTCTTTAAAAAATTCGTATAATTTCGCATAAGATGATAGCTGACAAAGCCTATTGAAGTGGTCAGCTTTCCAAGAAATTCGTACAATTCATTCACCGTTAGTATACCTTCCATCAAAGAAAAACGCAGCTATGACTAAAATAACCAACGCCAGACTCGACTGGAATGAAGCCGGAACCCCCGTATCCGGAGAGTTTGACGACGTCTATTTCTCGAATGTGAATGGATTGGAGGAGACAAGATACGTTTTTCTTCAAAAAAATCAATTACCTGAACGTTGGAATTCTTTTGAACGGTCAAGATTTGTGATTGGAGAAACAGGATTCGGAACCGGGCTTAATTTCCTCGCTGCCTGGCAAGCATTTGATCAATTTCACCGTCAACATCCGGACGCGCCCCTCCAGTCACTACATTTCATCAGTTTTGAAAAGTATCCGGTGAGTCGGGATGATTTAATCAAAGCACATCAAGCCTGGCCTGAACTGGCAGAGTATGCTGCAGAGCTCCGGCAATATTACCCGTTGGCAGTGCCGGAATGCCATCGAATGACATTTGCTGACGGCGCTGTCACGCTTGATCTGTGGTTCGGAGATATCCATGACTGTATGCCGTTAGTCCCCGTCCCTCAGACAGGCTTGATTGATGCGTGGTTCCTCGACGGTTTTGCACCAAGTAAAAACCCCGATATGTGGAATCAGCACCTGTTTAATCACATGGCGAAACTCGCAAAAGCGGAGGCAACTTGTGCAACGTTTACGGCTGCTGGCTTTGTCCGGCGAGGATTGATCGAAGCCGGTTTTGCGATGCAAAAAGTGAAAGGGTTCGGCACCA
Source organism: Vibrio ruber DSM 16370 (assembly GCF_900163965.1). GTDB lineage: Bacteria > Pseudomonadota > Gammaproteobacteria > Enterobacterales > Vibrionaceae > Vibrio > Vibrio ruber. Next base: position 120,583 of record NZ_FULE01000014.1, read on the forward strand.
AGCGAGACATGCTGGTCGGTAAGATAGAGGCTCCGAGTGGATTCACCAATATGCTCCCGTGGTATGCCCACCAGTCGGTTCCTGATCTGTCGGATGTCGCAATCATCGGTGGCGGGATCGCCAGCGCTACATTAGCAAAAGCCTTAACCCGCCGGGGCATTCAGGTCACACTCTATTGTCAGGATGATCAAGCAGCACAAGGAGCATCAGGCAACCGGCAAGGCGCTATTTATCCGTTACTCAACGCTTCACACGATCCATTATCACGCTTTTTTGCCGCCAGCTTTCTGTACGCGCGACAATTTGTCGACCAGATGCACGACAATGGTCTCGCCTTTGATTACCAATGGTGTGGCGTAACTCAATTGATGTGGAATGAACAGGCACAAACGAAATTACAGCCCATCGCAGCAGGTCGTTTTCCCCGAGAACTGGTGACCGGTCTGGATTCACACCAGACGTCAGCAACGCTCGGTTTACCGGTTACGGCGGAAAGTCTCTATTATCCGCTCGGTGGCTGGGTTTGTCCGGCACAACTTACCGGGCAACTGCTGTCATCGTTACAGTCATCCGGCCGGCTCCGAACCCATTTCAACACTAAAATTGATCAACTCCACTGGGATGAACAGGCGGCAGTCTGGCAACTCCATAGTGCGGCGCAAATCTTTCGTCATCAGTGCGTCGTCATTGCCAACGGACACCAGTTTGACCAATTTCCACAGACTCAAACATTACCACTGGCACAAGTCAAAGGTCAGGTCAGTCATATCCCGACCACGGATACGCTCAAGCATCTCAACACTGTCCTCTGTTACGATGGTTATATGACGCCCGTCAATCCGGCCAACCAGCAGCATTGCATTGGTGCCAGCTACGACCGTCAGAATATTGATACAAACTTTGATTCAACCGCACAAGCGCAAAACCGGGATAAACTCAAAACCTGTATCTCCGACCAAGTATGGCCTGATGAAGTCGATATATCGCACAATCAGTCAAGACAAGGTATTCGTTGTGTCAGCCGCGATCATCTGCCTTTTGCCGGAAATCTGGGGGATTTAGCAACCATTAAAACGCAGTATCATGCATTAGCGACACAAACGGTGCAATCCGCTGCTGAAATTCATCATTATCCACACCTCTACGGGATGTTAGGACTCGGCTCCAGAGGGCTAAGCTCCGCTCCCCTGCTGGCAGAGTGCCTCGCCTCAATCATGTGTGGCGATCCACTGCCGCTATCGGTTGATTTACTGGAACGCATTCATCCCAGCCGAATGTGGGTCAGAAAACTACGTAAAGGCAAAGCAGTTACTGAGTCATAATGATCAACCCCAATTCCCCGCCACACAGCCAACGAAAACGGCCTGCGTATCACCGATAAAAAATCACCCGGAGGGGGTTCCTTCGGGTGATGAATACGGTCATTGAATCAACAGGTAACGGTTATATTATTATCCCTGTAAAGTCTTAACCGCTTGTTCAATTTCAGCCGCAATAGCTGCATTAGTGACTTGACCTTTTTCCATGTCAAAATTGTCATAGAAGCTCGGGACGGAAATCGATGCTTTTACATCGCCACCAAAGAAACCGGCAGAAGCAGTTGCAGCAGCCAAGACTGACTGAGCGCCACCGGGGCCCGGAGAGGTAGCTAAATAAACGGCCGGTTTGCTCTTGAAGATATCCCGATCAATTCGGGTCGCCCAGTCGAACAAATTCTTATACGCTGCCGGATGATGGCCATTGTGCTCCGCGAAAGAAATAACAAATGCATCCGCCTGTGACAAATCATCAAGAAAGGCCTTAGCGCCTTCTGCATGGCCGATCTCTTTTTCTAGATCTTCGCTAAACATCGGTACTGAATAATTTTTAATATCAATTACTTGAACTTCAGCGCCCGCGACTAAATTTGCCGCATAAGTTGCTAATGCTTTATTAATCGAAGTTGAACTGGTACTCGCACCAAACGCAATAATTTTCACCGTCATTACCTCTCTATCATCTTAGAACATGCTCAGAATAAGCCTTGATCGTCATGGCAACAACCGCAAAATTTGTATAGATACATTCAAATAATTAGAACTACTACCGTATCGGCAGGAATCTACGGTGCTGTCGTAGAATCCATCTGAGACAAAAGCCTTTGCCACAATTGCTGTACAATCACTCGATCTGCTGGTGTCAGTTCAGAGCGAGCGTTATCCAGACTGGTTTCAATCCGTGTTTTCAGCTCAGCCAATTCGGTAACCCCGTCATCTTCACATGATGCCGCAGCCAGTGAGATATGCCCACGCAGATATCCCCCGGCAAACAGCTCATCATCAGAGGCGTGTGTAATGCCATCATCGATCAAGGCCAACATTTTTTCTTCAAATTCAATAATCATTTTATACTCTTCATTGCCACGACAGTGACGAATTGTTTGACAACGCAACCATACCGTCACCCTCATCGGAATCACAATATGAACTGAATGAATTATTTGTCAGTGTCATATTATTTCACAACAAATAACGCAGGAGACAGCGGCTCAGTCTGATAAAAAGTCCGTAATTCATCCGCAAGAAGCGCCACCCGTTCGGGGAGCCCCTGCTCAATAATCTGCATTACTTCATGATGGACTTTGTGCATAAATTGCAGCCGATCCGGCTCAAACTCTCCATTAAGATTGTCACAACTCACGGAGAAGGGAAAACCGGCACTGACTGACAGAATCCACTCGTAAGCCTGAGGACGGATTTCAACTTGTTCAAAAGCCGCCTGTACTTCACGAGTCCGCCCGTCCGGCTCGTACCAATAACCAAAATCTTCCAGCAGGCGACGCTCCGGCCCGGCAACACACCAATGCGCAATTTCATGTAGCGCCGATGCATAAAAGCCATGCGCAAAAATAATCCGATGATAAGGCATCGAATCATCAGCCGGTAAATAGATCGGTTCATCATCCCCCAACACCAAACGCGTCTGATAACGCTCGGCAAAGGTCCGGTTAAAAATGTTGATTAAGTCTTGATATTGATGAACCATGATTTACTTGATCTGTTGTAACGACGGCGTGCATTTTCCAGTTTTTCCTATGTGAGGTAAAGTCTCACCATAAAAAATACCCTCCGGGGAGGGCATTCAGGATAAGTTTTACGAACGAATACAGGTCGCGAATTGCGCGGATCAGATTTTCGGCGTTTCAGTCACAACATGCTGATTCTGACCGCGATGGCGCAACAGGTGATCCATCAGGACAATCGCCAGCATCGCTTCCGCAATCGGCACCGCACGAATCCCGACACATGGGTCATGACGACCTTTAGTAATCAATTGCGTTTTCTCGCCCGTTTTCGTCATTGTGTCGCCGGGAACGGTGATACTGGACGTCGGCTTCAGTGCAATATTGGCAACAATATCCTGTCCAGAGGAAATACCGCCCAGCACTCCACCGGCATGATTACTGCCGAAGCCTTGCGGTGATAATGTATCCCGGTGCTGACTCCCTTTTTGCTGAACAACTGCAAAACCGTCACCAATTTCAACACCTTTGACTGCGTTGATACTCATTAATGCGTGCGCAATATCCGCATCCAAACGGTCAAACACCGGCTCACCCAGCCCGACCGGTACAGATGTCGCAACAACCTGAATTTTGGCACCGATAGAGTCCCCTTGCTTTTTCAGGTCTCGAATCAATGCATCAAATTGTTCAACTTTATCGACGTCCGGGCAGAAAAAAGCGTTGTTTTCGATTTCATCCCAATCGACTTTATCGATAGAGATATCGCCCATTTGTGACAGATAGGCACGAATTTCAATGCCATACGCCTGACGAAGATATTTCTTGGCAACAGCACCGGCAGCAACCCGCATTGCCGTTTCACGTGCAGAAGAGCGACCGCCGCCACGATAATCGCGGATACCATATTTTTGATGATAAGTATAATCGGCATGTCCGGGACGGAATTTATCTTTAATCTCCGAATAATCCTGAGAACGCTGATCGGTATTTTCAATCAGCAGACCAATTGAAGTGCCAGTCGTTTTCCCTTCGAATACGCCTGACAAAATTTTCACTTCATCCGCTTCGCGCCGCTGTGTGGTATAACGTGACGTTCCCGGGCGACGTCTGTCGAGATCGCCTTGCAAATCTGCTTCTGTCAATTCGAGTCCCGGAGGGCACCCGTCAACGACACATCCCAGAGCAAGACCGTGACTTTCTCCAAATGTCGTTACACGGAAATGTTGCCCGATACTATTTCCTGCCATGCACTTTCCTGTTTATTCATGTTGTGGTTAACAAATCTTCTCAATCACCGCTTTCGTGATGAAAAACGCTGCTTGGTGACCAACGTTACTTCGCGAAAAATGATTTTTATTTTAATTCATGGTGGTGTCTGACGAACCCATCCGGCTCTGAGACCCCCATGTACATTTGTATGTGGCCTCATAGTCGCTTGATTCTGATTTGATGTAAAGCTTCAATCCCGGCACGACTCTCCCACCGGATAAATCGCTTTAATCACGATAGTCCGCAAAATGCTCCGCACATTCAACTAACTGTTGACGACTCAGCATAAAGACCCCATGACCGCCATTGGAAAATTCCAGCCAAGTGAACGGAATATCTGGATACTGTGCCATCATATGCACCATTGAATTGCCGACTTCGCAGATCAAAATGCCTTGCTCGGTCAGATAATCCGGTGCATTGGCAAGGATACGGCGAACCAATTCCAATCCATCCGCCCCGGCAGCCAAGCCGAGTGCCGGTTCATGCTCAAATTCTTGCGGCAACGAGTCCATATCTTCCTGATCGACATAAGGCGGATTAGAAACAATTAACTCATACGTTGCTTTCGGTAAATCTCTGAATAAATCAGAACGCATCGGGAAGACTTGCTGTTCCAAGCCATGATCCTGAATATTGATCTCGGCAACGGCCAGAGCATCAGTCGAAATATCAACCGCATCGACCTCAGCTTCAGGGAACATATGGGCACATGCAATCGCAATACAGCCACTCCCGGTACAGAGATCCATAATTTTATTCGGTGTTTCGGTCAACCAAGGCTGAAACTGATTTTCAATCAACTCACCAATCGGAGAACGCGGCACCAGTACCCGTTCATCGACAAAAAATTCCAACCCACAAAACCAAGCCTTGTTAGTCAGATAAGCAACAGGCTTGCGTTCTTTAATACGCTGAATCACCCGTTCGACAATACAGGCTCTTTCACTCATCGTCAGACGAGAATTTAATACGTGTGAAGGCACATCGATCGGCAGATACAATGTGGGTAAAATCAACTGAACCGCTTCATCCCAAGCATTATCGGTCCCGTGACCGTAAAATAATCCTGCGGCGTTAAAGCGACTGACCGCCCAACGAATCATATCCTGAAGTGTATGAAGCTCAGCAACCGCCTCATCGACAAAAATCTTATCCAAAATTGCCTCCAAAAAGCGCTACAATACTGCCTATCCATATTTAACGAACATATGAACAGCGAATGAGTGACCACGACCCATATCAGGATGATGACTCAAATTTATTCAACGATGCAGTAAAGGGCGTAAAAAAGTTGCGTCAGGATACCATAGTCCGGCAACCAAACAGAAATACCAAACACAATTTAGCGCGTCGGAATATTCGTAATACCGATGATAATGAATTCTACTTTTCTGATGAATTCGTGCCACACCTTGATCAGGAAGGGCCAACGCGCTATGCACGCAGTGATGTTTCCAAATATGAGGTCAAGCGGCTACGTCGCGGTGTTTATACACCGGACGTTTTTCTCGATATGCACGGCATGACTCAGAAGGAAGCGAAAAGAGAGTTGGCTGCAATGATCGCCTACTGTATTAAAGAAGGCATCCATTGTGCCTGTGTACAACACGGGATCGGCAAACACATTCTCAAACAGAAAGTCCCCCTATGGCTGGCCCAGCATCCCGATGTGATGGCTTTCCATCAATCACCGATGGAATTTGGCGGGAACGGCGCGTTGCTGGTGCTGTTGTCCGTTCCTGAGAAATAGCGTCCCCGGGAAATAATAAGGCAGGGGGATGCGCGAGACACAACACTCAACATCTCCCCTATCGGATGCTAGGGGCTGTTGATCTTTCGTGATGTTTTTTGCAGCAATTTGTCGTGCATTTAGTCAAGGCAGGTCATGTGAAGTGTAGCGATCTACATGAACCATGACCTAACGCTGGATAAATGCACGACAAATGCTGCCCAGAGGGTTCATCTGAACGTGTCTTGCTCTTTGTTGCGGGTCATTTGCTTAGGATAGCTAAGCGGCATGCCCCGCGCCGCGATCAATACCCGTTCAGATTGAACAAAATTCAACCACAAAAGGTCAACAACCCCTAATAATTCATATCGGTCGGAATGGTCATCGCTTCTTCATTGAGTTTTGGCCGTTTACCGCCGCGTCGCCGATATTGACGAAGCTGAAACACGTAAGCCAAGACTTGTGCCACCGCCAAAAATAATCCATCCGGGATTTCCTGTTCTAATTCAGTGGTATGGTAAAGCGCCCGGGCCAACGGTGGTGCCGGCACAATCTCAATCTCATGCTCTCTGGCAACTTCACGGATCTTCAATGCAAGATGATCAATGCCTTTTGCGACAACAATCGGTGCTTTGTCACTATTTTGCTTATATCGTAACGCAACGGAGAAATGTTCCGGGTTAGTGATAATCACATCCGCTTGAGGCACATCAGCCATCATTCGTCGCTGTGCCGCTTCTCTTTGCAACATTCGGATCCGACCTTTGACTTCAGGTTTTCCTTCTGTGTCTTTATATTCGTCTTTGACTTCCTGTTTGGTCATTTTTAACTGATTGGCGTGCTGCCAAATTTGGAAAGGAATATCAATCGCGACAACAATCAGCAAAGAGCAACTGATTAACAGGATAAAATTCAATAAGATCTGCAATGCGTGATAAATATTTTGCGGAAAAGCATCCAGACTCAACTGGAATAAATCCACTTTTTGACTGTCGATCAAAAAGAAAGCGGCACCGGCAACCAGTGCGACTTTCAAAATCGATTTGAGTAACTCAACCCAGCTTTGCAGACCAAACATCCGCTTGAGCCCACTCAGCGGATTCAATTTCGACAGTTTAGGACGGGCAGCTTCTGCTGAAAAAGAAATCCCACCGACACCGGCTGCACCGAGGAGTGCGGCAATAAACAGCGTGACCAGAATCAACACCATCGGTAAGATCAACGTCACCAGCGAGCCGAATAAAACATCAAACAGTTTCGGCAAATCAAAGATCTCTTCACGGCTCAGGGTAAATAGCCGCCCCATCGACAGATACAGCGCCTTGGCTAAACTTTCGCCAAACCACATCAGCGCAATCGCACCAATAACCAGTACCGAAACCGACGCTAGCTCTTTTGAGCGAGCAACCTGACCTTTCTCTTTCGCCTGCTCTCGCCTTCGGGGCGTGGCTTCTTCGGTACGTTCTTGTCCGTCAGACTCAGCCATGATCTGTTCTCCTCAAGGTGCCTAGGGGCTGTTGATCTTTCGTGATGGTTTTTGCAGCAATTTGTCGTACATTTAGTCAAGGCAGGTCATGTGAAGTGTAGCGAGCTACATGAACCATGACCTAACGCTGGATAAATGAGCGACAAATGCTGCCCAGAGGGTTCATCTGAACAAAATTCAACCACGAAAGGCCAACAGCCCCTAACAATCCAGTCGTATAAACCGACAAATCTGAGCCTGTCCCTGCTCCCAGAAAATCTCATAATGACTGTACAGCCCAGTCACAATGTACCAGCACAGCAATAACCCGACCATGAGCGCAAAAGCAAAACCAAGCGAAAAGATATTGAGCTGAGGTGCTGCACGAGTCATGACACCAAACGAAAGATTGACGGTCAATAAAGCAATAATGCCGGAAAGAGACATGGTCAAAGCAACTTTGAACATAATTCCAAACCACAACGCCAGTTCACGAAAGTCAACGGATGTCAGACCCCCTTGGCCAATCGGTAATGACTTAAAGCTAAAGGCAACCAGTTGCAGCATCTTTAAATGGCCATCACTGGCCAGAAAGAACATCGTCGCCAGAAACATAAAAAACTGTCCCAGTAACGGGGTGTTCTGCCCATTGGCCGGGTCAACCATCGACGCAAAACCTAAACTCGATTGCATACCGATAATTTGTCCCAGCATGACAAACGTCTGAATCATAAACTGTGTCACCGTTCCCATGGCTACACCAATAATAATTTGCTCAAAAGTAATCATAAATCCCTGTAGGGAGAGCAATTCAATATTTGAGGGAACAGCCGGAATTACTGGCATGATAGCAAAGGTGATAGCAAGACCAAGGTAGAGACGAACGCGGGCAGTGACAAAACGAGCCCCTGTCACAGTCATCACCATCAACATGGCCGAGATTCGGGTCAGCGGCCAAAAATAGGTGGCAATCCAATCTAAAATCAGGTCTGCCGGATATGTCATTACGTGCGCCTCAATAGAGGATCTGTGGTAAACGATCAATCATGGAATAAAAGAACTCCATTAAAATCCGAGTCATCCAGTGGGCAAACAGCATCAACGCCAGCAAGGTCACGATTAAACGGGGGAGAAAGCTGAGTGTTTGCTCGTTAATTGAGGTTGCCGCCTGAAAGACTGCAACCGCTAAACCAATCAATAAACCGGGCACAATGATTGCCGAAACCATTAACAGTACAATCCATAAAGCATCGCGGAATATTTCAACAAAAGCTTCTGGGGTCATTGTACCTCCTAAAGTGCAAAGCTACCTGCCAGCGTTGACAGAATCAGGTTCCATCCATCAACTAACACAAACAACATCAGCTTGAATGGCAAAGAAACAATCATAGGAGACAACATCATCATCCCCATCGCCATCAAGACCGAGGCGACCACCAAGTCAATCACCAAGAAAGGGAGAAACAGCATAAAACCGATCTGAAAGGCGGTTTTTAACTCAGACGTGATAAAAGCCGGTATCAAGACTGTCATTTCAACATCTTGCGGATCAGTTGCCTGCGAGCCGGACATATTCACAAACGTTTCTAAATCTTTGACCCGCGTCTGCTTGAGCATGAAAGCTCGCATCGGTTTCTGTGCTTCGTCAAAGGCTTGGCGCGCATTAATCTGCTCATTGAGATAAGGCTGGATCGCGCGCTCATTTACTTGGTGAAATACCGGAGACATAATAAAAAAGGTCAGAAATAACGCTATCCCGATGATGACTTGGTTTGACGGTGTCTGCTGCAATCCCATGGCTTGGCGCAGAATCGACATGACCACAACAATCCGGGTAAATGAGGTCATTAAAATGACGAGTGCCGGCAGGAAACCAAGCATCGTCATTAAACCAAGGATTTGCAGACTAATCGAATAATCCTGACTACCGTCAGGATTAGTTGTCATTGTAATGGCAGGAATACCAGCCTGATTTGAGTGAGCCACCGTTGCTGTATTGGAAAGACCTTGTGCGGTAATGCTTTGCGTCACCGTACTATTGGCGGGTTGAACTTCTCCCGGAGCAGGCGCCGCCCGGGATATCCCCGAAAACGCCCCTAAACACAGCACCAGCCCGAGAAAGGCCAGTCTGTTCAAATGCGATGTGATTAAATCGAAACTATATTTTATCATTCTTTTTTCAGAAACCGATTAAGTTGCCCCGCAAAAGGGTGTTCCGCTGCCTGAGACTTTGACGTCAACGGTTGTTCAAGCTTGGAAATCAATTGAATCGAATGGCTTGTCGCACCAACTAAAAACTGCTCTTCTCCGGCTTGAACAACTAACAGTTTTTCTTTCGTGCCAATCGGAAGTTGACGAATGATCATCAGATCTTTTTGATGCCCCAATGCCGGTAGCCGCATCTTTTTGAGTAACAATGCCAGAACCAAGATAATGGCAACCACAAAAATTAAAGACCCCAGAGTGGTTAAAATACTCATGGAGTCACCAACCTCGGCCCAAACGGGAAAGGCACAGAAAAACAGACCGGACAAGCTTATTAATCGTGTCATCAACGTGCTTATCTCAGCTTCTTAATCCGTTCTGTCTGGCTGATAACATCGGTTAAACGGATACCGAATTTATCGTTCACCACCACAACCTCACCATGGGCAATCAACGTCCCATTGACGAGCACATCCAAAGATTCTCCGGCAATACGATCCAATTCAACGACCGAGCCTTGGTTCAATTGCAGCAAATTACGGATACTAATTTGTGACCGACCGACTTCCATCGAAATCGTCACTGGAATATCCATAATCGTATCCAGTTTTCGTCGCTCATCTTCTGAAATAGGCTGTGATGTATCTTTCAACTCTTCAAGCGGAGCCGCCAATATTTCATCAATATCATCATCTGACGTTGCATTCGGGTCTTCACCTAGCGCCGCAGCCCATTCATCTGCCAGTTTTTGATCATCAATATCAGACATCTTCGCTACCTATCTTTATCTTTTACTTCATCTTCTCTTTCAAGATCGGAAATAATATCCTCACTCAAAAAAGCCAAATCCGTCTTCACAACATCAGGACGTTTGATTTTCTGTGAAATCTGGATGGCCAGATTATCTTCCGAACGCCCCATTTTCACCCGGAAAGTCGGCAGTTCTTCTACAAACATAATCGCATGTTCAGGCATTTCTATCGGGATGACATCCCCGGCCTGTAACTCCATCAAATCTCTTAATGCCAGAACTTTTTCCAACAAATTCACGCGGAAATTGACCGGCACATCCATAATCTCTTCACGCAGCGCTGAGCTCCAGCGAACATCCGTTTCCATTTTATCCGACTGAACCCCGGCGTCTAGAAGCTCACGAATCGGCTCAAGCATCGAGTATGGCATGACCATATGGAAATCACCACCGCCGCCATCGACCTCAATATGAAATGAGCTCACCACAATTACTTCCGTCGGGCTGACAATATTCGCCATACTCGGGTTCACTTCAGAGTCAAGATATTCAAACTCAACGCCCATCACCGGCGACCAAGCTTCTTTATAATCTCCGAATACGATTTTCAACAATAGCTGAATGACGCGCCGCTCTGTCGGTGTAAACTCACGCCCTTCAATTCTGGCGTGAAAACGGCCATCCCCACCAAAGAAATTTTCCACCAGAATGAACACTAAACGTGCTTCCATGGTGATTAGTGCCGTCCCCTTCAATGGACGAAAACGCACCATATTGAGACTGGTCGGGACATACAACGTATTTTGGTACTCGCCGAACTTCATCATCTGGACGCCGTTAATTGACACTTCGGCTGTTTTTCTCAGCATATTAAATAAGCTGATACGCAAATGACGCGCAAACCGTTCGTTAATTAACTCCAGCGTCGGCATCCGTCCCCGGACAATACGATCCTGAGAAGAAAAATCAAAATTGGTCGCCTCACGCGTATCCGTGTCTAATTCTTCATCATCATCATCGACACTATCAACACCATGTAATAGCGCATCAATCTCGTCCTGGCTTAATAGATCAGTCACACATCACCTATTGAATTACAAAATCAGTAAACAGAACTCGTTCAATCACCGGCTGACCGACCGCTTTGGTCAACGCAGTTTGAATATCTTTCGTCGCCCGGTCACGTAACTCAATCCGCCCATTGGGGGATCGCAACTGTTCTACCGTCGCAGAAGCAAACGTCGAGAGCAGCGAACTTTCAATTAATGGAGAGTGGTAACGGGCCTGATTTTCATTTTCACTCCCTCGTACCATTAATTGAACTTTAATCTGAACCATCCGATCACGTTTATCACCCGTGACATTAAACACAAATGGTTGAGGAAGGCTGACATAAGCCACAGGTTCATTATTACTATCAACCTTCGCAACACTTTGTTCTGGTTCTGCACTTTGAGACTCGTCATCCGAGCCCATCATAAAAAATGCAGCACCGCCACCAACCAACAGCAATACCACCAAGGCGATAATGATAATCAAAAGTTTCTTTTTGCCGCCGGATGCATTTTCTGCGACACCATTCTCATCTGCCATAATTATCTCTGCATGTGCAACATACTAATTTTTAACTCTATGCGTAATAACTAATCCCATCACGCTTCGAACTCACATTCACATCAAGTTTAACACCTGTGTCCGGATTATCATCATGAAAAACAGAATCCTGACTCAACAACGCATTTCGCCCGGACGACTGCCCCTGTCCCGAAGCCGCATAGCCTTGCTGTTGTTGCCCGCTACCCTGATGCTGAACAGATGTTTCACCAAGCTGAACACCTTGCTGTGACAACATATCTCTCAGACGAGGCATCGAGTGTTCAAGTGCTTCCCGGGCTTGTGGGGTTGCCACGGTAAAGTGAACCGTCGTGGCATCACCGGACATGTTCATGCGGATGTGCATTCGCCCGAGTTCTGGCGGGTCAAGACGAATATCAATATTCTTCAAATTCTTGGACATCATCATCTGTACCCGCTCCGAAAGTTGATCGGCAGCCATCGCATCTTTTGCCAGATAAACAGATGTAGGTGTCTGAGCTGCATCAGCTCTTATATGACTCGGTACACTGGCGGTCTGTTGCCCGGTCAGCGATGACAGTTGATGTGCAAAATGTCCTTCTTTTCCCGTAGTACCGTCGTCAATCATCCCCTTAGTCCGGTCTTGCCCATCGCCAAATCCGGCAAGGCGCTGACGAATCCATTGCTCACGTCCGACAGCACTGGCAGACAATGTCTGTAATGCAGCCTGAGAAACGGCTGAATCGCCAGTGAGCGATATGGGCGAATTGGCAGAACCGTCACTCTGAATTGGCTGAGTCAGCGAGTTAACCGGAGAGGTTTGTTGCGCGGCAAACTGCTGCTGCACCACATGTGTATGATGACGGGAGTCAGCTTTTACCGACATATCTTGGTTCAAAGACTGTAGTAACTTTTGTGATAAAGCCGCTTTCTCCGAATTACCTTCAGCTCCGGCTAACGCAGCAGCACGGGCGTGTTCTGCCCCGTCGGTAGTCACGGCAGTCTGTATATCGGCCTGACCGACGATATTCTGGTTGGATACACCCTGAATATTGGTTCCGGCAGCAAGCTGAGCGGATGAGACGGTGGCTTCTTTATGAGCCACATTTTTGACCTGAACATCGGATGCAACGTTAGATGGAGAGCTGTCATTGAGACGCGTCGCCCCCTCGGCAAGCTGAGATATCTCAGCCGTCAACGCTTTCTCCCCGGTCAGTGATTGCTCACTCTGTTCAACATCTTTGGTCGGAGAAGGAATATCTGATTTTATTTGTGACAGAGACGGGCCCGCAGGAATCGTTGTACCCTGAACCGTGGTATCCTGAAGCGTTGCCGGATCGATGCTGTTCACCTGTGCCGAATTTGTGGTTTGTTTGGCAGGTTCAGTAGCGTCTGAGGCTGGCAATTTCTTGCCGTTTTGTGACATCAGCTGTTGTTCAGCGCCTTTAAGCCGATTGAGTACAGCCTCCCCCTCTCCCATCGTTTGCAATGCAGCTTCTTTCTGCGCTGATGATGTACTCTGCTCCGTAGATTTCAGAGAAGAGACCGCTCCTTTCGCCACGGAATGAACATCTGAATCAGAACGAAGTACCTTCGCTGCAACGCTGTCACCTTTTTGTTCACCGGATGTTTTAACAGCTGCGGTTTGGGCTTGGGCATTATCCACATCATCAATATTTTCAGACGCATTCTTCAGCGCCGATGGCTTAGATGCATCCGCCTCCGTCAGCTTGGTTTGAGACGGCTTTTCTCCGGCAAGAGCTTTATCGGACGGTTCTTTATCAGTGAGTTTTTTATCAGACAATTCATCAGATAACTCTTTATCAGATAAAGAGTTATCTGATAATAGGGCATCCGCTGACATATCACCTGCGGCATCCGATACAGCCTCAATATTTTTCGCCTCACCGCTCTTGGCGGCGGACTTGCCAGAAATAGCTTCTTCTCCCTTAAATAAAGCTGCGAGTTTGGCAAAAAAACCACCGGACTCTTGCGACGATTCAGCGACATCACCGACAACGGCATCATCACTGACCGTTTTAGGGTGAGACTGAGCTTTCTGGGTCCCTGACGTGGGCGTAAGATTGATATTCATATCCACTACTCTTGCAAACCAAACCTAATTGACGGTATTTGCTATCACTGACAAATGACTTTGATGCAAACAACTTGATATTAAATAAGCAAAAATTAAGCCATCTCTATCAAATTCTGAATGTGGTTGATAATTTGTGGTTTAGACATGGTAAGGATTGGTTTAAAACCGTGCTTTGCGGGCATACTGAATGGTTGTAAATTCATCAAGCTGCTTCTGTTCGCGTTTGATTTCAGCTTGTTGTTTTTCAGCCAGTTTCTTGTCACGCAGCCACTCATAGGAACGGCGCGTTTTACGGACTTCAAGCCAATATTCCTGACAATTTTCAACTTGATCGAGAAAGTGCTGCTCCGCCCCTCTTTGCTTGGCAAGCGTCTCATCTAACTGCGTTAAGAAACGATTCAGATGTCCGTACTGACTTGCCGTCAAACCGGCTTTGCCCCGGTCAATCATTTGATGACAGTAATCCAGACGATATTGTTCGATCTGGTTCACCTGACGGTAGTAGCTTTCAAGTTCCTGACGTGCACTATTCAATGCGAGAACTGCTTTTTCTTCATTCTCTTTTGCTTGTTCCAGCAAGAATTCCAGTGCATTTTCCATATTATTCAGAACCTATCTGCAAAACATTCTTCAACATACTGATACACATATCATACGGGACGGTATCTTTCATGCCTTGTTGCAGGTACATATCGATCTTCGGTTTGAGAGTAAATGCCTGATCAATTGCCGGATCAGAGCCCGGCTTATAGGCACCAATCGAGACCAGATCCTGATTTTTACGACACACAGACAAAACTTGCCGCACCGCTTTTGACATCAGCTGGTGTTCATCAGTCGTGATTTGAGGCATCACCCGGCTGACTGATTTTTCCACATCAACTGCCGGATAGTGACCGGCATCTGCCAGCTCCCGGGACAACACAATATGGCCATCGAGAATCGCACGGGACGCATCCGCGATCGGGTCTTGCAGATCATCACCTTCCGTCAACACGGTAAAAAATGCCGTAATCGACCCCTGCCCATCACTCCCGTTCCCCGCACGTTCAACAAGTGCCGGCAATTTGGCAAAAACCGAAGGCGGATAGCCTTTTGTTGCCGGAGGTTCACCGACTGACAGGGCAATCTCCCGCTGTGCCTGCGCAAAACGGGTCAATGAATCCATCAGCAACAGTACATCTAACCCTTGATCACGAAAATACTCAGCGATGGTCAGCGCGGTCTGACACCCTTTGAGACGCATCAACGGTGATGCGTCGGCCGGTGCAGCAACCACAACGGCACGTTGACGGCCATCAATACCTAAAATTTCATCAATAAATTCTTTAACTTCTCGTCCACGTTCACCAATCAGGCCAACGACCACGACTTGAGCCGTCGTTCCGCGAGTCATCATCCCCAGTGTCACGGATTTACCCACACCGGAACCGGCAAAAAGCCCGATTCGCTGTCCCTTACCGACGGTCAATAATCCATTAACGGACTTAAGCCCGACATCCAGTGGCTCAGAGATAGGTTTACGGGCAAGAGGATTGATTGCAACTGACTGAAAAGAGGCTTTATGCTCAGTATAAATCGGTCCTTTGCCATCCAGCGGCATCCCGACACCATCAATGACTCGCCCTAGCAGTTCCATGCCGACAGGAACACCGGTATCACCGTGAACCGGTGTCACTTTCGCGCCGGGTAAAATGCCTGAAACTTGTTCACTCGGCATTAAATAAAGATGAGCCCCGGAGAAACCGACTACCTCGGCTTCAATCTCACCACTCATGGTTTCGACTTTACATAAACTTCCAATCGGCGCTTTACATCCGGTAGCTTCCAGAGTCAGCCCGACCACCCGAACGAGACGGCCAGAGGCAATAGGACGTGATGACAGCCCCTGTGTTTTGTATTGTGCGAAACGCTCTTCTAACGCTAACACGCATCACCACCATGTCGGTTTGCTTCACAGAAACTTTTTAGTGTCGTCCGGATTCGCTCTTCAATCCGGTAGCTGACGCTTGACTCGCCGGCTTCAATTTCAACATCACCACGATTAAGAGAAGGTTCACTGACTAAAGTCCAGTGCCGAAAATCAAGGTCTTCTTCTCCGTAAGACTGACGAATGACCTCAACATCTTCCGGATTGAGTTTTAATGTGATGTCATGGCCGGTAATGGGCAGTGATTCAACCGAGGATTTGACGGTATCCAGAATCACCTGAGGGTTCATCTGCACCTCAACCCGGACAACTTCTTTCACCAAAGCCAGCACCATATCGACCAGTTGCCGCTCAACCTGTGCGTTCATCAGCGCCAATGGCTGGGCAAATTGATTGGCTAGGCTGACGAAGCTGGCAACATGTTCATCGATAATTTCCTGACCGGCAGCCAAACCTTCTGTTTGCCCGGCTGTCAGACCTTCCTGATGTCCGGCCTGATAGCCTTCATCTTTGCCTTTATCGTAACCTTGTTTGAAACCGGCTTCTTGCCCCTGATGTAGCCCTTCCTGATAAGCGCCTTGGCGAATCAGTTCAATTTCTTCTTCGGTCAATTCAAGCGGCACTTCTTCTACCGGGCGTTCCGAATCCGGAATCCACCCCGGATCGTATTTCAGCGCGGTATCTCTCGCCTGACCGTGAGTCTCAGTCGTGTAATCGGGTAGTCCCCACACTTTCGCACGTTCAACATCAGTATCCATGCCCGGACGCAAGAACCCGCGTTTTCTGTCTGACATCGTGGCTCCTTAAATCAACCGATCAGAGGAATTCATCCGCACCACCTGACAACATAATTTCACCGTTGTCAGCCATTCTGCGGGCAATTGCCAGAATTTCTTTCTGTGCCGCTTCCACATCCGAGACTTTGATTGGTGGCATCGCTTCCAGATCATCTTTGAGCATTTCGGCAGCACGTTTAGACATATTTTTGAAGATTTTCTCTTTCAGGGTGTCATCCGCACCTTTGAGTGCTTTCTGCAAGACATCCTGTGGCACATCCCGCAACAGTTTCTGGATACCCTGATCATCGACTTCAGCGAGGTTTTCGAAGACAAACATCAGATCCTGAATCTGCGTCGCCAAGTCTTCATCCTGATCACGCATTTGCTCCATCAGAATGCCTTCAACATTATTATCAAGGTAGTTCATGATATCGGCAGCCGCTTTCAGACCACCAATTTTCGCAGCTTGTGCGCCTGCCTGTCCGGCAAACTGTTTCTCCATAATTTCGTTCAACTCTGCCAGTGCTGATGGCTGAACTTCTTCCAGATTGGCAATCCGCATCATCAAGTCCAGTCGATCCCGTTCAGCAAATTGCGCCAAAATTTCAGCGGATTGATCCGGTTCCAGATAAGACAAAACAATGGTCTGGATCTGTGGGTGCTCATTGACAATGATACTGGCGACCTGACGCGGATCCATCCATTTCAAAGAATCCAAACCTTTTGAACCGGTTCCCAGCAGAATTTGATCCACCAAGTTGTTGGCTTTATCTTCACCCAGAGCCGCGATCAAGGCATTACGCATAAAGTCTTCGCTGCCCATCCCGATATTGGTGTATTTCTGAATATCTTCCAGAAATGCGCGGTGTACGGCACTCACTTTCCCCTGACTCAGTTCACTGGAGCGTGCCATGGCACTACCAACGCGCTGAACCTGCTTCGGTTCCAGATGACGAATGATGCCGGCAGCATCTTCCTCATTGAGACTCAATAGGAGGATTGCAGCTTTTTCATCGCCACTAATTGATGCGATATCAACGTCTTGAGCGACCAGATCACCGCCCTTTTCTTTCTCATCAGCCATCGTTCATCATCCAATTTTTCACAACCTGAGCAGCAAGTTCCGGCTCATTGGCAACCAGAGCCCGTACCGCTTTCAACACGTCTTCGTCTTTATGTAAATTCGGCAAATCAATGGTCGACCCGAATTCGAACAGATCACCGGCTTCAATATCTTCACCAATCAGGCTGGTTTCACCATCCGCACCAATCGGGAGTCCATCCGGCCCATACAACTGATCTTCATCTTCACTTGCTGGGTTGATAAGTTTTTTCATTGCCGGACGAACCAGAACCAGAATCACGACAATGATAACCAATGCACTTGCCAGCCAGCGAATCCAGTCGCCAAAATTCGGGTTCTCCCAAATCGGTACATCGGTGAGCTGTTCCACCTCAGGTTTGGCAAATTGCATACTTAAGACATTTAATAAATCGCCTCGTTGTTCATTATAGCCAATCGCACCAACCAGTACCTGACGCACTGCATTGAGCTGACTGTCAGACAGAGGCTGATAAGTGATCTCACCCGTATCCGGGTTCACTACCTCACGGTCTTTAATCGCCACGGAAACGGTCTGACGATTGATGACACCTGTCTGTTTGCGTTCATGACTCACGGTTGTGTTCAATTCGTAATTACGCGTTGCTTCTTTATGAACTGATCCCTGGCCTAGCGTCGAACCATCTTTCATCTGTGCAACATCTTCCGGAATAGAAGAATCTGCCGGGGGTTGATTACTCAATGCACCGGGAACACCGGCAACAACATTGGCATTGTTATAATCTTCAAGGGTATATTCACTTCGGGTTGATGGTTTTTGCGGATCAAACTGACGACTGGTTTGCTCAACGGCACTGAAGTCCATTTCGACATCGACCTGCGCCGTATATTGCCCCAGACCGAGAATCGGGATCAGCACCGAATCAATTTTATCTTTGAGCGCCTGTTCTTGCTTACGCTCTAATTCCTGTTCTTTACGACGTGCGGTTGACACCGGATCGGCAGACCCGGAGTTGAGCAAACGCCCATGTTGGTCGGTAACGGTAATACGGGTTGTTTTCATCCCCGGTACCGCACTGGCAACCATATCGACAATTGAATCGATTTCTTCCTGTTTCAGGTTCGCGCCCGTTCTCAGCGTCAAAAAAACCGACGCGGAAGCTTCTTGATTCTGGCGCACAAATACACTCGATTTAGGCATCGCGAGTAATACGCGCGCTTTTCTCACCTGATTCATGGCTTCAATCGCTTTGGCTAACTGGCGCTCACGGCTCAGCTTTAACCGTTCGATTTCAAGACGCTGTGATACCCCGAAGCCCATATCCTGAAGCAGAATATCATCACCGGCCTGTTTATCCTGATTCAGACCCGCACGGGCTAAATCCAGTTTGAGTCCGCTGTATTCAGTGACCGGGACTAAAATCGTATTGCCATCGAGTTTGTATTCTTTCTTGCTCTGATCGAGGTAATCCAGAATTGGGATCAATTCCTCGGTGTCGTAGGCACCCAGTGGACGCATTTCCGGTTCTTTGACCCAGAAAAACAGCATCATAATCAGAGCGACACAAATCGAGATGGACAGGACGAGAACCACCTGACGAATCAGGTCTAAATCACCGACGGCAAAGTCAAAACGAGATGAACTTTTCTCATCCAAATCAGGGTCCTGATGATCGACGGGCAAATCCGTATCTGCGGAAATCGCACCACCATCGCTTAAAGTCAGGTCTGTCGATTGGTTATCTTCGGCCACGTTACTTACCTACAATACTTCAAAATTGATACCGAAACGTCACCGTTAAACCGGCATGTTCATCAGTTCTTTATAAGCATCAACAAGCTTATTCCGAACCTGTACAGTCGCATCGAATGCAACACTTGCTTTATTTCTGGCGATCATCACGTCAGACAAGGACACGCCTTCATCGCCCCGATCAAACCGAGTTTGCAGATTACTGGATGTTTGTTGGAGTCCGTTGACATTATTAATTGCTTTGCTGAGCAGATCACCAAAGTCAGCACTGACTGACTGTCCGGTTGGTGCCATTGGTTTACCGCTGGCTTCCTGTATCATTGACTGCATTTCAGTCTGTAGTCCATCTAGTCTCATAAGTCCCCCTGATAGCCAATTCTTTGACTCATATATACGTTGCTTATCTCTTATCCAGCAATTAGTGTGCCATTTGATAAATAGCATTTACCCCGGAATATCAATCCCGGCATCGCGCATCTTCGCCAGCTTATAACGCAAGGTTCTCGGACTAATCCCGAGGCGTTCAGCCATCTCTTTACGCCGCCCTTTGCAGGCAATCAGGGTTTCCAGAATAATTGAATATTCCTGATCGCGAAGTTCACCGCCCAAATCAGAAATACTTGACTGGTGTCTGTCCATCTCACTGTAAGCCACAGTTTTGACAGTCGGTGGTTCAACCGGTTGTGAGTGTGAGTGCGACCGGTCATTCTCAACCAGTTTCTGTAAACTACCGGCATCCTTCCAATCAACCCCTTCCAGCAGAATATGTTCTTCATCGATATTGCCATTTTCACTTAAAATCAAGGCTCGCTGAATGACATTATCCAGTTCACGAACATTACCGGGCCACGGATAAGAGAGTAGTTTTTCAATGGCCGACGGTGCAATTCTGGGCATCGCAATCCCAAGCTTTTTACAGTGGCGTTCTACCAGATGTTGCGCCAAAGGTTCGATGTCAGCCTGACGCTCTCGCAGTGCCGGCCAAGAAATCGGAAAAACATTCAGGCGGTAGTATAAATCTTCACGAAATTCACCGTCTTGCACATAACTTTTTAAATCCCGGTTACTGGTTGCGAGTACCCGGACATCCAGTTGAATACTTTTACGGCTTCCCAGCCGTTCAACTTCTCTTTCCTGAAGCACGCGCAGTAATTTCGCCTGAAGGTTCAAATCCATTTCGCTGATTTCATCGAGTAGAATTGTGCCGCCCTGCGCTTGCTCAAATTTACCGGGACAAGCTTGAATTGCGCCGGTGAACGCCCCTTTCTCATAACCAAACAGAGTCGCTTCCAGCATATTATCCGGAATGGCAGCACAGTTGATCGCAATAAAAGGCCCATCTTTGCGCAGCGAAGCGTTGTGGATGTAGCGTGACATCACTTCTTTGCCTGAGCCGCTCGGCCCGAGAATCATGACATTTGCGTCCGTTTTAGCGACTTTTTCCGCTAAAGCCAGTAATTTCACACTTTTCTCGTCAGCAACAACCGCATCGCCATTATCATCCGATTTGACCGGTGCATAGCGGCTGACCATATTGAGCAACACTTCAGGCGCAAATGGTTTCGCCATGTAATCAATGGCGCCCTCTTTCATCGCGGCAACAGCATCTTCAATATTGGCATACGCCGTCATGAGTAATACCGGGAGATTCGGCCAATGCTGTTTGATATTTCTCAACAGTGCCAGACCACCCATGCCAGCCATTTGCACATCAGAGACAACAATATCGACGCCTTCTGACTTTAGCTTTACCAGTGCTTCTTCCGCACAATCCGCTTCGACCCATTCATAACCGGCCAGAGCTAAGGTATCCACCAATGCCTCGCGCAAACCTTCATCATCTTCAACAATTAATACTTTGCTCTGAGCCATGATTACTCTCCTGTCTCTGAATTCTTATGAGAAACCGTCCGCTCCAGAGGAAGACACATGGTAAAACATGCTCCATCCCCTTCTTCAGAAATCAAGTCTAGATGCCCGTCGTGCGCACGACAAACCATCTGAACCACCGCAAGCCCTAATCCCGTTCCCTGAGAACGCGTGGTGAAAAAAGGCTCCATAATTTTATGTTGCATTGCCGCCGGAACGCCCGGTCCGTTATCCTGTACAGAAATCTTCAGCATGTTCTGAACCGGCCGGAAGAACACATCGATCTGGGCACCTTTGCCCGTATTCTGAATCGCATTCATCACCAGATTACTCAACGCTGAAGCAATGGCATTGGGATTCCCCAGTAAAGTCGTTTCCGGATGTTCGATTTCCTGTCCATAGTCGATCTGATGACTTTGTATCGCAGTTTCGACCATCGGATAAAATTCCTGAACTAACTCATCGAGTGTAAAAGGTTTAACAACTTTATTATCGCCTCCCTTGGCGAACAGCAACATGTCATTGACCTGCTTATCCAGATCGTGCAACCGATCCATCAATTTCGTTTGAAAACGCTCGCGCGTGGCCGTCGGTAACTGAGGTGCAGCAAGGTTTGACGCATAAAGCATAGCACTGGATAAAGGTGTACGAACCTGATGAGCCAGTGAAGCGACCATTCGCCCCAGTGAAGAGAGGCGTTGTAAATCACTGACCCGCGCCTGAAGCAAACGCGTTTCAGTTAAATCAGTAATGAGGATCAACTGCCCGGTTGACGATGCTGAAATTGCTAATCGCACTTTTCTGCCATTGCGCAGCGAAATTTCGTGTCCATCATCTTCTTTTGGGGCGAAAGCCGATTGAATCACAGCGTACCAACGCTCACCGACTAATGGTATTTCCAGCAATCGAACCGCTTCTGGGTTAGCCTCACGGACAATGCCCTGCGTATCCAACAAAATCACACCGGCAGGCATGACATCCAGTACCTGTTTATATCGTTCAATCTGATCTTCTATTGAATCGAGATGAGAAAGCTGTTGCGCCTGAGATTCTTGCATATTCGTTTTCTGTTCTGTAAAAACAACAATAGTCTGAATAGCAAAAAGCGTTCCAGACTATTTTTTATATATAATTCAAGTTATTACATCAACAGAAAAACAGAATGACAATAAATTGACTATTCTCTGACGTTTAACGGTTCATATTATATTTTTTCATTTTTTCAACGAGTGTCGTTCTGCGCATCCCTAACATGTCAGCAGCACGGGCAACGACCCCGTCTTGCGCATCCAAAGCCTGATTAATCAGATTGACTTCAAGTTCTGCCAGCAACTCCTTTAGATTAACCCCCTCAGGAGGAAGAGATTGAGGAGCATTCACATGGTTCATCAAGTCTTGCTCTACATCACTCAGTTGAAAATCCTCGGAAAAAATGTCGGCCAGAACATCCCGTTCCTGCTCTTCGATACTACTGTAGCGGCTGGCCTCCGGTTGAAACTCCGGAATATCACTATACCGGTATTTGGTTGGTAAGTGATTCACGTCAACCAGACTATTCGGATAGAGGATGATCATCCGTTCAACCAGATTCGCCAATTCCCGGACATTTCCCGGCCAATCATGTTCCATCAACGACTGAATCGCCCGCGGTGTAAAACAGATGGGTGAAGCACCTTCGGACTCCATGCGTGTCAGCAATTCCTGAATTAACAAAGGAATGTCGTCTTTACGTGCTTTCAGCGCTGGCATTTCTATCGGAAAAACGTTTAATCGGTAATAGAGATCTTCACGGAACAATTCCTTATCGATCATCGATTCCAGATTACGGTGCGTTGCTGCAATCACACGCACATTCACTTTAATTGTGGTATTACCGCCAACCCGTTCAAAACAGCGTTCTTGCAACACACGCAACAGCTTCACCTGCATGGCCATCGGCATGTCACCGATTTCATCCAGAAATAGCGTTCCGCCTTCTGCCAGTTCAAACCGTCCTTTGCGTGCCGTAAGTGCACCGGTAAATGCACCTTTTTCATGACCGAACAGCTCACTTTCCAATAAATCGGCAGGAATTGCACCACAGTTAATTGGCACGAAAGGGCCGTTACGTCGTGGTGAATGATAGTGAACATTCCGCGCAACAACTTCTTTCCCTGTTCCTGATTCACCGAGAATCAACACATTCGCGTCCGTCCCTGAGACTTGCTCAATCAAATGGCGGACTTCCTGAACACCGGTGCTCTGTCCGACCAGACTTCTGAACAGTGTCGTTTTACGTGCGGAGGTGAATACCGAAATACCTTTGCGCCCCAGAAAATCTTTACAATGCCTCAAGGCTTCAGCCAACTGAGGGTAATTGAGAGGAAAATCTAGTTCGCCAACATAATTGGAGAATGGCTCCAGAGAGTAGGGCTGCTGATCCATCATCAGCAGTGGAATATGACTGATATTCTGCAGTTGGGTCTGTACCATCTCAGACAGATGTCCACTTTGCAGTGAACCAAACAAGCAACCAGCCCATATATCAGACCAATCAATCTGTTCAAACTGAGATGACTCGATTACCTCGCAAGGTTCACCGACAAAATCCAAAATAATACTGATTTGCTGACGAATTGCAGGATTATCCTCAATCACGAGCAGTTTCGCTAAACCTTGCATAGGTAAGTATATTTGCCTTCATCCATTAGGTTATTGTTACTGTTGAATTTCTATATCGAACATATGAAATATTGTTTATTCAATCTATCTCTAGATAAACATAGACAAAAATTCAAACCACCAGCAACAAAAAAGCCACTAATCTATAGTGATAGTGGCCTCTATTCTATTGAATTCAAAAAATATGGCAATACGAAGACAACACTCAATCTCTGATTGAGTGAGATGCTTCCAATAAAACCTACGCCCCTACTTCAGAAGAAGTGAGGTGATGATACTCTGAAGGAATCTGATCCCAAGCTGATTTTATTTCTCGAATGATATCAATCACATCATCAAGCAGCTCTGGTTCATTGAGATGATTCGCCTGCGTGATCTGGGTAATCACAAATTCGTAAAGCTGATCCAGATTTCTGGCGATATCCCCACCATCTTCCATCGATAAACAACTCCGTAGGCTGATGACGATGTCTAAGGCTTTACCTAAACGCTCACCTTTGACAGGAATATTACCTTGCATCATCGCTGCTTTGCCTTGTATCAGTCGCTCAATCGCGCCGGCCATCAGCATCTGTACGACTTTATGTGGTGAGGCAGCACTGAGCTGGCTGTCCACTGATACTTTTTTGTAAGCCTGTAAAGAACCACGCATAGTCTTCCTCTTTCATAAAAACTTCTTGTACTGCTGAACAGATTTATTCCCATACCGGTACTTCTTTAGTGAATGACCGATACCTGATGTTTTCAGTTGCATCTCTTCAACAAGTCGTTGGGTACGTTCAATTGCACGCCGCCAAGGCTCTGAACGCGAGAACTGTTGATTTTCTGACGCTTCCTGAACCAATACCTGCAATATCTGATCCCTTTTATCGACGAGTTGATGAATAACTTCAGTATTTATTTCTTCCTCCTGAAGCTGCTCACCAATTTTGTGATCAATATCACTTAGTTGATTCAGGAGTTCATCCATTTGACGAACCTAACGCATTCATCATCCCTGACAGCTGGCTCTGCATTTTACTGGTGGCATCCTGCATCGCCAGAAATTTATCATGGGTTCGTTGCTCTAATGTATTCATCCGGCGATCCAGTGACTCTTGGTCATCATCCAGGCGACGGTTCTGTTCAACCATACTTTTTTCCCGGGTACGCAGAGACCCGGTAACACCGGTCATCCCCTGAATCGCATCCTCAACCCTTTTGGCAAAACCATCCCGGCCGCCAAAAAACTCACCGAGTTTATTGAAATTATTGTTCAATTGCCGGCTCAGCATATCTTCGTTAATTTCTAACGTGCCCTGCCGAGTTGTGGTAATCCCAAACTCCGTCAGTGTTTTTAAATTTTCGGGTGCCTGCTTGATCTGAGAAGAAAAAACCCGTTTCAGCCGTGAATCCGCATTACGAACCACACTATCCCCTGCGAGCGGCCCGGCTTCTCCCGTTTTTGGATCAACATTAGACAGCGCTTTCGACAGTTGATAAAACTGGTTATACGCATCAACGAATTTGTGGATATCATCTTTGACTGTATCCCGGTCATACTCAATATCAATTTCCGCCGGTGGCTGATTGGCCTTAGTTTTACCTTTGACCGTTAAATCAACACCATCAATCGCATTTTCAATAATGTTATTGTTACTTGACAGGGTGGCAACCCCATCCAGCATGACCTTCGCATCCTGAGCCGATTGAACTTCTGACATCCCCTGATAGGCATCAAATGCTTTCTGGGCTTCTTGCAGATCAGATTGCACTTTTTCTACTTTTTCAATGTAAGCCCGCTCTTCAGGCGACAATTTCGCGCGTTCCTGTGCTTTCGCTTCCTCGGGTGTCATCTGACCGGAGCGAACCGCCGCTTCAATATCGGCTTCTTCCTGCGCTAATTTCTCTTGCAGCTTCGCCTGAGCTTCTTTCGGCGTTACGTAAGAATCATATAATGTCCCGGATGCAGTATTAGACCACCCGGGAACATTTGCCGACTTGTCGATGGCACTTTGATCCAGCTCCGGTTGCGGTTCCTGATAAGAGTCCAACAATGTCCCGGATGCCGTCTCTGACCAGCCGGGAATCCGATCTTCAGGACGAACATAGTCTTGCGCTTTTTTAGCCGCCTCTGCAGCGGCACTGGCAGCAGAATCAGAAAGTTCGTTCGTGGCGGAAGTACCGTCAGCGGGTTGGTTTTTTTCCGCAGCCTGACGAATCTCATCTGCGACAGACTGATCGACCGCTCTGGCGGCCGTTTCTAATTTTTCTGCAACTTTCCCTGCGATTTTTTGCTGTTCTGGTGTGAGAGGGGTAATGAGTTGTTGCGCCTGAGAACGTGCTTTTTCTAAATCCTTAACCCGTTGCTCCAGCGTTTTATATTCCAGTTTTTTTAAACTACTACCATTAGGCGCATCTGCACCTATCTGTATTTTATTATCCTGACCGGATTGGTTTGAGGCAATAATGAGACGAGGTCCGTCGATGTCATTGATCACAGAGGCCCGAACCCCCGGATTTCCCTTCGCTGCATTAATACCGTTCACGACATCTTTCAGCCGCGAATCTGATTGAATATCAACGGTAAACCGCCGATTACCGAGTGAAATATGCAGCTTACCCGGCCCAAACTTTTCATCTTCCGCAAAAACGTTAGATGCAACTTTATGGCTTTGGGCAAGCTGCAACACATCGATAGCGTATCTTCCTGCTATGGCGTCCGTTGTCGCTGTCGCAGATACGACATTTTCATTAGTCGTATCTACTTTCCGCAATGCAAACGCTTTTTCCTGGCGAAAGTTTGCCATCAGCGTTTTCATTGTATCCAACGACTCTCTGAGCCGGCCGTAGGCACTGATACTGGCATTATTTTGAGTCCGCTGGTTATCGATCCGTTGCTGCTTGGGAACACGCTCCGAATCGACAATTTTGCGAACCATGGAATTAATATCCATGCCAGAATTCATCCCTAACGGGCCCAGACTCATCCAATCACCTCAAAATAACGTTACACTTTGGTCATTAACAGACCAGAACGATGATCCTGATCTCTGGCCAAGCGTCGCAAGACAACAAGTATCTCTTCTTCCGGAATCTGACGAATTACATCACCGGTATCAGCTTCGTAAATCGTCACCACATCTCGTCCGGACTCTTCATCAACTCGAAACGACAACCCTTTATTGAGTGAAGAAACAAATTCATGCATCTGCTCCATCAATTTGGCTCGCTGTTCTTCGTTAATCCGCTTCCGCTCTTTTGACAGTTTTTCCACTGTCTGAGCGGAATCCGCTTGCCGCTCTTTCATCTCTTCGGCAAGTTTGTCCATTCGTTCTGCGTCTTTATTCACAGAAACACTTCTTGCACTATTACTGTCATTTTCTGAAGCAATTTTAGTGCCATTTTGTGAGCCGTAAGGCTGGATGTTCGATGTGTAGGATGAAACTTCCATAACAATCTCCCTTCCACCTCATTGGGTTCAAATCATCAGACTACTTTGACCCCAAGCTCAAAATAGTCCGTCGATTACCCCAATAGACTAAGAGCTGCAGATGGAGCCTGCTTCGCCTGCGCCAGTACCGAGGTACTTGCTTGTTGCAGAATTTGCGACTTGGTCATCTGCGTTGTTTCTTTTGCATAGTCAGTATCTTTAATACGACTCCGTGATGCATTCACGTTTTCGTTAATATTTTCAAGGTTACTGATTGCATGTCCGAAGCGATTTTGGAACGCCCCCAAAGAAGCACGCTGACTATCAACCGATTTCAGCGCACCGTCAATGACTGCAACCGCTAGCTGAGAACCACCGATAGTCGAGACATCGACGCTCTGGACATTCATATCCTGGCCTTCACCGAAACCGATTTCAGATCCCAGTCCGCCACCGATGCTGACATCACCAGTCACTTTTTGTGAAGAAGCAAATAACTGTAATTTGCCATCATCTCCTACAGAAGCCTGAATATCGCTATTCTGCCCATTAATGTAAGTTGCGACCTCTTCCAGATCATCTCCGGTTTTCGCATTAATCGTCAACTCCTGAGCTTCACCATCTTTATTAGTATAACTCAAGGTGAGATCGGTTGCGTTAGAGACCGTCCAGTCAGGTGACTTTCCTTCTTGCGCAACGTATGCCCGACCACCCATATCTTGAGTATCGGTACGCATATTACCCATAGTCAAAGATACCGCTTCACCGGAATCAGCACCGATCTGAAAAGATTTGCTGCCAAAAGTGCCGTTCAGGAGTTTATTTCCCCCAAAAGATGTCGTTTCAGCAATCCGGTTCAGCTCATCATTTAATGCTGATACTTCTTCCTGAATCGCCTTACGCTCCGAACTTGAGTTGGAACCATTCGAAGATTGCAAAGACAGATCCCGCATCCGTTGCAAGATAGATGTGGTCTCATTCATCGCACCTTCAGCAGTTTGTGCAATTGAGATACCATCGTTAGCATTTCTAACCGCCATATCTAACCCGCGACTTTGCGAGGTTAAGCGATTCGAAATTTGCAGCCCTGCGGCATCATCTTTCGCACTGTTAATACGGTAACCGGAAGATAGACGCTCCATTGATTTCTGAGCACTATCCGCAGCATTATTCAAATAACGCTGCGCGGTCATCCCCGAGATATTGGTATTTACACTAATTGGCATATTGATCTCCTTTAACGGATAGTTGATGTGCTGCCGTGTCTCTCACCTCACTTTCACACATCTCATTTCTCTCAATCTGGTTAACGGCTTACGATCTATATCCTTTAGGAAATTTTTAATTTTTTTATTCAATCGCCCCATTTGTGTAAAAAAACGTGATCCACTCCAAAATTTATTGGCTAAAGAACAGGCTCATCATCACAGTCAATATCGCTAAATGTGGTGATTTAACGATGACAAAAAAAATCCAGCCGAAGCTGGATTTTTAAACAAAGTCTGTTCTGTCGTGGATGACTTAACCAAGCAGACTCAATGCTGAGTTTGGTGCTTGTTTGGCCTGTGCCAGAATCGAACTTGATGCCTGACCCAAAATCTGAGATTTGGTTAATGCAGTCGTTTCTTTGGCAAAATCGGTATCTTTGATTCGGCTCTTCGATGCATTGACGTTCTCGTTGATGTTATCCAAGTTGCTGATTGCATGGTTGAACCGGTTCTGGAAAGCACCCAGTTCAGCACGATGACTATCAACATACTTCAATGCGGAGTCAATGATAGCAACCGACTGTTGCGCGCCACCGATAGAAGTCACATCAATGGTATCGACGGTCACATCTTTCCCTTCACCAATGCCTAACTCACCCGCTAACGCACCGCCAAATGAAACTTCACCGTCAACTTTGTTATTACCGGCAAAAATTTGGAGTTTGCCGTCTTGGTCAACCGAGGCTTTAATCGCATCTGTCTGACCATTGATATAGGTTGCAAGTTCTTCAATATCATCACCGGCCTTCGCAGAGATAGTGATATTTTGCTCTTGACCATCTTTGTCAGTCAGATTGATCTGGAGGTCATTCTGCCCAGCCTGAACAGTCCAGTTTTTATCTTTACCGTTTTCGGCAATATAGCTGGTACCACCCATCTGTTGGTTATCACTGCGCATATCTCTCAGGTTGAGCATAACCGCTTCACCATTATCCGCACCAATCTGGAAAGATTTGGTTTGGAAAGTGCCGTTTAACAGCTTGTTACCACCAAATGAGGTCGTTTCCGCAATCCGATTCAGTTCATCGTTCAGTGCTGTCACTTCTTCCTGAATCGCAACCCGTTCAGATTTAGAGTTTGAACCGTTCGCAGACTGGAGTGACAAGTCACGCATCCGTTGCAGGATGTTCGTGGTTTCGTTCATTGCCCCTTCAGCGGTTTGCGCAATAGAGATACCATCATTTGCGTTGCGTACGGCGACATCTAAGCCGCGACTTTGTACATTCAAGCGGTTAGAAATTTGCAGACCTGCAGCATCATCTTTTGCGCTGTTGATTTTAAAGCCTGATGATAAACGTTCCATTGATGTATTCTGAGCTTGTGTTGCTGAATTCAGGTAACGTTGTGCGGTCATTGCTGATACGTTTGTGTTTACATTCACTGCCATGATGACTTCTCCAATTGATTTTCCGATGTTTCCGGTTTCCGACGTCTCGGAAAACCAAGTAGCTCTCTCAAAGTTACTTTTATTAACGACGTGGATGGAAAAATCTTAAGGATTTTTTTTATTTTTTTTTACCAAAAAGTCCAATTGGATAAGGAGTGAGCAGTCGGTCAAATTCATTAAAAATTTTGCTAAAGATGTGCTCAAAACGGGCGATAAGGAGCGTTTTTTATTTTTTTGCTGCTGCTTATAAACAGCGCTGAATAGCCGTATTACGAAGCCGTTCAGGCTTTTTAAGCTTTGCTACGACTGACGTTACGACTAGCTTACATTACGACCAATCAATTCGAATAACTAAAGAAACTGAAGAATACGCTGGCTGACTCAATATATGCAGACAAAAGACAATAAAACGGATGAACAATGCAAACTGAGGGGGACAACGCCACTATCGTGACGCAAACTGCCGGGCTCACAGGCTGATTTGCATGGTGTGTCGGGTAAAGTTATGACCAGTAAAAATGAAACCATTCACTAAATAAATATGATTCATCATTCCGGTTATCTCTGAAACAGAACCCTGCCGTAATACAGCGACCTCGAAACGGAATGTTCTCACAGCCGTCTCCGCACGTCTCTCAAGACTTGATTCGCTCGGTATACTTTATCTGAATTGCTTTTTACCTGACCAGATCTTTATCTGAGTCACTCTTTATCTAAGTAGCGCTTTATCTGAATAGCACTTTACCTTAATCGTGCTTTACCTTAATAAGTATAAAGCCATATTCGGCTGTCTTTTTGCCTGCGCCAAAATTGACATACTGACCCGTTGTAAGATCAATTGCTTCATACTTTGGGTTGCTTCCCGGGCATAATCCGTATCCCGGATACGGCTTCGGGAAGTGGCCAGATTCTCATGAATATTGTCTAAATTCAGGATGGCATGTCCGAAACGATTCTGAAATGCACCCAGTTCAGCCCGGTTTTTATCGACGAACGATAAAGCGGTATCCAAGACGGAAACGGCTCGTTGCGCACCACCGACCTGAGTAATATTGAGGTCATTGACCGATTCGTAACCCATCACACCGATTTGCAGTTCACTGGCTAGCGAGCCACTGAAATCAATCGTACCGGAGGTCTCTTTGCCGGCCATAAAAATCTGCAGTTGCCCCTGCTCATTGACCGAGGCAGAGACTTGATCAGTCTGCCCATTGATATAGGTCGCTAACTGCTCAATATCGTCACCCGCTTTGGCCTGAATATCAATTTGTTGCTCGGTACCTTGCGCATCGACATAACGCATCGTGAGCTGATTCTGATCTGACTGAACACGCCAGTCCGGTGGCGGCACCTTCTCGGATAAATAGCTAAATCCGCCCATATCGAGCGTATCTGTACGCATATTACCCAGTGAAAGTTGTACCGCCTCCCCTGCGCTCGCACCGATCTGAAAAGAAGAGGTACCGAAAGTCCCGTTGAGTAACTTTCTGCCACCGAAAGATGTTGTCTCTGCAATTCGGTTCAACTCATCATTCAACGCGACATATTCTTCTTGCAAAGCTTGCCGATCTGCTGCGGAATTAGAACCATTGGCCGATTGTAGTGCCAGATCGCGCATTCGCTGTAACAGCGATGTGCTTTCCTGCATGGCACCTTCTGCGGTCTGCATAATTGAGATACCATCATTTGCATTTCTTACCGCAACATCCAGCCCACGCATTTGTGTTCCCAGACGATTCGATATTTGCAAACCGGCAGCATCATCTCTCGCATGATTGATACGATATCCCGAAGATAAACGCTCCATCGATTGTACCCAGGCACTATTTGCCTGATTCACATAATGCTGAGCCAGCAATGCCGATATATTGGTATTGACTGTAATTGCCATAATTTCACCTAAAATCACTCAGGATTTTCCCCCTATCGGTGTTTTCAGGGATATCTTTAGCGAAAAAAACCGAGCGCTCAGGCTCGGTCACATTTTGTACAGCAGTAATATTCCAAAGGTGATAACTATGAACAATAACAATGAACGTCTAGATGCTTAGCGACTGTAGCATTTCGGCTGACGGAGCAAAGAAGTAAGCACCGGTCACTGCTTGCGTAAAACGAAGCATTTGATCCGTTTTACCATCACGCTCACCATACATACTGTCTAACATCACTTGGAAGTTATGTAACGTCTGGCAATATGCAATGAAGAGTAAACCATGATCACCACTTACCGTCCCATACGGCAAACTATGTCTGACAATCTTCAGCCCTTGACCATTCTCTTTCAGATCGACACGCCCGACATGAGATGCAGCCGGCACATCATCCAGTTCAACCGAGTCTTCTTTCGTTCTGCCGATCACTTTCTCCTGAGCCGCGATGTTCAATCTTTCCCATGCCGGTAACTGATGGACAAACCGCTGCATCATCACATAGCTGCCACCGGCAAATTCACCATCGTCGATTAATGCAACTTCCTGACGACGTTCATCTTTCGGGTTCTCTGTCCCATCAATGAACCCGGTCATATCCCGTGCATCCAGATAACGAAATCCGTAAGTTTCATCAATGATATCTACCCACTTGGAGACACCACTCATAAACTGACGCAACACATAAAACAGCAAGTCATGGCGCTGACCGTGCACATGAATCAAAACATCGACATCGGTGGCCGGTGCACGAATGTCTCCATGACCTAACGGCGTGAAATCTACCAGCTCAGGCGGAAAACTCGCATCAAATTGTTTCCAGAATTGATGACTGAAAGCAATGGAGAGAGATAACCCGGCTCCGGACTGAGATGCATTCAGCGTCTCGACCAAATCAGGTAAAGATTGTAGTTGACGTAATACTGAGGCCGCCTCTTGCTTCACTTTAAAGATGACATACAGCGCAAATGGTCCGGGCTCTGGCAAAATTGCAGTTTGAGGATGAGACATAAAAGATCCCTGATGTGTAGTTGTCATGGTGCACATCATACCCCGTCACGCGGGAAGAACAAACAGCTAACTTTGCCATTCAAATCAGTCACACGA
The DNA here is from genome assembly GCF_900163965.1 of Vibrio ruber DSM 16370. GTDB lineage: Bacteria > Pseudomonadota > Gammaproteobacteria > Enterobacterales > Vibrionaceae > Vibrio > Vibrio ruber. The sequence continues at coordinate 153,839 of NZ_FULE01000014.1, forward strand.
GGCGTCCCGTCTGATGGATAGTCTGTCTTACAAATAACGCTGTTGTAGTAACGTCAATGCGAAATAATAGCCATCTGGCCCCATCCAGTAATTGATCAGGTTCTCCACGCTATGGCTGGTATTGGTCGCGCCAGACAACCCATCAATCGTAAAATGGTCTTGATGATTCTGATGAGGCATGACTACCCGGAAATTCGCCTGACCATCCTCGAGGATCCGTTTTCCCTGAAACTGAGCAAGCCACTGCGCATTGGTCATAATCTTGCCCCCCAGTGCGGGTGTCTCACCCTGTTCATAAAAGCGGATGCGCTGAATCGACAGCGTCTTGAGATCTAAAGACAGATACCCTTTCAGCATCGACAGATACCCCTTGCCTTCGATCGGTACGATCAGCTGTTTTCCCGGGGTTAGGGACGCTTCCTGCACACCGTTTTGTTTTGAACCGTTGGTACCTGAACCATGATTTACTGAATCATGACCGCCAACAATATACACCAGCACCCATTGGTCACGGCTCGACAAGCGGGCCAGATTTTTGTCAGCGTCGAGTGCCTGTCGGGTCAACGTATGATTTTTCACGCTTTCCCGATAACGCGCAATTGCGCCGGGTTCATCGGTGATGGTCTGATTTTCCATATTCAGTAATACGGGATGAAAGTATGCCTTGAGCAGATTTGACGTACTCTCTTGAACCGCCCCAAGGCCGGCAACATCCAGCAATGTCCGTTGAGCATCATGACGAATAATTTTATTGTGATGTCCTTGTAATGATGTGTCTGCTGACACTTTCAGCCCGGATTCAGTATGCTTTTCAGCATCAAAACAGCCACCAAGGAATATGACTCCCGGCAGCACCATCAGTGAGAGTAGAGATTGATATTTTATTTGAAGAACCATGACATCCTGAAAGTAAAAACTAAAAACTGTGCAACAAAAGTTAACGACAAGCCAGACGAGAGATGAATGCTAACGAATCGACATCGGTACAACTCTGGCGATAACCGGCACCAAGCCTTGATTGGTATGCAATGTCAGGCTCACCAGTTCCCCCATCTGCAATGGCTGGGTGAATCCCATCAGCATGATATGTGAGGTATTCGGTGTTAAAGCAAGTCTCTGGTGTGCAGCAATCGTAATCTGATCCACCGGATGCATCTCACGCTTGCCGCTTTGATAGGTTGTGATATGCAACATGACCTGTTTAAAACGTTCCCCGGTCACCTCACGAATAATAAGCGGCTGCTCTGAACGGTTATAAATCGTCATTTTTGACCCGGTGCTACTGGCATTACGTTGCGGCATGAATATTTGGGCTTTACCGACTTCAATCTTTTCGGCTGAGGTTGCCGGAAATGTCACACTGGTAACCACCATGAAGCTCAAGAACCCCACCACACGCCGCCATGAAAAGTTCGCCACTGTTTTGTCCTATTCCTGAATTAAATTGACGTAATGGTCAAGATCCATCCCGGATGAATACCCTAAATGAACCATCTTCAACACACCGTGACGATCAATAAAGAAGGTCGTGGGGGTAGCCATCACCTGATAACGCTCCTGAGTAATCCCAAGCTGGTCAAGCCCGAGAGGCAATTTCACACCCAACTGCGCTGCAAAATCAGTGAGGTTTTCCGGGTGTGGCTCAATTCCGACACCGATAAACTGCATTTTTCCCGGGTGGTCATCTGCGTATTTTTGCCACGCTTTCATCATCACCAGACATGCCCCGCAGGTGGATGACCAAAATTCAACAACCACCGGTTTACCGCGCACCTGTTGCAGCGTCATTTGCTGCTCATTTGCGTCTATCACGGCTAAATCAGGGGCCGGAGCGCCAACAGCCAGTGTCTGCTCTTTACAACCACTGAGCAGCACAAGCGTGATCATCAGCGTGCCGAGTACTACCCGCTTAATGGTCATCGATACATTCCTCACCGACGTATTTGCCATGTTGCAGGCGAATAATCCGGTCAGTATAACGGCCTAAATCCGGATTATGTGTCACCATAATAATAGTGCGGTTCTGTTGATGCAGCCGCTGGAAAATTTCCAGAACAATCCGCTCGTTGGCCTCATCCAGATTGCCGGTCGGCTCATCGGCAAATAATATCGGACACTCATTAACCAATGCCCGGGCAATACAGACTCGTTGCTGCTCGCCACCCGATAACTGACTGGGTAAATGATTGATACGCTCCGCAAGACCAACCTCTTGCAACACCTTTTTAGCCGCATCAATATCGGTGACACTGTGGTAATGCTGCGCCAACATGACGTTTTCCAGAGCCGTTAAATAAGGGATCAGATGGAACTGCTGAAATAACAAGCCAATTTTTTCTGCCCGGAACGCCCGGCGGCCATCTTCATCAAGACTTGCGGCATTATGTCCGTCGAGAATGACTTGCCCTTCTGTCGCGGTATCCAGACAACTCAGGATATTCATCAATGTAGTTTTACCCGACCCCGATGCGCCCATAATAGCCACGAACTCTCCCCGGCGGATGGAGATATTGATATTATCCAACGCACTGACATGCTCAAAACGCTTGCAAAGTCCCTTGGTTTCAATGACAAATTCAGACACATTACTCTCCTTTCAACACTTTCGCCGGATCAACTTTCATTGCGCGTAAAGTCGGGATAATTGCAGCCACCAGCGCTGCACAAACAGATAAAATCGTCGTGATGATAAAGACCGGCAAACGCAGATCAATGGAAGCACTAAACACCGTTTGCCCAAGGATTTGAGCAAGGATATAACCGACACCTAACCCGATCACAATCGCCGCAAAGGTCATCAGCAATGTCTCTGACAAAATCTGGCGGGTAATCGCTTGATGTGATGCACCCAGTGCTTTTTGCAGTGCAAACTCATGACGGCGTTCACCAATCATTGCCGTTAATGTGGTATTCACACATAAGGTGGACAGGATCAGAATCACCACTGCGACCACCCCCATCAGCAGCTTGATTTTATTGAGCACTTTTCCTTCAGACGCAGACACTTTCAGGATGGGACGAATCGTGAGATTCGGGTAACGCGCTTTCAGGCGCTCAGCGTACTGACTCACCTGCCCCTGAGCGTTATCGATACTAAACATCGCGTAATTGGCCTGTTCAGGTTGGTTAAGCCATTTCTGAAGCATCGAAATATTGACAATCAGATAGTTATCTTCATCCGCACCGGCATCGATAATCCCTTTAATGGTAAAGGTATGACGGGTATCTCCTTGAATAATACTCAGTTGAGAGCCAACCTTCACTTCGAGCTTTTTCGCCAGATTAGTCCCAATCATCGCATTGCGTTGATCAAAAGAGACCCCGATCCATTCCCCCTGAACCTGCCAGTACGGCACCAGCTTTTTCAGTTGGGAAAAATCAACGCCCATTGCCACCACCTTTTCTAAATCGGATTGCACCACACCATACAGATACGGGCTGGATGCCACTAAATGTGCTTTTGGTGCCAAATCAAGCATTGTGCGGTAAGCCCGAGTCGATAACGTCGCAGACTCAGCAGCAGGACCGACATAAAAATTCGCCCCGTAATTGCGCAGTTCATGACTCATTTTCTGATTAATATCGAAATAGACCCCAGCCATTGCGGTCACGATAGCCGCGCCCATGGTCAACGCAGCAAGCACAACAACCACCCGGCGCAGACGGAGTTTCAGAGAACGAATGACCAGCAGACTTTGCATCGAATGTTTATTGACGGCCATACAAAACCTCAATCGGATAAAGAGCAGCAATTCGTCGGGAAGGAAAATACGTACCGCATACGGTCATGATGACCGAGATAACCAGAATGAGCGGAATGATGATCCAGTGGAAGTGAATAAACGACCCGAACAGGGCATAGCCCATGATTTTCGATAAGCCCCATCCGGCAGCACACCCCAGAATTCCGCCCAGTAAACCACAGACAACCGATTCGGCATAAAACAGCAAGTACACCTGCCAGTTATGAGCACCGAGAGACTTCATCAGCCCAATCTCTTTCGAACGCTGTAAAATTGCATTGGTCATGAGAGAAGCAATTCCCATTGAGGCGGCAATAAATGCCGCCAGAGTCACCATAAACAGTAAGCTTTGAATTTTACGAATGACAATGCCTTCCGATGCAGCGACCTGCCAGACAGGGCGCACCGCAGCATTACTTAACGCTTTTTCTAACTGGTAAGAAATAGAAGAAACAAATGCGGTACAGAACCATAAGTCATATTCATCTGAATCTAACGATTCCAGATTTTCCCGCGCTTTTTTCGACAACGCATTTTCAGGCACCGTCAACGCAGAGACCTTAATACTTTCAACCCGCCCTTCCAGTCCGAGCAATGTCTGCCCGATATGTAGCGGTACAACCACGGCCTCTTCCTCACTGCCCCCATTGGTCAAAATACCGGTAATGGTGACCTGTTGATGATGTTGCTTACCGGACAACGTCAGCTGATCACCAATGTGCCAGCCCATCCGGCTGGCAAGCGCTGTTCCGACCAAGGCCTGCGGTTTGCTATCATCCGGCCACTGTCCCTGTACTTTCCAATACTGAGAAATAATTTTGTTACCGGTGTGATAATCCGGCTCGTCCGGGACAGCAAGGTGCTGATCAAAGAAAGTTCCGACGATGGCGACCTTACTTTGATCGTGATTGATGGTCGCGCTCCCACGAACGTAGGGGGCAAACCCGATGATATTATTACGCCAGAAGATATCCTTAATATTGGGTAATTCCGATGCCAGTAACAAGCTATCTTTATCCATGTCAGTCAGCGCATTTTTCAACATATAAGGCAGATTCACCTGACCTTCCGGTGTAATTTCGATATTGGCACCATAGCGTTTCATCTCCACCGACATCTTGTCACCGATCGTGATCGAAATAGCCAATAATGCTGAAATAAGTCCCGCAGCCAGAAAGATAGTGGTCGTTGCCAGCACTTTTCGGCCCCGATCATGACGCCATGACTGACGCAGCATGGTCCATAACATTATTGCGTCCCTCCTATCACAGACCCCTGATGATCGGTTCCCTGACTAACAGTTCCCTGACTAACATAGTCCCAAGGGTTATCACGGAATGCATCGTAAGAGTCCTGCTCGGTAAAGAAATAGGTTTTCCCGCCAAACGTATAACTAAACGGGGCATCCAGATTGGTCAGCGACTGGCCGTTGACCGGATCAACCACGGTAATTTTCACCACCTCGCTAAAATACTGAAGCCCCGACTCAAGCATCGCTTTGCCAATAACGATCTCATTGTTTGTCAACGACCATTTCTCAATCGGAATCGGGTTACATCCCCCTGGATTACCAATCGACGGAATAAAGATATGCACGCCACAGGCCAGACAGATCACCTGATCACCATCCTGAATATACCCCGCGTCACCGCACAACATGCAGGCATCCAGTACCACACCGAACTTCATTTCACCGGGATAGCGGTCAATGATAAAAAAGCGTACCACTTTGCCGTCACTGGCAATCCACTGATAACGGTGTAACTTGCCGTCTTTCAAGGTGTCGGTAACCGGAATATGCACTGCATCATCTGCTGATAACTCAATCGTCTGAGCCGGAGAACGTGTGGGTGGCTGAGACGCTACGGCATCCCAGTACAATAAATTGCCCAAAATGATCACCAGACTGACCGCAAAACATCTCGCCCGGCGACGTTGAATATTCAGTTGAGCCTGAAGCTTACGCCTTGCAATTGGCTGTGATTGGCTTTTCACCGCATCTTTCAACGGTTTCACATCACACCACGCCATCATACTCAGCGGAATCAGGCTCAGCGCCAGTACACAATAAGCATACAACCAGAAAAAATTGGTCACTTTTGAAACGTAGCTTAGCAGTCCCGGATACAGCTCGATCATCTGCAACTTCATGCCCGCCAGTATCACCTCACCGGAGAGCGGTAAAATTGTCAGCAGAATAAAGGCGAACAAGCAGCTGTTTTTTAAAATGCGCGAGCGCTGTTCGAAAACCTTACCGGTAAAAACGTGGGTAAAACCGATCAAAATGAATCCGAACAGCAATGCTGCGACGTTCAGAATCAACTCAGTATTAATCACACTGGTTGCAGTCATCATGTCCAGTTTTGCGATTCTGGCCCACATAAATGCCGCAAATGTTGTCACGATCGCCTGCCAGATGAGTAACCACCGGCTTGGCTGTGTGCTCAGTAATCCGTATCCCAATAACAGCAGACAGACCACGATATAGGCACAACCAATCGAAAAAATGTAGACCTGACTGTAAGGCAACAACGTATAAGCACAGACCCCAAAGATAACCGGGAGCACAAACCACCAGAATCTTTGCTTATACGACGTATTCGCGCCAGACCAAAGTAAACCGAACATCATCGCGGGGAGAAGAAAGTGGGAAAGAACCTGAGAAAGATAAAAACTCATACCAGCTCACATAATAAATTTTTTCAGGTGGCTTTGAACAAACACAAAGCCACCTTGGATAACGCCCTGACTTGAGGAGAAATTAATTCAGGCCGACATATTTAAATTTGTAAGAGACATCGAACGGTTTATACCAGCGGCCAACCCCGGTTGCCTCATCGGTGTGACGCAGCAGACCACCTTTCGACGGCGGTTCAATATGGAAAGTGAGTTCATAATTCCCCACCCCAAGCATTTTCACGTTAGAACCGTAATGCGGACCATCCGAGGCAATCATCGGCATAAATGTTCCCTGCTGAGTCTTGCCTGTATCGAGATTTTTCATTTTGTAACTAATGGTCAGATACGGAATCCATTCACCGGCCGCAAAGCCATTTTTATTGCCTTTCAGTGCATGAATGTCCGCCTCTAGGTGAACATCAGCCTGAGAAGCCGCCATCATCATACCTTGGGGTTCCATCGTGACCGGTTCCAGATAAACAGCGGCCAGTTCCATACCATTCATTTCAACGGTTTCGCCCGCCGGGTGTTCACCCGCAATGGCTGCAGTACCAAATGACATTGCTGAAATCGCAACGGGGATTAAAAGCTTATTCGTCATTAAAAAGTTCCTTCAATAAAGTGGTTACAGACTAAGTTACGCGATTTGTTTCCCCTGACGCTGAATCACGATCAATGCCAGAATCGCTGCTGCAACGAGCGCGACTTGAGGAATTAACGTTTCAACATAAGGGTAAACTCCCAACAAACTGATTTGCGGAACGGCCTCGATGAGTGTCGGGTTAAAAACTTTTGCTTCAATGAGCTCCAATACACCTTTACCGGCAAATACAAATGCCATCAGATACATCAATCCACCGGTAAAGATAAAGAAAGGTTTGAGGGGTAACTTCACGACGCTATAGCGCATCAAGAAAAAGATAATGGTGAGAATCACAATTCCGACACCGAGGCCGCCAAAGATCCCGATCAATGAGTCTGATGAACCGTCAGCCCCCAGCGCATAATAGAAAAGCACGGTTTCTGCACCTTCACGGTAGACAGCCAGGAAGCTGGCAAACCACAGACCGACAATGGAGCCGGCAGTCAGTGAGCGGGATAATTTATTTTCGAGATACTGTTTCCAATGGGTGGCTTCCACTTTGGACAACAACCAGTAACTCATCATGAACAGCACCACGACAGCGATCAGCATGGTGACACCTTCCAGCATTTCGCGACTGGCACCGGCATTGGTAAACAACCACTGAAACAGTGCCGCAGTGATCAGGCTCAATCCCACACCAACCACCACGGAGTTTTTAATAATATAGAGTTTGTCAGCGTGTTCGTTTTTCACCAGATAAGCGGTAATGGCAGCGACAATCAGCAACGCTTCCAGCCCTTCACGGAGAATAATGGTAAGGCTGGCGATAAACATCGCCCAAATACCCTGGCTATTATTGTCCCCCAACATCGTGGCGCCTTGCTCCAGCGCACGACTCAATGCCTGCTGCTGTGCCTGAATATCAGCCAGCCCGGAGCGGGCTTTCATCAGACTCACAAGGCGGGTGAAGTAGCCTTCCAGTTCAGACTTAAGCGCAGTATCCCGGGCACCAATCGCATTTTCCATCCCTGTCGATTCAAAACGATCAAAATACGTATCCTGAACCGCCATCATGGCATCCGCAATCTGACCTTGCTGGTAGAGATCAATAGCCTGAGCGATAGCGGCATCAATACCGGTTATTACCGATTGCCAGTTTTGTTGCGTGACTGACTCATCATCATCCTGAGTCGGTTGCTGATCATCACGTGTGGCAGGCAACCCGGGAAGATCATCTTTCAGCCCTTGTGTCAGCGTCGCAACCTGATAACCAAATGCGACCAAATGTTGCATCGAGTATGGCTGGTTCGCCAGACCAATCATGGTTTTGAACATGTCATTATATTGTGCGGCTTTTGCACCGGAGCGATTCAGACGAATTGCGGTTTCCAGATCAGAGTTTTTATAAGCATTAAATTGTGCCTGTTGTATCAGCTTCACCGCAGCTTCGAGCTTTTGTTGCTTTGCCTGTTCTGTCTCAGCCTGAGCTGAGGTGCGATAGCTGGCCAGCCCTTGATTGACCAAACGCTCAATCGTCAGCACTTGCTCGCGCCAGTAAGGTAGAATGGATGCCTGATGGATATCGGCAGTTTCAGCGATCAACTGGGTACCGGATTCCAGAATTGAAGGAACAGATGCGATTTGAGTTTTGAGCCAGTCGACATGTTGCTGCACGTCACCAATTGGTGCCTGATTGCTAATCATCTTCCGAATTTCACCAAATTTAGCTTCCAGCTGATATGCATATTGCCGGGAATAATTAATTCGGATTGGCCCTTCCAGACCTTCAAACACTTCAAAATATGCCATTTGTACCGTGTTCTTTGCCTGCACGGGGTCACCAGATGCATAAAGCTGCACGGTTTTATCCAGACGAGCATTGATATCATCAGCCGCAGCCTGATAATCAAGCACCGCTGCTGCAACGGAGTAATTAAAAGTGAAAATCGTAGTAATAATGAAAAGCTTTATCAGCCTTAACATACAGAACTTCCTGTCAGACAAACCACAAGTGAAAATACTAACGAAAACAATTATCATTAGCAAAGGAAAAGTTTTGTTACATTTGAAAAATTACATTTATAAAATGAATATAAGGAAGAAAAATATTGGCAAGATATTGTTTAAACTAATGAATCAACTTGATCGGAATATGAAAATATTCAAAGCTGAATTCAGGCGTCTGATACCGTTCAGCAAGCATATAAAGCCAGTATGTTCTGGCTTTTATGCTTACGTCTTATCGACTTACAACCAAAGATAACCGTCAGCCAATCTGTCATAAATATCAATTCGTGTATCGCCTGCACAGCCAATAAAAAATGAAACAAACAAGCGATAAACAATAATCTAATGTATTGATTTTCATGCAGTAAAGTGTAATTAAACACACTCGTCCTCTCGCACTAAAGGGATTTACTCAGACTTGCAGCTATATCATCCTGACGTTCGACAATCCACTGACTATCAAATGGCCCCCAATCAGATAACTGATAGTAGCCGTCATTGTGCCTTCTCCCGTCTTGAATAAACATGAGTTGAATACCTATCGCCGGTAGTGCTTTCAACACATCCTGAATTGTGCGACGAGGCCACCCGGTATGTTCAATTAATCTGGGGACATTTGGCCTGTCTAAATTTTCAACCAAGTAGGCCAGATAAAGCCTTCTTGCAAAAACAGGACTCAATTCCATTGACACCTCCTATTCACGTGCCAATCCATTATTTCGGTTTTCACACAAAGTGTGTTGCGTTCGATCAATAACTTCATTTTTATCTGTCACACGATGAATAAAATTCACCGGTATCCGCCGGACTTACAGTGAATCACAACTTTGTCAGCGCTCTCACTTCCTGCTACGATGCGTTCACAGCCTGCTCTAATTTGAGGAACCATATGACCATTACGCTTTACGGCATCCCCAACTGCGACACGATAAAAAAAGCGCGCCGGTGGTTAGATGCCGAAAATATTGAATACCGTTTTCACGATTTCCGTAAAGACGGAATCGATTCCGGACTGGTTGAAGCATTTTGTCAGCATTTAGGCTGGGAAAAAGTGCTGAATAAACGTGGCACAACCTACAGACAGTTGACTCAAGCACAAAAAGATAACTTAAACAGTACAACCGTCATTCCCTTATTGGTTGAATCTCCGGCCATGATTAAACGCCCGGTTTTGGTGGTAGACAACACGTTTCACCTTGGTTTTTCTCCAGAACAATATACTGAGATATTTGCATAGAAAGGAACAAATGGATGAGCGATAGCCCGGTACTCACCCTCGCTAAAGAATTAATTTGTCGTCGTTCGGTTACACCGGAAGACGCAGGATGCCAAGACTTAATGATAGCGCGACTCAAAGCACTCGGCTTTGAAGTTGAAGTCATGGTTTTTGAAGACACAACCAACTTCTGGGCCCGACGCGGCACGCAGGCACCACTCTTTGCCTTCGCCGGCCATACCGATGTCGTACCAGCCGGGAAAGCCGAACTATGGCATACGCCCCCGTTTGAGCCGACCGTCATCAATGACCACTTGTACGGACGCGGCGCTGCCGACATGAAAGGCTCACTCGCCTGTATGATTGTTGCGGTGGAGCGATTTATTGAAGCGCATCCGGATCATCAAGGTTCCATTGCATTTCTGATTACGTCTGATGAGGAAGGGCCGTTTATTAACGGAACCACCCGGGTTGTCGATACATTGATGGCGCGCGATGAAGTCATTGATATGTGTATTGTTGGTGAACCCTCCAGCACCCACGCTGTCGGAGATGTGGTCAAGAACGGTCGCCGGGGCTCTCTGACCGGAGATTTAATCGTCAAAGGCATTCAAGGGCATGTTGCCTATCCTCATTTAGCCAATAACCCGGTTCATCAGGCGCTACCGGCATTAACCGAGCTCGCAGCGATTCAATGGGATGAAGGGAACGCATTTTTCCCGCCGACCAGTTTTCAGATTCCAAATGTCCAGGCGGGAACCGGTGCATCAAATGTGATTCCGGGGGAATTCCATGTCCAGTTTAACTTCCGTTACAGTACAGAACTGACGGCAGAAGAGATTCAGCGTCGTGTCCATGCTACATTTGATGCACACGGTCTGGATTATGAACTGAAATGGACTTTGAATGGTAAACCGTTTTTAACCGATGCCGGCAGCCTTGTGGAAGCCGTCACCAAGTCGGTCAGCCAGATTAACCATAAAGAACCGGCATTACTCACAACCGGCGGGACATCCGACGGTCGGTTTATCGCTCAGATGGGTGCACAGGTCGTCGAACTCGGCCCGGTCAATGCGACGATACACAAAGTCAATGAATGTGTCAGCATTCCTGATCTTGAAAAACTGACCGATATGTATCAACACATCTTGAATAACTTACTGGCCCGATGATATGACACCTGAGCAATTAACCGGAAAAAGTGAGCAACATCTGCAAGCATTTCTTGTTGATAGCAAAACCTTCCTGATCCATCAGGCGGTCGCTCAAGATTTTTTCGCGTTGAAACAGGCCGCTCACCAAGCCGGATTCCATTTACAGATTGCCAGCGGATTTCGTGATTTTCACAAGCAGCTTGCAATCTGGAACCTTAAATTCGCGGGGGAACGCCCACTGCTCGATTCACAAAGTCGTCCGCTCAATGCTTTACACCTGCCAGAACGAGAAAAAGTTCTGGCAATTTTACGCTGGTCAGCCCTTCCCGGAGCCAGCCGGCACCATTGGGGCACTGACTTTGATGTGTATGACAAAAATGCTTTGCCAGCCAACGAATCACTGCATCTGGAACCGTGGGAATATCAAACCGGCCATCAGGCTCAATTTTCGACATGGTTAGCACAAAATCTCTCCCAGTTCGGCTTTTTCCTGCCGTATCAACGGGATCGGGGTGGCGTTTCGATCGAACCCTGGCATATCAGTCATCACCATGTTGCAACACAATGTCTGGATCAGATGTCACCTGAGATTATTTTTCAGGCATTAGCTGACGAACCGCTTGCAGGCAAAGACACTGTTCACAAAATGCTCTATACTATATACACTCAATTTGTCATCAATATAGAACAAAGCGGTGCATAGATATGGATTTCCTGACTTCACCCTGGTTCATTATTACCGTTGTTATCAGCATTATTGTTGGCAACGTTGCTGCGCTAAAATATCTGACTCCCAAAAACCTCGATAAACTGAACAAGAACCACAAAAATGATTTGGATCGATTGCTCGAATTAGATAAAAAACATCAACAAGAGATCAAAAAAAGGGATGAATAATCATCCCTTTTTCTTTTTATATCAATTCATCCGTCTATCGTGACTCGTGAAACGAGGCCGATAACGCAGCAGAAAATTCTTTGAGCTTCTCTTCCGCAACCGGTTTATCATTCTTACCGGTGATATTGACAGACGTCCGGTTCCCTAAATCCCCCAGCAATAGTGTATAAGTGCCGTTATCAAGAGAAACCGGTGCAACACCAAGTGCTTGCCAGACTTCATCATCCGGCTGGCTGAATTTAACTTTGACTGTACCTTGAGAGCGGTTGCGATCTTCAACATTAAAACCTATTTTAACCAAGGCATCCGGCAAACGCTGCCACATATTGTCATAGGAGGTTCTGGCAATTACAACCGGTAAGCCACTGCGATCCGAGCCCATCGCGACAGCAATTTGCTGAGCCATCTGCCGAGACTTTCTCGCTGCTTCTTCCTGAGCCTGACGATCATATTGCATCGTAATCGCATTGGCCATTGTCACGGCATAACGATTCTGATTGTAAATCGCTTTTCCTGTCGAACCATTCTGCTGCATGTCCAACAATGACACTTTTATACCGTACTGTTTTCCTTGCTGGATACGGGTATAGCGATATCTCGCTTTCACTGGTGCAACTTCATCTTCTGCTGACCATGATATCCAAGCGGTATCAATCAAAGAAGGACGACTCTGCGAACGTGCGACTTGATGTTGATCTAAATACTGAGAAATGACCTGCCAGATTTGATCCGCAAGCTGTGGCTTCACCGTCCAGAACGTAATCTCATTGTTATCGCTGTCAATCCGAACGCCGGGGATCAAAGCCAATACAGATTGGGGCGGACGAATATCAACCTGTTCACCCAACCCACCCTGATATTTGCCATCCGGAATATCGTAATTGTGGTAGAGCTGTAATTCAGCATCCTGAGGCATTTTCCAAGTCGTGGATAATTTTGCGTTTAAATAATCAAAGTCGCCTTCTGCTGCTTGTCGTGTCAAAGCACTATCAGAACATCCAGACATCATAAATACAGCCAGTGAACTACAAACTAGCTGATTGAAAAATTTCATTCATACTCCTACACGAAAACCAACGCTCGCTTCATACAACTATTCTCGAACGATAATTGCCGTCCCATGATGATGAAACAGCAATCAAACCAAAAATTTATAGCAATCCGGCATCAGCCAACGCTTGTAATACAATCGGTTGACAGGGTCCAGATAATTCTGTCATGGGTAAACGTAACAAACCGCCATCAATCAATCCCATTTTATGGGCTGCCCACTTAACCGGGATCGGGCTCGACTCAATAAACAGGTTTTTATGCAAAGACATTAACTTTTCATTCAGCGCTGCTGCGGCATCAAACTGCCCGTCTAAAGCAAGATGAACCATTTGTGCCATTGCTGCTGCCGCAATATTGTTGGTTACGGAGATCACCCCATGACCACCCAACTTGATAAATTCCAGCCCGGTTGAATCATCACCGCTCAGTAAGACAAAGTCTTCGCCGCAAAGTTCACGGTGTTTCGCAACCCGACTCAAATCACCGGTTGCATCTTTAATCCCGACAATGTTTTTCAATTCAGCTAAGCGCGCCACCGTCTCCGGCTGCATATCTACCGCAGTACGACCCGGTACGTTATACAGAATAACGGGAATATCCGTCTCTTCGGCAATCGCTTTATAATGTAAGTACAACCCTTGCTGCGTTGGTTTGTTGTAATAAGGCGTGACGCTCAAAAAACCAGAAATACCGGTATTACACAGTAAACGGCTAAATGTCAGAGACTCATGTGTGGCATTGGCTCCGGTTCCGGCAATGACAGGAATACGCCCTTCGGCATACTCAACCGTCTTAGATACAACTTTAACATGCTCTTCAATCGTCAGTGTTGCAGATTCTCCGGTGGTGCCAACGGATACAATCGCATCGGTTCCGGCATCTACATGAAAATCGACCAATTTTTTGAGACTTCCGTAGTCTACTTCTCCATCGCTATCAAAAGGGGTAATTAGTGCGACTATACTTCCAGAAAACATGTCTTTCTCCATAAGTTGAATCTCACTGCATGGTACTGTAAGGATACTGAGAAACACAAGTGAATAAGTTCTCTTATTTGAGTAAAACAAGAGAATCTATCCAAATGATTTATCGATGTAGTTTCTTGAAGTTGTGGGGGATATTTACCCGCCGGATTCGAATCTCTGTTTTCTGACAGTCTGACTTGAGTCTCTATGACTCTCAGGGTATAAGATCCCGACAATAGTAATGAATACATATAAATAAGCTGACAAAAGGAAATATCATGAATCCACTACAAGCAGGTACACCTTCACCGCACTTTTCACTGCCGGATCAAGATGGCAATCCGGTGAGTCTAGATGATTTTAAAGGCAAAAAAGTGCTGCTGTATTTTTATCCGAAAGCCATGACTCCCGGGTGTACCGTTCAGGCGCAAGGGCTGCGCGATATCAAAGCTGAACTGGATAATAAAAATGTTGTTGTGCTGGGCGTGAGTACCGATCCGGTTAAGCGTTTAGGCAAATTTATTGAAAGAGATAACCTGAATTTCACACTGCTCTCGGATGAAGACCACCAGCTCGCAGAAGCCTTCGGGGTCTGGGGAGAGAAAAAATTCATGGGCAAAGTCTACGATGGTTTGCACCGTATCAGTTTTCTCATCAATGAAGAGGGAGTCATCGAGCACGTCTTTGATAAGTTCAAAACCAAAGATCACCATGAAGTGGTATTGAATTATCTGAATAGCAAATAAATTGGTCTCTTCATCAATTTCAAATTAAACAAATCGTGAATTTCCTGTCACTACAACAAGTGATTCACGATTTTATCAATATCCATCACCTAACTACCGTTTTTAGCGATTGATAAAATGGTTCCACAATCACTCGGTTTGTCAAAGCCAGAGCTACCTTTTATATGAATAATTTGTTAGCAACTCCCCACGAATATAGTGTTCCGTCCAATCTTTCTCTTCGGGCTCGATTTTTGTAAACAAACGAGTCGCAGCGACGGGTAATAACCAAGGGTCAATGGCTTCTCGATCAAGCCCAGAAAGGCGAAGGTATTCGTTAAGAAAAATCCGGGCAAAATACCGGCGATAGGCATTATGTAACCGATGATAAAGGGAAGAATTTTGCAACACAGGTGCCTGCACTGGGTGCTTCTGGATCAGCAGCGTGTGGACCACATCAGCGATCGGATGACCCACGGTTGCTTCCGCCCAGTCCAACACGACTGGCCCCGTTCGGGTGAAAATAAGATTCTCCTGATGCAAATCGTTGTGACACAGCCGGTTGGCTTGCGGGAGCTGATCAAACAACCGGACGATATGCGCGCTGCCCTCTTCTCCCAAACGAGCTTTCGTCTGCAAAATGGCAGTGCGCATCAGCGAACTCTGTTCGGTAAACCCTGACACATCAACAGCATTGATCTCTGCCTGTATCCGAGCGAGCTGTCTAGCGTAGGCGTGAATTCTGTACGGGGCTTTCGATAAAATATCAGTCATCGTCGGCCCCTGAATGTACTCCATAACCACACCAAACCGGTCTCCTTGCTGAATCACGTCATAGATATCCGGCACCCGGATGCCATAATCTTTTGCCCTGCGAGTCTGGGCGACTTCACGTTCAACCCGCTCACGGCTCACCGTCGGGTGAAAGAATTTCACCACCGTCCGGGCATCTGTCGACAACACAAGCTCCGTCTTCCCATGACTCAGCAGCAGTCGTGTCATCTATCCTCTCTTCAAAGCAGGTTGTGAATAGGGAGATAGACAGCAAACCCCACCCGCAGCACGTGATAGATTGATTTTTTGACATACCGTTTTCTCCGGCGCAAAAACTCATACTTTTGATAGAGCATCTGAATCATCGCAGACGCCAGCACATGTGCGCAGATATCATTTTTTCGATGCTGATATTCCGGCCGTATGATATCCAGAATCATCACATAACGTCGCAGATCAGTATGGTTCCAGGCCGTGTGCGTCTGTGCATCGCAAAACAACAGGGTCACACCTTCCTGCCAGCCCTTGATTTTATCCCTGACCTGAAAACCGCAGTCCGGCAGGGGTGCCGGAATTTTCAGCCCCATATGACAACGGATAACCGCATCGGTATCTCCCTGATGCGGATTGATGTTAGATTGCGGCTCTAAAATACTTAAAGAGGCCGAAGTGCAACCAGGCAAGGCCTTGAGCAACTTGATCGTCTCCGGGCACCGCTTGCAGTTATGACGATTTTTCAAACGCCAGAACATCAGCCCCATAGTTTTCCACTGCTGCGGAGGAAAAGCCATTGCATGGTTGATTTTATAGGGCTGCAACCGCTCCGGGTTCTCTTCTAACAGTTCGAAAAGCTCATCCCGGATGACCAACCAGTTCTCTTCCAGAATCTTCGTCCAGGGCTGATCTGCTTTGTCATAAAAAGAAGGGTGATCTCCGGTATAGCGACCACCAAAAATACTGTACCAAGGTTGGGTAGACCGACTAAACATTCACTTCCCCCCATTGAGATGCGGCTGCACCGCTACTGAAGAAATATCAACCATATGAATGTCGATATTCTCCTGTGGGTTTGATGACTTATCTGCAAGATAATCCCGCAATGTGTGTGCTATCAGTGCCAGCAACGGCGCTTGTTGCTCATGCACCAAACGATGTCCACCCGGCAGATAGCACAGCTCAAAATCTCCGGTCGAAAAATTCACCCACTGTCTGACACGTTTGGGGGACAAAATCGGATCGTCCAGACCGGCGATAATCTGAAGCGGCACCCCAACGGTACTATCCTGAGGCTGATAAGTTTCCAGCAGTTTAATATCCGCTCGCAGGAGTGTGATAGTGCGTGCCAAAATCAGGCGCCGGGTCGAGTGACGATCTGCACCTTCGTACTTTTCTAACACGGCATCAATGAACTGATCATCGGGCAAACCATGAATGTGCTCTGAGTCTCTCACCGCTGGCGCATTACACCCGGAGAGTATCATATGAACCGGCAACATACGCCCGTCCTGCGCCAGCGCAAGGCAGCTTTCAAATGCCATCAAGGCCCCCAAACTATGTCCATAAAAGGCGAAAGGCAGATCGGCTGGGGGATCAAAATGCGCCATCAAATCATCAATCAGTGCATGCATGTCGGTATACGGTGGCTCTTCACTGCGTTCATCTTTTCCCGGAGGCTGCACCCCGATCAACGCCACCCCGGGCGGCAACTCAGCGTTCCAAGCTTGGTACACCAAAGCACCGGAGCCAGTATAAGGAAAGCAATACAGGACAATTTGTGTATCCGGGGTAATCGGTTTGAAGACCCGGAACCACTTCCCCTGAGCCTGAGTCACTGCCGCAATCGGTAATGGCAGTGTTGGAGCCGGAGCCGGAGCCGCCTGCGGTTTCATCGTAGCCTCATTCGGCACATCATCCCTGGTATCTTCTGTCATGGCTGTCTGCGGGTGTTTGGTCTGGTACACCAGCTCAAACAAATAGTCTGTCACGGCATTGATATGTGGATAATTATAGGCCAGTGTGTTCGGCAATTTGACTTGAAAATACTGCTCCAACTTGGTGGCAAATAAAATCGCCATCAACGAATCCATTCCCAAAAAATTAAACCGCTGATCACCGGGAATGTCATCCACCGATTCAATCAACATCACTGAACGCAATTCCATTACCACGATTTGTTTGATCTGTGCCCTAGCCTCTGCCGGGCCTGCCCCAACAATCGGCTGCAAATGCTCCTGTGTCACCGCCGCATCAGCGAGGTGATGCACCCCGACCACTTGTTCAAACAAAGAGGGTTGCAGGGTGAAGTCGATAAACGATTGATACTGCTGCCAGTCAATCTGACCAATCAGCGACAGCGCACGCCCGGTCACCATTGCCTCCTCCATCACATGCAATGCATCAGTCGGTGGCATCAGCGTAAATCCCATTTTGCCCAATATTTGGGCTTCTTCCGGTTTCGCACTCATCCCGACTTCTGCCCACGGGCCCCAATCCAGGCTCAGGGCCGGTAGCCCGATGCCCTGCCGGTATAAACTCACTGCATCCAAAAAGAAGTTCGCGGCTGTGTAGTGACTCAGGTTCACCGATCCCCATAAGGCAGAGACCGATGAATATAAGAGGAAACAATCCAAATCCATCGACAAACTGAGTTGATGCAGTTGCCATGTAGCTGCAATTTTGGTCTGCAAGGTATCGAAGAATGCCTCCGGATCCAAGTCAATGATTTTATCAAACCAGTTCACCCCCGCGGCATGAATCAAGCCACGTACCGGAATGTCTCTCTCTGCCAACGACTGCACCAATCCAGTCAGCGCACCGGGGTTCCGGACATCCAGACTTACCACCTCAACGATCACCTGTTGCGCCCGCAGAACTTGTAGCTGTTGTACCTGTGTCAATACCGGATCCCTGTCCGTCAGTGTCACCCACTGTTCCTCCGGCGGGAGTGACTGACGACTGATTAGAATTAGGTGCCTCGCGCCTTTATCGATCACCCATTGCGCGGTTTTCAGCCCCAATCCGCCTAGTCCGCCGGTGATCACAAACACCCCGTCATCACGAAAGGTCACAGTTTCTGAAGGCTGCGACGGTGCGGACACCGGCGCCAATTGCTCAACATATTGATCCCCTTGCCTGAATACCACGCAATGTTCAGAGCCGGGATGCAGTATCTTCGCCATCAATCCGGCAGCATTCGTATCAGCACTGGTACCGGCATCAAGATCAATCATACCCCCGCGCCATTCAGGATGTTCGAGATACAAGGTTTTGGCGAAGCCCCAAATCGGGGCTGCGCTCAGATTCACCTGTTCGGCGGCATCTGACATGAGCTGTTGCGACATTCGGGTCACCACCCACACCGGAGGTGTGATTGCAACCTGACGGAGCGCTTTCAGCAAGACTATCAAGCCGCCCAATGACGTTCTCAGTGCTTGATCCATCTCTGGTAATGCAAGTTGATCCGGGGCTATGAGGGTATCCTCATCCGATAAGTAAACCACTTTCCAGGCTTCAATATCTGCCCGGCTTCTGCTGGTGAGAATATGATTCAGGGTGACAAAGGCATCAGCCGTCTCCGCCTGCGGTAACAGGCAGGCATCACAGGCGTGACGATCCGCGCCGTCGGTCGAAAGCCAGAAGACCTGATGCCCGCGCGCCCTGATTTGCGCACTAAGAGATTGTAAGATGGCCGAATCCGGCCCGACCAACAACCAAGAGAGCCGGGTTCTCAAATCCACCACGTCCTCAGGATGCGGCACGGGTTGCCGTTTGACCCACACCAAATCGTACCGGGCTGGCTGTACGGGTCTCCCGGCTGACGCTGAAGCGTCGGACGAGATGGGTAAGTGTCTGCCATAAATCGGCCCGGCAAAGGCTGCGATGTTTTCCGGTTCGAGCCCTTTAAGCCAATAACGCTGGTGATCAAAAACCAGACCGGGAATCTGATCCGGTTTTTGCTCGCCGGCAAGCAGTGATTGCCAGATGAGATCCACACCCTGTTCGTAAAGCCGCCCGGCACTCTCAAGAAAATGAGCACGCTCGGTTTTACCGCCTTTTGGCGGACTCAAAGAACGCAGTAACACCAGATCCGGTTGTGTCAGACATTCCCGGACTGCCACTAAAGTGCCGGTACCCGGTCCAATTTCCAGAAAGTTGCTGACGTTGTCCTGCGCCAGATGTCCGACTGCATCAGAGAACAGCACCGTCTCGCGCATATGCCGCACCCAGTGGGCAGCAGTCGGGGCTTCCGTCATCCGAGTTGCCGTGGTTGAAGATATCCAATATTTGACCGGTGGAAGAAACGTAAACTGACTGGCATACGCGTTAAAGGCCGCCAGAACAGGATCCAGCAAATGACAGTGATACGCATACGGTACCGGCAAAGGTTGCACCTGTACTCCTCTGTCGGAAAATTGCTGTGCGACCTGCCGGACAGCAGCCTCCGGCCCGGCAATCACGGTTTTACCCGGACTGTTGACCACCGCAATCTGCACCGGGGCATCCCCCAATGCTGCTGCCACTTCAGCCTTGCCTGCAAACAGAGTCACCATGGTGCCCGGTGCGGCAAGCTTCACCACCAGTTCTGCACGTTTTTTCAGCAGCCTGACCCCGGTTTCCGGTGAAAAACATCCTGCCAGACACGCCGCTGTATACTCTCCTAAACTATGTCCCAGTAGTCGGTACGGCATGACTCCACACGCCTGCCAGGCAATTCCCAACGCGTATTGAATCGCGAATAAAACAACCGGCTGATAGCATTGCGCAACCACATTATCTGCCGGCGTATCGAAAGCCAGCGTTTGTAATGACAAGCTCTGTGCGTGTCGGTCCTGATGCTCCCCGAGGAGTGTCTGTCCCGGTAAGCTCGCCTCTGCCCATGCTTTGGCGCAGCGGTCAAAAGCCTGACGGAAAACAGTCAGTGTCTGATACAGCGTTTCTCCCATGTGTAGGTATTGTCCGCCTTGCCCGCTGAACAGAAAACACACACGCGCCGACATGTCCGCCGGGACGGTGACCTTACTCTGCCGACTGACGAACTGTGCCAGTTGCGCTTGCAAACCCGAGTGACTGTCAGCCACAAAGGCTTTCCTGTATCTGAGGTGCGTGCGGCACTGAGCCTGCGTTGTGGTGAGATCCGCCAGAGAAATCAGCGGTGGTGTCTCCAGAAATTCCGACCAGCAACGGGCCTGATTCAGGAGCCCGCCAGCGCTGTGATGGGAAAGCACAAACAACTGTTCTGTCCCTTCATGGCATATATCTTCATAGAACGCCCCGTCACGGGAAGCCCGTTTATAATCTGCGAAAAATGACATTTCCCCCGTTTCGGCCGTCTGAACACCTGTAACGGGTTCCGGTGCGGCCAGAATAGCATGCGCCAGAGAGCCGCCAAACCCAAACGAACTCACCGCTGCCACTTTGTGCCGATCCTCCCACGGGCGCGCCTCAACAGGGATCATCAAGCGGCTGTGTTCAAGGTGAATCCGTGGATTCAATTGTGAAAAATGAACCTGAGGCGGGATGATATGTCGGTTGAGCATCAACACCACTTTAATAACTCCGGCAATTCCGGCAGCCGATTCAAGGTGCCCGATATTCGCTTTCACAGAACCGACATAACAAGGGGCACCACCCGGGCCGCCATACAGATCCACGAGCTGTTCCATCTCCACCGGATCACCGGTAGGAGTGCCTGTTCCGTGCGCTTCAATAAAACGAACTTCCGAACCGGTCAATCCGGCCTGTTGCAGGGTTTTACGGATCAGGCGGTGCTGGGCCGTGCCATTAGGAAAAGTCATACCGGCACTTTGCCCGTCCTGTGCGGCTACACAACCCTTAACCTCTGCCAGAATTCGATCTCCGTCACGCATCGCAGCGCTGCGGCGTTTCAGCATCACCAGACCACACCCTTCAGCCCGGACATACCCGTCCGCACTGGCATCAAAGGCTTTACACCGTCCCTTGGGGGACATCATCCCAAACTGAGACAAGGTTACGGTGGTCCCCGGAGAAATAATCGCGTTAACCCCCCCGACAATCGCCTGTTCGCATTCACCGTCACGGATGGCTTTCAAACCATAATTAAAAGCCGTCAGAGAGGAAGAACACGCCGTATCAATGGCCACACTCGGCCCTTTGAGATCATAAAAATAAGACAATCGATTGGCGGCAATACTGTTGGCATTCCCCAAGCCGGAATACGCATTAAACCCTTCCAGCGTTTCAGACAATTTGATTTTCAGATAGAGATAGTCATTGTTCGCAATGCCAATAAAAACCCCCGTATCGGAATGCTTTAAGTCGGCTTTGGTCACACCGGCGTGTTCCAGCAGTCGCCAAGAGGTTTCCAGTAACATTCGCTGCTGCGGATCGACTTCTGCCGCTTCATAGGGCGAGATACCAAATAAAGCCGGATCAAATTGATCAATGTGATCCGTCAATCCGGCCCAGCGGGTATTCATTTTTCCCGGCACTGCAACTTGAGGGTCAAAGAAAATACTGTTGTCCCAACGGGTTGCGGGAACTTTGGTAATCCCGTCCCGACCTTCACACAACATCTGCCAGAACTGCTCCAGTGTCTCGACGCCACCGGGGAAACGGCAGGCCATGCCCACAATCACCACCGCATCATCGGCCTCTGACGTGGCTGATGATGCAGATACCTTGCCCACCGGCACTTCAGGACTCGAATAGAGTGTTTTCAGTTCCCCGGAAAGATACAAAGCCATGCAGCGGTTTCTGGCCAATTTATGATTCGGAGTTTTCGGCATCAGACCTGCGGCAATCAGGTGGATAGCCTGCGCCTGAATCCCGAAGTTGTCAGACAAATTCGCCTGCATGGTTTGGACAATGGCCGGGTACTGATGTCTGGGTGTATGCCGCTGGATTTCCTGAAAAATCACCAACTGTTCATGTCCATTCACCACATGGCCGACACAAGCGGTTTTGTCGTCACTGCGGAGACTGTCATGATCAAATTTAGCGACCATTTCCAGATCTTCTGCATGATAACTGACGCCCCGGAGAATCACCGTTTCTTTCAAACGCCCGGTGATATAAAGACATCCGTTGACCAACAATCCCAAATCCCCGGTATGCAGGGCTGTCACCCCGCCGGGAAGTTGCCCTGAGTCCGACTGATAGTAACCGGAGAAGATGGAAGGCGACCGGACGATAATCTCCCCTTCCTGCCCCGGCGGTAGCTCGGTGCCAGAAGCGGGATCGCAGATACCAATGTCCTGTTGCAGAGCACTGAGCGGATAAGGCGTTAAACGCCACTGCACACTGCCTGCTGATTTATCCATGATGTAAGGCTCCAATGCAGCCAGACTCAACATCCCGCCGGCAACCAGTAACGTGGCCTCCGCCAGACCATAAACCGGATAAATGGCGCTGGCCTGAATCCCGACTGCCTGAAATCGCTCGACAAAAGCGGTCAGTTGCCCGACATCCACAGTCTCGGAGCCGACATACAAATACTTGAGACAACTGAGATCCCATTGGGGATCGGGCGTCGTGACCCGGCGCAAACAGTCGTCAATCGCAAACGCAGGCACCGCCGCCAGATTCCCCCGGTAGCGGTGAACGGCCGCAAGCCAAACGTCAGGTGCCGCCAGAAAAGACGCCGGCGGCAGAAAGTACCCCTGACCCGATTCATTAAGCACCGTAAACAAATGCCCGACCAGCCCCATATCGTGATGCAGGGGCAACCAGCCCACCATCCGCACCCGTTCCTGACGCTGAAACGTACCGCCCATCGCATCCAGATTCGCCAGCACCTGTGTGTGGGTCAGGCACACACCTTTCGGCTGACTGGTGGAGCCGGACGTGTACTGAATATAGGCAATATCCTGTGGCGAGACTTCCGGCAGGACAAGCGGTTCTGATGAATCGGAGTCCGCCTCCGGCGCAATCAGCGATGTCACACACAGTATGTTGAGTGGCAAATCCGCAAAACACATCTGTGCCAGCGCCTGTTGCTCTACCGGCAGTAACAGGATTGTGGCATCCCCGGCCTGCACAATCGCCCGGATACGGCCAATAGTCTGCTTGTCGTTTTGATGGCGAAACGCCGGTAAGGGAGCTGGGACACATCCGGCCAACAGGCAGGCAAAAAAACCAATCACAAACTGACATTGATCTTCAATCGCGATTAGCACAACATCACCGGGGTTCGTCCTGTGGCGCATCTGGCGCGCCGCTGCCAGACAACGAGTTTTCAGGTCGATGTAGGTGAGCAATTCCCGGCGTTGGCCAGTGTGATCCAAAAAAATCAACGCATAGTCGTTCATCCGCTCTTCCGGATGACAGGTCACCAAGTCCTGTACACACTGACGCATTTCCGATTTCCATTGCATTCTGTTTATCTCCGTTTATTCTTGTAGTGCGGGCTCACACTTGCCGGGGTGTCGCTCCCGCATTGCCCCGCCGGGCCGGTTCAGATCAGAGCCAATTGACTCCGGATCGCCTGTCCGTTATGACCTTCCCCGGTCAGTACCACACAGGTTGCCCCAGTGGGGACAGGCATTATCCCTTTGTCAATGTCACTGTCTGCAATCGGCAGCGGTTTCTGGGGCGCTGGTTCGAGCACTGTCAGGGATAAGGTCTTGAGGTTGGCGGTGATCCAGTGCAACGTGCCCGATTCGTTATCAAAATACAAAATCATAGGGTGCACGGTATCGTTCTCCTTACTGAGGTAATAAACGTCTTTTTTATAGCCGGGCTGGTAAATCGTTAAGGTGGCCGCCCCCGGACCGAAATCAAGCTCAGCGGCTTGCCAGTCACTTGGGGTGAAGTCATGCACAATCTGCGTCAGCTCAGGATCTGCATATTTCAAATACATCAGCGAAACAGGCGTGACGGTAACCGGAAACACAGCTGTATCAGGATGCTGAAACCCATTGACAGTTAAAGTGTAATTGATCCCCGCGGGCATAAATTGCGCATTACGATTGCCGATGTTATACACCGATGTCAGATCCGAACCCGGCACGACAACATAAGGTGCCTGCACATTGGCAATGGCATTTCCCAGCCATTGCAGGCTGTTGCCATCGTCATAACGCACCCGCCAGTCAAGCGTCAGGCTTTCATCCGGCCCCACCGATGCAGAAGCCGGCGACGAATTCAGAATCATCGGAGCGACTTGCGTCAGAGCGACGGTTTCCGGTTCAGACTGATTGCCACCGGCCCACGCCGTAACGGTATAAACCCTCTGCGGCGTAGTATCGGAGCCGATCCCAGCGGGCGTACTGCCTGAATAAGGTGGAGTGACAAATGTCTCTTCCCCGCTCCCCTCCGGAAAACCGGAGATCACCACTTTGGTACTCGCCTCACTTTGGTAGTAGAGCCGTGAAGTTTGATTTAGCCCGACAATCAAGGGGTCAAACCAAGCAATCACCCCCAGCGTCTTGGGCTTTTTGGTGACCATCAGTTGCTGCGTGCCACTCTCCGTCCCGATAAAATAACTGGCTGTCACCTGCACAGTACCGGGCGTGCTGTTCACCGGCATGTCTGAAAAAATCACATCAATGGCATCCCCGCCGGCCAGCTCCGTGGTTTGTGTAGGAGAAATGATGAATTGACCGTTGACAAAACTGCAGGTAAACACGCCCGGCGCCGGCTGTCCCTGAAACGTCGGTGACGTATTGACCAAATCCTCCGCTGAACTACCGGTCGGAAAAGTCACCACAATGGAATCGGGAACCCGGCCTGCGTGAAACGTGATGGACTCAGTCAGTGACGTATTCTCGGCAACCAGCTTCAAGGTGCCGGAGGCATTGGCAAAAACCATATCCGGTACAAAACTAAATCGAATGATGTCACTCATGATGACGATTCTCCCTGTGCATGTTCCTGTGATTGATGTGATACAGCGGCTTACCTGCGGCGGGCACCCCGGCCTGCGTCAACACGAGCGAGCTATGATTTTTGCTTAAAATTAGCCAGCCGTAACCAGCCTTCAATGAGATTTAACGGCGTCGGATTCAGGCTCGCCTGTGGCACGCTGTTGGTAATGGCCTGATTGGGTTGCCAGTTGGTGACATCTTGTCGGGCCACCCACGACCAGTTGCCCCGCACCTCAGACGGTGTCGGCATCTGAATTTGTTGTGGATCCAGTAACAGCGGGCCGGTTCTGAAGGTGGCACTTAAATTATCCATCGCCTGTGTGACCGGGCCGGTGGGCAAAGTCACACTGCTGCCCGGCAGGCTGCCCGGTGTCAGGGTGAGATCGCCGAACGGATCCATCAGCAGCGTGAGTTTTACGGTCTGCTGCTGTACGGACAGGGATACGACATGATCGGTCATCACATACCCGGAGGATGGTGTGGTCGGGACGCTGACCATGGCCTTCATCTGCTCGGCTTTGGGCATAACCCGGCTCTGCCTGAGCTGCTGTTGCAGTACCTGCGTTTGGCTGTTATTCCCGTAAACCGCATAAAAAGTGTCGTAGTCATCCGCCACGAAATAGCCCATCACGCCATTTTTGTTAAGTTGGCTGTCCCCGATACGTACCTGAAAATCAGTGGCAACAAACGGCGGTTGCGTAAGCTTGAACGTGCCATCGTCATTGTAATGCGCACCAGTCTGATACCAGCCCTGACTGAAGGCCGGGTCCCCAGCTAAGTCAAGCACAACTTCAGCCCGGACCACCGCCAGCGGACGTCCGAGCAGGATCGCCAGATTACCCTGATTAGCTGTAAGCAGGTTATTCAGCCAAAGCGAGGTATCGATCGCACTCATCAGATCCGCGTAGCTCTGTACCCCCGACTCGGTCACGCCGGTTTTGAGCAAGGCATTGATCATGGCTTGCAAATGGACATTGCCGATTACCGGATCAGCCCCCAACTGAGCGTTGGTCCCCGGCGCTGCATCCCAGCGAATGGTGAGAGAACTTTCCGCCTGTTCTTGCGTCTCACGCCTGATTTTGATCACCTCCCCCAAGCTTTGACCCGAGGCATCAAACACCATCAATGCATCATCTAAGTGGTTGGCCATCACCCACCCGCAAATCGGGCTGGTACTGTCCGATGAATTGCTTGCAATGGTGTCATCATCCCGTTGCAACAAACGGGTGAACATCATGGCATTTTGTGAAAAACGGGGCGGGAGCTGCCCGTAAGTCGAAGTCTCACCACGATAGTTTGGACTGTTGGTCTGCATGCTGTCAGACCAGGTGATGTCATTGATGGGGTCATGGTCACTGAGCAAACTGCTTTTGCCCGGCAGAACCTGCCCAAACGAATCAATCAAACGCAAATCCATCACCTGAAAATGCCCGGCGCGAACCGGAAAATCCGGGACACTCGTTTGGGTCGTTGTGCCGGTCTGCGGTGCAAAATAAGCAGTTCCGTCCAGCAATTTACTAATGGCTGCATCTTCCGGGGTGTTTTTCATCGTCGCCAGTAACGTATTCAACTGTTCCGTCAGTCCGGACATAGATTGCGTGACCAAATCCATGTATTGAATATTGTTCGACACCCAAGTCAGGTTCTGCACAATGAACGCTGGCAATTGGTCATAGTTAGAATCCGCCTGAAACGCAGCAAACTGCGCCTGCATGTTATAGGTCGTTTTCAGGTTCAGCGTCGCCCGCCCTTCAAACAAGATCCCCGTGTTGGGTTCGAGGGTCGAGCCAGTCCATTGATAATCATGATCGCCAAGTTGCCAGTGTTGCAGGGCATCGGCACCTGTCTGCGTATCCGGAATCCAGCGCACTTGCCAATCCATATAAATCGGTGTCCACGGATTGCGATCCGGCCGATAAGCCACCCCGATCGGATCCGGTAGCAACCCCTCGAAACCGCAGGCTTGCGTGAGTGCTTCGGTTGGCGGTTGGTGCTCAAACTGAGTCCAGCAGACAGTCTGCTGCATCTGTATTTTTTCAATCAGCGTTGCCAATTGATCATCTTGCGGTGGCTTGCCTGCTTTTTCGAAATAAATATGCGCAAGGATCGGGGCAAAGCTGGTATCCAGCAGTAGCATTTCAACCCACAAGTTCAGCACTTCTTTCGGTATGGCGTTCCATCCCGGTAACGTCACCTGATTGAGCACATCCTGCCAAGTGATTTGAATCGCGGCATCCTGCACCGCCTGAAACGTCACCAGAATCGCGGTCACGGTTTGACCGGTAACCCGAACCGGCAATAAGTCGGACTGCCCGGAGTCGGACCTATTGTAAGACGGAGGCAGGATTTTGGTGTCCATCTCCGCCCCGCTGAGCAAAACCACCGGATCCGCCGGTGATGCAATCGGGTCGAGATCAACCGCTTTTAACTCATACTGATCGCCAACGCTCGTGGTTAATTCTGCCGAGAGTTGCTGTACGTTCATCTGCTCTTGTGACAGTTGCGTCTCATTGGCAGTCAGCTCCCCTGAGATCGCCTCAATACTTTGAGTGACTTTTTGACTGAGCGTCTCATAAGCCTCCGGACTGATGGTGCGCCGGTTATAGGTTAAAAATTCCTGCTTCATGGCCAGGGCATACAGTTCCTGCCGCCGGCTCGCCATAGCTTGACTGAGTGTGTTGAGCCGGTCCTGCTGCTGATTGAGTTGGATCAGCAGTTGTGTCTGGGAGTCGCTGAGCGCAACCGACTGTTGCCCGGCATAACTCGGCTCCGACGCTGTACCGATTCCGCTTTGTGTTGGCCGGGCTACCACCCAGGTCTGTCCCCGGTACTGCTTATCGAACTTGGCATTATGAATCATGTTCTCCGCCCATTGCGGATCAGTTTGCATGTCAAACAATAAGCCGCGCTGAAACGCCTCCAGCGTCAGGGCAAGGCCGGGAATGTCCTCAGGGGTGATCCCGGATCCGGCGACCGTCGCCGCCTGAGTCGCCATGTAGGTGGACAGGGCCGATTCCGGAGTATTGGCAATGGTGATCGAAGGCAGTTTTTTCTGACCGTCACCGCCAATCGGTGCCCCCGTCCCATAAGAGGTGTGGACGCCGCGCCATTGCACAGTCGCCACCATGGAGTGATACACAGACTGGGTTGGAAAATCAGGTGCGTCGCCATGACGCCCGTTGGCCTGCTGCCAAGTGTGCCACGCTTCAATCATCGCTTTGGCCTGTGGTGCTAAGTTCAGTGCATCCGGATTCCAGTCCTCGGAGAGCCCGAATAACGTTTGCCAATCGAGCCAGTCCTGCTCTGCCTGATCCACATCTTCACAGGTCCATTGAAACTGTTGTTCCAGCATACTCAGCCAGTCCGTCCCTGAAGTAGCAGGCAGGTCAAACAAGGGATCGGAGGAGGGATCGGCATACCAGCCAATCACCGAATACAGGTAGGTTTGTGTCTCATCAGGCAAGACATCATGCAACGCGAACACGTTGCGAACATTGTCATAGGCCACCGACCAGGTCACATCTCCCGGACCAATCGCCTGAAGATCGACGGTGCCGTTATTTTCACCGTCAAAGTCGGCCAGCGCTACCTGCATCCCGATCTCACGCACCCCAAGGTTTGTGTCCTGATAATACGGGTATTGGTTGATGTCACTCAGATCACCGCTGACCGCTGTCAGGCTGTCCCCCTGAACCACCGTCGGGACTGCACTCAGGCTTTGGGCATCCGCATTCACGCTCAGACGAGTGATCAGCCAGCGGTTGGGTGCCGAGGGAAAATCCACCGGGGCGCCTGCTTTCACCTGCTGAGTCCCCTGACGCAGGCTATTGGGCAAGGTCCACATCAGGTGAGCCCCGACCGGAGGACAGCTTGCATCGGCAAAAGGCGCTGGCTGTGCAGATGTGCCAAATGACCACATTGCATAATAGTTATTTTTCAGGTCAGCCCAGGTCGATGCCGCATTCACGTCACCTTGACCAATCAATAGCACGTCTGTCGGTAATGGCACCAGAACGGAGGGTCCATTCCAGACCGGAGATAAGTTACTCATGACTGTCCGTACTCCCGGTTGTCGTTGAAGGACGACAGGGCGGAAAGTTGTCCGCAGTGTCATAGGATTGCTTTTGCGCGGTTTTCGTCAGCTGGATAGCAAAACCGCCGGCGGTCAGCACATTGTCTTTCAGCGCCCCGTCGGGCAAAGTCGTTTTGATATTGTTGACCAGCCCGGTGATATCCACCACGCGTCCCGGTTGTTCAGTGCCTGCCCGGTAGGCCCCGTAACCGCGCAGTTTCTCCCCCTGCCGGTTTTGAATTTGCTCGCCCGCAGGATAACCGCCCTCGCCCAGTCCACGCAGAAATAGATGGAAATCACTGCCGTTCCGAGGTGGATCATTAGGAAACAAGCCAAGCTGTAAGCCTTCTCCCGGTTGGATCAATTCAACCTGATCAGGCACACCATCAAACAAGCACAACAGGACGTTCGGGGATAACGTGTCCATACGCAGGATCGGCAGCAACGTGCCATTGCTCAGCGGCTGAACCTCCAGTCCGGGGAAATCAGCCACCACCTGAGAGCGAAAAATCAAGCCGGTGATCGGCCCACCCGATACCGTCGGAGGCGCCTGCGTCACACCGCGTAACGTGGAGCGTAGCATCACTTGCGCCTGATCAACCTGTTGATAAATGTCTTTGAAAAAGGCGAGATTGAAGACCGCATCCTGAGTGGATAACACCCCCACACTCATCGCGCCATCAATCAAGCGATCAAGCCAGTTTCGGTCAAGGTAGAAAAAACGCATCGATTCGGTGGGCAGCAACCGGATATCCGGCACCATGTAGTCCACCGGCACCCCGTATAACAGGGACAATTGCGCCAACTGTTGCTTAAGTGCCTCCGGCAGGATCGGTTTGGGTAACTCGCCGCTGTGCGCCTGTACGAGCGCCTGAGCAATGTCTGAATACACATCCGTGCGATTGGTGAGTGATTGCATGGTCTTGTTACCTCACTTTTTTATTCAGTGTGAACAATGGGTCTTCTCCCTGCTGATGCACCTTCGCCACCTCTTGCGTGCTCATCACACCGGGCACATGGTCCCCCAACACCTTTTGCTTGCGGGTTTTCATCATGTCCCAGTTCACCTTGTGAAACGTCTCGGCAAAGAAAGTCCGGGTTGCACTTTGTAAAGTTGCGGCATCGGCTGACCCCATCGCGGACTGTAAAGTTGTAGCCGTCGCGGAGACTTGTCTTTGCTTAGCCTGATCGACAATCAGCCGCAGATAATCCGCCCGCCAGTTAAAGATGCTCCGGGCAAATGTGCCGTCCGATAAGGCCAGCAACCGACCGATTTGCCACGCGCTGCTATAGGCATGATTAAAGATTCCGGTATCCGGGTCATAGTGAATTGCATGATCAGAATACAGATAAGGACCATAATTGCCTGCCGTGTCCGATAAATTCGACGCCCGCCGGGTCGGACTGGGCGTCAACGGCCCCCGATACCAGGCAGTTGCCTGTTCCCCGGCGCGCATTTGGTTTTGCAGGGCCACATAGCCGGTCTCCAGCGCTTCTTTAGCCACCGGATTGTTTTGGGTCTGCCCGGTCACAGTCATTTGCATCAGCGACACCCCACCGTTTCCTGCCTGACACAAGGCCTCCATCATGTTCAGAAACTCATTGTCAAAGTTGGTAGTGGTGAATTCCCATCCGCCCAGCAACACCAACCGGATCGTGTCGTAGTCGCCTGTAATCGTGTCACCGTTGAGATGCGCTTCATGGCCTTCAAACGACACCAGCATGATCTGGTTAGTTTGTCCGATGCCCGGGAGCCTGTTACCCACACACAAAGAAAAGCACCCATCTGCATCCATATTCAAAATCACTTTACCATCGGTGTTGACCGCACGAGCATGGGATAAGTACTGCAATTCCGTCAGTTGTGGGGCGATGGCCTGAAAGAAAGTCAGCGACATATCCACGACTCTGACTTTCGTTTCATCCCCGACAAAATCTGCCCCCAAATCCGGTGGAAGAATCTTCCCGCCGGGCGCAACCAGAGCGGCTGTTGTCACCGTGACCGGTTCAGACACCGGGGCCTGCGTGCCTGCAAAATCGGCCTGATGCAAAGTCAGCAACCCCAGCCATGGCGTGTTCTCATGGGCGGTAGTGTGATCCGGGTCGATGGCGCGGGACCACGGCAGGCTAAAATCATTGAAGACAATATTCGGCAGAAAGTTAGCGTAATTGCCCGTTTGATTGGCCGGCGGGAAAATCGAATGAATCCGGCTGGGATTCAACTGAAAACGCGGGCCATCGATGGTCAGCGCCTTTTGATTCTCATACACCGGAGCCTGATCGCCCACATTCGTGACGCTCTGGCTCGCCGTGACCGTGTACTGATCCGTTTTCAGCGGCGGCTGGATGGCGTCAAAAAACTGTATATCCCCGGCACCAACCGTTCCCGGAGTGTCAATCACATTGTTTGTCATAATCTTCCGTTACCCCGGTATGAATTGAATGGTTGTTTCCGGCAAAGTTGCAACATACACATCCATCCCAACCTGACTCAGCGCCAAGCGAGGGCACTGCTGTATTTGTTGCAACCCGTCCTGATTCAGGCCATACATGCCCAGCATAACCGCCTGCTGATCCACCCAGCGGACGAGCGTGCCCGAGTAATCGCGAACGGTGTCCGGCACCCGGAAAAGGAACAGTGTATTGCCATGATAGTCTTTGACGGTGAGCGGTTGGCTGTCGCCACTTTTAGTCGGAACTTCATCAGCCCCGACCGTGACCTGAATGGCGTCATCACTGACTTTGCCCTTCAATAACACGCCCACAACGCGAATCTCAGAATCAAACACAGTCTGAACCCAGCCTTTCACCGACTGACGGTCCATACTCAAGACCGTGTTGTTTGCCAGCATATCGCTGACTTTGACATGTCCGATGCTGCCGGTTGCAGAGGTAATCTGACGACTGTTCTGCACCCGAACCAGACACCCGTCCCCCAGAGTCCAGTTGCCGGAGACTTTGGACAACTGCGAGCCCACCTGCCAGCCGACCGCATCCGACAAAGATCCGTCACTAACCCCCTGAACCACAACCCGAGCGGTCTCTTTCGGCAACGTGTGGTCTCCCGCTGCCGGACACACATCAAATCCCAGCAGGCTACCATAGGTATCAAAGCTGACGATCAGCACCGCCAGATTGCCAGCTGCATGTACCCGCAGGGACTGCGCCGGATCGGTTTTCACCACCAGCGTAGTACCTTCATACAACCGATGGACTGACGCGGTGGCTGAACCCTGACTTTTCAAACAACTGGTGGCTGAAACCCCGGCACCGGACACCTGCCAGTGACCTTTCGACTTACTTCGGAGAGTCGCCAGCGCCTGACTGGCTCGCACTGATTTGGCCGGCACCTGATAAGCCTGCAATTGCGCAATCACCGTCGGCGCAGTGACTGACATCGTCTCGGTGGCGGGCGCAGCAGACTGAAGGTGAGTCTGAGCAGCAATGGGGTTGCCCGCTTCAGGCACCCCGTTATTTTGATAGATGCCGATTTTCGCCAGCACCGGAAAATCCTGCAAAATCTGACTGACCGAGGCCGCCATCACACTCAGTCCGGGACTGAGCGGCGCGTCAATACCTGAGGCTTGCAAAGCTTGATAGATGTCATTTCTGGCCGTGACCACAACTGCCGCCATCAGGGTTTCCCGGATCACCGTAAACGCCTGTTGCTGCCGGCTCTCCGGATACAGAGCTGCCGCTGGAATCTTGGGCGTAAAGGCAAACGGCAGGCGTTTGGTGTCACCGCTGACATACGCCAGATTCTCTAGCGGGAAGGTGGGGATTACAGTATCGTAGATGTACTGACTGGCATTGAGCACCAGACCAAAAAGTACGTTTTCGATCAGCATCGTCTTCGGATCCGGCGCAACATTGAGATTCAGTGCGCTACGCGCCCATAACGCTGACGGAGCGCCGTTGTTGGCACCGGTCAGCGCAATGTTTCGCTCTTTCAGGTCGATCTCGGTACCGGATGAATCGGTCAGGGTGACAGTCATCGGCGAGGAGAGCGTGTCCTCTTTCCCCATCGGTCGGACACCGACTGCGACACTCCCGCTCAGTGTCGTGTCTGACTGTGTTACCGTCAGTTCACTGACCGGAATCGCAGACTCCACCGTAATTTGCCACGGAATCGGGTTCATCACCCAGGCACCGTCACCCTTCGCATCAGGGTTGGTATTGCTGTCTTGCTGCAAGCCTTTTTGAGCAGTCCACTTCACCACTTCCTGCGTTGCGGTCGCTGAGACGGCCGTCGCAGACAGCCGTGCCGACGTGACTACGTCAGTCGTCTGCCCACCGCTGCCTGAAGGCAGAAACTCTTGTTCAAACGCCGCCCAATCCAGCACCTGAGTACTGGGGTGATTATCCTGATTGCCAATCGGGATCGAAAAACGAATCACATACCAATCGACATCAACCGACCCAAACACCGGTGGCCCATGTAGTTTCAACTGGCAGCCGAGCTTGGCAACCAAACGAACAGAGACGCCGGCAATCGAGGTTTCAAATCCGGCATATACACTGACACCAATTCCCACATTAAAATAAAAAGGCTGCCACTGAAGTAAAAAGTTGGCATAGGCGTCCAGCCCGGCGACAAGCGGCCCGGCATCAAATGCCACAGTTAAATAGCCGCCGGACATAATTGCAGTCGGGCAAATTGCGAAGTAAGCGCCTCCGGTGATCGACACTTTGCCGACCGAGAAATCCAGCTTCCACTGAATACCCAGCCGCGGTACATCCGGATAATACACGGGTTTTTGAAACGCTGGGTGATACCCGCCCAGCGTTAACACAAAATCACCGGCCGGAATCAAGGTACCATCCGCCAGCGTGACGTCTTTAAACCACAGGTAGAAGGCAAACCCACCGGTAACTTTCACGCCTTGCGCCAGAACATAAGAATTCGGTGTGAGCTGCGCTTCCGCACTCACGTAGCCCGCATTGGGATTGATCGTAACTTTTAAGGCCAGCTCCATATATGCCAGCGCCAAATTCGGCTTGGCCTTCGGCGGTAACGTAGCGACCGACACGCCCAACAGATTGAATTCAAAGTCCTTGCCGAAACTTAAAAAGAGCAACGCCGTGGTATCAATGAGTTTGAAAGAAGAAAACTTCAGCCCTGCGGCAAACCAATACTGCCCCACCTGAGGTGTCACCACTTGATTCAGTTGCGTCAGGGCAGCCATCGGGTCTTCCCCTTCCGTGAAGGAACCATCAGCCACACCTTTGACCAGCGGGAAGTTCGCGACCTCTTCAATACTGGGGATCTCCAGCGACCGATTGTAGGCAAAACCAGCCGCGATACCCTCAATGAAGAAGGCGGGCACACCGCCCAAAGGCGCATTGAGCACCCCAAAGATAAACATTGAGGTGGCTTCTTGCCCATCGATCTGAATTTGGGCGTAGGAGCCTAACGCCCCAAGTGAAAACTTACCGGATGACACAATCCCGACCCCGGTGTAACTGACGATGCCATCGGTTTCTTCTTTCAGGAATCCGGCATCAATGGTCACACCACCGGTATAGTCAATGGCAAAGCCATCCAAATCGATGGTGTATTGGTTCCAGTCCGTCGGATGTGTCACCGGCACTCCGACGCGCAACCCTTGCATTGCCGCCGTCAGACCGGAGATTTCGAAACTGCCGGAGCTGAGAAAATCAAGTAACGGCGGCGTGTTCTCGCCTTCCCAGCCGATGCCGACATTGTCAATATAAAGCGGACCAAAACTGCGCTGCACCGGAATAATCACATCATGACCGTTGCCCATCGGGCTGCGCAGATTGACCCACAGCTTGTCGAGATAGCCGATGTCCACAGAAAACCGCGGATCCGTGGTACTGGTGTCGGTCTCCGCAGACGCGCTTTGCTTTTCGCCCGAACCCAGCACATTTTTAGCAATCGGGTTATTGCCACCGCCTTCTGAAATGAGTGTCGGGGCCAGTGAGATGCCCATTTCATCCAAGGTCAGGCCGACACCGAAAGTCATGTCAATGGAAGACGAACCTTGGAACTGCATCGCAAACAAGGCGCGCGGTTCAATCTGACCTAATTTAAACCGGCTCAGATCCACAATCGGCTGTGCATTTTGACCAACAATGTCAAAGCCGACATTGTTGAGCACCAGATTAAACTGTTCGAAAGCGACGGAGAAATCATCCCCGCTATGGCTGACCGGTACATACAGCCCAATCCCTTTATCCCCGAACGCAGGAGTGCCACTGCTACTCTGCGTGATCCAATCGGTATTCTCGGCACCAAGCTGGAAGACCAGATTAGGCACAGCTTTGAGCGTGAGATCCGGTGCCTGTAATAGCAGACCGTAATAGCCGTCCACATCGGTTTTCGGACCGAGGATAAGTTTGCCATTCTGACCGAATTCGAGCAGAGTCCAGGTTTTTTCCAACAGAGTAAACAGCAAACCGCCGAAGAAACTCTGAGCGGTGATCTGCGTCAGCTCATCAAACGATCGGAGCACATACAAATCCGATTGTTCTGCCACCACTTGGGTGGCGGTGAGTAACAGTACCGGCGTGATCTCTGTGCCTGAGTTGAAAGGCGTTTCCAGCCATGATTTCACGGTCTCCTGATTGAGAGTCAAGAGCGAGACATATCTGGGCAGCACATCTTTGATCACATCCATCAGCCAAGCCGTGACTTTGTCGCCGACATCGTCCCCACCGCCAAAAAACGCTGGCAGTAAGGTCACGGACAAAGCAGAGGCTTCCCCCGGTTTTTCCGGATCGGCCAGTGGATCAAACCGAAACTCAAACTGGTTATGTGTATAACTCAGGCTCAGTCCCGGGCCGTTGAGAGTTTCAATCGGTGCGATCATCTCCAGCCCAAAAGATGCTGTAAGTGTCTGGTCAGTCAGGCTGTAGGCCACCCCAGTCGGGGCAACCTGCATTTTCAGCAAAGGCACGTCCGGCAGGTCAAATCCGGCCCACACGCCAATCGCATTCGAGGAGTCATACCCGAACAGGAGCTTGAGCGGCAGAGTCTCGCTTGGGATGTACTGGATTTGTCCATCCACTGCTTCAATCGCATCTTCCGGCAACACCAGCGACAGCAACGCCACAATTGCCTGCGCGGTATGTGGTGCACCGGATTCGGAGAATCGTTCAGAGACCCAGTCAAACGCCGTCACCTCTAAGGTATTGAGCAAATCGGCCTGACTCTGACCTTCGGTTACTGCTGTAGTAAAGTCCTGTACTAAATGGTCCACCAGCGTTGAGACATCCGTTTGCTGGGCAAAGGTTTCCATCGCCCTGAAGAACTGACCGGCACTGGTGTCTGCGGCATATTTCGACTTCATCTGCGCAATCAGTTTGGGGATCACCTCCTGAATCACAACGACAGCCCCGGTCGCCAGTGCCTGTGTTGCCAGCGTGCCCCAACCAAGGAATGGCAAAAACTGCACACCGAGTCCGGTGGGTTGTTCCGGCGTGCCCTGAGACAGTTGCAACGCGAATGTTTTGTCAAACGCAATCCGAGTGAAGAAGCCATGGTCCAACGCCGCAATCGTCGCCTCCAGATCCAGTCCACCGGAAAACGCGGGTTGATACTGCTGATCAAGCGTGAGGCACAATTGTAAGTTTTTCAGTGCTGCCAGATGGTCCACAATCTCAATCTGATCAACGCCAATATTCAAGGTCGTTCGTTGATCCTGTCCGGACACCTGTACCTTGAAGTCAAACGGTAATCCACTGAGGGTAGCGCCCGAATCCGGTACCGGTGTGAGCTGTATGCCCTGATAAGACAAAGCAGGCAGGTCGCCAAGTAATGCCACCAGTTTAGCGGTGCTGAATTGCCCATTGTCCCCAAGCACTTCATCCGAGAGCAACCAG
This sequence comes from Vibrio ruber DSM 16370, assembly GCF_900163965.1. Classification (GTDB taxonomy): domain Bacteria; phylum Pseudomonadota; class Gammaproteobacteria; order Enterobacterales; family Vibrionaceae; genus Vibrio; species Vibrio ruber. The sequence goes on from NZ_FULE01000014.1 coordinate 191,400, forward strand.
CCCAGCGGGTCAGTCAACAATCCCATCAAGGACGGCATTTGCCAGAGCCCATCCTCATTTTTTGCCAGACCAAGCCCGGTGAACAGCTTCTGAATCACTTCGTATTGGTCGAGTAATTCATCTTCAAAAACAGCATTGAGCAAAAGGTTGAGTGTATAAGCCGGGGCCAGATGAGCGACCTGATCGACAAACATATCCGACACAAAGGGATACAGCACCAGTGGCTCAGCCGCAGGTGTTAGGCCATTCCCCCAGACAAGCTGAATCGACAGATCCGGGGGTTGCAACTGCCCCTGCGCCATCCGCAATTGCAGTCGGGTGACCAGCGTCAGACCAAGCTTAGGCACGGCCGCATTCACCGCCAGGACAAGGGTCTGATCACTGAGGTTGAAGGTCAGCCCGCCATCGAGTTGCAGCAATCCGGCAATGTCAAATGCTTGCTCCGGCATCACGGTCAAACTGACCAAACCGTTTGCGGTGGTGCTGAACGTGAACTTGCCATAGGTTTGAGGCGTGATATTGCTTGAAATCTGGGCCGCCAGCGTCGTGACGGCATCGACATCAGTAAACAGGGCTTCAAATCTTGACGAAAGTCCCCGAACCGGGTTGCTGGCGATTTCCAGTAGTGCCTGCGGATTGAGAGGGTATCCCTGAGCCGCCGATCCGCAAATCTGTAACGCGGACAGGAACTGGTACGCAGGTACGGGCAACGTCGGCAACGTCACCCCGGTCACACTTTGGATAAAATCAAACAGTTCGCTGCGACTGGCCGGTTCGGTCAGCAGCCGGTTCAGATTGTCCTGCATATACCCGGTCGGATCGGCCAGCAGACCTTGCCAGCCACTGGCATTGATGCCGTAGGCCGCCTGTTCGGTGTCTCGGGTTAAAGTCAGGCCGAGTAAGGTCAGCAAGCGATACAGGGTTTGGAATTGCGTGTCGTCCGTCACACTGGTCAGTTGCACCGCTTCCTGAATGGCACCGTTGAGGAGAGCAAGAAAAGCCGACTCTAAGTTTAAGGCAAGCTCTCCGTTCATCAACATTTGCAGCGTAACGGTGTCCTGCGGGGGGCTCTCCCCCAGAGTGATATCCGTGAAGGACACCACTGGCTCAAATACCAGCGTGCTACTGACAATTCGGAGCGAAAAGCCCAACTGCACCGCCCCAGCGGAGCCGACACTGCCAAGATCAACCAGCTTGCCGTCGGGTCGAGACAAAGTGCCTACACATATTAAAGAGGGCAAACTGTCCAGAGAGGACAGATGCCGGGTCGCCATCGAATACTCAAACAGGTTAAGCCGGATATCCAGCGCAAAATCGACCTTGCTTTCACCCGTGCCGATGAGTTGAAATGTCTGTTGCCGCCCGAGACCCGCCCCAAGTAAATGCTGCGTCCGATCAGACCAGACGGGCAGATAAAACGCTGACTCGCCAATCGGGGTTTGCCACGGTTCGGTAAACGTACCTTGTCCGGCAATCGCAGGTGCCGCGGGCTGATCGGTCATGGCCCAAGCCAGTAACCCCAGAGTACTCCGGCTTTTTTCATCCGTACTCAGGAGTTGTTCAAGCTGCTGATTCAGATCCGGCCAGGGGGTATCAAAGCTGTGGAAAGGATAGGGTTCAAAACCGGACCAAGTCAGGCCACTGGTCGGAAAGACGGGGGAGGCCGACAAATCTGTGACCAAACCAAACGTACCGGCGAACCATAAACCCGTTTCAGACTGCGACCGCATCAACATGGCACCTAGTGCACTGATGAAAAATGGGCCGAATGTTTGCTGACTTTGTGTCACTAAATCCTGTAGAGAAGACTGATCACTGAAATTTAAATCACTGCCAAGGGCAGTAACCTGTCCGTCTACCACCAGCGCCGGTCCGTGAATGCACATCGACCAAGACCAGCCACCGGACTGCTGCCAGCACGCAGACAGTTGGGCCGAATCCACCTTGACTTGCATCCCGCCGACGGCGGGGGTTTCCAGCCCGTCCGGTAATGACAGTCTGGCCGTAGCCCCGGCAAACCAGTTTGCGACTGTCCCGATAGAATCCTGTCCGGTGCCGAACCGGATGGTCACGGCATCTATCTCTAATGCAGCAACAATCACGGTACTGTTAATCTTGATTTCCGGAGCAAGTGAGGCACCGAGTGTCAGAGCCCTCGCCGCGTCGTCATAGTATCCGGTTAGATACGCAGGCAGAGCCAAATCGGAAACCGAAATCCCCGCTTGCCATGGGTCACTTGAAGTGCCTGTCCCCGTAACGGTGACACCAGTTGTGTCCGTTGCCGATTTCAGCAATGTTGCCAGTGACTGCACGATGTAGGTAAATGCCTGCTTGCCGTCAATCAGCGGCTGATAGGTCAGCACATGGCTGTAATAATCGGCCCAAGCACCAATCGGATCGGCCAGAGCGTCCGCCATTCCGGCAGGTGAAAAAGGTGGGGTAAGTTGTTCGGGCCATTGTGAAGCCAACGCAACCGGCGCGTTCAGACCAATCATTGTGGCCAGACTATCTGACAGAGACTGATTATCGGTACCGAAATTCAGTAAAGATTGAAGCCCGGTACTCAGAGCTGCAGCCCCGGCATTAGCAAGCTGGCCGGGCGATAACAAGTTCAGGGTGTCGTAGTGGGTCTCTCCGATAATCACTTGATTCAGTTCAAACCAAGGCATCATCTGACCGGATATGCTCAGCGTCACCCCGCCTTGCAACGTGCCAATGCTGTACGCGATGTCATTGGACTCAAACGTCACCAATGGTGAGGCCAGCGTAGTATTTTGCAGGCAGAACTGCGCGGTTATCTGAATTGCGTCAGACAGGCCGGGGGCAGGCCCGGTCAGTTGCAGGTTGACCAGTTCCGCTCTGGCTTGCAGGACAAATGCCATGTCGGCACCTTGCAAGGGAATCGGCGTTCCGGAGAAATCGATCCCAAAATACAACGCGCGCGCGCTCTGTCCGGTGACGTCTGTCCCCAGAGTGCATTGCAAGGTGCCGATGCTGTCAACTTCCAGTGCCGTGATCCGGAAAGGATCGGTGCGTGTCCCTGATCCGATCACCTGAGGCCGGTTGAATAAAAATCCGGAAAAACAGGAGAGCCAGGTTTTTAACACCTCATGGTCTGAGGCAATAGCATTAAACCAGTCTAAGAAAAGCTGTCCGGCCTGTCCCTGCCGGGCTGCGCTCAATAAGTCATACCATTTTAAAAGCGGAATCGTGGCCTGCGGTGCGCCTTCAACGTCCGGAACACGTCCGCTTAAACCAAACAGTGGCGGGAAGTAGGCGATATTGTCTTTCGCATTCGGGAACACCTCACTCAGTCCACCGACAAACAGACTCGCCACCGTGTCCATAATCTGTTCAGCTGTGATGGCTTCTAAATCCGCCAGCGAGCGATTGCTGGGTGTCGTTTCTCCCGCCAGTTGTAAACCAACAATTTCAACCCCCAGAGAGAAGGGATCAGGCACCGCAAAATCGGTATTGAGATTGATTTTGACACCATTGAACTGAATATCATTGATATCAATCATAGGCTTGTCTGGATCGGCTCCGGTCACGGACGCACCGGCCACAATCGGAAATCCCGGTGTCACAAAGGTGATTTTGATTGGGTCATCCGCCTTCGGGTCAATCGCAACAAACGGCATGACACCCCAGACGGCTGCCTGTAAAGTCGCGGGCGTGCCGAAAGACCAGTCATGATAGACGCCCAGAGCAAAAACGGTAGCACTCCCTACCTGATATAACACGACATTGACGCCCGTCTGTACATCCTGTCCCGCTTTTTCATACCGAATCGGATACCAGTTCCCCAACAACGCCGGATTCTGAATGGGAATACCGAATGCATTGCCGCCAATCTCGCCCAGCAGGGCCTCAAACAAGGCATTGAATTCTTCAGGATGATTGACGATTCCGGCTTTGGTTTGGGTGTAGGGATCGGTAAACCATTCCGGCACCAGCGCAAAGCGCTCCTCCCCCTGACTTTCTAAGAGGCCAACTAGCACCCCCAAACTGGATAAAATCGGATCAATGCCAGAAAAACTCACCGGAGCAGTCTGCGGTTCGAATGCCCGATTGACAGGATTTATCTGGTTCATATGCTTCAACTCTTAGGTTGGGGTCGGCTCGGATCAAGCAACAACAAATAGCGACTCAGTGAATGTTGGGTGTTGTCATGTGTGTCCAGACTCCCTAACAGCGCCACGGTGTTCTCTACCGGGTTCCAGTAGGGCTGATCCTGCAAGGCAGTTGCGACATCATCTCCGGGCCGGAGCACCTGATAACTGACCGCACCAAATTTTTGCTGGAACTTGTTCGCCAGATTGACACTGGCAAAATAACTGGCACCGAACGTATAGAGCTTAGCCACAGTCAACGATGATGTATTCTCAGACGAAGGATTGAAGGCAATATCGGCGGCCATCGCATTTGCCAGCGCCCCGCCAAAACCGTGTCCGATGAGATACAGTGACTTCTCTGCCCTTGTTTTGTCCGATAACAGTGTCTGAAGATAAGTCTTAATTTTCGACACCAGAGATGCTTCACCTTTACTTGGTGGGGTGTAAAGAACCTCATGAACCCCAGCGGTAATGATGTCGCTGTAAGGGGTGGTGGCAGTGGTGCTGTACGCATCCATCATCAAGAATTCCTGATAGGTCAGACTGCCTCTGAAAGCCAGCATCAGCGTATTGCTGGTTTCAAAAACCGCTGCAATATAAGGCGATTCACCCAGATCAAATGAATAAATCAGGCTCGGTGGGTTTGGGTTATCCGGGTTCTGTGCCTGCCGATACAACTGGGCGACTAACTCGCCCAGATTAAAAGCCAGAGTCTGACTAAATCCAGCGGGCGGATTCGGGATCACGGTGGCGGTTGCCGGGAAGGTTTTCGGCGAGCCGCCCAACGCTGCCAGATAAAAATTCGTATCCCGAACTTGCCAGGGAGTGTCATACGGCTTAGGGACTGAGGCCGGAACATATACCACCTCACCAAGTGGGGAGAATGTCTCCGCTGCCGGCAAAGAGGTGGGCACATCAGTCACGGGCCGGTCAGGAAAAGGATCGACGGTCAAAACCAGCGAACCGGCCCGGAAATTATATGCCCCCGTGACAGTCTGGTTGTAATAGGTGGCAAATGTGCTGTTGGCAAAATTCCCCGTGCTGAACACATAACTGCTTGGTTGGGTGCTCCAAGGGAGCAGCTGTTGCTCCGGGCCCTTGTGTTCCGGCCGGAAATCCAGCGCCACAATCTGCGCTAAAGGCCCACCCAATCCCATGCCGGTGATATAGAAAGGTTTGCCGGCCGCTCCGGTATTTTCTAAAGATGTTAATAACTGCCAGACCACCGGCCGCAGCCAGACATAGGCTGAGGTGTACATTGAAAAAATGACTGCATCTTCAGGGGCTGAACCTGCCACCGCCTCAGGCAAACCATCTTTCGCCTTAGGCTCAAATCCAGCCGTGTACATCCCTAACATATGAGACCACGGCACCCCAATGGACAAACAAGCGACCACCTCGTCTCCTACATTGCCAAAGGCAAGTAATACCTGAATCTTACCTAAAGAAGAGGTAAACACAGTTTTGGTGGTGAGCGTCTTCCAAGTTGCCGGTAAACTGGGAACGGTACTTAAGCCGGATTCAACCGTAACACCCGCCAGTTGAACCATGATTTGTTCGTATGACTGCTGTTTTGTACTCATGCCTGCCTCCTTCGATGCAAGGCGTTCTGTTGCCGGAATAGTCAGCAACAGCCTGAGGTCAGACAGGTGTGATATGGCTGTTCGTCCAGTACAGCTTTATTCGTACTTTTTATTCGGTACGGTCAGCCGACCCGGAAAGAGGCTGATAACACCTATCAGTAAAAGCGTGAGAGGAAAATCACGGTGCAGTGTGCCTCAACCTCACACAGTACGGTTGGCACACCACTCCAAGGCACACTCTCAGTTAGTAGTTATTGCTGGGAATCGGTTAGTTATTGCTGGGAATCGCTTTGATCACTCCGGGTGCACCGGGTTTACCCGGTGCGCCGCCTTTACCGGGATCCCCGGATGTATGGCCTTTTCCTGGCGCCCCACCACTGCCTTGCTCGCCACCATTGGTGGTACTATAGGTTGGTTCAATTGAAGGTTTAGGTTGGCTCTTATCGTAATAAAAATAGATCTGCGCCCCATTGCCACCATTGCCACCGTTACCACCCGCGCCGCCACTACCGCCATCGCCTTCAGAACCGCTTTTGGCATCCGGGCAAGGGCCCGGATTATGACCCGCCTCACCACCTTTGCCACCATTACCACCGGCCCCTCCATTACCACCGGCCTGACCTTCCTGTGCACCGGAATGGATGCTGATATTGCCGGACGCCCTGTTAATCATGCAGTACAAAATCGGGCCATGGGCTCCGTGCGTACCGTTGTCACCGGGAGCACCATTCCCGCCATTGCCCCCTTTCCCCCCATTACCCGGGGCAGTTTTGCAGTGGCTGGCACATTTGGCCCCCGGACTACCCTGCTGACCCTGATGGCCATCATTGCCCGCTTTCCCGTTGGCGGCTTTTACTGGGTTCAGTGTCGGCATCGACAGATTAATCGTGTACGAACCACTGGGTTGCGATCCTTGCTGGTTTAGGTTCTGGCAGTTTAGGTAAGCCTGCCCGGATGATTTCACTTGTCCGCCAGCTTCGATAGTGAGGGTGCCAAAATTGGTGGTGGTACCATTGCCCAATTCAAGGATTTCACCGCTTTTAACCGTATGGTCTGTCATGGCAAAGGCGGCCAGTGTCATCGGGAATTCATACTCCTGAAGTAACGCCAGATCACTGTCTGCGACTTTGCCCGTTTCCCCTGCAACACCACAATGCAACGCAGCTCTCAATTGCTGCCTGTGAGCGGCGGTCAGCCCCGTTTTCACTTCAGCAAGATCAAGTGCCGGAGGATAATTCAGATGTGAGTCATCGTCTGTCTTCGGCAATGAGACAAGCGCTTTCAGCTCAGCGAGGTTGGCAACAGTAATCATTTTCGGAGGGACGGACGAGACTTGAGGATCTTTAGAAAATGTAATCTTTTGAGGTGTGTGTGCCGGTAATTGAGACAAACTTTCAGCAGTAAAACCAAAGCGTCGATTATTGGCATCAAAATCCATTTGCTGTTGTTTTGATAATTGCATAATACGTTCCTGATATTATTTCATTTCAATCAACAGCAAATAATTCACATAAAACATAGATTATTTATGATTAATATTTTCCATGAGTAACGATGAATTATCATTCACCGTGTTGAACAGTATTTTTGATAAAGCCAGTTTAATAAGTTAATTCAACCTTACCGCTCTCAATTTCACCACCATAGTTCCCATCTGCTAATTGGTATTCGTGAGTCGGTTGGATCAATTTTTTGAGTTCAGCATAGCCTGCTTTGGTTCGGTCATCGCTCTCCCACAGGCTCAGGCAGCCGATGAGTAACACATCGCTACTATCATAATTTTCAGTTGTTAAACAGTTTTTTACAGTTTGTGCTGCCGTCTTATCAAACCATTCTTCATCTTTAGACATCATCACCAGATGGATCCCGATAACTTCAGACTTATCCTTTTTCTTGGCAAGAATTCCGATGCAAGAAGTGAATGCCGTAAACTGCACTTTACCGGCACTGCTATATTCTTGCTCTTTAATTTTCATCACATCACTGGTCTCAGTTAATGTATATGACATGAGAGCTTCCTCATTTCAGCTGGTCTAAAAATACATAAGGCATATTACTAAACATAAATAACCATGGATCACTAATATTTAAAGTCACTAATATTTAAATTAATGTAAATTTATTGCAATCCCATGGTTAAATATTAGGCAATTACACTTGTATTGCAAGTATGCGTTATTCATTTTTGAATAAATTTATTTAATAGATTAAATAGTCAATTAAACTAACTGTAAATTATAAGAATTCATATTGAATAGAAAAATTCACCAATGGAATCCGTTGCAGCTACCGTATGGGGATTGATATTGTTCGAAGGACTAAGACAAGGTCATGATTGGTGTCATCGAGCACGTCTTTGATAAGTTCAAAACCAAAGATCACCATGAAGTGGTATTAAATTATCTGGCCTGAATCCATCACGAAAAATCAACAGCCCCTAGCCTCATGCCAGCAATACTATGCTGGCATTCCTTTGAGCACAACCAATTATATTCACTCCAATTAGCCTGACACCGTATTCAATATTTACCTTCAAATGCGAGAGGCCACACTGGTATCAAACTTAAACAAACGAGCCGGGTTTTCATCAAGTATTGAATCAAGGCACTGGTGATTGGTCCATTGTGCTAATTGCGTTAAACAATTTTGATAGCTGCGGCCCGCTTCATGTTGTGTCCACGGATAATCACTCCCCCACACTAATCGGTCAGGCCTGTGATTGAGTAAGGCAGTTGCTAAAGGAATGGGCGCTGCCGCAAACCGATATTCCCCTGATAATTTCACCCACAGTTTTCCGCTGTTCAGGTGGTTAAGAACTGCCTGAAAACCGGCTGAACGATTAGAATCAGGGCGACCGAAATGATCGACGACGACTGTAACACCTGTTTGCATGAGCGCAGGTAATAACTCGACCCAGTGATCATTGTGAGACTGGATTTCAAGATGACAGTCAAACTTGTTCAGCAATTGAATTAAATGCCGGTGCTCTTGTACCAGTTGCTCGCCAGAGACAGCAGAACCAATGATATTCAGCCGGACACCGGTCACACCTTTTGCCACCATTTGTGAAAGATCAGCTTCTTGAATGTTTCGGTCTACCACAACCACCCCTCTGAATATTTCGGGGTTGCATTCCAGCTGCTGTAACAAATAACGATTATCGGTACCGAGAAAACTAGGTTGCACCAATACGGCACGGTTCACACCTGCCGCATTCATCTGTGCCAATAAATCCTCAGAACTGCGTGAATAAGCTGGCGTATAACGGCGCACTGGGGTGAGCGGACACTTATCACTCCACACATGGGTATGAGAATCAATCACCAGACTCATTCTTGGTTCACCTCACAAAAATTAAAATAACTAATACAAGTCCTATAGAGGAGTATATCTTTATGTGAAATTTATGTAAACTAAATGTAATGTGAAAGAATAAAAGTAATCGATATGAGTGTTTCTCTAGATACAAGACTGGCGCGCTACCTACAAATCAGTGACCAATTGCACCAGCGTATTCTCAATGGCGAGTGGCAGCCGGGCGATGCAATTCCGGCTGAATCGCAGTTATCTACTGAATATGGTGTGGCTCTAGGCACCATGCGTAAGGCCATTCAACAACTGATGAAAAACGGCCTGCTGGAACGCCGTCACGGTGTCGGAACCTTTGTGCGCCGCGCGGATTTCAATATGTCGCTGTTCCGGTTTTTCAGGTTTAGTGACGACAGTGGCGAACGCATTATTCCGGAAGGGAAAATTCTGGATATACAGAAAGTGAAACCCTGCACCGAAATTGCCGCCAAGCTTCGTCTGCCCCCGGATAGTTCCGCAGTGCATATCAATCGTTTACGTATTTGGAAAGGCAATCCGGTCCTCATCGAAGATATCTGGCTTCCCCTGCCAAAATTTGAGCCACTTCTGGCAATTTCTCCGACAGAATTTCCAAATTTACTGTATCCGTTTTACGAAACCTTGTGTGGCGCTGCCATTGTGTCAGCAAAAGAAGAACTGATGGTTGAAAAGGTCAGTACCGAAAATGCACAAGCATTGGGCTTGCAGGCCGGTGAACCGGTCATCGTCATAGAACGAACGACTGTCGATATTTCGGGTAATACCGTTGAATGGCGTAGCAGCCGAGGAGCGGCAGAAAAATTCCGCTATCAAATCAATATATTTTAACGAGAACGTAAGAGGTCACCTATGAAACTGAATCATTTTCTGGTTGGAACAGCAACGATTGTTGCCTCCTTTTCCGTAGCCGCGAATCCTGTCGAAGTTCGTATTGCCAGCCACGTATCAGCGTTATCGCCTTTGTATCAACAAAGTCAACTGTTTGCCAGTGAAGTAGAAAAGCGTCTTCCCGGTCAGTTTGAATTTAAACTTTATCCCTCAGGGCAACTAGGAACAGAGAAAGCATTAATCACCAATGTCAAAGCAGGGGCGATTGAAATGATTAGTGTGGCCTCTGGCGTACTGAAACTGGATAAGAAGTTAGGCATTTTTGATTTACCATGGCTATTTGACAGCCGTGAACACGTTGAAAGAGCAATGAGAGGCCCGTTGGGTCAGGCTGTTGAACAGCGTATTGAAGACAAAGCAGGCGTCAAAGTGCTCGGCATCTATGAGAACGGCTTCCGTCATATCCTGAATTCAGTCCGTGCCATAAAAACACCGAGTGATCTGAAAGGGCTGAAAATTCGAGTCTCGGGCGGAAAGCTGCGTCAGGACGTGTTCCGGAAGATCGGAGCAACGCCTCAAAGTGTGGCATGGAAAGAAACATTTACAGCGTTGCAGACTCACGTTGTTGATGGTGCAGAAGCAGCAACATATGGCTTCTATGAGCAAAAGCAATATGAAGTGGCAGGCTACTTCAGCGAAACAAGTCATGTCTATACTCCAAGTTTTCTGATTGCATCGAAAAACTTTTGGAACAGCCTGACCGACGAGCAACGCAAAGTGTTTGCAGAAGTCGGTCACGATATTACTCAACAAACCTATGCTGATGCGGCAGCGCTGGAGCAAAAATATCTGAATGAGATGGGTAAGCTCACCAAAATTAACAAAGTTGATTTGACTCCATTCAAGCAAGCAACAACGTCTACCCGTGCAAAGTATGAAAAGAAATTTGGCAGTGACTGGCTGAATTTGATCGAACAAGCCCGGTAACAGAGGAAAAATACGATGTTCATGCGGATCTTAGATCGGGTGACGGCGTTGGTTGCCGGGATAACCCTGATCGCCTCAACCCTGCTCATTATTATCAATGTAGCCAATCGCTACCTTGTTCAAGGGGGGCTATACAAACTGGCTGAGCATCATATTTTGCCCGGTTTGTACCAATTTTTTGACCAATATTTGTCTCCGCTCAGTGCTATGGCGGATGAAGTACCGGGTCTGTTGCTGGTCTGGGTTGCATTTTTGGGCGCTTATCTTGCGATGCGTGACGGAGGCCATATCGCCTTTGACATGTTGTTGGACAAACTGCCACAAAAGGCTCGTCAAAAGCTCACACTCCTTAGCGATCTCCTTGTCGGTGCGTTTTTGGTCATGCTGTTTTATCAAGCATGCCGAATGATTATGGTGGACGGCACGACAGAAATTGAAACGGCTGAAATCGGTCAAGGGTGGTTTATGTCGGTATTGGTCATTTTCTCAGTCCTCATGCTGATTGCCACAGCTGACCAAATAATCAAAAAAATGAAGGAGTATTAAACATGATATGGGTTGTGTTGGGCATCCTTTGTCTTTTGATTATGGCTGGCGTGCCAGTTGGTTTCACGCTGATGATTACTGCGACAATCTGTATGCTGATGACTGGCATCGATTTAATCATGGTTCCGATTCAGATGTTCTCCGGAACGAATAGTGTCGTGCTACTGGCCATCCCGTTGTTTATTTTTATGGGAGAGTTGATGGGCGCAACATCAATATCCGAACGGATCATTAATCTGGCATCTTCGATGGTAGGCTGGATGCGAGGTGGTCTGGGCCACATCAACGTGTTGACATCGATGTTCATGGCTGAAATGAGCGGTTCCGCAGTTGCCGATGCAGCGGTGATGAGCAAGGTTTTTGTGCCACAAATGGAGCGCAAAGGCTTTCCGAAGGAGTTTGCTGCGGCGGTGACCGCGACCAGTGCGACGCTGGGCATTATTATTCCACCGTCTATCCCGATGGTGCTATATGGCGTCACATCAAATCAATCAATCAAAGATCTGTTCATTGCCGGGATTGTACCGGGCATTATTCTTGGTCTGGCATTTATGGTGGTGATCTATATTTTCGCCTATAAGGAAAATCACCCGGTAGACTCAGCATTTCGATTCTCTCACCTTGTGGCAGCATTTACCGCAGCTATCGTGCCATTAATGATTCCGGTTATTGTGGTCGGAGGCCTCATCATGGGGTTGGTAACCCCCACAGAAGCAGCGGCTGTAGGCGTGATTGCAGCATTGTTTTTCGGAACCATCCTCAAAAACGATCTGACTTGGAAAAAATTAGGCACCATCATTAACGCAACCGTGAAACAAACTTCGCTGGTTATGATGATCATTGCAGGTTCAGCAGTCCTTGGACAGTTTTTGGCGAATGAGCAGTTACCTCAGCTCATCGCTAAATCAATCGGTTCAGTCAGTGATGAGCCTTGGGTATTGCTGCTAGTGATCAATGTCTTCCTGCTGTTGTTAGGCATGGTGTTACACGCCTCTGCGGCAATCATTGTGGTTGTACCGATGTTATTGCCTTTGGCGCATCAAATCGGTGTCGATCCGATACACTTCGGTGTAATTGTCTGTCTGAATCTGGGGATCGGTCAGCAAACACCGCCGGTTGCATCAGTTTTGCTGGCAGTTTGTTCAACCACAGGAATCAAAGTCAATGAAGTGATGCGGTATGGTAAGTGGTTCATTCTGGCGATGTTTGTCACCTTAATGATTGTCTCGTTTGTGCCTGCTACGGCACTATGGTTTCGTTAATACGGTTTCGCTAAACTGAAACGAGAGACAGCTTCTCAGGTCGATTAAATTATTCGGCTTTCGTTTATAAAAATGCCAGCCTGACGGCTGGCATTTTCATCTGAATCGTTTCATCACAAATCAAACAATAAACTGATTCAACAGTTTTTCCTGCTGGTGAACTTTATCAACCTGTTGCCGGGTTGCATGACTTGCCCCTTTGGCAGAGTCTGCAACTTCACCACTGATATCTTTAATTTTCACCATGTTATTGTTAATTTCTTCAGCGACCAGACTTTGCTCTTCTGCGGCTGAAGCAATCTGGATATTCATGTCACTAATCTGCTGAATGGCTTGACTGATACGCTGTAGCGCCTGATTGGCTACATGGGACTTATCAACGGCTTCAGCCGCTTTACCTTTACTCTCGCCCATCGCAGCAGACACTGAAGATGCACCGGATTGCAACTGCTCAATCATGGTACGAATCTCTGTTGTTGATTTCTGCGTTCTCTGTGCCAAGGTTCGTACTTCATCAGCCACCACAGCAAAGCCGCGTCCGGATTCTCCGGCTCTGGCTGCCTCAATCGCAGCATTCAATGCCAACAGATTGGTTTGATCCGCAATTTCATTAATGACTTCCAGAATTGTTTCGATATTCGCCGTTGCGGACTCTAATTGAATAACTTCTTCAACGGCTTGATCAATTCTTGCTGAAAGTTCATTAATCGCCTGAGTTGTATAACTGACAACCTCAGCCCCTTCATGCGATGCATCATCTGCTTCTTTTGCCGCCGACGCTGCATTTTGTGCATTATGAGCAACTTCAGACGCGGTCGCAGCCATCTCATTCATCGCTGTTGCAAGCTGGTCAACTTCCAGCATTTGGGATTGCATTCCTTCAGCGGAGTTGCTCGAATGATCGGCAATAGTCTTGATACCATCGAGAATATCACGACTAATTTCTTTCGACTGACTGATTTGATGCTGGAGCTTTTCGGTAAACTGGTTGAAACCGATCGCTAACATCGCAAATTCCTGATCCAAATCTGTTTCCAGTCGTTTGGTCAAATCCCCCTCACCGGAAGCGATATCATCAATCGCAGTATTGAGAATACCGAGCGGACGAATCAGTCGTTTAATCAGCAGAGTGAGTAAAATCAAGCTGATAATGACACCGACCAATGTATAGATAATAGAGCTGTTTCTTAATGAAGAAAGTGTACTAAAAGCGATAGATTCATCAATCACAGCACCGACATACCAATGCTCACTCGGCACCTCAGTGAAGTTAATCAGGTAGTTTTTACCATTAATTTCCACATGCTGCATACCGGTTTTCAATTCGGCACCGGGTAGATACTCGGTAAATTTCTTACCATTGTAATCCCGATTAGGGTGTGCAATGGTTTCCCCTTTTTCCGTCACGATAAACAGGTGGCCGGCATCAAAAAGGTTTACGGAATTGACCACATTTGAGAGACCGGAGAGGTCCAGATCATAATACATCCCTCCGACCCACTGACCATCTTTATAAACAGGTGTCGCGATAGAGATAATGATTTTCTTCGATGTGAAGTCTATGTAAGGTTCGGTAACGAACATTTCCCCTTGTTTTTTAACATCAATGTACCAAGGGCGTTTCCGTGGGTCATAATCTGGTGTTGGCTCCCAGCTATCATCGTTTTCGATCACTGCCCCATCATCTGCATATCCCAATCCGACAGCGACAAAACCTGATTTGAGTGTCGGGGTTTCCAACACATTCTTAACATAATCCCGATTATTGGGATCTAATTGAATAATTTCTGTCACCGAATGAGCTGTCGCTTCTTTCGCCTGCATATCGGTTGTGATGCTGTTCTTCACACCTGACACCAACTCTTGCAAGCTACTGTAAACCAACGACTCAAAACTACTTCTAACCGTTCTTAATTGTTGCAAAGACAGCAACAAAATCGTCACGATTAAGAGTAGCGATGACGCTGCTACTATCTTTTGGCTAAACCTCATAGCAAACCTCTCTGACATCACAATAAAAACCCACACTTATCAACGCGACAAATGTGAAAATAAACCTTAAATATACAAGAAAAGAGTTTCTTCATTATGAATTATTATCAATATAAATGCCGAATTTATGATGCAGTTTGCGAAGGCTCATCCTCAATTTCACCTGAAGGTAAAGCATGCCAAACTGCTTTCACTAAAGTCGCCAGCGGGATGGCAAAAAACACACCCCAAAATCCCCACATCCCACCGAAAACCAGTACCGCAACAATAATGGCAACCGGATGAAGATTAACCGCCTCAGAAAACAAAACCGGTACGAGCACATTACCGTCAAGCGTCTGAATAATACCGTACACGACTAATAACCAATAAAACGGGGGGGTAAATCCCCACTGAAAAATACCAACGATTGCAACCGGAATCGTCACGGCTGCAGCACCGATATAAGGAATGAGGACAGAGAAACCGACAGCCACCGCTAATAATACAGAATACCGTAAATCCAGAATGGCGAACGCAATGTAACTCACACCCCCGACAATCAGGATCTCCAACACTTTGCCACGAATATAGTTCGAAATTTGCTCATTCATTTCGAGCCAGACTTTAGTAACCAGTTTCCGGTTTCTGGGCATAATATTACTGGCCGTTTTGAGCATTTCCCCTTTATCTTTCAGGAGAAAGAAAATCAGCAGTGGCACTAAGATCAAATACACCGCCAATGTGGCGATACTCACCAGAGAAGCCAGCGATCCTTTCACCACACTTTCACCAAAATGCAGTGCCTGATTCTTAATGTTATCCATCATCGGTTCAACAATCGCCAGATCAGCCAGCTCGGGATATTTCTCCGGCAAAGTATTGATCAAGTGTTGTAATTGGCTATACATTCCCGGAATATCATTAATCAGATTACTGACTTGGTTCCAAATCGTTGGAATTAATACAAATACGGCAACCAACATCAAACTGACGAACACCGCAATGACCAGAACGACACTCAGCGTTCTTGGGATCCCTAGCCGAGCCATCTGGATAATCGGCCACTCCAACAGATAAGCTAAAACAATTGCAACCAGAAGCGGAGCGATTAAATGCCCCATAAAATAGATAATCAGAAACCCGAAGAATAACATTGCAAAAAGACTAACGGCATGAGGGTCGGAAAAGCGCCGTTTGTACCACCGATTCAACATATCGAACATGTCATAACGTCCTTTTATCACTTGAAGTTGAGATTAATCATCGAATTGATTGCATTCCACGGATATATGCACACAGACTAATGAAGTCTGAAAATATTCTAAGCTGTTTTTTTATTGATATTGTCAGGCATAAGAAAACTGGCTTTATCTCCGAAACATAGCGTTCTGACATTGATGTCGAGCCATAAAACAAAGAAGATAAGTCTGCACTATTTGTGTCAATCGGGGGGAAACAGTGTTTCATGCTTTCACTTGATGCTTACTACAGGCCTGTTATTGTATAGTGTTTTACAACGTATGCCACCGTTAATCATGCCGTGAAATAGGAAACTCGATCGCACAAAGTCAATCTGCTGTCTATATCGCTAAGCCGGGGAACCCAATAACGGAAGAAAAGTCCTATCTTCAGGACTACAAAGGAAAAATAGTATTAATATGATGAGTCTACGAATCCGAAGTTTACTCTGTTCATGTCTGTCTGCGTCGATGTTGCTCTCTGCATCTGTATTGGCTGATACCAATGACCTTCCTGATATCGGCACGGTTGCCGGTGCAACACTGAGTATCGATCAGGAAGAACAATACGGAGACGCTTACATGCGAATTCTCCGGAGCAGACAACCGATTATCAATGACCCGGTGTTAAATGAATATATCAATACACTGGGACATCGCTTGGTTTCTCATGCCAATGATGTGAAGACACCCTTTACTTTCTTCCTGATCCGTAACCGTGAAATCAATGCGTTTGCTTTCTTTGGCGGCCACGTTGCGCTGCACTCAGGGCTGTTTTTACACACCCGAACCGAAAGTGAACTGGCCTCAGTCATGGCACATGAAATTGCCCATATCACCCAGCGCCATCTGGCCAGAAGCATGGAAGCAGAAGCAAAACGCTCTCCGGCAACCCTCGCTGCGCTTGCAGGCTCGCTACTGTTAGCCATTGCCGCCCCGGAAGCCGGGATTGCCGCGATCACAGCCACGACCGCAGGTTCTGTTCAGGGACAAATTAACTACACCCGGGCCAATGAAAAAGAAGCCGATCGTTTTGGTATTGAAACATTGGCAAAATCGGGATTTGACCCTTACGCAATGCCACGTTTTTTTGGCAAATTATCTGAAGAGTATCAATACTCCAGTCACCCGCCCGCCATGTTGCTGACTCACCCATTACCGGATAGCCGGATCACCGATAGCCGGGCGAGAGCACAACACTATAAACATCTGAATCTTCCTTATGCCAAAGACTATCAGTTAGCCCGCGTCAGAGTCGTCGTCCGTTACACGGGGATCGACGACAAAGCGGCACTGGATTGGTTACAACGCCAGCGGAAAAAGAACGCTCCGGTGATTCAGGCAGCTTGTGATTACGGAATGGCACTGGTCTATCTGGATAATAAACAGTACGATAAAGCGGCACCGATTCTGGAACGCCTGCTCAAAGCCGATCCGCAAAATAACTTCTATCTGGATGCAACATCTGATCTCTATATTGGACAAGACAAACCCAAGCAAGCAATTCAATTACTCGCACAGGCGCTGAAACAGTCGCCTCACAACTCAGTCCTGACGATTAACTACGCCAATGCGTTAATGGCGGCCAAACAATATCAACGGGCTGTACAGACACTACAACGCTACACTCACAATCATCCGGAAGATTCGAATGGCTGGTCTATACTCTCACAAGCCAGTAACCATATGGGAAATCAGCAGGAAGAATATGCAGCACGTGCTGAACTGTTTGCGCTGAAAGCAGACTGGGATCAGGCGATCCAGTATTATACCCGGGCCAGCCAACTCGCCAAGTTAGGTAGTTTGGAACAGGCTCGCTACGATGCAAGAATCGACCAACTTATCACCCAGCGGGAACAGTTTCTTGCTTTACAAAAATAATCCGTGAAGGAGTCATTATGTCAGTCGTCATTTATCATAATCCCAAATGTTCAAAAAGCCGGGAAACACTGGCCCTTTTAGAAAGTAAAGGGATTCAGCCTCAGGTGATCAAATATCTGGAAACCGAGCTCACACCGTCGCTTCTCAAAACGCTTTACGCTCAGCTCGGTGTCAGCCATGTCAGAGAGATGATGAGAACCAAAGAAAGTATTTATAAAGAGTTAGATTTAGGCCGCGAATCGCTCAGTGACGATGATCTATTTCAGGCGATGATCGACCATCCGAAGCTCATTGAACGCCCGATTGTCGTTGCCAATGGCAAGGCCCGTCACGGTCGCCCGCCTGAGCAGGTGCTCGATATTCTATGATCCGAATTGTTGTGCTCTACTACAGCCGTCATGGTTCTACTCAGGCTCTGGCGAGACAGATAGCCCGGGGAATCAATGCCGTTTCGGGCTGTGAGGCATTGCTGAGAACCGTCCCGGATATTCCACCGTCAGCAGAACCGCCATCAGATCCTTATCTGACATGTGATGAGTTAAAAAATTGTGACGGTTTGGCGATGGGCAGCCCGGTCTGGTTCGGCAATATGGCAGCGCCACTCAAGCACTTCTGGGATTCAACCACACCACTGTGGATCAGTGGTGCGCTGATCGATAAACCCGCATGTGTTTTTACCTCGTCATCATCGTTACACGGAGGACAGGAATCAACACTGCAAAGTATGCAATTGCCCTTACTTCATCACGGGATGCTCATTGTCGGCATCCCTTACAGTGAACCGGCACTGCATACCACGCAAAGCGGTGGCACACCATATGGAGCCAGCCATCTTGCCACAATACCGGGTCAACTGAGTGCAGAAGAAAAAACACTGGCACAACGACTTGGTCAGCGCCTTGCTTCATTATCGACTCGACTCACCCCTGCCGCTTCCACTTCAAATCGATAAATTACCGATACATAAAAAACAAGAGCCAAATGGCTCTTGTTTTCACTGATATTGTTCTTACTGATCTTATTATCGCGTCTCGTGAAGAGACTAATTCAAGGATGAAGCGTCTTGTGAAGAACCGGTTTGAGCATTATCTGACTGCTCCGAAACCGGACGTTCATGCCACTGATATTGCAATACCGTCACACTTGCTGCTGCCGGCGACTGATTCATCGTCTGAGCATCAACTTCATTCACGGACTTCTTTTCTGTCGAATCCTCAGGCGAGCGCTCTTCAGACAAAGACGGGTTCGTCAATGCTCCGTCAATCGCAGTCTCTTCTGATGGCAATGATTGCTCCGTCTGAGAATCATCAGCAGGTTGCCCTAAACTCACATCTCCACTGGCCTCTGGCAATCGTTCAATCAAATTGAGTGAAGCAAGCTCTTGTTCAAAAGCTTCCTGGGTGGTTAACAAATGGACCCGAAATGTGACTTCATCGCCTTGAACCTGAATCGTATCGACACTGGCCACTGAGCTTAGCTGATTGAGCGCCTGCTCCAGTTTGAAAAAATGAACGGCTCGATTTAAATGCTTCACATTGAGGATCATCGAATGAGATGATTGTCCGGCAACCACCACACGATTTTTATTGGCATAATATTGCGTTAACTGATCCACCAGCTGGGAGAGATCGTCATCACCACTCAAACTTCCGCTCATCGGCGGCACCGAAATATCTAACAGTTTTTCCGGTGTTTGATCGTAGAGCTTCCAGTTAAGCGTGTCTGATTGTGCCCGAATAATCAAAATTGCATCCGGATGATAACGCTCACTCGCATCACGGATCGGCTGAAGAAACTCGCCCCAGATATCCGATGCTTCAATACTGGTAATGTCGTCAAAATCACCGACCGGTACAATCAGCGGTAAGCCCCGTTTTTCAGCCAGTTGTTTAAGTTGCTGAACATTAGCATTCGCAACATTTTCCCAGGCGATATTGCGCTGAAAATTTTGATCTTCAACGTACCAGACGAGAATCGTTGCACGTTTTTCTGGCCAGAAAGGGAGCTGGGCCTGCGTCAATAATGTTCGTATCTGCTTAGCACTAAACTGCATTTTAACTATCTTTTGGTCATCTTTCTGACCATAGCTAATCTGAGACAGATACAGACGATGATGAGAAAGTGCTTTCTTCACCACCGGGTTATCGACAGCATCTTTTTCTCCGGTCGCCCGAATAATCACATTCTCCATGCCCTGAATTCGAGCCTGATCTTCATTTTGCTCTTGATCAAGCGCGACTTCTGAACGATAAATATTGACCTGTGTTGCCGCATAACCGGAAAAAGTCAGGCATAACAAAATCAGACAAGCGAAATTACGCATAGTAATCCAAATACATCAACAATCGTGTCCCGATCATAAGCAACTATTGGTTTCCCGGCAAGAAAACCCTGCGACAATGATAAATATTCCTGCGTTCCCCTCACCAAAAAATAGCCACTTTGAAACATGGCAAACGTTTCAATAAGTGATAGAATCCTCAAAATTTGTCTTAATCAGGGAAAAAACATGAAAAATGCCATATTAGGTGTTCAAATGCTGTTTGTTGCATTTGGTGCACTGGTACTGGTCCCGCTCCTCACGGGACTCGATCCAAACGTCGCTCTGTTTGGGGCTGGTGTCGGAACCCTTCTTTTTCAACTTGTCACCCGTCGCTCCGTCCCAATTTTCCTCGCTTCTTCTTTCGCTTTCATTGCACCAATTCTCTATGGCGTTCAAGCTTGGGGCATTCCGGCCACAATGGGTGGGCTGATGGCTGCGGGTGCTGTCTATGTGATACTCGGTGGATTAATCAAAATCAATGGCGCAGATTTCATCCATAAACTTCTGCCTCCGGTTGTTATCGGGCCGATCATCATGGTGATTGGGCTTGGGCTCGCCCCCACAGCCGTAAATATGGCACTGGGAAAAACCGGTGACGGTTCCGTTCAGTTAGTTGAAGGACAAGTTGCACTCTGGATTTCATGTATTTCTTTGTTTACGACAATTCTCATCAGTGTCTTTGCCCGCGGCATGTTTAAGCTGTTGCCGATTTTCGGCGGTATTGTTGCTGGTTACACGCTAAGCCTGATTTTTGATGTCGTCAGTTTTGAAGCGGTTGAGAGTGCAGCTTGGTTCTCACTTCCACACTTCACCATGCCTGAGTTTAACATCAATGCCATCCTGTTTATGATTCCGGTTGCGATTGCCCCGGCAGTCGAACATGTGGGAGATATTCTTTCTATCTCCAATGTCACCGGAAAGGATTACCTGAAAAAACCGGGGCTGCACCGCACAATTGCCGGAGACGGCATTGCAACCATGGCAGCAGCAATGGTCGGGGCACCACCGAATACCACCTATAGTGAAGTGACAGGCGCGGTCATGCTCACCAAAGCATTTAATCCGGTGATTATGACTTGGGCAGCAGTAACTGCGATTATTTTAGCGCTGGTCGGTAAACTCGGTGCCTTACTCCAAACCATTCCTGTACCGGTCATGGGCGGTATTATGATTTTGTTATTCGGTTCAATTGCTTCCGTTGGTTTGAATACGCTGATCAAGAATCATGTTGATCTGCACAAATCGAGAAACCTTGTGATTGTCGCGGTCACTTTGGTCTTCGGTATTGGCGGTATGGCCTTCGGTATCGGTGAGTTCAGCTTGCAGGGAATCAGTCTCTGTGGTGTTGTCGCTATTTTATTGAATCTGATCTTGCCAGATGATTTGGGCGAAAACCACGTCGTTGACAATGCTCAGATTGAAGACTAGTCCACTGCACCATTAATAAAAAATTGATAAAAAAATCCCGGGCGTCAATCCCCGGGATTTTTTATCTGCACGACCAATGATGGTGGTTTATTGATGTTCCGAGTTCGTCGATTCACTGTCTAAACATAATGGTAAAAATGTTGCACGTGTCAGCGCCGCCAGATCCCGGGGGGCTAATTCAATTTCCAGCCCTCTCTTGCCCGCACTGACACAAATCGTTTCTTGCTGCTCAGCGCTGGTGTGAATATAGGTCGGTAACATTTTCTTCTGCCCGAGCGGACTGATGCCGCCCACGACATAACCGGTAATTTTCTGTGCAATGTCAGGATTGGCCATTTCTGCCTTTTTTACTCCGGCCGCTTTTGCCGCCAGTTTTAAATTCAGCTTTTGATCCACCGGAATAATTGCCACGGCCAACGATTTCGGCTCACCGTTCAGCGCAAACAATAATGTTTTAAATACTTTCTTTGGATCCTGTCCGAGTACTTCAGCCGCTTCCAGTCCAAAACTGGTATGACTCGGGTCATGTTCATACTGATGAATTGTATGGGGAATTTTCTTTTTCTTTGCCAAACGAATCGCAGGAGTCATACGTCAGTCCTTTTTATCTATCAAGCAATGTCCGCCTCCACAGATGAAAAAAGGCGGCCATTTTTGCCGCCTCAAGTAAAAATCACTCAGGAGTCTGAGTCAAATGCTTTTTATTGATAGGTAATCTCACCTTTGGGCTGATATAGAGAAGCATCCACAGGGCTATGCGTCTGTAAATACGCTTTTAAAACGTCCGCATCAACAAATCCGGTATTCACAAAACCGATATGATCGGTCAGTTTGGGATAACCATCCCCACCGGCAGCATTAAAACTCGGAACAGTAAAGCGATAGGTTTGTGTCATCCGGAGCGGCTCACCACCAATTTTTACATCAGAAACACCGGCAGCACTGACTGTCATGGAAATACCGGCAAACTGTGCGTAGGCTCCCGAATCAACAGGCTTGGTCGCCACCTGATTCAGATAGTCGATCACTTCGGCACCGGACATATCGACATAGGTGATAATATTGGCAAAAGGTTGCACTTTCAGGACATCTTTATACGTGACATCCCCTGATTCGATTGAATCCCGAACCCCACCGGAGTTCATCACAGCAAAATCAGCCTTAACCTTATCTTTATGAGCCATTGCGATTAAGTGTCCCAGATTGGTTTGCCGGAAACGCACAACATTTCTGTCACCTTCCAGACGTCCTTTTACTGTCGCAATTTTTTGTTCTAACTGAGCCTTACCTTTCTCTTCATAAGGGGTCAAAAACTTCAGTAGCGCTGGATCTTCCGGTATCTGTTCATCAACCAACACGCGCTGCTTTTTACCATTATGTGTCACTTTTTTCTTGAGGTTGACCGGTATCAGTTGATAGCTGACCATCTTCAACTGCCCGTTGCGGAATTCATAGTCTGCCCGACCCACATATTTGCCCCACTCGTGCGCCTGAACAATGTATGTCCCATTCTGTTTGTCTGGTTGGCAAGCATCCCCGGGTTGAAAATGTGTATCAGCAACATTCGGACCTTCCATACAAACCGGCTCCTGAGAATGCCCACCGACAATCATATCCAGTGATCCCGGCTCCAGATAACGCGCCAGTGCCACATCTCCCGGAGCATTGATTCCATGCTGGCCGTTGACGTAATGCCCCATATGGGTCACAGCAAAGATCAAATCCGGCTGTTCTGTTTTTTTCAGTTCCGCAATCAGTTGCTTCGCTTCAACTTTCGGGTCTCTGAATTCAACATTGCCGATATATTCCGGATTACCGATTTTCGCGGTATCTTCGGTGGTCAAACCAATCACCGCAATACGAATCCCCTGCTCATCAAAAATTTTATATGGGCGGAATAGTCGCTTGCCAGTGGTCTTGTCATAGATATTGGCTGAGAGCATCGGGAAATTCGCCCATTGGCGCTGTTTGAATAACACGGACAATGGATTGTCAAACTCATGGTTACCGACCGCCATTGCATCGTATCCGATGATATTCATCCCTTTAAAATCCGGTTCTGCATCTTGCAAGTCGGATTCTGGCACACCGGTGTTGATATCTCCGCCAGAAAACAACAGCACGCTGCCGCCTTCGGCGGCAACTTCCTGACGAATCTGATCAACCAACGTTTTGCGGGCAGACATCCCATACTCATCATATTTGTTCTTCCAGAACCGCCCATGATGATCATTGGTGTGAAGTACCGTCAGATGGTATGTTTGATCCGGATGCCACTGTTTTTCAGGGGTTGTGGTACATCCCCATAAAAACACCAGTAGCAGCGCGGTGAGAACGGTTTTCGAGTAACGCCACTGATTTGAAAACCATTGATTTGAAAACCATTGCGTTGAAATAAGTGATAATCGCATAATATTCCTGCCAATCCTGATCCCTGACTTGACTGTCCGTTGCTATTGGCTACCTCAGCAGACCTGAACATCAGCTAGCCGTATACATTAACCAGTTAAGAATACTATAAAATTATGAACTTAAGGTCACAAAAATATTTGATGATGTGATCGCAAACCAGATACCAATTCACGCGAGCTTTCACCAGATTAGCTGACCGCCGAACCGGTTTTCAGAAACCTGAAGGCATAAAAAAACCACCGCATAATACGATGGTTTTGATAGGTTCAGTCTCATCAATGAAACAGTTTACTGAATCTCGATATCCGCAAAACTTTTGATTAAGTCATCCAGCGCCTTCATCTGCGCCAAAAACGGCTCCAGCTTATCCAGAGGTAGTGCTGAAGGACCATCACATTTGGCCTGTGCCGGATTCGGATGCGCTTCGATAAACAAGCCGGCAATGCCGGTTGCCAAACCGGCTTTTGCCAGTTCTACAGTCTGCTCACGACGACCACTGGAAGCGGCACCGGTCGGATCACGCATTTGCAGTGAGTGAGTCACATCAAAAATAATCGGGCTGCCATGAGAGACTTTTTTCATCACACCAAAACCCAGCATATCGACAACAAGGTTATCATAGCCATGGCACGCACCCCGTTCACACAGAATGACTTGATCATTGCCGCACTCAGCAAATTTTTCGACGATATTACCAACTTGTCCCGGACTCATAAACTGAGGCTTCTTAACATTAATCACAGCCCCGGTCTTTGCCATCGCTTCGACTAAATCGGTCTGACGGGCAAGAAATGCCGGTAACTGAATCACATCAACCACATCAGCAACTGGCTGCGCCTGCGCTTCCGTATGGATATCCGTAATAATTTTTACGCCGAAGGTCTGTTTCAACTCCTGAAAAATTTTCATCCCTTCATCAAGACCCGGACCACGATATGAGTGAACAGAACTACGGTTCGCCTTATCAAATGAGGCCTTGAATACATAAGGAATCCCTAATTTTTCTGTCACTTTGACATAATGCTCGCAAACCTGCATTGCAAGATCACGGGATTCCAAGACATTCATTCCGGCAAACAAAGTAAACGGTCGATCATTGGCAACATCAATATCGCCAACTCTTACAACTTTCTGTTCCATCGTATTCTCTCTATAAACCCAATATTAGTGAATGGTTACGGCTGTAGTACGCAACAAATTCACCTGATTTTTCAATAACTCAGCAGCGGGGTCATCCGGGCAATGCTCAATAAAATACTGATAATCCGAAAGCGCAATCTGATGACACTCCAGTTGCTGATAAATAAATCCACGATCGCGAATTTCATAAGGATCATCGGGGACAAACGTCAGCGCCAGATTGGTACATTTCAACGCCAGAGTATAACGTTCTTCACGCATCAACGCACTTTTCAGCAAAGCCAGCCAGCGTCCGATAATGGTCGGGTGATCGCTGACCCGAAGGTGTTTCGGTTTTAATTTGGCAAGTGGTCCTTGACTGCCGATCAACCAGGCTTGTAGCGTATGCTTTGAAACATATTCGCCAGAAAACGGATTCAAATACACCGGCTCTTCACCGGACCAGTCAATTTGAATTAAAAACTGGGTCGGAAACATCACCGGTTTCAACGGAAATCCCAGCCGGCTGCTGAAGTACAATAATAACGCGCCCAGACTGACAGGGATCCCTTTACGATGTTCAAGTACCTGATCGATAAATGCATTACGAGACTCAAAATAAGCCTCGTGATCACCCGAGAACCCCCATTGCTGATAGAATAACTGCAAAAAGGCGTCCAAGCGTGCTTTTGGCTCAGCAGCGTCATCGAGATACGCTTCAGCTTCATACGTCATATTGACTAACGTCTGTTCCGCCCACGCAACCCGGGTTTCAGGATTAATGGCCTGATTCAGGACAAGCGCACCTTCCACCAGCTCCATCGCATCAAAATCTTCGTCAAATAATTCAATCATAGACATATCGGCCCAGTATTAATGCATCAATATTGGTAACTTGGTCAAAGAAATTTGTCCGGCCATAGCAAGCCAGCCTAATGCACCAAGAAATGCCAGACTCCGCAAAAATTTACCCCGCCCCAACTTCAAGGTAAAAACACCTAATGCAATATAAGCCAGCATACACATGAGTTTTTCAGTCAGCCAGGCAGCTTCAGGTGTAAAGGGGATAAAGCCGGTCACCACACATAACGCAGCCCCGGACAGCAACAGTAATGTATCATTCACATGCGGTGCTATTTTCAAAAAGCGATGATGAAGCGCTTGAGAATTGATCATCATCAGCCCATAGCGGTAACAAAATAGAGCGACACTGAGCGCAATCGTGAATAGGTGGAAATATTTTAATCCCAGATACATAAACGTCCTCTTATGGGCACTTTTTTATGGCATAAAACAGCTATGGCAAAAAGCAGCCGACGGTCACGCGATCATGACCAGAATCATCTTGCTCAGTGTGAACGGACTGATACCCCAGAGATTGAAGTAATCCTCTGACTGATTCGGCTTGTTCATAACCGTGTTCAAACAACAACCATCCCTGTGGTTGCAGGTATTGCCTTGCTGCGGCTGCAATAGTTCTGATATCCGCCAGCCCCTGCTCTTCTGCAACTAAGGCCGAGCGCGGCTCAAAACGAACATCTCCACATTGCAAATGCGGGTCATCCGCATCAATGTAAGGTGGATTTGAAACGATCAAAGCAAATTTCGTACCTTTCTCAACCCCTTCAAACCAATTTCCCTGAGAAAAGCTCACATTCGTGATCCCCAACCGCTCTGCATTTGCCTTGGCGACCTCACAAGCTGCCGGCTGAATATCGACACCAGTCACCTTAATGTCAGGTAACTCTGAAGCCAATGCCAAGGCAATTGCCCCGGTGCCGGTGCCTAAATCCAAAATAGGCCCGGTGACTTGCCGCGCCTTTTCCAAGGCAACAATCACCAGACACTCGGTATCCGGACGTGGAATCAACGTGGCCGATGAGACTTGCAGCGGCAAAGACCAGAATTCCCGTTGCCCGAGAATATAGGCTATCGGTTCACCGTTTTGACGACGGGCTAATAATTCGGCAAAGCTATCAAGCTGCGATTCAGTGAGCGTTTTCTCCGGCCATGTCAGTAAATATGAGCGGGGTTTTTCCAGAACATGGCAAAGTAATACCGCAGCATCAATGGCAGGCGAAGGACTGCCGCTTTTTGATAAAACGGCAGTGCTGTAACGGGTTAATTCATCAATACGGGCAGGAAGAGACATCATCAATTAACTTTGCTCTGCCAGTGCAGCGAGGAGGTCAGCCTGATGTTCTTGAATAATCGGGCCAATCAAACTATCCAGTTCACCGTCCATCACTTCTGAAAGACGATATAAGGTCAGATTAATCCGGTGATCTGATACCCGGCCTTGCGGATAATTATAAGTTCGGATGCGATCACTGCGATCGCCGCTGCCTAACAGATTACGCCGCGTATCTGACACTTCAGCCGCCCGTTTGGCTTCCTCAG
Source organism: Vibrio ruber DSM 16370 (assembly GCF_900163965.1). GTDB lineage: Bacteria > Pseudomonadota > Gammaproteobacteria > Enterobacterales > Vibrionaceae > Vibrio > Vibrio ruber. The sequence continues at coordinate 218,844 of NZ_FULE01000014.1, forward strand.
CCTGAGCTAACCGTGCCGCCAGTACAGACATCGCTTTCGCTTTGTTTTTATGTTGAGAACGCTCATCCTGACATTCGACCACCACGCCGGTTGGTAAGTGCGTAATCCGAATGGCAGAGTCAGTTGTGTTAACGTGCTGACCACCCGCGCCTGAAGAACGGAAAGTATCAATTTTCAGATCGCTGGCTTTAATCTCAGGCAATTCGGTTTCTGGTATTTCCGGCATAATGGCAACGGTACAGGCTGAGGTGTGAACCCTTCCCTGCGATTCCGTTGCCGGGACACGCTGAACCCGATGACCTCCAGATTCGAATTTTAATGTCCCATAAGCCCCTTCACCATTGACTTTCGCGATCATCTCTTTATAACCACCGTGTTCAGCTTCACTGAATGACATCACTTCGATGCGCCATCCTTTCCTTTCGGCAAAACGGCTATACATGCGGAACAGATCACCGGCAAAAATCCCGGCTTCATCCCCACCGGCACCGGCGCGAACCTCAAGAAAACAGTTCCGCTCATCATTCGGATCTTTCGGTAGCAACAATATTTGCAGCGTATCGGTTAATTGCTCAATCGATGCTTGTGCGGCTTCAATCTCTTCCTGAGCCATTTCTCGCATCTCTGCGTCATCTTCTTTCGCCATTTCTTCGGCTGCGACTAAATCTTCTTGCGCCTGCTGATAAGCCTGAAAACATTGAGTCACTTCTTCAAGCTGAGAAAACTCTTTAGATAACGCACGGAATCGGTTTTGATCCCCAATAATGTCAGGATCACCAAGCAGGTGCTGAATTTCCTCATAGCGCTCAGCGAGCGTTTCAAGCTTTTGTAAAATTGACGCTTTCATAGTTTCTTCTTTGTACGGAAATAATTTCGAAATTAAAGATTATCAAGCCCCAGACTCTGTCTGATTATAGCCAACTTCGCAGGTTCCCCTTGCTCGGCGGCTTGCTGTAGTGCACGGGTCGGCGCATGAATTAATTTATTGGTTAATTTATAACTGAGTTCTTGGAGGATTCTTTCCGGATCGCCCCCCAACGCGAGTGCTTGAAGACTTTTATTCACAAGCTCTTCACGGATATGATTCGCACTGTCACGATAATCGCGGATACTATCGACGGCCTGTAATGACCGCATCCAGCTCATGAACGCCGCACTTTCTTCACTGACAATGGCTTCGGCCTGAATCGCTTCGACCTTTCTCTGCTCGATATTGCTGTCTACAATCGACTGCAAATCATCGACACTATACAGATAAGCGTCGCCGATCTCGCTAACTTCCGCTTCAACATCTCTCGGCACCGCAATATCAACCAGTAACATCGGTTGATAGCGCCGGGCTTTAAGCGCTTTCTCTACCATCCCTTTGCCGATAATCGGTAAAGGGCTGGCTGTCGAGCTAATCACAATATCAGCTTTGGCAAGGTGTTCCGGAATCTCTTGTAAACGGATCACCTGCGCATCAAATTGTTCCGCTAAGCCCATTGCCCTTTCTCGGGTACGGTTCGCCACAATCATGTTCTGACAACCGTTGGCAGCGAGATGCTTCGCGACTAACTCGATGGTTTCACCGGCACCGACAAGTAACACTGTTGCATTGGTCAGCGATTCGAAAATATGTTTTGCCAGAGTACAGGCCGCATAAGCGACCGAGACGGCATTACCACCGATATCCGTTTCAGTCCGAACTCTTTTAGCAACCGAGAATGCCTTCTGAAAGAGTTTCTCTATCGCGGCATCAATCGATGCCAAATCCTTTGATTCTGAATACGCTTGCTTGACCTGTCCGAGAATTTGAGGCTCCCCTAAAACCAAAGAATCGAGCCCACAACAGACTCGCATCAGATGACGGATTGCTGCTTGCTCTTCATGAATATAAATACTTGGTTTTAACTCTTGAGGATTCACCCGATGAAATTCAGATAACCAATCGATCAAGCGCCCTTTACTGGTTGGTTTGATGTCACAGTAGACTTCAGTTCGGTTGCAGGTCGAAAGAATGACGCTCCCTTTAACATCCGCATATTTCCGCAGCTGGCTGAGGGCTTCAGGCAGCTTATCCGGACCAAACGCAACTTTCTCACGCAGTTCCAGAGGCGCTGTTTGGTGATTAATTCCAATGGCAAGTAAGGACATCGACTGGAGGTACTCTGATCACATCTTTTAAGGGGTAAGACCGGAATTTTACTGTATGCCCTTATTGAAGAAAAGACTTTAACGGATTTGTTTTTATAACTTCGTGATATCAATGCTATAGTGTTGCTGTTTTCAAGAACCCGTTTTCGATCAACAAAAGCCGTATTTATGACTTATCGTATCCTCCGAGTATTTCTGACAATCATCATTTTAGGAGGCTGTAGCACTGTGCAGACACCGCTTCAGCCCGTGGAATGGCAATCACACCAGCAACGTCTCCAACAGATCAGCACTTATCAGATTGTGGGAAAACTGGGCTACATTTCGCCACAAGAGCGCCGCTCGCTCAATTTTCAATGGAAGAAATCAGACCATCACAGTCAACTACGTCTAACGACATTTCTGGGGCAAACCGTATTGAAAATGGATATTTATCCCCAGCGAGCGGAAGCCGATACCTATGAAGGACAGCACTACACGGCTCAAACTCCGGAATTATTACTGCATCAACTGACCGGGCTCGATATTCCCCTGAGTTCGCTTAGCCAGTGGATTTTAGGGCGCCCGGCGCTTGCGGATAACTTTTCACTGAACCCGGAAAATACGCTGGACAGTCTAGAGAAAAAACTGGCAAATCAGCAATGGCGAGTACAGTACAAAACATACACTGCCGTGACCTTCAAAACACACCCGCTCCCGTTGCCGGATCGCCTGTCGCTACAACAAGGCTCAACCAAAATTAATATCCATATCTCGCAGTGGAAAGTCACACAATGAATACATCAGATGTTATCAATACCGCCCAAACTGTCTGGCCATCACCAGCCAAACTGAACTTGTTTCTCTATATCACGGGTCAACGGGATGATAGTTATCATGAGTTGCAAACACTTTTCCAGTTTCTCGATTACGGGGATGAACTGACAATCCGAATCAATACCAGCGGGAACATCACTGTCTCACCGGAAATTGATGGCGTTGCATTGCATGACAACCTGATCTGGAAAGCTGCCCGCAAACTTCAGCTCGACACACAAACATCGTTGGGTGCTGATATTTACTTGCACAAAGTGTTACCGATGGGCGGTGGGATCGGAGGGGGATCATCCAATGCAGCGACAGCCTTGGTCGCTCTGAATCATCTCTGGCAATGCGGGTTATCTCAAAATCAACTGGCTGAAATCGGATTGCAGCTCGGTGCTGATGTTCCTGTTTTCGTACAAGGCCATGCGGCTTACGCGGAAGGCGTCGGAGAAAAGCTGACTCTCGTCACACCACAAGAAAAATGGTATCTGGTAGTCAGACCCGATGTCAGTATTTCAACCGCCACCATTTTTTCGCATCCCAAATTAACTAGAAACACGCCCAAGCGAGATCTGACAACGCTTTTACAAACTCCGTACGAAAACGATTGCGAAAAAATTGTCCGAAAGCTTTACCCAGAGGTTGATAAGCAACTTTCATGGCTGCTACAATACGCGCCGTCGAGATTGACCGGGACAGGGTCATGTGTTTTTGCTGAATTTTCGAACAAAAATGAAGCACAACAGGTTCTTTCCCGTTTGCCGGATAGAGTTTCTGCTTTTGTAGCAAAGGGATGTAATATTTCGCCGCTGAAAGAAACTTTGACAGGCTATACTCAACGTTGTGAAAACAACAATTGTTAAGATGGCAAGTGATGCATTAGATCATTCAACCGTTATAACAAGAGTATGATCAATCGGCTCACACCCAACCTATTTAAATACTGGACGCAACCCTGAGGTTTCCACCGTGCCTGATATGAAGCTATTTGCCGGTAACGCTACCCCTGAACTAGCCCAACGTATTGCTGATCGCTTGTATATTTCTCTTGGAGATGCCACTGTTTCCCGTTTTTCCGACGGTGAAGTTGCAGTGCAAATCAACGAGAATGTGCGAGGAAGCGACGTATTTCTCATTCAATCAACCTGTGCACCAACCAACGACAACCTGATGGAACTCGTGGTAATGATTGATGCGATGCGCCGTGCTTCAGCAGGCCGTATTACCGCTGTTATCCCTTATTTTGGATATGCTCGCCAAGACCGTCGTGTCCGTTCTGCCCGTGTACCCATTACTGCAAAAGTCGTTGCTGACTTTCTTTCGAACGTTGGCGTTGACCGCGTACTGACGATCGACCTACACGCTGAACAGATTCAAGGTTTCTTTGATGTTCCTGTTGATAACATCTTTGGAACCCCGGTTTTGCTTGAAGATATGAAAGCACGAAGTCTGGAAGATCCAGTCGTCGTATCCCCCGATCTGGGTGGTGTTGTCCGCGCCCGCGCGACAGCCAAGGCTCTCGGTGACATCGATATCGCGATTGTTGATAAACGTCGTCCTCGCGCTAACGTGTCTGAAGTCATGAACCTGATTGGTGATGTTGAAGGCCGTGACTGTGTCATCGTTGATGATATGATCGATACTGGTGGCACACTATGTAAAGCGGCTGAAGCGTTAAAAGCCCGTGGGGCAAAACGTGTTTTTGCTTACGCAACTCACGCAGTATTCTCAGGCAATGCCGCTAAGAATATTAAAAACTCCGTTCTCGACCAAGTCATTATCACCGACTCAATTACGCTTTCCAAAGAAATGCAGGCAACAGGGCGTGTCACTCAACTGACACTTTCAACGATGCTCGCTGAAGCAATTCGCCGCATTAGTAACGAAGAGTCAATCTCAGCAATGTTTAACGTTTAACGTTTAACGTTTAACTCATCATTGCTTATTGTTGTCTTTTAAAAGCATCTCTTCGGAGATGCTTTTTATTCCCCCGTACATTGCCATTCATTGGCACTGATTTTCTGCCAACCAGTTTTAGCATCTATCATCACGGTTCATGCGGTCGTTTTAGGAAGTTTGGGGATAAAAAATTCTGTGCTATTATACCGCGCTTTTCATTGTAGACATCAGGAGAGCCTGACTGTGAGTCAACCTATAAAACTACTTGTTGGGCTAGCCAACCCGGGCCCAGAGTACGCAAGAACAAGGCATAACGCAGGAGCATGGGTCATCGAAGAATTAGCCCGAGCTCATCATACAGTGTTAAAAAATGAGCCCAAATTTTTTGGTCTGACCGGTCGAATTAGCATTCAAGGTCAGGATTTACGTTTACTGATCCCGACAACGTATATGAACTTATCAGGAAAAGCGATATCCGCGCTGGCAAAATTTTATCAGATCCAGCCGGAAGAGATTATGGTCGCTCATGATGAGCTCGACTTACCGCCCGGGGTTGCTAAATTTAAACAGGGTGGCAGTCACGGGGGTCATAACGGCTTAAAAGATACCATCAGTAAACTGGGCAACAACAAAGAATTCTACCGTCTCCGGATCGGCATTGGTCATCCGGGACATAAAGATAAAGTTACAGGTTATGTGTTAGGTAAGGCGCCTGAAAAAGAACAGGAATGCCTCGATGCCGCTGTAGACGAGTCTGTCCGCTGTTTGGACATACTGCTCAAAGAAGGTCTTACGAAAGCACAAAATCGTTTACACACATTCAAAGCTGAATAAGGTTATAGTCATGGGGTTTAAATGTGGCATTGTTGGTTTACCAAACGTAGGCAAATCAACACTTTTTAACGCTTTAACCAAAGCAGGAATTGAAGCGGCAAACTTTCCGTTTTGTACCATCGAACCCAACACAGGTATTGTCCCTGTTCCGGATTTACGCCTTGATGCGCTCGCGAAAATTGTGAATCCGCAACGGGTATTGCCGACAACGATGGAGTTCGTCGATATTGCCGGTTTAGTTGCCGGTGCATCGAAAGGTGAAGGGCTGGGTAACAAGTTCCTGGCCAACATCCGTGAAACGGATGCCATTGGTCACGTAGTCCGTTGTTTCGAAAACGAAAACATCGTACACGTCGCTGGCAAAGTTTCTCCGATTGAAGATATTGAAGTCATTAACTTAGAATTGGCTTTGGCCGATTTAGACACTTGTGAACGAGCGATTCAACGCCAAGCCAAGCGTGCTAAAGGTGGAGATAAAGCGGCAAAATTTGAAATTTCCGTTCTGGAAAAACTGCTTCCCGTCCTCACCGAAGGTGGCATGGCCCGAAGTGTCACACTGGCAAAAGAGGAGTTGGCGGCCATTGGTTATCTCAACTTCCTGACCCTCAAACCAACGATGTATATCGCGAACGTCAATGAAGACGGCTTTGAAAATAACCCTTATCTGGATGCTGTCCGGGAATTTGCGGCCAAAGAAAATAACGTCGTCGTAGCCGTATGTGCTGCCATTGAGTCAGAACTCTCTGAGCTGGATGATGAAGAGCGAGATGAGTTCCTTGCTGATCTGGGGATTGAAGAACCGGGATTGAACCGCGTGATTCGTTCTGGTTATGAACTCCTCGAGCTGCATACCTATTTTACTGCGGGAGTCAAAGAAGTCAGAGCTTGGACAATCCCGATTGGTTCAACCGCCCCGCAAGCTGCCGGAAAAATTCACACCGACTTTGAGCGTGGTTTCATCCGTGCTGAAGTCGTCGGTTATGATGATTTTATTCAATATAACGGTGAGAGTGGCGCTAAAGAAGCCGGTAAATGGCGTCTGGAAGGGAAAGATTATATTGTCAAAGACGGCGATGTGATCCATTTCCGATTCAACGTCTAATCGGATTGCAAATATTCTCTGTATATAAGGCCTTCAATCGAGGGCCTTTTGTTTAATCTGCCGTCATTTCTCCTTCTGAAATATCGAACTCTAATCGCGCACCCTCACGCTCAGCCAATTGATTTGCGAGTTATTTTGTCTATAAACAACGCGGTTTGACTAAAAAAAAAACGAACAGTTGTTTTTCATCGATTTATTCAAAAAAACTATTGACGCTCTCAAGCCATATCCGCATAATGCGCTCCGTTCGCAGGATTATGGTTCTCCTGCTTCGGGGTTTGTGGCTACGTAGCTCAGCTGGTTAGAGCACATCACTCATAATGATGGGGTCACAGGTTCGAATCCCGTCGTAGCCACCATTTCCTAAAAGCTTTTAACAAGAAAAGTCTTTAGGAAATAGATGCGGAAGTGGCGAAATTGGTAGACGCACCAGATTTAGGTTCTGGCGCCGCAAGGTGTGAGAGTTCAAGTCTCTCCTTCCGCACCATAGTTTAAAATAACTTCAGCATGAAGTTATGACGACAGGTCTATCGCCAAGTGGTAAGGCAACGGGTTTTGATCCCGTCATCCCCTGGTTCGAATCCAGGTAGACCTGCCATATTTAATTTGTCTCAATCTGAGAAAAAGAGATTGAAACAAACAGCGGGATTGATTATATTGTCTCGCTCTAAAATGAGGCTACGTAGCTCAGCTGGTTAGAGCACATCACTCATAATGATGGGGTCACAGGTTCGAATCCCGTCGTAGCCACCATATTTGATTCTTTTGCTACTCATATGCGGTGGTGGCGGAATTGGTAGACGCGCTAGCTTCAGGTGCTAGTGTCCGTTAGGACGTGAGGGTTCAAGTCCCTCCCTCCGCACCAGCAAAAGAATATTACAGGTCTATCGCCAAGTGGTAAGGCAACGGGTTTTGATCCCGTCATTCCCTGGTTCGAATCCAGGTAGACCTGCCATATCAAATGGCTTTGAACATTGATTGTTTGAAATATAATTGTTTAAATCAAGCGTTGAAAGTCAGAGCGAAAGCTCAAAACAAAACAATGCGGAAGTGGCGAAATTGGTAGACGCACCAGATTTAGGTTCTGGCGCCGCAAGGTGTGAGAGTTCAAGTCTCTCCTTCCGCACCATGCTTAAGATAACTTCAATATGAAGTTATGACGACAGGTCTATCGCCAAGTGGTAAGGCAACGGGTTTTGATCCCGTCATTCCCTGGTTCGAATCCAGGTAGACCTGCCATATCAAATGGCTTTGAACATTAATTGTTTGAAACGTAATTATTTAAACAAGCGTTGAAAGTCGGAGCGAAAGCTCAAAATAAAACAATGCGGAAGTGGCGAAATTGGTAGACGCACCAGATTTAGGTTCTGGCGCCGCAAGGTGTGAGAGTTCAAGTCTCTCCTTCCGCACCATGAATTTGTTATCAGCAGATAACGCAATGATGGCTACGTAGCTCAGCTGGTTAGAGCACATCACTCATAATGATGGGGTCACAGGTTCGAATCCCGTCGTAGCCACCATACTTCATTCTTTTGCTACTCATATGCGGTGGTGGCGGAATTGGTAGACGCGCTAGCTTCAGGTGCTAGTGTCCGTTAGGACGTGAGGGTTCAAGTCCCTCCCTCCGCACCAGCAAAAGAATATTACAGGTCTATCGCCAAGTGGTAAGGCAACGGGTTTTGATCCCGTCATTCCCTGGTTCGAATCCAGGTAGACCTGCCATATCAAATGGCTTTGAACATTGATTGTTTGAAATATAATTGTTTAAACAAGCGTTGAAAGCCAGAGCGAAAGCTCAAAACAAAACAATGCGGAAGTGGCGAAATTGGTAGACGCACCAGATTTAGGTTCTGGCGCCGCAAGGTGTGAGAGTTCAAGTCTCTCCTTCCGCACCATCATTCTGACCCGGACATCTGTCTGGGTTTTGTTTTATCTGCACCGCGTAAATATACCTGATGACACCCAATATCAGAGAGCATTCCATTCTGCCCAAAGTACTCTATCCCATTGGCTAAGCATAAAAAAATCCAGCCGAAACTGGATTTTTCTCGTACCGATAATAAAGAGAATATTATCCAAGTAATCCTAATGCAGCACTTGGCGCTTGTTTGGCTTGTGCCAAAACAGAGCTTGATGCCTGAGAAAGGATCTGAGCCTTGGTCAATGCTGTGGTTTCTTTCGCAAAGTCGGTATCTTTGATCCGGCTCTTCGATGCATTCACATTCTCATTGATGTTATCCAAGTTACTGATCGCATGTCCGAAACGGTTTTGGAATGCACCGAGCTCAGCACGATGACTATCCACATACTTCAGTGCGGCATCAACGACAGCAACCGACTGTTGGGCACCGCCAACCGAAGTGACATCAATATTGCTGACTGTTGTCGCTTTACCTTCACCGATACCCAGTTCACCCGCGAGACTGCCACCGAAGCTTACCTCACCATCCACTTTATTATTATCCGTGAATAATTGCAGTTTGCCTTCATCATCAACAGACGCCTTAACCATGTCAGTCTGACCATTGATGTAGGTTGCCAACTCTTCAATATCATCACCTGCTTTCGCATTGATATTGATGGTTTGCTCGCCACTGAATTTGTCATTGACTGTAATGGTCAGATCATTGGCACCATTTTGAACCTGCCAGTCTTTCCCTTTACCGTTTTCAGCAATATAAGACATGCCGCCCATCTGGCTATTATCGCTACGCATATCTTTCAGATGGAGCATAACCGCTTCACCGCTATCAGAACCGATCTGGAAAGATTTGGTATCGAAAGTACCGTTTAGAAGCTTATTACCACCAAATGATGTTGTTTCCGCAACACGGTTTAATTCATCATTCAATGCTGTAATTTCTTCCTGAATCGCAACACGATCCGATTTAGAGTTAGAACCATTCGCTGATTGAAGAGACAAGTCTCTCATCCGTTGCAGAATACTGGTTGTTTCATTCATTGCCCCTTCCGCAGTCTGAGCAATTGAAATCCCGTCATTCGCGTTACGAACAGCAACCCCCAAGCCCCGGCTTTGAACACTCAAACGGTTTGAGATTTGCAGGCCGGCTGAATCATCTTTGGCACTGTTGATTCGATACCCAGAGGATAAGCGTTCCATGGATGAGTTCATCGACTTCGTGGCACTATTCAGATAGCGCTGTGCCGTCATCGCAGAAACGTTCGTGTTTACATTAACCGCCATAGTGGTTTCTCCTATTGATTTTCCGACGTCGCGGAAATTCTTGACTGTTTTCCGACGTCTCGGAAAACTATAGTTCTCTCAAAGTTCGACCTTTTAGCGACTCAGAATGAATTTCCTTTAGGAAAAAGGTGGCATTATCATAGCGAAGTGATCGTCAGGAGGAGAAAATGAGAGAAGCAACACAAATCTCAGATAAAACTCAGAAAAGACTCAAGTTTTTCGTCATTGTGCCGAGTCGTCCAGCGCGCATGGCGTAAATAAGCCAACCACAATTACGCTTGAAGAAACCTGATTAATAGATAAGGAATTGATAGAAAAGGAAAAAGCCCCTTATCTTTGAGAGAACCGGGGCTATTGGTGGTAAGTCAATCATGCGGAGATCAAGAGAAATGAACACTCATGACTAACCGGGCGCATGATGAGGAATGAGTATAAAGCAGGTGTTAAACTTGAGAGAGCTTTATATCATCCACAAATCACACTTTACCAAACAAGCTTTATCACATACCCACGTCTGAGCTGAATGATAAAGCTCGGTTACTACTGCAATAGTGACATTGCAGAGTTTGGTAACTGTTTTGCCTGAGCAAGTATTGAAGTACCTGCCTGTTGCAATATTTGTGCTTTGGTCATCTGCGTCGTTTCTCTCGCAAAGTCGGTATCTTTAATCCGGCTCTTCGACGCTTCAACATTTTCCTGTATGTTCGACAAGTTATTGATACTGTGACTCAAACGGTTCTGTTTGGCCCCTAAATCTGCACGTTGCGCATCCACATAATGAAGGGCTGCATCAAGAACACCGACCGAGTTCTGCGAGTTACCAATATTCAGGATATCGGTTGTCTGAACCGTCGTATTCTGTCCCGGGCCACCATCCAGACCCAACTCGGTGGCTAATCCGCCAGATATCGAGAGATTTCCCTGAAGATTAGACTCAGCCATAAAGAGCTGAAGGTGTCCATCATCATCTACAGATGCAGTGACATCATCGACCTGACCATTGATATAAGTTGCCAACTCTTCGATGTCATCACCTGGTTTTGCCATAACATCGACTGAAACCTGCTCACCATTTTTCTTGGTAAACTCTAACTTCAGATCCCGGGCATTCGCAGGAACGCCCCAGCTCATGTCTTTGCCTTGTTCGGACACGAATGTCTGGCCACCCATCCGGAAATCATCAGCCCGAATACTCGTAAGGCCAACAATAATCGCTTCACCTGAGCTGGCACCAATCTGGAAGGCAGACTCACCAAATGTACCGTTCAACAGTTTACGACCACCAAATGAGGTTGTTTCTGCAATCCGGTTCAATTCATCCTGAAGAGCCGTATACTCTTCATTTAGCGCCTTACGCTCAGATGAGGAGTTGGTACCGTTTGCAGACTGGAGTGCCAGATCCCGCATCCGCTGCAATATACTGGTTGACTCATTCATAGCTCCTTCAGCAGTCTGTGCAATCGAAATACCGTCATTGGCATTGCGCATCGCGACATCTAACCCTCGGGACTGAGCAGTCAACCGGTTCGAAATCTGAAGACCGGCCGCATCATCTTTTGCGCTGTTAATCCGGTTACCCGAAGACAGACGCTCCATTGAGGTGTTCAACTCACCCGTTGCCTTATTCAGGTAACGCTGAGCGGTCATCGCTGACACATTGGTATTGACTGTGATGGTCATAGTTTGCTCTCCTATTGAGTCCGCAAGCTTTCTGCGAAGCGGTCAGCTTTAACTCTTATTTGGAAGCACTGACCGTAAATAACTTGCCACATCTGCAACATTGCCGGTTCCAAACCGATAACTTGCGCTCTGATAGATTTAATTCAATTACTGTGCCAACTTTAAAATAAAAAATTTAACCCAATAAAATCAACAACTTAAATAACAAAGAATCACATGACAACACTTTAGGGTTTCTCTGCAATCCTGTTTTATTTCCGCTTTGCCGCTTCGTTGCCGCTTGATTGCCTCAGCAATCACTGCGTGAATATGCCGGCTGACAAAGCTTTACTTGCTAAAACGAGCTCCCGAATAAAGGTTCTCGCCTTCACAAAACAATATTCAATACAACTCCTTTCGCGACTTATGGCATGGCACATAAGGCAAATGAAAGTTAGATATAATTGAACAGTGTTAAGTCCTTCGTTTTACTGAAAGCCTGTTGAGATGCCTGAAGCGCACGAGTATTCTCATTAAACTCGATCACGGCATCCGCATAATCAAGATCCTCAAAGCTGCTTTTAGACTTTGCCAAAGTCAGTTTGAAGTCTTCATGTTCTTGCTCCTGAATATCTAATGTATTCAGCCGCGCACCGATATCCGTTCTGACTTTTGTCAGGTGGATAAAGGCTGCATGAAATTCTCTGGTAACTTGATGGAGCTTCGCGGTCGCTGATCCATCAGCAACGGAGTCGCGTGAATATTCCATTGCCTTTTTGAAACTGTCAAAAATGTTGAAGGTCTTTCTCGGGGACAGCTCAATGACATCTCCCGGTGAAATTTGGCCTTTCAGTTCAATATTCACACCTTCGTAATTGATGCCGGTTTTCGGATCAAATTCTCCGGCCTGAACGGCACTTCCGTCCTGTTCTAACTGATAGCCATATTTGCCGTTGCCCATATCAACAAAAGTCACCCGATATTGTGATTGATCTTGAGGATCGGTATTGGTGGCTTTTTCCAGCAACAGCTCAGAACCTTCCTGCAACTGATAATCGGGCTCATAATCACCAAAAGGATTATCGATTTGCATAAATACTTTACTGCCGGGATTATTGAACGGCATTTCCAGACTATTGGAAATTCTCATTTTGCGTTGATAATCATCACCGGCGTAAGTCACATTACCTTCTTTATCACGGAAAAAAGGCTGCTTATCCGGTTTGGTTCCGGCAAAAATATAGTTACCCAGTTCATCCTGAACATTCGCCAGATTGAGAAAGTTATCCGCTAACTCTTCCAGTTCACGCTCTTTCGCCTGACGATCTTCGGGTGATAATGAACCGTTGATCATCTCCATGACTGTCCGCTTTGCCTCATCGGCATAATCTTCCGCATTGGAGATAATGACTTCTTGATGTCCCAGCCGGTTGCGCACCAGAACTATCGAATCAAGGTATTGGCGCAGTTGCTCTTCTTGCTGCCCCACATTCTGGATGTAATGAGTGGCCAGTGGATTATCACTGGGAGACATCAGCTTTTTACCCGATGCCAACTGAGCCTGATTGTGATAAATCTTGGCTTCCTGACGACGGATATCGTTCTGCACAGCCTGATAGTTATGGAAGCTTGAAATACGACCAACCATAAGATCCTCCTCCCTATCTCAACTGTAAAATGGTATTAAAGGTATCATTGGCCGCCTGCATAATCCGCGAAGATGCCATATATGCCTGTTGAAATTTCATCATATTGGCGGCTTCTTCATCCAGATTCACACCTGACACAGAGGCGATCCGTTCTTGGGCTGCTTCTTTCTCGAGGCGGGCCACATCAGTCAGCCGAGAGGCGGTAGACATTCTCAACCCAACATTGGTATTCAGGTTGTGGTAAACATCCAAAATCGTGGATTCGTTATTGTCCAGCTTCTTCTCGGTCTGAATATTCTGCATTTTTCTCAGGTTGCCGTTATCCCCTTCAGAGGGAACCAAGTTCGCGGTGAACTTATCTTTTGGCAAAGCACCGGCAGACAACTCAAATGTTGTTCCCATGACAGTTACCGGGCCAGACGGCGGATAAGCTTGATTTTCCGCAACAATATTGCCGTCTTTATCTTTCACCGTGAAAGTATCTCCCAGCTCAGAAACATCAATTTCAAATTCTCGCAACTCACCGGCTTGTAGAATATTAAAAGTGGCACTTCCCTGAGCAAAAGTGGTTGAAGCCTCATAACTCTGAGCGGCAATTTTTGCCGGGTCGTTCATTTCCATTTTGATGGTTGCCGCACCGGAACGAGTCGGCCGGATGAGCACTCGCTCCCCTTCTTTCGGTTCGTTGCGAATTTCAATTCTCATTCCGTCAATATAGATTTCACCACCACTTGGTGATAACTCCCGCTGCTCGCCATTCGGCAAAATCGCAATATAATCACTGCCATCATAAAGAAGTGAATATTCACCACCTTTTAATTGCGACACATCTTCGATGTAGGCTGCCATATCCGCTTCAGACTCACTGCTGGTAATCACCCGCTCTTTGGCAATCCGCTCATCGTTCACATCGGTAAACATCAAGTCGCCGATGTCGCCATTCAGATCAAGCCCTTGTCGCTGCAACTTATTGACATCATAAGAAAAGCTGGTCGCAAGGCGGCCAATCTCATCAAGTACGTTGGGAATTTCGTTATCACGCATATTAAATAGCGCTCCGATCTTACCCCCCATATCTTTAGACGTAATCGCTTTAATCCCTTTTCCTTCAACCATCGCCAGGCGCCATTGATGGGTATCTGGATAACCATCAATCATCTTCAACTGGCTGGCCTCAGTACCAGAAACCAAAGTATGCCCATTGCCGATATGAATATTGAACCCTTCAGCATTTTTCCGTGGTGTTACAGTGACTTTGGTGTATTCAGAGAGCTCTTTGACTAACTTTTCATGTTGGTCCATCAGGTCATTATGAGGCCCGGGAGTCCGCATCATTAAACGCTGTAAATCTCTGATTTCTAAAGCAAGCTGATTGATCCGCTTGATACCGAGATCCAGCCCTTTATTGACCGTCTCATACTGGCGGCGAATCGTTTCATGAAAATCATTCAGGTTCTGGGTCATTAACTGGGATTTTTCCAGCACCACTTTCCGTGCACCCATATCATTGGGGCTATCAGCCAGCGTTTTCAGCGCGTCAAACCACTCATTCATGTTTTCCGGAATTTTCTTGGAAGCAACGGAAGAGAGCATCTTAGATAACATATCCAGATTTTGCTCAGTATCATGCTTATAGGCGTAATCAGTGGTGGCAATATTTAGCTCTTTGACGGCAAACTGATCCCACGAGCGGCGAACATTTTCCACATGGACACCCATGCCGTAGGTCTGGCCGCCGTACATCCGCGGGGCATTAACACCCTGAATCACAGACTGACGACTGTAACCTTCTGTATTTACGTTCGATATATTGTGACCGGTCGTGTTGAGCTGTCTTTGAGATGTTAAGACACTCTGAGTCCCAATATTCAATAAATCAGACGCCATACCGCCCCCACAAGATAAAAATCATCAGTCAAAACTGAACCTTCTATCAAAATGAAGCAATATGTATGCCATTAAATTAATCAGATAAAATACAATAGGTTATTCAGATACCGGAAGGAAATTTCCGCCCTGCCAAGGACAAGGTGGTAGGTGTTTAATTCATCTGTTGAATTTGAGAGCGGACACGCAGGACTTTGTCAGCATAATTTGGATCGGTTGCATAACCTGCCTGATGAATCCCCTCAATGAAAGAGGTCGGATCGCCTTGGTGGGTATTCAATGCCGTGATATAACGCGGGTTCTTTTTCAAGAAGTTCACATAGTCATCAAAGCTATCTTGGTAAGAGCCGTAAGCCCGGAATGAAGCTTTTTCAATAACTGGTGTCTGATCTGCATATTCCAGCGTCTGAGTCGCCACTTTGTCGCCCTGCCAGCTTCGATCTGCTTTAATGTTAAACAGATTATGACTGCTGCCCCGGGCGTTTGCGACCACTTTAGTCCCCCAACCGGTTTCCAGTGCCGCCTGAGCCAATAATACCGATGCATCAACACCAAGAACCCGGGCTGCTTTTTCAGCATAAGGCTTCAACGTCCGGATAAAGGATTCAGGTGAATCAAATCGACGTGGCTCCGTCACAGCTGCAGACTGCTGAACCCCCGTCATACTGTCTTGCCCGGAAGTTTGCTGTTGATGAGCCCGCACACGCGCCAATGCCTGCAATAAAGGATCCGGCTGAGTGCTCTCTTGAGAGGTTTGAGAGTCTCCTCCATCAATATTTGTAGAAAGCTGGGCGACAATCATGTCGGCAAGCCCTAGCCGCCCGGAAGAGCTGAGTTGGCTGGCCATTTGCTCATCCAGCATCTCGCGGTAAAAATCTTCTGTTTTACTATGTAATAAGTCAGATTCGAAGCCGGAATTTGCTTTGCGCATTGATTTAAACAGCATTGATGTAAACACGGCTTCAAACTGTTTGGCTGCTGCTGTTAATGCTGACTTCTCACTTGTTTTATCACCACTGACCGCTTGCTTACGCAGTTGATCCAGTTGAGTAATATCCTGGACAAAGCCGATATCTTTTACATCATTGACCATTGCGTGCCCCTTAAATGATAATCAGCTGGCCTTCAATCGCACCGGCCTGTTTGAGTGCCTGCAAAATAGCCATCAAATCAGATGGTGCTGCCCCGACCTCATTCACCGCACGGACGAGATCATCAAGCGTCACCCCCGGCTGGAAATTAAACATTTTCCCTTGCTTCTCTTTCACAGAGATATCTGAATCCGGTACCACAGCCGTTTGACCATTTGAGAATGGTTCAGGCTGGCTTACGCTCAGTTTTTCTTTGATAGCAACAGTCATGCCACCGTGAGTAACAGCAGCCGGTTTTAAGCGGACGTATTGCCCAACCACAATTGTGCCGGTTCGTGAATTGACAATAATTTTCGCGGCACCGACCGCGGTGTTAAATTCAAGGTTTTCAACCGCAGAGAGAAACGCGACACGTTGCCCGGCATCTCTTGGTGCCCGTACCTGCACCGATGTTGCATCAATGGCTGTTGCCATTTGAGGGCCAAGAAACTGATTGACGGTATCCGCCATACGCTGGGCAGTGGTGAAATCAGAATCGATCAGATTAAAAGTGATGTAATCACCCCGGGCAAATGGATTCGGCACTTCACGTTCAACACTGGCACCATTGGAAATGATACCAACGGTAGGGTTATTGCCTACAATTTTTGAACCATCAGCACCATCAGCACTGAATCCACTGACCACCAGATTGCCTTGTGCAATCGCATAAACCTGACCGTCCAGACCTTTGAGGAAAGTCTGCATCAGAGTACCGCCACGTAAGCTTTTTGCTGAACCAATCGAGGAAACCGTGACATCAATAGTTTGTCCCTGCTTGGAGAATGGCGGCAACTCGGCCGTGACAATCACAGCGGCAATATTTTTAGTCTGCGGCTTTGTTCCGCGCGGCAATTGAATGCCGAAATTTTGCAGCATGGCATTAAAACTTTGATCGGTAAAAGGTGTCGACTCTCCGGTTCCCGGCAGTCCGGTAACTAGGCCATAACCCACTAACTGGTTACTACGCACCCCGGCTACTTGTGCGACATCTTTAATTCTTGCTGCCTGCCCTTGTAAGGAAACAAACAGTGTCGCCAGTAAAAAAAGAGTTAACTTTTTCATTCAATTTACCTTGTGCTTCTCTACCATACACGTCGTCTTCTATGCCAAAAAAACGACGTTTAAACTTAACTTATAAAGCAATATTGAAAAATCGTGCCAAAAAGCCAGGTTCTTGCATATCTTGGTTGGTTCCGGTGCCTGAATACTGAATTCGGGCATTCGAAATCCGATTCGATGAAATGGTATTATCATAGTCAATGTCATCCGGACGAACCGTACCGCTCAAGCGAATATATTCATCGCCGGTGTTGAGTGTCAGCCATTTTTCACCACGAATCACAAGGTTGCCATTGGCAAGCACATCAATGACTTCAACCGTGATAGAACCAGACATACTGTTACTCTGATTGGCTGCCGCACTGCCGGAAAATTTATTATCATTGCCTAATTTATATGAAAAGTTGTAATCCCCGATTTTCATTTCCTGACCACCCACTTCCAACGGATCCATCGAAGCATCATTCTTTTTCGATAAATCTGCATCAGCACTTTTTGCCGCTTTAGTGCTTTCATTAAGTGTGACGGTGATGATATCGCCGACTTGTCGCGGCTTTGAGTCATTGTATAAGCTCGTAGCAGCACTCAGATTAAATAAGGATCCGGTTTCCGCAGCATAATGCTTCGGACGATGATTGGGGTGAATCGGCGCCCAGGCAGGATCATCAGCAACCGGATCCGCACGCCGGGTCAATCCGTCTAACAACCCCGGGCTACTGGTTTCACCGGATTTATCGCCTTCGACAGCATCAACCAATGTTGTGCTACTGTCATCTTGTGCTTCCGTTGTCCCTTGTGGCATTAACGAACAGCCCGATAAGAAACAGATCAATCCCAAAGTGAATAAGCGTTTCATCGAATACCTCACATATAATCCCGATTAGAGCTGTTGATTCACGTAGCTCATCATCTTATCTACCGCAGAAATGACCTTGGAGTTCATCTCATACACTCGCTGCGCTTCGATCAGATTAACTAACTCTTCAGTGACGTTCACATTTGAGCTTTCCAGCATCGACTGGCGAATATTGCCCAAACCGTCTAATCCGGGAACCCCTTCTTGCGGGTCACCACTGGCACCGGTGGGTAAGTACAAGTTCTGACCGACCGGCTCCAGACCCCCGGGGTTAATAAAATCAACCGTGGTAATCTG
Organism: Vibrio ruber DSM 16370; assembly: GCF_900163965.1. Lineage (GTDB taxonomy): Bacteria > Pseudomonadota > Gammaproteobacteria > Enterobacterales > Vibrionaceae > Vibrio > Vibrio ruber. The sequence goes on from NZ_FULE01000014.1 coordinate 237,364, forward strand.
ACCGATGACCTGATTATTTTGCTGGCCGCGAACTCGTACGGAGACCTGACCATCGTTGCCGACCGTGACAGAAACCGCATCTTGCGGTACCACGATTTCAGGTTGTAATGGATATCCGGAACCGGATGTCACAATGGTACCTTCAGCATTTAAGGTAAACTGCCCGTTCCGGGAGTAACCCATATTGCCGTCCGGCATCATGATCTGGAAGAATCCATCTCCTTCAATCATCATATCCATACTGTTATTGGTCGTTTGCACATTACCGTTGGTATGAACTTTCTGCGTCGCGACGACTTTAGAGCCGGCACCGAGCATCAATCCGGTTGGCAGTTCTGTATTCTGTGAAGACTGGCCGCCGGGTTGATTGATATTCTGATAAAAAAGATCTTCAAACACAGCACGGCTTTTCTTGAAGCCGACTGTAGAGGCGTTCGCAAGGTTGTTCGAAATCGTCGCAATATTTGTCTGTTGCGCATCTAAACCTGTTTTACTTACCCATAGAGCTGGATGCATGTTCTTCTCCTCTCACTCATTAACCGGTGCGCAACAGAGAATTGGACGCTTTATCCATTTCTTCTGCTGTACTCATCATTTTGACTTGCATTTCAAACTGACGCTGTAGATCAATGAGATTGGTCATTTCTCCGACAGCATTAACATTACTCCCTTCCAAAGCACCGGGAAGTAATGTCACACTCGCATCCGCGTTAAATACTGTATTCGGTGCTTTGGCTCGAAAAAGCCCGACCGAATCTTTGTATAACGTCCGATTATCAGGACGAACCAATTTAATTCGTCCGGCAACTTCCATCGCGTCAGCCGGTGCCCCTTGGGGAATGACGGATACGGTACCATCTTTACCGATCTCAATTTTACTCAGCGGAATTGGTAAGGTAATCGGCGCATCATTGTCACCTAACACCAGATGACCATTGCCACTGGTCAATAAACCATTTGGGCTGATTTGGAAGTTCCCGTTACGAGTCAGACCTTCAGTACCGAGATCATCCAACACGGAAATCCATCCATCGCCCTGAATCGTGACATCCAGATCTCTGCCTGTCGTCATGACGCTGCCTTGAGCAAAATTATTTCCCGGCCGTTCCGTCATACTGAATACGCGGGTTGGCAGCCCATCCCCGTAACTCTGCATGGCGCGAGCCTGAGCCAGATCAGCCCGAAAACCAGTCGTGCTCACATTGGCTAAGTTGTTCGCTCTGAGCTGCATTTCCTGCATATTCTGCTTTGCGCCACTCATTGCCAGAAACAATGCACGGTCCATAATTTACTCCTATCATCGTCATACGATAGATATAAAGCAATTGGTGTGCCAAGTATAAATGTCCATATAATTCAGATAATTATAAGGAAAAATAGAAACAGAGAGGCTGCTTTTGCCGCAAGATTGCCGGGGGAGGAGGAAAAAGTCAGACCGACTTTGCCGTCGGTCTGAATAAACGTAACTAATTAGCGGATCTGTAGAATCGTCTGTTGGGTCTGGTTATGCACTTCCAATGCACGAGAGTTCGCCTGGAAGTTCCGTTGTGCAGAAATCAAATCCACCAACTCTTGGGTCATATCAATATTGGATTGCTCCAACGTCCCGCTGTTAATCGTACCAAATGAGCCTTTATTGGATTCACCCCAGATCTTATCACCGGAAGCATTGGTCGAATCCCACTGGGTTCCGCCTTTCTTATCCAGCCCTTGTTCGTTCGGAACCCGGACTAAAGCAACACGACCTAAAGTCACATTCTCACCGTTTGAGTATGTCCCAAGAATGCTACCTTCTTCATTAACATCGACTTTGGTCAAAAACCCAGTCGTCGCGCCATCTTCATCAAACTTCGTTAACTCAAATGGTGCCGCAAACTGCGTTGAAGAATCCAGACCGAATGAAAGCACCTGATTAATATCCGCACCATTGAGGTTAATTGGATTGGCTCCGGCACCTAACGGTTCAGAAACGACATTTTGTCCGTTGTTGATACTTGCCAAAGTTCCGTCATTGTTAAATTTCAGAGTGTGACCAACATGCCCGGTCGGTGTCGCAGCATCACCACCAACGATATTGATTGGCTTTTCCCCGGCAGAATCAGTCATCGTATAGTAAACCTGCCAGGTATTCGGCTGGGTCTGATCCTTGAGGTAATATGTGGTCATCTTATAAGCCTGCCCCATCGAGTCATAGATGGTCGATGACGTCGAACGGTTATAGGTTTCCGGATCCTCAAAATCGAACAACGCCGGATCTTTCAGGTCACCATTTGCCGGCAGGTTAACACCGACATCAATATTGGAGGTCTGCTTCGGTTTACCGAACTCAGCCGGAATATTGATGGGGGACGACTCATAAGATAATACATCACCCGTTTCCGGATTGACGTTATATCCGAGCAGGTACTCGTCATTTGAGGTAACCAGATAATTATCATGGTTAATGTGAAAAGCACCGTTACGTGTCAGTTCATTCTGTTGCGGTACCAAACGGTCTTTGGCGACGGCAAAAAAACCGGTGCCGGAAATCCGTAAATCCATGGGGTTGTTGGTATAAATACTCGACCCTTCATGAAACTGTTGGGCAACTTTGTTGACCTGCACCCCTTTTCCCGGAGTTGTTTTCGCATTGGTAAATAATGAATTTGAATAAACATCACCAAATTCTGCACGCGATTCTTTAAAACCATAGGTATTCGCGTTGGCAATATTGTTACTGGTGGTATTGAGGTCAAGTTGAGCGGCCGATAAACCACTTAATGATACATATGACATCTGAATTCTCCTATCTAGCTAGCGTATTACGCTTTGCCTACTTCCAGTACCTCAGCAAGTCGAACTGGCGAATCAAAGCCAGCCAGATTGAGTAGTACGTTACCATCACCTTTGCCAAGAAGAACGCTGTTGACGTTTGCATAAGTTGAAACATCAAATTCTTTGCTCTTTCCGTCTACGAGACCTGAAGCTTTCACTTTATATTTGCCTCCCGGTAAAGGGTTGCCGCTTTGGTCTTTGCCGTCCCATTCAACCCGGTTATCACCCGCAGGCTTTGCACCGACATCAAATGTTCTGACTAACTGCCCGGCAGCATCTTCAATCCGGACCAGCAAATTATCGACAGACGCAGGGAGTTTCACCATTGCCGCCATATTACCCTGGTCCTTCTTCACACCGCTGGCTCCGGGAACAAGCACATCGCGACCGACTAGTGAAGACGCTTGCAGTGCTTGGTTCGACGTCATCGAAGAGTTCAAACTCTCAAACTGAGAGTTCATCTTGCCGATACCATCAACCGTTGCAAATGATGCCATCTGAGCAATCATCTGATCATTACTGACCGGCTTAAATGGATCTTGCTGAGCCAGCTGTTTGGTGAGCAGTGATAAAAAGTCTTCCTGTTTCAGATCCTGTTTGCCAGTGACCTCATCAGGCTTTTTCTGCTCTTGAAGTTTCTTAAGTTGATCGATATAGGACAAACTGCCATTTTGACCAACATTATCTATTCCGGCCATATGTTATCTCCTATACCTCACTGACCCATCTGCAATGTTCTAAGCAACATTTGCTTACTTGCTTCAGCCAGTTGAACATTGGTCTCATATGCTCGTGAAGCTGAAATCATATTTGCCATTTCTTCCATCACATTCACATTCGGCTTATAAATATAACCATCTTCATTTGCCAGAGGATGGTCAGGATTATATTCCGCAACTAATGGTTTGTTACTTTCTAAGACCCCTAAGACTTTCACCGGTACAGTATAGTCATCTTTCGATTTCGCCCGGTTTAACTCAGCGGCAAATATCGGATGACGTGCCTTATAGGTGTCTTTTGCAGAACTACTTACACTATCAGCATTCGCCAAATTACTTGAGGTTGTATTTAGACGAACAGACTCAGCGCTCATCGCAGACCCTGTAACATTGAATACGTTAAATAGACTCATCTAATTTACTCCCCTTTGATTGCTTTGGTCATTCCTTTGAACTTTCCACCCAGAAAGTCAAGGGAAGCCTGATGACGAAGCTGATTTTGCATAAAAAGATTTCGCTCTAAATCGACATCAACCGTGTTGCCGTCACCGGTATCCGGTTGCGTCGGGATGCGGTAAAGCTCTTCCCCTATTACCGACATGGAGGCAGGAATATGCCGTCCATTGGTACGGGCGAGACTAATACTTGCCCCCGAACTTGCCGCTTGTAACGCTTTGTCAAAATCTAAAGCTTTAGCTTTATATCCCGGCGTATTCGCTTGTGCGATATTGCTGGAAATCATTTCTGCATTACGCTCACGGACACCGACAGTGTATTGGTGAATACCTAATGCTTTATCAAATGAGATTGCCATATACGCCTCTTCATGGATATATTGATTGCCACACCATAAACATTAGCAATTTATGTACCAACTTTAACTTTACTTGCTCACTCTGAGCTAACCATGGTGGAGATATCATCACTATACTTAATCATGAATATAGGCAAATTTCAGACCAAAGTTGTCAGGGTTAAAAAAACCCGGCATTGCCGGGTTCTGAAAAGAGAGTCAAGATATTTATTTAAGCTTATAGATAATGCCAGGATTACAACGCACCATCTCAAACCGATCCGTCAGGCCGGTCAACGATTCTGAAGCTCCCAGTAACAAATATCCTTTCGGATTCAAGCTATTCGCCATTTGGTTGAGGACTTTCGACTTCATATCTGCGGAAAAATAGATCAAGACGTTCCGGCAAAAGATAATGTCAAATTTACCCAACATAGAGTAACTTTCCATCAAATTCTGAGGCTTAAAGCTCACCAAACGCTTTACATTATCTTTGATTTTCATTCTGCCGTCTCCGGCATCTTCAAAGAAATTGCGGCGACGTTCAGGGGATAATCCACGTCCCAATGCCAGACTATCGTAACTACCGATACGGCAGATATCTAACATCGTTGAAGATATATCGGTCGCAGTAATCGAACAATTCGTTAACAGCCCCGGCTTCTTCTGCTGCGTTTCCAGAATCGTCATCGCAATCGAATAGGGCTCTTGACCCGAAGAGCTTGCTGCAGACCAAATTTTAATCGGCCGTCGATTGGCTGCCAGTTCAGGTAATAATTTATCTGACAGGACTGTAAAAGGGTAACCATCACGAAACCATAAGGTTTCATTGGTTGTCATGGCATCGACAGCGGCAATTCTGAGATCTCGACTGACGCCTCTCACCACTTCTTTCAGTAATGTCGATAATGAGTCCATCTTATATTTTGTAACTAACGGACTAAGACGGCTTCGAACCAGATATTGCTTACTATCCCCAAGTACAATCCCACATTGAGACTCTAAAAAGCGGCAAAAATCTTTATATTCTTGTTCGCTGATCGTTATTGCAGTCATTCACTTCTCTTTAGCTCAGTGTCAACCAATGCAGCTTTTACCGCATTACCAAGTTCATCAGGATTAAACTTCGCGATAAATGTATTCGCGCCCACTCTTTCTACCATAGCCTGATTAAATACACCACTCAATGAGGAATGGAGAATAACATAAAGATCTTTCAGCTTCGGATTACGACGAATTTCAGCTGTGAGTGTATATCCGTCCATCTCTGGCATTTCGATATCTGAAATAACCAGCGAAATATGATTAAAAATATTGTCAGTATCAGAAAGCTCAACCAATTTTTCATAAGCTTCCTTACCATCTTTTACAGCAATGACTTCAAAACCGATCGACTCGACAGCACGCTGTACCTGTTTACGCGCAACGGTTGAATCATCAGCAATCAAGATACGGCGTACAAAATTCTGTTCTGTATTTTCACCGGCATGAGCAATCTCTTCTACGATGGCAGAATTCATCGTTTCATCAACCGGTGCAATTTCCGCTAAGATTTTCTCAACGTCAATAATTTCAACCAGTTCGTTCTCTATGTTGGTCACAGCCGTCAGATAGTTTGCTTTTCCTGCACCTTCTGGTGGCGGTAAAATTTCTTCCCAACGCATATTGACGATACGCTCAACCGAAGCAACGAGAAACGCTTGAATTGTCCGGTTAAACTCAGCAATGACCACAAAGCTTTTCTCAACATCAGTCGTTGCCCGGCCACCAATCGCTAAACTTAAGTCAATCACAGAAACGGTTTGTCCACGAATGTGAGCAACCCCTTTCACTAAACGATGCAGATTCGGCATTGCTGTCAGCTTAGGACACTGCAATACCTCTTTTACTTTAAATACATTAATGCCGTAACGCTGGCGCCCATTCAACCGAAATGTCAACAATTCTAAGCGGTTCTGCCCAACGAGTTGCGTACGCTGATTCACAGAATCAAGAATACCCGTCATAACCCCATCTCCATCTCTCAAACTTTTTCTGTAAAAAAGTGATAGTCTACAACAAGCGATGAATAAATTAAGGGAACCAGAATCATGTCTAAGAAACTGTGCTTATCCCCTCTGCCTTTTACTAAGTGTAGAGCTTTCTTTAAACTTTTTTATAGCATTATCGTCATTTTATCTGTTTTCTTTAATATTTCGACTCAGGCAGCAACTCAAAAACAACTTGATCATATTAGAGAAACTGCAGAGCAGTACGCGACCACTGTTATCGAGCATCCAACAGGCGGGAAAATTGTTGCCACAGCGGCACCTCTTGATAATCGGATACAAGCATCCGATTGTCCAACAGGATTAAAGGCTTTTTCTTCATCAAGAAATGGTTCTGCAAGCCATATCACTGTTCTTGTTGAGTGTCCAACAGATAATTGGCGGATTTATGTTCCCGTTCAGTTGGATATTTCAGTCCCTGCCGTACTCGCGGCAACCCCACTAAACCGAGGACAAATCATTACTCAACAAGATGTTACTTTGGGTATGGTAGATCTGCTTCGCTTCCGACAGCAAGGATTTTCGACAATTGATCAAGTGATCGGAGCAAAAGTTAAAAGAAATATTCCACTAAACGATATCATTAGTGATCGGGATATCTGTATTGTGTGTCGTAATGAAACTGTGACCATAAAAGCGGTTAAGAATGGTTTATCCATTATTACACAAGGAACGGCACTGTCAGACGGTGACTTGGGTGAACAGATACGGGTCAAGAACGATAAAACCAACCGAATCATTGATGCACAGGTTTCTGCCATTGGTGAAGTAACAGTGCGATTTTAACATTTCTGGTGATGGCGCATAAAAAAACATCATTTTTGGCAAAGAAAATGCTAAAGTAAGGAATAGGTCTGTCGATATTGACGGTACAGATGTTTAACTTTGATAGAAAGGCTCAATTATGGCAAGCATTGATAATGTGCGTTCTGGCCAGTCTCTGACGAATACGAGTCGGAACTCGACCCGTACAGAGCACAATACATCAAACTCAGAGAAAATAAATCACCCTGCATCATCAGATAAAAAAGATGCTGTATCTCTGAGTTCACAAAGTAAAGCGATGGGTGAGATTCATAGCAAACTGGCATCAAGCCCTGCTTTTGATAGCGCAAAAGTTGAAGCGATTAAAGAAGCGATTGCGAATGGTTCTTATCGTGTTGACGCAGAAAAACTGGCGGACAACATGATCAAATTCGAAAAAGAGCTGGATGGTCTGCAATAATTTATCGATGATTATCGGTAGACATACCAGACATCTGAGCCCAGAAATCAGGTAATTAAGTCATGGCAGCATTACAAGACCTACTTGAGTTTCAATTGAAGAATGCTCAGTCTCTCTCCGAACTTTTAGAGCAGGAGAAAGTGGTTATTACCCAACGAAACGCATCACAAATTGAAGCCATTGCCAAACAAAAAATTACTTTGATTAACCAGCTTAACGAGACAGACCGACGGATTGAATCACATTCTCATGTATCGAGCCTGCAAGAGGATGAGACATTGAAAAGTCTAGTCGAACAAATTAAGTCTGTGGTTTGGGAGTGTCAACAGGCAAACAGCATCAATGGTGAAGCGCTCAACCGAGCTCAGATGAGTTTTCACAAACTGAATAATCTGATGCAACAGAGCCAGGGGAAAATGGGTATGACATACACTGCTGAAGGGCAAACGCGTTCTATTTCTACTTTAGGCACGAATATTAAGGCTTAATTCCCACTGACATCGCTTCTCCCGACACTCCCGAAACAATCAATATAAAAAAGCGGCAATGATTGCCGCTTTTTTATATTCTGGAGAGAAAAGGCTTGCCGCTAATGTGGCAATAAAATTGCCACGCATAACAGATAGAACTAAAACAAGGTTTGCTGCCGCTTTTCAGGAACCTGCTGCACTTCACCATAATCTCTTAGTTTTTCCATCTTATCCACGTTCAAACGTAGTTCTGTCACATAGCTGTCGCCGACTTTATAGCTTCTTACGACTTCCGCTCCCCGAATGACACCGTCAACAGCACCGGTTGTCGCTTCCGTGCCAAGTCGTTGATCCATGAGTTCTGCTCGTCCGCTAACCCGCATCCCATAAATCTGCTCAGCCAGTTCACGGTAAGCATCGATTTTAGATGCTCGCATGGCACGAACTTGCTTCTCTTCTACATTGCGACCTTTTTGTTCACTAATCGATGCATAGCCGACCGCTGTCAGCCATTCCTGCTTATTCATGGTCTGCAACGGTTGGCATCCGACCAACAATAAAAACATCGCGCTCATTAACCAAACTTTCATCACAACTCCTAAGGACGCAGAATAACAGTGTAAGGTTGCGTCATCGTCGGATCAGAACGAATCAATACCCCATCTTCAGTCCGGACTGCATTCAAGGTATCCAGATCACGGCCAATCCGATCCGCAGGCAAGAATCCCTGAGCGGTTGCCACAACAACACGAGACTGCATTCCGACCACTCGTGCATTGACCAATACCCCGCCTTCCTGACGCAACATGGTTCCGGTCAACACGTATTGAATTTCCTGCTGTTGAGCCAGATCTTTCCAATCGCGACTAAATGCAAAATCCCCTTGATGGGTCACCTGAATGGAACCGGTCGTTTTAAAGTCAACAACCTGAAATCCACGTTGTTGTAACTGGTGAATGAATCCTTCAGTCACTGAATTCCCTAACCAGTTGGTGGTATCCATATTTTGCAAGTCAACAAATGAAGTCACTGCAATCGGTGTTCTTGCCGTAACACTGGTATTCGATTTCATTAAATCTTCAGTCATACTCTCAACAAAAAAATCTAAAGTGTGACGAGGACTTTCTAATAACATAAACTGGGAGCCTTTATAGGGCTCTTTACCATTATATATCGGGGCATAGGCACACGCTGTTAAAAATAACACGGGCACTAACGATAGCCATTTTTTCATTTTCCGCTCTCCAGATAGCTCGGTCATTCAAGTGTCCAGTTTTTGACGCAAAAGTGGAACACTCTTTGCTTTTCTCTTGTTATTCATCATCAAGAAAAGCTTTGCCGATAACTGCGCTTATCACCGTTATCAGAATAACAAGCAAATTTTATACCTGATTGGTAGGTAAATATGAAAAATGTAGGAACCATCCTCTTATCACTTTTTTTGTTCATATTCGGAACCGTGCCGGCAACAGCCTCGTGGTATGAAGTTACCGGCAGTGCTGCAGTCGTTTCATCAGAATCTCAGGCTAAACTATACGCCCTTGAAGATGCAGTATATAAAGCGATTAGTTTTTCAGGTGCGGATATTGGTAGCATCAGTAACCTCTACCCCTTACTGGATGCTCAGCGTACTGAATTTCAGTTTACCAACCATGAAGTTCGTTACATTCTGGTTGAAGAACAAACCGTCAAAAACAATGTTGCCTATGTCAAAGTTCGGATCGATATTTATCCATCCACATCAGGTTGTCAGGTAGAACAATACAAGAAAACCGTCTTAGTCAGTAACATCACACTAACGTCACCACAACAGGCAGTGATGGGGCAAATCTACCAGATTGGCGATGACTTTGCCCAAGTATTGAATAAACAGCTGGATAAGGAATCTCATAGTTTTATCTCAGTAGGAACAACCGATTATGAGATTGATAAAAATTATCCGACCCGACTCAAAATGATAGCTGAAGATAATAATGCTCAGTACATTATCGCAGGCAATATCACAGACCTCACAGCAACAATTGCTGCTGATTCATCAGGCGATGAAGTGGTTAATCGTCAATTTGCCATGGATCTGAGTGTCTTTGACGGTGAAACCGGCAACACAATCATGAATCGTAACTATCGTGAAATTGCCCGCTGGCCGTTTCCGAGAACCAGTCAGGTCGATACGCAAAGTGCTCGCTTCTGGGCTTCAACCTATGGTGAGATGCTACTCCGTCTCAGCCGCCATGTGATGTTGGATCTTGAATCAGAACTGTCGTGTAAAATCACCTTACCGGAAGTTATTTCCAAGTCAGACCAGATTGTAATGATGAATTTGGGCAGAATCCACGGTGTTCAGAAAGGGGATAAGCTGCAATTATGGCATACAGGTTCATTTATCGACCAAAGAGGATTATCCCGGAATAAAGTCACCCGGAGTGACATCACGCTGACAGTTGATCGTGTTTATGAAACAGAAGCTGAACTGTCGGTTGATCAAGCTGAGCTGGCAGATAGCATTCAAATTGGCGATGTAATGCACAAACAGATCATGAAATAAAATCAGGGCTTAACTTATCTCAATTAAATCAGTATCATATATATCGCTGTACAGTTTTCAATTGTACAGCTGATACCGATGTCCCCTTAGTTCAGTTGGATAGAACAAGGACCTCCTAAGTCTTAGACGTGAGTTCAAATCTCGCAGGGGACGCCACTCCGGCCTATACCATATTCTTCTTCATTATCGCCTGAACGACATGGCTCTTACCGCGATGCATGACACCTTCGTAGATCTCTCTTTCTTTCTCTTCAATATACCAAGGGGACAACGTCGGAAGTTCGTGAATCAAAACCTGTCGTGATAACATCATCTCAGCCTCTGAAGGACCACCAGTTTTATATTTCAGCTGTTCCGGCGTATACCCCTCAACCAGATAAACCCCGCTCGTTTTAAGACTTTTCGGCAATGACTGGTGTAATTTTTGCCGCACCACAGGCGGAAGATGGCAAAAGACAGCCACAACCGCTTGCCACTGTGCAAGCCCTAAATCGAAATCATTCAGATCAGCCTGAATAAAATTCACAGATACATGATTCTCGGCTGCAAACAAACGGGCTTTTTCGATCGCAACTGCAGATAAATCTACAGCCGTCACGTCATAGCCACATTTCGCCAAATAAACAGAGTTCCGCCCTTCACCATCAGCCAGACACAAAACCGCTCCTAACGGTAAATATTGATGCTGCACGCTTTCACGCAGAAAATCATTTGGTTCTTTACCGTAGATATATGTATCGACCTGATATCGGTCATCCCACATAATATTGCCCCATTTAAATTAGAATAAACTAATATAAAGAGAACGGGAAGTCATTTCAAGAACAAGCTAATACCTCCCCCACTCAACCTCTCAACAAAACCGTCATCACGAGTGAAATCTTGAATCGTACAAACGAAAAAGGCAGCCTATATAATAAGCTGCCTCAATATTACGTATATTAAAGTGGGAATATCTAAAACTTATAGCCTCCGGAAATCATCACGATAACCGGATCAATATGGACTTCAGTAGATTTTTCAGCGCCTTTGAATTTGTAGGTTGCCGTAGAGTCAATGTCAGCATACCAAACTGAAGCATTGACAAACCAATCGTCATTGATCATGTAGTCAACACCGGCATTCACCGCCAATCCCCAAGAATCATCCAAACTCAGATCACTCAAACCAGCAGCCGCGCCAGCACCACTAATTTTTTCGTCAAAGAAGGTGGTGTAATTGATACCGGCCCCGACATAAGGACGGATCTTTGAATCAGACTGACCAAAGTAGTATTCAAGCATGAATGTTGGTGGCAGGTGTTTCGTCTCACCGATATCACCATTAACAAGTGGTGTGGAGATATCATGAGAGAACGGTGTCGCAGCCAGCACTTCAAAACTGATATTATCCGTAATCATGTAGCCTAGCGTTAAACCCAGCTGCGTATTCGAATTCACTTCCAACTCTGCCTGACTGTCTAAAATTTTATCACTGCTATCATTTGGGATTACCGATGCAATCCCTGCACGCACAATAAAATCACCTTCTTGGTGGGCAAAAGCGCCAGCAGAAACAAAGGCAGTCATGATGGCTAATCCGCAAAGTGTTTTTTTCATTATATTTTTCCTTGTCATTGGGCTAAAAGACTCTACTGGCGCGCACAGTAGCACATAATAACCACACTATTTTGATGGAAATCAATTTGTAAAATTTATATACAAAAACCACATCATTATGATAAAAAAATCACATTTTTTGTGAAACATAGTGTTACAAACTTTATAAAATCCATTCCTTCTCTACATAAAAAAAACCTTTATAAATTGATTTAAATCAATTTATATACATATTTTTATTTAGTTATCGGAATGGGTTCTACACTTACAGAGAGTTCGAGGATAGCAATAGGAGGATTGTGATGAGCTTAATTCCACGTGACTCATGGTCTGATTTCTATCATTTGTTTGATCATGCTTTTCCGTCGATTCGGCCAAGTTTCAATATGGAATCTTTTTCTCCGCGGGTTGATGTACTGGATAAAGAAACCGCATTTGAAATTATCGCGGATTTACCCGGCGTAGAGAAAGACAATATTTCGGTGAAATGTCACCATGGCACCCTAACGATCGAAGCATCGACTTTAAAAGATGAACAGAAGACTGACGAAGATAAAGTCATTCATAGAGAGCGCTATCAAGGCAAAATGGTACGTAGCTTTAATTTAGGTGACAATATCAATGTGAACGATATTTATGCTGAATATCAAGATGGTGTACTGGTTGTGGTTGTGCCCAAAATGGAAATGAAACCAGAAGGAGTCACTCAGCATATTAAGATCAACTAATGTCTTAATATTTTCAGTCTAAATGACTAAAAGCGGTGTCCCCCACCGCTTTTTTCGTTTCAACAATTCGAATTAAATTTCATTATTTCTCAGAAAGCGGCTGAAGATGCTTTTTCGACACGTCGCGGTACTTCTGATAACTTTTAATAAATTGTGGGAATAAAGACATCACAATCATGCCAAACATCAGGCCGTATTGTATCAGTGTATAAGATTCACCAACCAAAATCAGACCACACAAAATACCTGCAACTGGATTTGCGACCCCGGCAAAAGTAAATTCAACAACAGAGATATGTTTTAGCGCCCAAACACAGAAACTGTATGCAACCGCAGTATTCAGAATACAGAGCCAAAACAGTCCTAACAGATTCTTCCCTGATAGATGCTGCCATGCATTCATATAGTGACTCGGCTCATAGCTCGCGTGAACTAGCGTGATGAATAACAATGCAAGTCCACCAAGAATCAGTTGCCACGTCAGCACACACCACCACGCTAATTTCTGGCTCAACATTTGGGTCAATGTGCTACCGCAAATCAGGCATAAGATACCAATTAACATCGCCAAAAGCCCAAGCAAGCTCAGATTCAGACGGCCAGGATCAAATAGCAGCGCAGCAAACCCTAACAAAGCCAAACCAGAAATGATTTGAATGACAGAAGGCCGCTGTTTCATCACTATCCATTGGACTAGCATCGCAAATACGGGGACCGACATCATCCCGACACTGGATATTGCCGAAGGTAGTGTAAGTGCCATCACAAATATACAGCAGAAGAATATGGCAATGTTCACCAAACCGGTGATGAGCAATACTTTCCAAGTCCCTTTATCAGGGAAAGTTGGCTTAATTGCCAAAAGGACTAAACCTGCCGGTAAAGCTCGTAATACACCGAGCAACAACGGTGGCCAACCCGGTAGTGTTGCCTGAGTGACTGCGTAAGTCGTTCCCCACAAAAATGTCGCAACCAATGCTAATATTATATTCATATGAAGTATCTTTATATTGAGATTTCATTAATCATAAAAAAGTAATTTATCTTTGTAAAGAATCTTTATGTTAAGATATAATGATCAACTCTTAACTATACATATGTGGCAATGGATATTATTGACAGGATCGTCCATCAGTGGGCGACAGAAAAACCGGAACTAAATACGCTGCCAATGAGTATTTTTGGCCGGATACTGCGTCTGACTAAACATCTAGAGCAAGAGATCACCAGTATTCATAAACGCTATGACCTCAAGATGGGAGAGTTTGACGTGCTGGCGACGTTGCTCCGCTCCGGTGCACCATATCAGTTAACCCCTTCCGCATTAATCAGCACCGCAATGTTGACCTCCGGTGCGATGACAAACCGACTTGATAAGCTGGAACAAAAAAATTTAATTGTCCGCATACATAGTCACGTTGATCGCCGGAGTATCTCGGTAAAATTAACCGACCAAGGCTATCAACTCATCAATCAAGCACTGGCAGAACACGTAGCAGCACAAGAAAGATTGATGAATACCTTAAACCAAACAGAGCAATTGCAACTCTCAGCCCTGCTCAGGTCTTGGCTCTCTTCATTTAACTCAGAGCCCCCTTCAACCCCGTCAAACAGAGATATTGAGTAAAAAGGCGTATCGGTGTTACTTTTCTTGCAATAAAAATTGAATGGGTTTCTCGAATATTGTCACAGTTGTTGTGTGTTATCTCAAACTAGCTCAGAATGTCAAAGGCATTGGGTCATATGGTTGAGAGTAATCGACACCCTAAGCATGACCGTACGAGCTGTATCTCTGTCTCTATACTCATGACTGAAGTGAACGGAACCACTTCACCTTAGTGGTGATTTGATCTACTATTGTTAATAATAAAAATATAGATAACAAACGGATGAAGAAGAGTAATCTTGAAACCAATACTGGCCATCGCTTTATTTCTAAAGCGAAAACTGCTTATAAAATTCATATACATACGCCAGATGATAAAGTTTTACACCGCTCTGTTGGTTTCATTCGTATTGGTGAAAAGAAAGGGCTAAAAAAGGCAATCTTGCTTCGTAATGAGCTGGGTCGTCAAATGTGGGGTAAGCACTGGCGAATGCTCCTTAAAGACCCTTATCTGATGACGCGGTTACCCCACAGCCTTGAACCTAAGATTATCTATAAACCTCGCCCCACAAAAGACAATCCGAATTATCGCGATGCTTGCTACATTGCTGCTTGGCGAACTTATGACGAACAAGGCAAGTGTCACTTCAAGAGCGTCGTCTGTTCCATCAATAAACATGGGAAACTGGCCGCATACACAAAAACCAAAAAAGCGCTGCTCGATGCGCATAAAGATTATCTCGATATTTTAATTTTTATGGGCAGATTAAACAGCATCGACCTGAAGTAACTTCTTTTCTCACTCTGATGTCTTTATTCCATATTCTCCTCTCATTTTCGCTGCCCAATAAAAAACGCTGTGATATGCGAGCTTTAATCTCTCATAGCACAGCGCTAAACAAGGTTGAACCCGATAAATAGAGATTCGTTTATTGCTTAATGACGACCTGATAAGTAAATGTCGGAATTTCAACTTCAACCCGGCGGTTTTTCGCCCGGCCTTCTTTGGTATCGTTGGATGCGACAGGATCTGATTCACCCATACCACGGACAGTGATCCGCTCAGCATTAATCCCCTGAGAAACGAGCTGATCAGCAACAGCCTGAGCTCTTTCCAACGACAGTGATTGGTTGTACTCTTTTGACCCGGTCGAATCCGTATAACCGGTCACTACCGCAGTCGCTTGAGAGTGACGAGACATTAATTCAACCACTTCCTGAAGATCATCAATCCCCTGTTTGCTCAGTTTCGCACTGTTTAGTGCAAAGCTGCTTTCACTGCTCAGGCTCTTTTTCACCGTTTTAATCACGGGTGTATCAGCTGGTTTTTCCACCGGTTCAGGCGCTTCTTCAACAATGACTGGTTCAACAGAAGCGGGCCGGGGCTGGCTTGTAATCACAGGTGTAGACTCTGAATGACCAAAGCGATATGTCACACCCAGTGTTGCCATATTGCCTTCAGCTCGGACAATATCATTATTGATATCAGTCAGTGTCTGATATTCAAGACGTAGAGCGACATTGTCCGTCGCATTCAGTTCCAAACCTGCCGCAGCCAGATAAGACCAGTCTTCTTTCGAACCATAGTCGACATAAGCACCACCAAGTTTCGCATACAAATCAAGATTTTGATAAAGAGGAATATTGAACTTAGGCGCAATAGTCACCGCATTCACATGATCATTGACCATGCCTGCCCCGGTAAATTTTCCCAGATGGTCATATCCAGCCTCAAGTGCAACATGCTCCCAAGCCTGATATCCGAGAAAAGCACCGACTGCGGACGAATCATCATCACAGACATCTGTCGGGCGACATGAATCATCCAGCCAAGATTTACCAACTTTACCACCCACATAGACCTCGGCATGAATCATTGCGGAAACCATCCATGATGCTGCCGATACCACCATTAACATTTTATTCATGTTATTCATGCTGCTATTCCTTTTTATTGTGAATGCCCGAACTTGCCTCAGTACCGAACATATTGAATCAAGATCACTCTATTGCATCACTGTAAAAAATGAGAGAGCGGAGTGTTAAATTACTGTCACCTTTATCGAATCTGAAACATGACCATAGTTCAGTTGCATTAACCCAGATTAATGCAACACATTTTATATATAGTTGGAATAAAAAAAGCCGCAACATCAATTGCGGCTTCTCTGCTATTTTCAAGTTATTGTGTGGCATCAGCCAGCATTTGCTTCACGCTGCTCAATAAACTCAATCGCCATCTGAATCCGTTTCATCACACGCGCTTTACCGATCAGCTGCATGGTTGCATCGACAGATGGAGATTGCCCACCTCCTGTTACCGCAACTCGTAACGGCATTCCGACTTTACCCATTCCGAGCTCAAGCGTTTCACATACATCCGTAATGACTTGATGAAGGTTCTCAGTGGTCCACGTCTCCAGCGCTGTTATTTTTTCCAAAGCCAGAACAAGTGGTTCTTTAGCGACCGGACGTAAATGCTTCTTCGCAGCGGCTTCATCAAATGCATCAAAGTCTTCATAGAAATAACGCGCCTGCTGCGCCAGCTCAACCAAAGTCTGTACGCGGTCAGCTAACAACTGAATGACTTCGGTGACCGCCGGGCCATTTTCCGGGTTGATCCCCTGATGATCCAGATGCCATTGCAGATGTCCGGCAACATATTCAGGATCTGAGGTTTTGATATAGTGATGGTTTAGCCACAACAATTTGTCCGTATTAAATGCAGAGGCAGATTTGCTAATCGCATTCAGACTGAAATGCTCAATCATTTCATCACGAGAGAAAATTTCCTGATCACCATGAGACCAGCCAAGCCGGACTAAATAGTTATTTAATGCTTCTGGCAGGTAACCGTCATCACGGTATTGCATCACTGAAACAGCGCCATGACGTTTCGAGAGCTTGGCACCGTCATCACCTAAAATCATGGCACAGTGAGCAAATGTCGGTACCGTTGCACCTAATGCTTCATAGATATTAATCTGGCGTGCCGTATTGTTGATGTGGTCTTCTCCCCGGACAACATGGGTGATACCCATATCCCAGTCATCAACAACCACACAGAAATTATAAGTCGGAGAACCGTCAGTCCGGCGAATGATCAAATCATCAAGCTGATCATTGCGAATTTCTATCCGCCCGCGAATTTGATCAGCAAAAACAACACTGCCTTCTTTCGGATTACGGAAACGAACCACAAAAGCATCACCATCTTTTGCCGCGTCATTCACTGCCTTGATTTTCGGATGATTGGCATCATAGCGAGGATTTTCTTTGTTCGCTTCCTGCTCTGCACGCACTTCATCCAACAGTGCTTTAGATGCGTAACACTTATACGCTTTTCCGGCAGCAAGTAACTGCTCGACAACCTCATCATACCGAGCAAAGCGCTTCGTCTGATAATAAGGGCCTTCATCCCAATCCAGACCTAACCAGCTCATCCCTTCCAGAATTGCATCGACCGCTTCCTGTGTTGAACGCTCTAAATCGGTATCTTCAATTCTTAAAACAAATTCCCCGCCCTGATTTTTTGCATAGAGCCAGGAATACAGTGCCGTCCGGGCACCACCGACGTGAAGAAACCCTGTAGGGCTTGGAGCAAAACGCGTTTTAACCGTCATGAGATTTACCTTTATTCAGATCGAGCGTATCAGCTTCAGATCTAGATGTATCAGCCAAAATTTGGCCAGTATTCTAGCACCTGACTATCAACCACGACAATGACCCTTACGCCTGATTTTTCAATCATGTCAATGGATAGCGCCTTTTCACTTCGGCAGAAAGATCAAAACCCCTTGACCTTCCCCTTGCGTCAAGGTTTATTTTTAAGTGACATGGGATTGAGAAAGAGGCAAATATGCACCATTTAAAACTACCGCTGTCAGGCTTGCACTGTATGGGCTGTGCCCGAAAAGTAGAACATCAGTTAAAAGCGAATTTGGATGTCGAAATCAGCCATCTATCCCCGTCTCTCATTGAACTGGATACCGATGCATCCATCAGTGAAGTCGTCAAACATATCGAATCGCTCGGATATCAGGTTGGTCAAAGACAACACTATACATTACAAGGGCTGCACTGTGGGAAATGTGTCCAAAAGCTCACCGACCTACTGAGTGAAAGTGAACAAATTCAAGATTTGAACGTGACTAAAACATCGCTTTCTCTGGTGACAACCTTACCGGAGCAGACCATTATCGATCAAGTCGAATCACTCGGCTATCAAGCCTTTACAGAAGATTCATCCTCAAATAACAACAGCGCACTCCCAGCAACCCAAACAGCAACGGAATCCACCCCGGCAGCTCCTCCATCTCGCCAGCAGTATCGTGCCGATGTCACAACCAATTTACTTGTGAAAGGGATGACTTGTGCCAGTTGCGTGGCTTCGGTAGAAAAAGCGCTGCTATCCGTCTCCGGAATTAAGAACGCGCAAGTCAACTTGTCAGAACAGAGTGCTGCAGCCTTTTCAGACCAGCAACCCGATCAACAACAGCTCCTTGCAGCGATTCGTTGTGCCGGATATGACGCTGAAATCGTCGATGATCCGGCACAACAACAAGAGAAACAGCAAGCCCATTTAACAGCCACACTGAAATATCACCGCCGCAACGCCATTATGGGGTTATTACTAGGCGTGCCAATCATGGCATGGGGTGTCTTCGGCGGCAGTATGCTGATCCAAACTCAACCACAACAGCTCAGCTGGGGTGTGGTCGGCCTGTTATGCTTAGGGCTGCTTTGTACTGCCGGTAAAAGTTTCTATCAAAGTGCATGGCAAGCACTGCGCCACAAAAGGGCGACAATGGATACACTGGTCGCATTAGGAACAGGTGTCGCATGGCTTTACTCGATCATGGTCGTGGTCGCTCCAGACTGGTTTCCTATCCAAGCGCGTCATGTCTATTTCGAAGCTAGCGCCATGATTATCGGTCTTATTTCTTTGGGACATGCGATTGAATCAAAAGCCAAAGCGAAAACCACACAATCGTTACAGGCATTGATCCAACTCCAACCCCAACAAGCAACGCTCATTACCGAAAGTGATGATCAAAGCATTCCTGTATCGCAGATAGAGAAAGGAATGCATCTGAGAATTAAACCCGGCGATAAACTCCCGGTTGACGGTGTCGTCATAAAAGGCGAATCCTATCTGGATGAATCCATGCTGACCGGAGAACCCATTCCCACTCTGAAACGTTCCGGAGATGCCGTCTCTGCAGGAACCATCAATCATGATGGCAGTCTGGTGATTGAAGCAACCGGTGTCGGCAGTGAAACAATGCTGTCGCGCATTATTCAGATGGTCAGAAGAGCACAAAGTAGTAAACCACCCATAGCAAAACTCGCCGATCAAATATCTGCTGTATTTGTCCCCGTCGTTGTTGCTATCGCGATTATGGCCGCATTTGTCTGGTTTTGGTTCGGCCCAGAGCCCAAAGTGAGCTATATGCTTGTTGTCGCGACAACCGTTCTGATTATTGCCTGCCCCTGCGCATTAGGGCTTGCAACCCCACTATCGGTGACGGTTGGTGTCGGTAAGGCCGCAGAGATGGGCATCCTGATCCGTGATGCCGAGGTACTTCAAACCACCAGCCACATCGATACGATTGTCTTCGACAAAACAGGAACCTTAACTGAAGGGACACCAAAGGTTCAATCGGTTGACAGTCTTCACCGGGAAGAGCACGAGTTGTTATCCATCGTCTATGCGCTGGAGCAACAATCTGAGCACCCATTGGCGAAAGCGGTTTGTGAATACGCCCGCTCGAAACAAATTTCAGCGGCTCAGATTTCCGCCTTCCAAAATCTCCGGGGGCGTGGTGTTACAGCCAATTATAACGGTCATACCGTTCATATTGGTTCCCAGCATTACATGACATCTTTAGAGTTCTCATTTGACCAGATCCAGCCCGCGCTTGATAAGGTTCTTGCTCAGGCATGGACACCACTCCTGATTGCTATCGACCAAGAGATTGAGGGTGTAATTGCCGTGGCAGATCCGATTAAAGCTGATGCAGCAGAAGCCATTCAGGCACTCAACAAGCTGGGAATAAAAACGGTTATGTTAACGGGCGATCACCACGCTGTCGCACAAGGCATTGCTCAACAGTTGGGGATTCAGGAAGTCATTGCACAGGTTCTTCCCGATCAAAAAGCAGCACATATTGTCGAATACCAGCAGGCCGGACACCAAGTCGCGATGGTTGGTGATGGCATCAATGATGCGCCGGCTTTAGCACAGGCAGATCTCGGTATTGCAATGGGAAGTGGCAGTGATGTGGCCATCGAAAGTGCTCAGATGACGTTTCTCAACAGCTCTCCACTAGCGATTCTCAATGCAATTTCACTGTCAAAAGCAACCGTCAGAAATATCAGACAGAACCTGCTCGGTGCTTTTATTTACAACACCCTCGGCATTCCGGTAGCTGCCGGTGTATTGTATCCTTGGTTCGGTTTTCTGCTCAGCCCTGTGATTGCCGGTGCAGCGATGGCTTTATCATCGATTACCGTGGTGACAAACGCCAACCGGTTACGATTATTCCGCAAACCATATCAACCCCATAATTCAGAATAAAAAGTGTAATCATTTGAGTGAGTAACAGTTGCTTACCGACAGCAACGCAATCTATGCTAGGCGTTCAGATGAATGCCAGAAGATAGGAAACCCACTTATGCAACTCACCCGTCTGCTTTCAGTCGGTGCCATCATGCTCAGCTTTTATACTCAGGCTGAGCCATTGTACTGGCTTGCCAGTAAGAATCAGATGCAGCTGATGCTATTGGGCTCGATTCACGTCGGACACCCGGATATGTACCCTTTACCCAAACCGGTGACGGATTTTCTTCGTGACAGTGACGGATTAATTGTCGAAGCCGACATTCGTCAGGCAAACACATTGCAGTATCCGCCTGTCAAATGGACATCACAACAAGTGCTCTCGGCTTCAGAGCTGGAAAAATTAGAAAGTATCGCTGAACAGTTAAACCTCAATGTTCAGCGTCTGAAAGCTTCACCGCCATGGCAAACGGCGATCGGTTTACAAATGCAGGCAATCAGCCGATTAGGGTATCGCGCTGATCTCGGCATCGATCAATATATGATTCAGCAGGCAGCGTCAGAATCCATCCCGATTATTGGCCTCGAATCACTCCAGTCGCAAATCGATCTGCTGGCGGGTATGAAGCAAAATGGCAAAGAACTACTGACAACAACGCTGGCAGACTGGGGAGAAAACACGCATGAGACCGAGTGTTTGGTGGCGAGATGGCATCAGGGTGATCCTGAGCAGTTAAAACAGCTGATAGACCATCATGACATGTCCCAGGAAATGTCTGAACAGCTTGAAATTCAAAGAAATCATCGCTGGTTAAACCAACTCACGTCCCCACCGATATTTTCTGAACATCCCTCAAAATATCTCGTTGTCGTTGGCGCCTTACACCTCATCGGTGAGGAAAACTTAATTCAATTGCTGACCAAGCAAGGGTTCACCGTCACCCGACAAAACACCATTGGGAAAGGGGCCGTTCAGATAGATGAATGTCGCTGAATGATAATCAGCGACAGAAAGAGCTGGTTGAGAGCCGAAAACGAAAAAAGCCTCAGCAAGATGCTGAGGCTTTCAGAATGTGGTCGGTGAAGAGGGATTCGAACCCCCGACCCTCTGGTCCCAAACCAGATGCGCTACCAAACTGCGCTATTCACCGAGTATTGCTCCGTTGGACGACGATCAACTGCGTCTCAACGGATGGGTATAATACGGATTCTGATTATAGACGCAACTCATTTTCGCTGATTTTTTTAAAAAAATAATCAAGTGTTCAAAAGACGTCCATCTCTGACTATAAATGTGACAATGAACACATGAATTTCAACAAATAAGCAACTTCCTCAATA
The DNA here is from genome assembly GCF_900163965.1 of Vibrio ruber DSM 16370. Classification (GTDB taxonomy): domain Bacteria; phylum Pseudomonadota; class Gammaproteobacteria; order Enterobacterales; family Vibrionaceae; genus Vibrio; species Vibrio ruber. Next base: position 259,813 of record NZ_FULE01000014.1, read on the forward strand.
CACTTGATCCAGATCATCACTTTATTCATTGACTCACTTTATGTTTAACACGTCTTCGCAACTTTGAAGAAACACCGCTTGAAACTGAACGTCAGGGTTTTGCTTTGACATACAGATCGTCATTGCGTCAACACAGTTTGGTCACATGTGTCGTTTCTTATCACAAAGTCATGAATGACAAATCTCCTCACTAGATCGCTTAGCTCCTGTAAAAAACAGTTATAAGCTATGCACCGGAGCGGACTCTTTTCCACTCCGGTTTTTTATTTTTATCCGCTGAAAATTGTTCCCCGATCCCTCAAGTGTAATTCTTTTGTCAATACACCAATTTAGCCGATATACCACGTTAATAACGCACACCTTTGGTAAATGAATGTTGCGAGAGTCTTGCATCTGAAAATCACTTCGGTATATATACCAAATCACCTCAAGGTACGTGATGTACAACCACTCGGAGGAATACGCATGTCTCAGGAAGATTTCGAGTTATTTCAGCAAATGATGGAAGATGTCAAACCTCTGAAACACGATACGGCCGAACTCAAAAAAGCCTTGCAGATTACTGATACACACCTCGCCCGCCAAGAAGCAGCGATGAAACTAGAACAGCATGAATCTGATTACCTGTCTCTGGAACATGCGCCACAAATCAGGCCTCATGATCTGATTGAGTTTAAAAGAAACGGGGTTCAGGACGGTGTTTACAGAAAACTCAGGCTAGGTAAATACCCGGTTCAGGCTCGCTTGGATTTGCATCGAAAAACGCTGGAGCAAGCACGTGATGAAATCGTGAAATTTTTACGTCAGTGTATGCGCATGGACATTCGAACCGTCCTGATCATTCACGGCAAAGGCGAACATTCAAACCCACCGGCCCTGATGAAAAGCTATGTATCATACTGGCTTCCCCAAATCGAAGAAGTCCAGTGTGTCCACAGCGCACAGCGTTTCCATGGCGGAAGCGGCGCACTTTATGTGCTCCTGCGTAAAAGTCAGGTACAAAAGCAGGAAAACCGTGAGCGACACCAGAAAAGACGCCCTCATTAACCGAAAAGCCACCAGCCAATATCGGTTATCGACGCCCTTCACATCAAAAATCAATCAAAAATCAGACCCTAAAAAAACAGTCAGACTTCGCCAGACTGACTGTTTTTTTATCTGATAAAGCGGACTTACTTAGTACCGAAGATTTTATCACCGGCATCACCAAGACCGGGCACAATATAACCTTGTTGATTCAGATGATCATCGATAGCAGCAGTGTACAGCTCAACGTCAGGATGCGCTTTTTCCAAAGCCCGGATCCCTTCAGGCGCGGCAACCAAAACCAAGACTTTAAATTGTGTACATCCCTGCGCTTTAAGCAGATCAATCGTTGCGATCATCGAACCACCGGTCGCCAACATTGGGTCAACCACCAAAGCAATTCGCTCCTCAATATTTGAAGCAATCTTATTAAAATAAGGAACCGGCTCAAGCGTTTCTTCATCCCGATAAATTCCGACGACACTAATACGCGCACTCGGTATATGTTCAAGCACCCCATCCATCATGCCTAATCCCGCACGCAGGATCGGCACAACCGTCACCTTTTTACCCTTGAGTTGATCGACTTCAACAGCACCGTTCCAACCTTCAATCGTCACTTTCTCGGTTTCAAAGTCCGCCGTTGCTTCATAAGTGAGCAGGCTGCCCACTTCAGTGGCTAGCTCACGAAAACGCTTGGTACTGACATCTCTCTCTCTCATCAAACCCAATTTGTGTTTGACAAGCGGGTGCTTCACTTCAACAACTTTCATCTGCATCTCCGACATTCAATCAAATAAACTTTCCGATTATACATACTTTCTATCGTTAATTTTATCCTTAACCTCTGGGAATATCATGATTTAGCGCATTGAGAAGCCATGATTGCCATCAATTTTCAGTCTGTCCCGCCGGATAAAAAAATCAGCGCAAACGTTTTCCTTTTACTTTTTTCCCCTGTAGAATAGCGCCGTTTTCATATCCAACCAAAGAACGAGGATGACCCCGTGAGTGGCAAGAACACATCTCTGAGCTATAAAGATGCAGGCGTTGATATTGATGCAGGCAACGCGCTTGTAGAGCGAATTAAAGGTGCAGTAAAGAAAACGCGTCGCCCGGAAGTAATGGGTGGTATCGGTGGTTTCGGTGCCCTGTGTGAATTACCTACCAAATATAAGCACCCGGTGCTTGTATCAGGAACGGACGGTGTCGGTACTAAATTACGTCTGGCACTGGATATGAAAAAGCATGACACGATCGGAATCGATTTAGTCGCAATGTGCGTCAACGATTTGATTGTACAAGGTGCTGAACCGCTATTTTTCCTTGACTATTATGCGACCGGCAAACTGGATGTTGATACAGCAGCAGACGTGGTTTCAGGGATTGCCGAAGGTTGTCTTCAGGCTGGATGCGCGCTGATCGGCGGAGAAACCGCAGAGATGCCCGGCATGTATGAGGGTGACGATTACGATGTCGCCGGGTTCTGTGTTGGTGTCGTCGAAAAAGAAGCGATTATCGACGGTTCTAAAGTTGAATCCGGAAACAGTCTGATTGCTGTCGGCTCAAGTGGCCCTCATTCCAATGGCTATTCACTGATCCGTAAAATTCTGGAAGTCTCTAATGCGGATAAATCCGAATTGCTGGAAGGAAAATCAGTTGGTGAACACTTACTCGAACCAACAAAAATCTATATCAAGTCAGCACTAAAGCTAGTTGCTGAACATGATATTCACGCCATTTCTCATATTACCGGTGGCGGGTTCTGGGAAAATATTCCTCGCGTTTTACCACAAGGCACCAAAGCGGTTATCGATGGCAGCAGTTGGGAATGGCCGGCTATTTTCAAATGGCTGCAAGAAAAAGGAAATGTCGATACTTACGAAATGTACCGCACTTTCAACTGTGGTGTCGGTTTGATTATCGCATTGCCAGAAGCACAAGCTCAGGCCGCAGTCGAACTTCTCCGGTCAGAAGGAGAAAACGCTTGGGTTATCGGACATATAGCAGAAGCACAGGCTGACGAAGCGCAAGTAGAGATTAAATAGTTCATGAAAAGTATTGTCGTTTTAGTTTCGGGCAACGGGACCAACTTACAAGCCATCATTGATGCTTGTGACTCAAAAATGCCCAATGGCAGAGTGACTGCTGTTTTTTCAAACAAAGCGGATGCTTACGCGCTGGAAAGAGCCAAAAAAGCCAATGCAGCGGCAATCTTTGTCGATCCAAAAGCCTTTGACACGCGTGATGCCTTTGACCGCTCATTGATGGAACAGATTGATGAGTATGCACCTGACCTGATTATTCTGGCGGGTTATATGCGTATTCTGAGCGCAGAGTTTGTCCGCCATTACATGGGAAAGATGATTAATATTCATCCTTCACTATTACCGAAGTATCCCGGACTGAATACTTATCAGAGGGCCATTCTCGCCGGAGATGAGGAACACGGCACAAGTGTTCATTTCGTGACGGAACAACTGGATGGTGGCCCTGTCATTCTACAAGCCCGGGTTCCTATCGATGACGATGATACCATTGAGTCCCTGACCCGTAAGGTTCAACAACAAGAACACCGGATCTACCCACTGGTGGCACAATGGTTTGTTGAAGACCGGGTCGAAATGCGTGACGGCAAAGCCTATCTTGATGGCGAACAACTGGGCATTCATGGCTATAAAGGCCATTCGGCGCGTTAAGTCAGCAACTCCCTTTCTATTTCTGAAAAGCGGCTCTCCAGCCGCTTTTTTTATATCCTGCATCTGGTTCAATACCATACAACATTTTCTCCACCGACTGACTCACAACATGACGATGGTATGGAGCTCACCCGTTTCGGAAAAAAAATGCGCCAGCTTGCATAATAACAATACAAAGACTATGGTTATTAGAATGCAAATAGACTGGATATAAATATGTTAGATATCAATACATTATTATTAGATTTCCGTATTACTTCTTATTGCAATCTCGACTGTGACTTATGCTTCAGAAATCCCGGCATTGCAGACCAATCAACCGAAAGTGCATTGAAGGTATTAGATAAAATGTACCAAGTCGGATTCCGTCGCGTCGGGTTCACCGGTGGAGAGCCCACCACCAGAAAAGATTTTCTCGTCTTAATTGAACACGCCAAAAAACTCGGCTTTATGACTTATCTGTCAACCGTCGGTCACCGCTTCATTATGGACCACGAGCGGTTAAACGGTGTGCTGGACTGGGTTGGAATGCCCATTGATGGGATAGAAAAACAAACCAACTGTGATATCAGAAGTGACAAGATGGGAAATCAGCATCGCGTGATCAAAGATATCCTGACTTGGTTATCACAGACAAATAACACCATTAATATCAAACTTACTACTGTTGTTTCTCAAACCAATGCACATCAAATCTCCGACATTGTGCGCTGGGTAAATAGTTTCCCCTATAAAATTCAGTCGTGGCGATTTTATCAGTTTTGTCCGCTCGGCGTGGGTAAAGAAAAACGAGATAAGTTAGAAATCGATACTGACTTATTTATCAGCACAATGAAGCAGACAAAAAATGAATTTCCGGATCTGCCACTGAGCTGGGCAACTTTTGAAGAACGTGACAAAGCCAATATTGTGATGGAGCCCAACTTTGATGTCATTATTCCCGACGGTGAAAACTATACCTATCTGTGTAATATGGAAAAAGACTCTCCGGAACAAATTATTCACCATATTTTTGGTCAGCCTGAAATTATGCAGAAATGTGAAAACAATCGATTCTGGCTCGATGAAATGGAGTTTGTCTCATGAATAAACACCACCTCTATACCCCGCCATGGGCAAGCAGTGAATTACCGGATATACAGGATGCCCACCCGGTATATATTGTCCTGTCCGGTAACTCTGGTGTTGGGAAAAGCACATTACTCCGTTCGATCTCCACCCATATTTATGAAAATAATTCCCGGACAATTGCGATTGATGAAAAATCACTTCATCATCCATTACTACAAGACCTTTTTGATAAGCCAGCAACGTATGGCTATCCGTTACAGCTTAATTTTATGATCCAACGAGTGCTGCTGGTTAAATCTTGGCTAGATAAAGGCGTTAATGTTATTATGGAACGCTCTCATATTGAGGATTATATATTTGCAAATTTTATGTATAAGCAAAAATATATATCCAGAGAACAGCATCAAGCGTATATGTCTTTATGGCATCAACTCACGGATATAATCCCCGATCCTGATGTGATTGTTTACATGAATTTTCCACCCGAATTTTCATTAAAAAATTTATCCAATGATGAGTCAAAAGGCATTCGTCCCCGGGAATTTCCTGATGAAGCAACCAAACAACGCTGGATTCATGGTTGGGGAGAAGAATATCAGTCACTGATTGATAACTTACCGACGCATTTGAAAGAGCGAGTCGTTGAATACAATCAGCAAATGACCGTTGAAACCATTACCAATCTCGTGATTAATAAAATTCAGAATAAACAGGAGCCTTTATGCGACAGCGAACTATTGTTTGCCCCTTGATTACCAACAACGGGGATTACTTACTCTGTAAAATGGCGAGTGATCGCGGTGTATTCCCCGGTCAATGGGCACTTCCCGGAGGCGGAATGGAACCGGGAGAAACAATGGAAGAAGCATTAAAACGTGAAATCAGAGAAGAATTAGGCCCCGACTTAGCGCTGACGCACATCTCCCCGTGGACATTCAGAGACGATACTCGGATCAAGACTTATCCAGACGGCAGTCAAGAAGAAATCTATATGATTTATCTGATATTCGACTGTGAAAGCGCCAATCGTCATATTGCGATTAATGACGAGTTCCAAGAATTTAAATGGGCAAGCCCTGAAGAACTTCCCTCTCTGGATCTTAATGAGGCGACAAAAGTGACATTTGCACAAAAAGGACTACTGAAATAATACCAGAGGCTTGCATATCGCAAGCCTCTATTATTCGTATTCGGTGATTCTGAGATGCCGTTCTATTCAAGAGGTTCCGTCGGTGCCTGACAGCCTGGTTTTGCTTCCGCAAACGGCACATCTGCTAACTGACACTGATTACTGTCAATCAACTCACCATGATGAAAGATATTGTATTCTCCGGGCTTCATTCGGTGCCACTGCTCGTCCATTGTCAGTGGCTGAGTCGCAATCACCGTCACTACATCATTGGGTGTCGTTTCTTCCTGAAAATTCACTTCGACTTCTTCATCAATCAACGTCGCCTGACCAAAAGGTGAGCGGCGTGTAATTGAGTATAGATGGTTCGTGCAGTAGGTCATCACATGCTCACCATTTGTCAGGAGCATATTAAACACGCCCATCTGTCGAAGTTGGTCACACAGCGTGGCAATAAAACGACACACTTCTATCGCATCATCGGGTGGTGTCGGATATTGGTCATCCAGCCGCTTGAGCAACCAACAAAATGCCAGTTCACTGTCTGTTTCGCCCACCGGCCGATGATTGGCAGTATCAAGATCCTCATAACCACTCAATTGTCCATTATGGGCAAATGTCCAGAAACGCCCCCAAAGTTCGCGTGTAAACGGATGGGTATTCTCTAAACTGACCCCACCACGATTAGCCTGACGAATATGGCTAATCACGGCCCTGCTTTTGATTGGGTACCTCTGAACTAATTCCGCTATCGTAGACTGATAGCCCGGCTTTGGATCCTTGAATGTGCGAAACCCCTTCCCTTCATAAAACGTAATCCCCCAGCCGTCACGATGCGGGCCTGTTTTACCACTGCGTTGAATCCAGCCAGTAAAACTAAAACAGATATCGGTCGGAACATTCGCGCTCATGCCGAGCAATTCACACATAACCTGCAATCTCCCAGTAGAACGGTGTTTAAGCCATTTCTTTCTCGATCAGCATGATCAGGATATGGATAATTTTAATATGAATTTCCTGAATCCGATCAGCATAACCGAAATGAGGTACACGAATCTCAACATCAGCAATACCAGCCATTTTGCCACCATCTTTGCCGGTTAAAGCGATGGCTTTCATGCCTTTTGCTTGAGCCGCTTCGATCGCTTTCAGAATGTTTCCGGAATTTCCCGATGTAGAAAGCCCGAACAATACGTCGCCTTTGGCGCCGACAGCTTCAACATAACGAGAAAATACAAATTCATAACCAAAATCATTACTGACACACGACAGATGGCTCGGATCCGAAATCGCAATGCCCGGATAACCAGGCCGGTTATCACGATAACGTCCCGTCAATTCTTCAGCAAAATGCATCGCATCACAATGAGACCCACCGTTCCCACAAGAAAGCACTTTACCACCCTGTTTAAAAGAATCTGCAATCAGCTTGGCAGCCGCCTCTATCTGAGCAATATTGTGCTCATCACTTAAAAACTTGTTTAGTACGTCGGCAGCTTCGTTCAGCTCGTTCTTAATTAAATCGTGGTACATAACTCAATTCTCTTTGATGTATGCTGAAATGGCACTCTTAAGACAAGAGCGATACATGTTTACCCGGCTCACTCATAATATGTTGGTGAAATGTTCCGGTGATAATCATGAGTTTACCCCAACAATTCATTCTGTCGAGCCTTGCCCTGTAAGAATGCTGTTTCTTCCCTCAGATCCAGCGCATCATCTCACCAAATCATCAGAAAGTGACTCACAATTCGATCTCCTTAACACTTTTGCAACATAGTAACTGGTAAGACCTCTTTGATAGTTCTACGATGAAAACATCTAAATAATCCGATTAAGGAAAATTAATATGAGTATTTTGCTCTCAATTGTCGTACTACTCGCGGTATGGGGAATCTGCGCCTATCATCGTCTCTCGATGGCATTGGGAACAGGACTGCTGACTGCGTCACTGGTTGTGTTAACGCTGCTTGGCCATGTCGGTTTTACATTCTGGGTTATTTATGCACTGATTATTGCTGGCGTCACGGTTCCGTCCATCCGGCAAAATTTACTGACGTCTCAGATATTCAATCTGTTTAAACGCCAGCTCCCAACAATGTCTAAGACCGAAAAAGAAGCCTTAGATGCGGGAACCGTCTGGTGGGAAGCCGAGCTATTCCGGGGCAAACCAGACTGGCAACAACTGCATCGCTATCAGGCACCTCACCTGAGCGAAGAAGAACGCGCATTTTTAGACGGACCGGTCAATCAGGTCTGTGAGATGGTCAATGACTATCAGGTCACTCATGAACTGGCAGACTTACCCCCTGAAATCTGGGAATACCTGAAAGAACAGAAGTTCTTTGCCATGATTATCAAAAAACAGTACGGCGGGTTAGAGTTTTCAGCCTATGCACAGTCTCTGGTGCTCCAAAAGCTGGCGGGTGTATCCGGTATACTGGCTATCACTGTCGGTGTGCCTAACTCCTTAGGCCCCGGAGAATTATTACAACATTACGGCACCGAAGCACAAAAAGATCATTATCTCCCTCGCCTCGCCACCGGGCAGGAAATTCCTTGTTTTGCCCTGACCAGCCCTGAAGCCGGATCCGACGCCGGTTCAATTCCTGACTTCGGAGTGGTTTGTAAAGGCACATGGGAAGGAAAAGAAGTCATCGGGATGCGTCTGACATGGAATAAACGCTATATCACGCTTGCCCCGGTAGCAACCGTATTAGGGTTAGCCTTTAAATTACAAGACCCGGATCATTTACTCGGTGAAGAAGAAAACATTGGTATCACCTGTGCGTTGATTCCAACCGATATGGCAGGTGTTGACATTGGCCGGCGTCACTTCCCGCTCAATATTCCATTCCAAAACGGCCCGACTCAGGGAAAAGATGTCTTTGTTCCGCTCGATTTTATCATCGGTGGCCCGAATATGGCCGGTAACGGATGGCGAATGCTGGTTGAATGCCTGTCGGTGGGTCGCGGCATCACCCTGCCATCGAATTCAACCGGGGTCACTAAAACTGCGGCAGTCACAACCGGGGCTTATGCGCGAATCCGTCGTCAGTTCAAACAACCGATTGGAAAAATGGAAGGAATTGAAGAGCCATTAGCACGCTTAGGCGGGAATGCCTACCTCATGGATGCAGCCTGCCAGCTTACCGTAACCGGTATCATGAAAGGTGAAAAACCGTCCGTTATTTCAGCAATCGTCAAATACCACTGTACTCATCGGGCGCAACAGTGCCTCAAAGATGCAATGGATATTACCGGCGGGAAAGGCATTTGCCTTGGCCCCTCGAACTTTTTGGCACGGAACTATCAGGGCTCGCCAATCGCCATTACGGTTGAAGGTGCAAATATTCTGACCCGCTCGATGATTATCTTCGGCCAGGGGGCGATTCGCTGCCATCCCTACGTACTCAAAGAAATGGAACTGGCCCATGCTTCAGGCACTGACGCAATGACCCAGTTTGACCAGACACTCAGCTCGCATATTGCTTATACCATCAGTAATGCAGCGCGCAGTTTTTGGCTGGGACTCACCAATGGACTCGGATCGGCTGCACCGCATCGTGATGAAACCAAGCGTTACTATCAAAGACTCAACCGTTACAGTGCCAATCTCGCACTGATGGCAGATCTGACAATGCTGACACTTGGCGGTAGCCTGAAACGCAAAGAACGCGTCTCAGCCCGTCTGGGTGATTTACTCAGTCAATTGTATTTGTCATCGGCAACATTGAAACGCTATGACGATGATGGCCGCCACACTGAAGATTTAGCCTTGGTTCGCTGGGCATTGGAAGATAGCCTGAAAGAGATGGAAGTGGCGTTGTCTGAATTACTGGACAACTACCCGTCCCCGATTTTGGGATATCTGCTCAAACGGGTACTGATGCCATTTGGACGAGTTTGTCACGGCCCCGGCGATAAACTTGATCATCAAGTGGCCAAGTTACTGCAGTCCAACACTGCACCAAGAAACCGTCTGGGTCGTTATCAATACTGGTATGCAAGCGAACATAATCCCGCTGGTCGGATTCATCAGGCCTTGGATACGATCATTCAGGCAGAACCAATTTTTGATAAGATTTGTCAGTTGAAAGGTAAACATTATCCATTTACCAATTTAGATCAACTGGCTAAAACAGCGTTGGATGAACAGCTGATTTCAAGCGACGAGTCTGATTTACTGATCAAGGCAGAGCAGGAACGACTCTATGTGATCAATGTCGATGACTTTGCACCGGAAGCGCTGGCAGCAGGCTCACCTGTTCATCCGAAACAGGAAAAAGCCAAACGCACCAATCGGAAAACGGCCACTTCGGTATAAGCGTCATAACGGGTCAGTGCCATTTGCAACAAATGCCATTTGCAACAAACTCTCTGACCCGTTTTATCCGGATGAGTCTAGCAGCAAAGGCAGTTTGATTGACCATCAGTAAAAATGCCAGTCAGGAAAACTGACTGGCATTTTTTTTGTCTCCGATAAGATATCTCAGAACATCAAAACTATTTTTTGGGCATATCGAGCTGGAGTGGTACTTCAGCTTTTTTCGCTTTTCTCTTGCGGATAACCATCCAGACCACCAATCCTAAAATCAAAGCAACGACATTCCCCAACACGATATAAATCAGCTTCCACTTTCTTGCTGACTCTCGCTGTTTCAGAATTTCTTCCTGCTGCTCCAGCTTAATTTTCTCAGCAAGGGCTTTCTCTTGCATCAGCCGCGTCTGCTCGATATTCACATCTTCAACCACGCTGTATGTATGTTCGGGGATGGGGAAAATAAGCGGCCGTTTAGAGTTGGCTTCAGTCGCATAAACGCGGCCGTTCCATTTAAAGTTACCGACTTCACCATTGTTAGGAATGGCCAGTTTAACGGTCAAAGATTCAGTCCCGGACTGGCCTTCGGCAGTAAAGTGATTGTCATAGCGATCCCAGTGATCAATATGTGCAATCACCGAACCCGGTTCGATCGTCCCTTCTAACCCGGTGAATACCACTTGATGTGGTTGATCATCAACCCGGGACTGAATAAAAGACGTGGTAATCGGTGACGGATAAACCAGCACTTCTTGTTCCTGCGCGCGTAAGAACACGCCATTCCCGGATGTAATCCGAGCCCGATATCTACCCGGCTCAGAAAAAATGTTTAATTTGACGGTGAAAACGCCGTCTCCCGGTTTCTCATCAAGCTCTCGCCCGTCATCGGCAAATTCCCCGATGACATCCGGGGTCGGACGTGCTTCTTTAACCAGTTGCGCTTCATTCTCGATATATTTAGTAAAGGTCACTTTCAGTTTGACGCGATCCAAAAAATCACGAATCGTCAGCGGCTTATCATCAGAGGTTAATCTAGCTGTAAACTTAATCTCTTCGCCTTGATACAGTCGTAACGGGAGCTGGTCGGTGGTTAATGCCAGATTTGAAATCAGTCGGATATTATTTTTAGGGGTCACTTTACCGACAGCCTGCCAAGGGCCGGGCATCGGTTTTTCGATTGAGATAATATCCATTGATGGTTCCTGATACCAACGCACATTATCCGGATGTTTCCATGAATAATATTTCGTGCCATCAGGACGAACTAAGACTACCGGTTTCGAGGGTTTCTCACGGTAAATGACGAACGTTATCTGACTGATGGTCGGATCAACACGAAAGCGGTTATCCAATAAAGACACCGGAGAACTTGTTGCAGCATAACTTCCCAGCGATACCCATAGCCCGATAAAGATCGTTAACACCCGCAACATATATATTCACTCTCCTACTGACGCCAAAGACAGCTGCCATTTTTTTCAACTAAATCTAAACGATCTTGATGTGCTTGTATTTCATCGGCCGTTGCGCTTAAAACCTTTAGCGATTTTCGACCGGGAGCAACCCTGCGAATCGCTTCACCGCCATCTCCGGAGCTTTGTCCCGCCGAAAATTGCAGTGAGGTTTGTCCACCTGTCATAAACAGATAAACGTCAGCAAGAATCTCCGCATCGAGTAAAGCGCCGTGCAACGTCCGGTGTGAGTTATCGATACCATATCGTTCACACAATACGTCCAGATTGTTCCGCTTACCGGGGAAAATCCGTTTGGCCATTGCCAGTGTATCCGTCACCTTACAATACTGTTCTGTTTTACCGGTATTGACTCCCAGCTTGGCAAACTCATAATCCATAAAGCCGACGTCAAACGGTGCGTTATGAGCCACCAGCTCAGCGCCACGGATAAATTCCAGAAAAGCGGCATGAACATCTTTATATTCCGGTTTATCGACGAGAAATTCATCGGTAATACCGTGAACTTCAATCGCTTCAGGCTGAATTTGACGATCCGGCTTCAGATAGACATGAAAATGTCTGCCGGTCAGCTTGCGATTGATAATTTCAACCGCACCGATCTCGACGATCCGATGTCCCTCATAATGCGGGCCACCATCTTGGTTCATACCCGTGGTTTCCGTATCAAGAACCACGATACGATGTATTTCAGAATTGTTGCTAGTATTCATTGGGATAACTGTGTCAGACTATGTTGATTCAATCACTGTGGCTTATAGTATCAAATCATGGCGAAACAGGTGGAAATTTTCACAGATGGTTCTTGTCTCGGTAATCCGGGACCGGGTGGATATGGGATTGTTCTGCGTTATAAAAGCACTGAAAAAAACCTTTCTCAAGGCTTTCGGCTCACAACAAACAACCGCATGGAAATGATGGCAGCCGTTGTGGCACTGAAAAGCCTCAAAGAGCCCTGTCATGTCACTCTGACAACAGACAGCCAGTACGTCCGGCAGGGAATTACCCAGTGGATTCATAACTGGAAGAAGAAAGGCTGGAAAACAGCAGATAAAAAACCCGTCAAAAACGCAGACTTATGGCAAGCACTGGATCAAGAAACCCAGCGACATACAGTTGAGTGGCGTTGGGTGAAAGGTCATGCCGGTCACCGGGAAAATGAAATTTGTGACCAACTGGCACGCACAGCAGCCGAATCTCCGACGGCTGATGATGAGGGATATCAACCTTAATCCATGATCCGAAATGAACGATAATTGACCCGAACCGGACTCAGCGGACGTTTTAAACGCCAGTGCGGTTTAATCGGCTTTAACGGATAGGTTCTTTTTCTGGCCACAATAAAATACAGACTGCCGAAAGCGCGCCAACCATCACTGATATTGTTTTCCAGCCAAGTCCAGAGAGGACGGTAACTCTGGATAGGAAACAACGCATACCGCTGACATTCAACAACTTGATAGTTCAAAACGCCTAACCAATCACTGATCCGGCTGGGCGTGAACATTCGCCCGCTCCACGGTAAATATTTTTTTCGCCACGGTAAGATACTCGCACACCCGGTCAGACTCATCGGATTAAATCCCGTGACGATCAGGTAACCATCATCAACCATCACCCGGTCAACTTCTCTGAGCATTCGGTGCGGATCGTTACAATAATCGAGCTGATGCGCCAGAATGACCACATCGATACTTTTTTCCAGAAACGGCAAGTCGTAACCATCTGCAATTAATGTATGCAATTGATTTTCTATATCCAAATGGACTTGATGTTGAATATTTGAAAGACTACTGGCAAGCTCACAACTTAAACCACCCAGTTTTAGCATATGATAACCGAATAATTTCGGCCACCACTCATCTAACCGGGTTTGTATCGACTCACTAACCCATTGACCATTTTTCAGTTGGTCCCAAGAGTGCGGCTTATCGATTTTTTTTTCACTGCGTGCCGGTTCCATGACTGCCCCGCTACATAAGCTCAATAAAAAAGGTGAATGGAGATAACTCATGTTAAACATCAAAAGCATACCTGCATTTCGCGACAATTACATCTGGCTCATCCAAAATCGGGATCAACACTGCGTCGTTGTCGATCCCGGTGATGCAGGCGTTGTCATCGACTACCTGACATCCAATCATCTGACTTTAGATGCGATCCTCATTACACATCATCACCCTGATCACACTGGTGGCATCAGTGAACTCGTCCGCCACTTTCCTCATATTCATGTTGTCGGCCCGGCTAATGAAGCCATCGGCGGTATCACTCATGCCGTCTCCGGTGGTGATCAAATTGAAATTTTCGACCATATATTCCACATTCTCGATTTAAAAGGCCATACGCTGGGACATATTGGTTATTTGGGTGAGTCTGAAGTCTTCTGTGGTGACACGCTATTTTCTGCCGGATGTGGCCGCCTGTTTGAAGGCACAGCCGAAGAGATGTGGCAGTCACTCCAGAAATTGAGATCCTTACCGGAAGACACCAAGGTTTACTGTGCTCACGAATATACGTCCAGTAATATTGCTTTTGCGTTAGCCGTCGAACCGGAAAACCCGGCGTTACAAGCTTATCGCGATACCGTCAACCGCTTGCGTGCCCATCATCAACCGACCCTGCCAACCACGATCGGACTCGAAAAACAGATTAATCCTTTTTTACGTCCGGATCAGGCTGAAATTATTAAATCCGTCTCAGATCGGAGCACCGACCTTGATCCGCTTTCGGTTTTTACAATATTACGTGAATGGAAAAATGAATTTTAACACTTCCTCTCTTGTCATCATTATCCTGACACAAGTATCATCACGGGTCGTGTAAAAAAGGCTGTTATTAATTTATGAAAATACATCTCAGTTGGGTGCTAATGTTGTTAGTCACCGGATGTCAGACCACCCAACCGTTTGAACCAGTGAGTGCTTCCGAACCGACGAATACACCATCTCCGGAGCATTCAGAAAACGCAGCCGCAAAGCCGCCTGCAATGCTCCGGACGGCTGTCGAAAAACAGAAGAAAATCCTCACGCCACAGGAACAAGCTGACCTATGGCAGCGTATTATTATGCAGTTTCGCCTACCGATACCGGATGACGCATCCGTCAATCGGTATCGAGCCTGGTATCTCAAACATCCCAGACATTTAGCAACGGTCGCCCAAAGAGCAATACCATTTCTCTATCTGATCACCGAAAAAATTGAACAACGTCATCTACCGCTGGAACTCGCTTTACTCCCCGTTGTAGAGAGCTCATTCGACGCCTTTGCCTACTCCTATGGCAGAGCCGCCGGTTTATGGCAGTTTGTGCCTTCAACCGGGAAGATGTATGGTCTGAAACAAAATTTTTGGTATGACGGGCGCAGAGACGTGGATGCGGCCACCAGCGCGGCACTAGATTACCTTTCCTATCTGAATAAAAAATTTAATGGCAATTGGTATCATGCCATCGCAGCTTACAATAGTGGCAGTGGCCGGGTCTCATCTGCAATTCGAAAAAATAAGAAGAAAGGGCTGCCAACCGACTTTTTCTCGTTAGATTTACCCAAAGAGACCAGTAGTTATGTGCCTAAACTGCTGGCACTGGTCGATGTGATTGCCCATCATCAGCAATACGGTATTAAACTTCCGCCGATTACCAACCAACAAGTATTGGCACGCGTTGATCCCCAAAAGCAGCTCGATCTTGCCGTAGCGGCAAAGTATGCCGGGATCAGCGTCAGAGAACTTCAGAGTTATAACCCGGCCTTCAATCAATGGGCTACCTCACCGAATGGTCCATACCAGTTACTGATTCCTGTCGATAAAGTCAACATTTTTGAACAAGCCCTTGAGGCCGATGATGGTCGGGGCATGAAGCTGATTCGCTATCAGGTTCAATCCGGTGATGTGCTGAGTACCATTGCTCAAAAATACAATACGACCACGAAAGTAATTCAGACTGTGAATCAGCTGGATGGGATGTTGATTCGTGTCGGACAATATTTGATGATCCCGACCTCAGTCAAAGACGAAAAAGCTTATGCCCTGAGTATGAGCAATCGACTGGCGAAGATTCAGTCCAGAGTCAGAGGTCAGTATAAAATGACCCACCGCGTTCGTCCCGGGGAAAGTTTATGGACCATTGCTAAACACTATCACATCTCTCACCGGTCTCTGGCAAAATGGAATGGGATGAGCCCCAAAGATCCGCTCAAGATTGGCAAGTCATTGGTTATCTGGAAAAAAGCCAGTGACGGTGCAATCATCCGCACTTTGTTTTACAAAGTTCGCAGTGGTGATACCCTCAGTGGCATTGCCAATAAATTCAGGATCAGAACATCCGATATCATCAAATGGAATAGCCTGATGGAAGAACAATACCTCCAACCCGGCCAACAGTTGAAATTATATGTCGATGTCACCAAAGTCAGTGTCTGATCACATCACTTTACCGGTACAGCCGTACCGGTAAAGCCCTTCCGATTACGTAATAGAACTTCCCCCTGAATATACCTACTTCGGTAAAGAGAAAGAGACCTGAATCGGATTATGATCCGACGCCGTGGTCTGAACCACACGAGCCTGATTGAGAACCAGCCCGCGGTAAAAAACATGATCCAACGGATGGGAAAGAAACTGTTTACGCTGGTCATCAGAGAAAGTGACTTCCTGCATCGATAATGACGCCATCATCTGATTGACCAATTGAATTCGCTCATCACTCCAGCTATTAAAATCACCGGCAAACAAGATCGGCCCCTGATGAGCGGTCAATGTTCGCGTCAACTGTTGCAACTGTTGCTGAAATGCTTCGATTCCAAGCGAGAAATTAATGGCATGGACATTGACCACCGCCAGCCTTTGCGCCGGTTGACTTAACTGGTAATAAGCAACCAACGCCGATTTAGGCAGACGAATCAATGGCTCATCAGCAGTATAAGCACAAGCCGAAATAGGGGGGGGCCCGGCAATATTCATTACTCCGGCAGACTTGTTGAAGACAGAGAAAGCATGAACCTGTAACGCAGACAGATTTTGTTGCATCAACCATTGATACAATGGCGAGCCAAAACTTGATTCCTGTAGCAATATCAACTGCTTATTCCGGCTATATTTGCTCAGAGCCGGTTCCCAGTCGGAACGGTTCTCTTTATAGATATTCCAAACCAGCACATTCAACACACCTTGCGCATCAATCGCAGCCGGAATATGGCTATTTTGATAACATTGCCCATCAAATGAAGGAACAGATGACTTTGCAGGCACTAATGACATCAGTTGCGGTGAGTCTGGAACTTGAAAAACAATCGTCGCACCTAATGCAGAGAGGAGTAACAATACGGCAAGGAGAATTCCCAGTCTTTTTTTCATGGTATGCTTTCCGGAAAGTAATCAAAGAATGAAACGGGTAGGAATAAATCAGAATCGATGGTTGATGACAAAGAAGGAGCCATCGGCTCCTTCCGGTAATAAATTAGATCGCGTCTTCGTCTTCTTCACCGGTGCGGATCCGAATCACCCGCTCAACATCGGTGATAAATATTTTACCGTCGCCAATCTTGCCGGTCTGTGCGGTTTCAATAATTGCATCAACACACTTATCAACCACATCACTGGATACGACGATTTCCAATTTTACTTTCGGTAAAAAGTCCACCATATATTCAGCACCGCGATATAGCTCAGTGTGCCCTTTCTGACGACCAAATCCTTTAACCTCTGAGACAGTCATCCCCGTAATTCCGACATCGGCAAGCGCTTCACGAACATCGTCGAGTTTGAACGGTTTAATAATAGCTTCTATCTTTTTCATGTTCATCCTTTAAACTTTATGGGTTGCAGGCATTATCGATTACCAGAAGAAAACATTCAACAATCCCTCAACCGACAAGCAATCATCACGCCAATATGAAATGAATAGATTAATCATCTCTGACTGGCATCATCCGCAACCAGCCCTCTGAGATTCAATCCAGCCGAACTGCTGAAAACTAACACAATGAGACATTTGTACAATCCCATCAAACTGCATGACCAGCTCAATAATACGTTGTTCCGGTACTGATATCTATGTCGCCGTGCCCCAAATCAGCTCATAGTCTGAACCAGAAAAGCGCTCATCAACAAACAACCCTGCCACGGCTATCACCTGCTGCCCACTCACCAGAATCGGCATTCTCCGCCGCTGCCAGCTCGGGATCCGGTACTCTTGAAACAGCTTTTTCAATTTATGCCGCCCCTTTCGTCCGACGGGAGAAGCGATCAATCCTTCCGGATTAAACATCACCCGCAGTGGCATAGACAGACAATGTGTGTCTAATCCAAGTGCGCCTTGTGTACCTGTCACGCTCTCGGTTAATAAAGAATCCTCGGTTAATAAAGAATCCTCAGTTAATAAAGAATCCTCAGTTAATAAAGAACTCTCAGATAATGTTAGTGTCCCCAACCCATCAGGAAGTTCAATCGGAGCATTCAATTTTATCGGGGACTGCCAGTCACTGATATCTGTATAAACCGGAATACAATAGAGATGTTCGGCAAAGCGACGCACCTCATAATCACCGATACGACACCGCGGATTGGCATCGGTTTTCGCCTGCAAAACCTGATGAATGATATTTTCAAGCTGAATCCGGCTTGGCATCGGATGACCAAGTTGCTCAAACCACATCCGTAATAGCTGTGCCTGTACCGCTTCACTACTCTCGAATAAGCAGCGGATCGACAAACGACTGTCCGACTGCAACGCTGCGCGATAACGTGCTTGAAGCAATTCACTGAGTAAGGCTTCCTGACTGGCGCATAACTCGGCGCTACGCTGTACCGCTTGCGGAAAATGAGGCCAGCGCTCCACCAGTAAAGGCATCACCTCATGACGAATAAAGTTGCGGTCAAAACGAGTATCCTGATTGCTCTCATCTTCCACCCAACTTAATTGATGAGTATTAGCATACGCCTCAATTTCCGCTCTTGAGACATTCAATAAGGGGCGTAATAACCGCCCTTGATGCCATGGCATCGATGCCGCCATACTCGATAACCCTTTCGGGCCACTGCCCCGTTTGAGAGCCAGCAGAAAGGTTTCCAGTTGATCGTCACGATGTTGTCCGGTCAGCAACAAATCCCCCTCATCGATATAA
This sequence comes from Vibrio ruber DSM 16370, assembly GCF_900163965.1. Taxonomy (GTDB): domain Bacteria; phylum Pseudomonadota; class Gammaproteobacteria; order Enterobacterales; family Vibrionaceae; genus Vibrio; species Vibrio ruber. The sequence continues at coordinate 278,653 of NZ_FULE01000014.1, forward strand.
CGCTGTAACGCCTGATATCTGGCCTGACGGGCAGCAGCTTCCAAACCATCACCTTGTTGATCGACCTCAATATATTCCACCTGAAAAGGCAATCCTTCTTCTGCACACCATTGTCGGCAACATTCAACCCACTGGTCGGCCGAAGCACTCAGTCCATGATGGACATGCACCGCTATTGCCGGACACGGATTATCGCTCACGTAGCGAGCTAACAAATGAAGCAAGACGCGCGAATCAACACCACCACTCAATGCCAGAATACATCTGGTTTGCGGAGATTGAATATGGCTGGTCATAAACTGAAAAAAATCGTGATAAAGCATTGAGGTCGCATTTCAAAAAACACTGGAGACCGTCAGTTTACCTTGGCCTTTTGCAGGTGAAAACCTGAATTGATCTTTGTGAGGTCATGATGAATAAGTAAAAGGGAGATCCGAATCGGATCTCCCTTTCAATCTTAAGCGGTACAACCGGTACAACAAAACGCATTTGTACCGTAAGTCACGCTTAACAATAACCATAACTCATCAGACGCTGATAACGGCGATCTAATAAAGTATTCTGATCAAATTGACGCAGTTCCTGAAGCTGTCGTTGCAACGTCTCTTTCATTCGCTGTGCCATTTGCTGATGGTTGCTGTGTGCCCCACCTAAAGGCTCCTCGATCACATCGTCAATAAGGCCAAGCTCTTTAAGGCGTGGCGCAACAAGCCCCATCGCTTCAGCCGCTTGAGGCGCTTTATCTGAATCACGCCACAAAATAGACGCACACCCTTCAGGAGAAATTACAGCGTAAGTTGAATATTGCAACATATTCACATAATCACCGACACCGATTGCCAGAGCGCCACCGGAACCACCTTCACCAACCACATTACAGATGACTGGTACTTTCAAACCGGACATCACTTTCAAATTGGTCGCAATTGCTTCTGATTGGCCGCGTTCTTCGGCACCGACACCGGGATAAGCACCCGCTGTATCGATAAATGTAATAATCGGCAGATTAAAACGTTCTGCCATTCGCATCAGGCGCAAGGCTTTACGATAACCTTCAGGTTTTGGCATCCCGAAGTTACGCTTGACCTTCTCACGGGTTTCACGCCCCTTCTGATGACCAATCACCATGACAGGCTGGCCATCCAGACGCGCCATCCCACCGACAATCGCTTTGTCGTCAGCATAAGCGCGATCCCCAGACAATTCATCAAAATCAGTAAAGACGTGTTTGATATAGTCCAAAGTATAAGGACGCTGAGGATGACGGGCTAACTGAGCGACTTGCCACGCACCTAAATCACTAAAGATTTTTTTCTTCAGTTCAATGCTTTTATTTTCTAGCTGTTCGATCTCTTTATCGAGATCGACTGAGGTACTCCCGCCATGACGGGAAACATCTCGTAATGCTTCAATTTTCGCTTCAAGTTCTGCAATTGGTTTTTCAAATTCTAGAAAATTCAGGCTCATTTACCGATCCTTTTTGACTCAGCTTTCTTTATTTTCAGCTGAATTTAGTTAAATTCGAGTTCAACTTGGCCGGGGCCAAGCAATTGTTTCAATTCATCCAACAGTGTATCGTTCGGCGTCACACGCCATTCTGTACCCAGGGTCAATTTCGCTCTGGCATCAGCCCGTTGATAATAAATATGTATCGGCACACTACCGGAGCGGTGAGGTTCCAGAATACGGCTGAAACGCTCAAAAAATGGTTCATCAATCTGTGTTTGAGTGATTGATAAAGACAAACTCTTTGCATATTTTTCTCGTGCTGAATCTAAATCCATCACTTCGCGGACAGTCATTTTAAGGCCACCACTGAAGTCATCAAAGCTGACCTGTCCGTTTAGCACCAGAATTTTATCTTTTTCAAGCAATTCTGCATACTGTTCCAGCGCATCGGAGAACAACATCGCCTCTAACCGACTGGAACGGTCGTCCAATGTCAATATCCCGATACGCGAGCCGCGCTTGGTGGTCATCACCCGTGCGGCAATCACCAATCCCGCAACTTTTAACGATTGATCACGTCGAGTTGGCGTCACATCCTTTAATCGACAATCCGTATAGTAATTGAGTTCCTTCAGATACGCATTAACCGGGTGACCGGTTAAATAGAGTCCCAGTGTATCTCTTTCGCCTTCAAGCCAAACCTTTTCCGGCCATGGAGGTACTTGCGTATAGCGTTGTTCCACGGCTTCTGGTGCATCGGTCAGCACCCCAAACATATCCGTCTGACCAAATGATTCGGCCTGACGATGTTGGCTGGCAGCTTTAACCGCATCATCGAGAGAAGCCATCATAGCCGCACGGTGTGGTCCAAGACGGTCAAGCGCACCGGCATAAATCAGTTTCTCGATAACACGTTTATTGACCCGTTTTAGATCAACTCGCGCACAAAAATCAAATAAGTCTTTAAAATGCCCGCCAGCATTACGTGCTTCGAGAATCGCATCAATCGGCCCTTCGCCAACACCTTTAATCGCGCCGATACCGTATACGATAGCGCCCTGATCATCGACATTAAACCGATAAAGCCCTGAATTAATATCAGGCGGCAGTACCGTCAGATTCATCCGGATACATTCATCGACCAAACCGACCACTTTCTCGGTATTGTCCATATCCGCAGTCATGACTGCGGCCATAAACTCCGCTGGATAATGCGTTTTCAACCACAGCGTCTGGTATGATACTAGTGCATATGCTGCCGAATGCGACTTGTTAAAGCCATAACCGGCGAATTTCTCCACCAAGTCGAAGATTTTTATCGCAAGTTCGCCATCAATACCGTTATTGACTGCGCCCTGTTCAAATATCGCCCGCTGCTTTGCCATTTCCTCCGGCTTTTTCTTCCCCATCGCGCGGCGCAGCATATCTGCACCACCCAAGGTATAACCGGCCAGGACCTGAGCAATCTGCATGACCTGTTCCTGATAAAGGATAATCCCATATGTCGGCTCAAGAATCTCTTTAAGCGATTCATGTTGCCATTTTTCATCAGGATAGGAGATCGGCTCACGCCCATGCTTCCGGTCAATAAAGTTATCCACCATCCCTGACTGCAAAGGTCCGGGACGGAACAACGCCACCAATGCGATAATATCTTCGAAACAGTCCGGCTGAAGTCGTTTAATCAGATCCTTCATACCGCGCGATTCGAGCTGAAACACTGCGGTTGTTTCTGAATTTTGCAAATTACGAAATGACTGTGGGTCGGCCAGCGGAATCGCTTCGATACGAACCGGTGGTTCTCCTCGTTTTTCGAGGCGCGGATTAATCAGACCAAGTGCCCAGTCGATAATCGTCAGTGTCCGCAATCCCAAAAAGTCAAACTTAACCAGTCCTGCGGTCTCGACGTCATTTTTATCGAATTGAGTAACCGGATAGTGACCTTCCGGATCACAATAGATGGGAGAAAAATCGGTAATCGTCGTCGGTGAGATCACAACCCCACCGGCATGTTTACCTGCATTTCGGGTACAGCCTTCCAGAATCCGACACTTATCGATCAGCTCTCTGACTTCCTCATCGGCATCATAGAGTTCTTGGAGTGCAGGCTCAGCTTTAAACGCTTTCTCCAGCGTCATGCCCGGATCAGGCGGTACCAGCTTAGAAATACGATCCACAAACCCGAATGGGTGCCCCAAAACCCTTCCCACATCACGAATAACCGCTTTCGCTGCCATCGTACCGAAGGTAATGATCTGAGAAACCGCATCTCTTCCGTACATCTCGGCAACGTGTTCGATCACCCGATCTCGTTTATCCATACAGAAATCGACATCAAAGTCGGGCATTGACACCCGCTCCGGATTGAGAAAACGTTCGAAAAGCAGGTCATACTCCAACGGATCCAAATCGGTAATTTTCAGCGCGTAGGCCACCAGCGATCCGGCACCTGAGCCTCGCCCCGGTCCCACGGGAATATCATTATCTTTGGACCACTGAATAAACTCCATCACGATCAGGAAGTAACCGGGAAATCCCATCTGGTTGATGACGTCGAGTTCAATCTGCAAACGCTCATCATATGCCGGCCGTTTTTCCAGCCTGACTTGCGGCTCGGGAAAGAGAAATTCGAGTCGTTCTTCTAGCCCTTCTTGCGATTTTTTGACTAAAAAGTCATCGATATTCATCCCTTCCGTAGGGAAATTCGGCAGGAAATACTCCCCTAACCGCACGGTCACATTACAGCGTTTAGCGATTTCGACTGTATTTTGCAGCGCTTCGGGAATATCTTTGAACAGCTCACACATCTCATCTTCACTGCGAAGATATTGCTGTTCACTGTAGTGTTTGGGTCTGCGCGGGTCATCCATGGTATAGCCATCATGAATCGCGACCCGGATTTCATGCGCTTCAAACAGATCCCGGCTTAAAAAAACCACTTCATTTGTGGCCACCACCGGTAAATCATATTGCTCCGCCAATTCGATGGCAAAGTGCAGATAGGTTTCTTCATCAAGGCGGCCGGTTCGGATTAACTCAAGATAAAAACGATCAGGGAAATGGGTCTGATAAAAGTCAACATACTGCTCAACCAGTTTCTGGTTGCCTTTCAGTAACGCCTGACCAATATCTCCGTTTTTACCACCGGACAAGACGATTAAACCTTCAGAGTGTTCAGCCAACCATTCTTGGTCAATCACGGGCTGATGCTGGATATGTCCGCGGAGATAGGCTTGTGAGATAAGCCAAGTCAGATTTTTATAGCCGGTATTATCAGCTGCAAGTAATGTCAGGCGAGTCAGATCATCACCGAATGCCTGCGAACGAACTGAAAAATCAGCGCCGATGATCGGCTTTACACCACAGTTATGGGCGGTACTATAAAATTTTACCAGCCCGCACAGGTTGGTAAAATCAGTTAACGCCATCGCCGGCATTCCCATCTCTGCAACCTTCTTGACTAAAGGCGGCACTTTAGATAGCCCATCAATCATAGAAAAATCACTATGAACTCTGAGATGGATAAATTTAGGGTCTGACATGGTGTTGAATATCCTGTTCAGAAACGGTAAAAAAACAGCCGTCTCCGTATGTAAAAACGTGATAACCCAATATTGTACGTGATTATCTATCTAAGTCCAAAATACGTCGTACGGGCTTGAAACTTCTGCGATGCGCATCAATCACCCCGTAATGTTCAATTGCTGTCAGATGCGCTTTGGTCGGGTAGCCTTTATGCTGTGCAAATCCATACTTGGGATATTGCTGATCCAACAGCATCATTTCCTGATCCCGGGTCACTTTCGCCAAAATTGAAGCAGCACTGATTTCTGCCACACGCAGATCGCCTTTTACGACAGCAGCCGCAGGGACAGACAATGGCGGAATCCGGTTACCATCGACCAGAACAAAATCAGCGGCAACCGGGAGAGCATCAACCGCCCGCTGCATTGCCACCATCGTTGCCTGTAAAATATTCAGACGATCAATTTCTTCTGCTGAACAACGCCCAATCGCCCACGCAATCGCTTTTTCCTGAATTTCGGGAAAGAGAGCCAGCCGTTTTTTTTCCGATAATTTTTTGGAGTCCGTTAAACCATTAATCGGCCGGGCCGGGTCTAAAATCACTGCGGCAGTCACGACGTCGCCAACCAGAGGCCCGCGCCCCACTTCATCGACTCCGGCAAAACACCGGTAACCAGACGGGTATTCAAAAGGAGGGAATTCAATATTAGCCATTCACAATCGCTCTATCAGGTTTAAAACTGCGTTAGCCGCCTGTTTATCGGCATCTTTGCGGATCAACTGGTGAATTTCTGTGAACTTGTTTTGCATCAAACGATTATCACCATCGAATAGAACACAGACTTCCCGGTATAAGTTGTCCACCGTACATTCGTCCAGCAATAATTCTTTCACAATTTCGTCATCGGCAAGAATATTCGGTAGCGATACATATTTTGTTTTCACCAGTCGCTTGGCTAGGAAATTGGTTACCGCATTAAACCGATAGCCGACCACCATGGGGCGGTTCACCAGCATACACTCTAATGCAACGGTTCCAGACGCCAACAGGACTGCATCCGCAGCCGTAATCACCGTTCTTGCCGTCCCATCGAACAGTTTAAAATCCAATTCAGGCGCAATTTCCTGCCATGCGGCTTCAAACTGAGCACGTCGTTTATCATTCACCAAGGCGACCACAAACCCTAAATCAGGATAACGCCGGTGAAGTTTCTGACAAGTTTCAATAAAAGGACGACTCAACATTTTCAGTTCGCTGCCCCGGCTTCCGGGAAGTACGGCTAACCAACGTTTTTCGGTCTCCAGCCCTAATGCTGCCCGGGCCTCATTTTTATCCGAAGACAACGGAATCGCATCCGCTAATGTATGACCGATAAATTCACATGGCACGTTAAATCGATCATAAAAAGCTTTCTCAAACGGAAGAAATGCCAGCACCAGATGAGTTGCCTGAGCAATCTTGTAAATACGCTTTTGACGCCATGCCCAAACAGAAGGGCTTACATAATGAACCGTTGTGATACCGGCATCTTTCAAATTCCGCTCCAGACGCAGATTGAAATCCGGTGCATCGATACCAACAAATACATCCAGGTCAGCAGCGTTAAAATAGCGAACGAGCTGAGATTTGATCTTGAAAAGACGAGGCAGTCTTCCTAAAACCTCGGCTAACCCCATGACAGCCAGTTCTTCCATATCAAATAAAGATTCACAACCCAGCGCTTTCATTTTAGGACCAGCGATTCCGACAAAATGAGCATTAGGATACTGTTCTCGGATCGCTTTGATTAGCCCTTCACCCAGCGTATCACCGGATAACTCACCGACCACGATGCCAATATTGAGCGGCTTACTTTTATCCAACATGATTGATTTTGAATCCCTAACAGACAGCATAAATGGAGACCAACAAAAAAAGATCGCTCAATTCAAAGCGATCTTTTCTGCTGATTGTGCATAAATCAGCGGATAATACCGCGTACGGACTGCATCAGAAAGTCCAGAAAAGCCTGAACAGCGGGGCTTGATTCCGCTTCTTTTGCAATTTCCGTTTTGGCTTCGTCCAGCTTAAGACCACTACGATACAACAATTTATAGGCACGGCGAATCGCGTGAATCTCAGATTTTTCAAATCCACGCCGCTTCAGACCTTCGACATTAATACCGAATGGAGCACAATGGTTCCCTTGAGCCGTGACGTAAGGCGGAATATCTTGAACGACTATCGAGCCACCACCCAACATCACATGCTCGCCGATATGGCAAAACTGATGAATCGCACACATCCCACCCACAATTGCATAGTTTCCGACAGTTACGTGTCCGGCAAGCGTTGCATTGTTGGCAAAAATACACCGATCCCCGACATTACAATCGTGTGCCACATGCGCGTTGATCATAAATAGGTTATCACTGCCGACTTGCGTAATCCCCTGATCCTGCACTGTACCACGATGCATTGTGACACTCTCACGGATGGTGTTTCGATCACCAATCACCAGTTGTGTGGCTTCGCCTTTGTATTTTAAATCCTGACAAGCTTCACCGATTGAAGCAAACTGAAAAATACGATTATCCTGACCAATTTTCGTCGGGCCTTTCACAACAACATGAGACAGTAACTCAGTCCCGTCACCAATCTCCACATTGTTTTCGACATAACAAAACGGGCCGATTTTTACATTCGCACCGATCAGAGCACCGTCTTCAACGACTGCTGTAGGGTGTATCTGAGCTGTTTCATGAATCATACTAAAACTCTCTGCGAGCACATTTTAGTTCCGCCGAGCAAACGACTTCACCATCAACTTTTGCCACTCCGGTGAACAGCGCAATTCCTCGACGATCTTTGATGAACTCCACTTCAACAATTAATTGATCTCCCGGAGAGACCGGTTTGCGAAACTTCGCATTGTCAATACTAGCAAAATAATAAAGTTCATTCTCTTTAGGCGCACCAAAAGTTTTAAATGCGAGCAGACCCGTTGCCTGAGCCATCGCTTCAAGAATCATGACTCCCGGAAACACCGGTAGTTGAGGAAAATGTCCGGTGAACTGAGGCTCATTGAATGAAACATTTTTCAAGCCAACTAAATATTTCCCTTCCTCATAATCTGTGACGCGATCGATCAGCAAAAATGGGTAACGATGTGGAAGGAGTCTCTGAATCTCAGTGATATCCATCGTCTTATTTTCAGTAGTCAAAGTCATATTCCTATATAAATCAATAAAAACCAATCAGGGTATTTCCAACAAAAAAGGCTCACACGATGCGAGCCTTTCTCTATACCCTTCCCCGTTAAATCACATTCGGCTCAGGATACATCGCAGAATTAAGATTCCACTTGCTGCTCCAACTGTTGTTCAACGGCTTTCAACCGTTTATGCATATCTTCAATCCGAAGCACCCGAGCTGCGGTCTTGCGCCACTCTTTATTCGGTTGAAGAGGAATTCCTGAAGAATAAACACCTTTCTCAGAAATACTCCGCATCACCATCGCCATACCAGTGATTGTGACACCATCTGCAATTTCAATATGCCCATTGATAACTGAAGCACCACCAATGACGCAATATTTTCCTATTGTGGTACTGCCAGCAATAATCGTACCACCAGCCATTGCCGTACCATATCCGATGTGCACGTTATGCGCGATCTGCATCTGATTATCAAGGATAACATTATCCTCAATGACCGTATCATCAAGTGTTCCCCGATCAATGGTCGTGGATGCACCAACTTCAACACGATTACCGATTCTGACGCTCCCCAACTGAGGAATTTTAATCCACTCCCCTTTTTCATTGGCATACCCAAAACCATCAGAGCCGATGACTGTCCCTGATTGAACTAAACAATCAGAGCCAATAACAACCCGATGGTAAACACTGACATTGGCCCATAAGCGGGTATTATCACCAATCTCAGCATGTTGGCCAATAAAACAACCAGCCCCGATAACAACATTATCGCCCAAAACAGCACCGGATTCGATAACCGAATTCGCACCAATCGAGACATTACTTCCCAGAACGGCATCTTCAGCAACGACGGCAGATGCAGCAATTCCTGATGCCGGTGCCGGTGTTGTATCCAAAGCTTGAGCCACTTTTGCAAAAGCAACATACGGATCATTTACAACCAATACATTCTTTGGGCATAGCGACTGATGTGAAGCTTTGACCATGATCACCGATGCTTGGCAAAGCCCTAAATGCTGCGCATATTTCGGATTGGATAAGAAGGTGATATCCCCCTCTTTCGCCTTATTCATCGGTGCGACAGCACTCACTGTCACGGTCGGGTCGCCAATGATTTCACCATTGGTGATGTCTGCCAGTTCGGCTAATGTCAGTTTTACCATCATATAATTATTTCAACGCTTTAATAACCTTGTCTGACAAGTCATATTCTGGTTTGCCGTATTGCATTACCTGAGTATCAATGACCATATCAAAACCTTCTTTCTTGGCAATTTTTTCTACTGCATCATGAATAACTTTCAGTAGTTTACCTTTTTCTTCCGCTTCTCGTTTAGAAGAAGCTTGCTCTAATGCCTGTGATTTAATTTTAAACTTACTATCGAGCTGTCCAATTTCAATGCGAAGTTTCTCAACGTCACTTTCACTCATTAATGAACTATCTCTTTTCAGTTTTTCAACTTTCTCTTTGGCTTCAGTCCGGATACTTTGCAGTTCAGCAGCTTTATCCTGAAACTCTTGCTTCATTTTTTGCAGAACAACTTCTCTTTGAGGAAGTTGTTGGAACACTCTCGCAGTATTGATATAGCCAATTTTCTGCGCAGCTTCTGCTGCCACACTAAAACATGACATGCTCAAAACAGCTAAACCAACACTGATTGCTTTGATATGATTCCTCACAATTAATATCCTCATATTAGAAAGTTTTACCTATCGTGAAGGAGAAGAATTCTTCATCGTCTCCTTCATATTTCTTAATCGGCTTAGCAATTGCAAATACAAGTGGCCCCATCGGAGACATCCATTGCAGTGCAGCCCCATACGACGAGCGGTAGTTCGTCGGATCAGAATAATCGTAATAGTATGCGTTACCATAATCTGAACCGCGATCATGATAATTAAACTCAGTATCCCAGACACTTGCCATATCATAGAAGACACTAGTCCGAACCTGATTCTGAGCCTCTTCTGATACAAACGGTGTCGGAACAATCAACTCAGCGCTGGCTTGCATCATCGCATTACCACCAGCCGATTTATTGGTCGCCGTCAGGGTACCATTGTTACTATCGGCAAAGCTTTTAAATACGGCTCGAGGGCCGGCTGAATTTGAACTGAATCCTCGCAAAGTTGAGAATCCACCTGCATAAAAGTTCTCATAAAATGGGTAGAGGTTATCGTTATCACCATTTTTCCCGTATCCATTCCCGTAACCCAGTCTTCCTCTGAGCAACAAGGTAAAATCATGTTGTTTTGTCAGAGGGATATATTGTCTGACGTTATATTGGGCTTTGAAATACTGAGTATCAGACCCCGGAACCGTAATCTTGTAAGAAGCACGCTGATAATTACCTTCCGTCGGGAAATAACCTTTATCGAGATTGTTACGTGTCCAAGTAAAATCAAGGTCAAAATCATCAGTGACAAAATTAACCGTTGACCCGGTATTGGCGTCGATGCCCTGAGACATCAGGAATTTTTCAATCTGCAAATAAGGTGACAGATTGCCAATCATGTTATGTGTATACCCGATACCAAACGCAAAACGGTTGAGTTCATCGTAAGGGAATCCCCAGGTCAGATTGGTTCCGTAACTTTCATTGGTATAGTCAACAATCCCTGCTTCTGACGCTTCAAATTCATTATAGAAGATCTTGCCCCCTAAGCTAACGCCATCCAAATTCCAGTAAGGGTCGTTATAACTCAAAGTGACATTTTTCTGATAGTCATTAATGGTTGTCGTAATCCCGACACTGTTTCCGGTGCCCAAGAAGTTTTCTTGTTGCAATCCGACCTGAAAACTCATGCCGGATTCAGTACCATAACCGATACCAAAATTGACACTGCCTGAGTTGGCTTCTTTGACGTTATAAACGAGATCGACCTGATCATCACTTCCGGGAACCCGAACTGTCTGTACATCAACTGTTTCGAAAAATCCCAGACGATTCAGGCGGGTTTTACCGGCATCAATTGATTTAGAATTCAGCCAGCTACCTTCCATCTGACGCATTTCACGGCGAAGGACTTCATCTTTAGTGACGGTGTTACCGACAAAGCGAATATCCCGAACATAAATCCGCTTCCCGGGAGAGACTTGAACCACCAGAGACACTTCTTGCTTGTCGTCATCAAACTCAGGGATGGTTCGAACCGTCGGATAAGCGTAGCCGGACTCACCAAGGATTTTCTTGATGCTGCTTTCCATTGCGGTCACAGAAGAGCCTTTGTAGATATCCCCTTTTTCAAAAGGAACCAGCGTCTCGAACTCTTTTTCTTTACCGATCAAATCGCCCCGAAAGCTCACTTTTTTAACCGTATAAGGTCTGCCTTCATTTAAGTTGAGGGTAATATAAACCCCCTTCTTATCCGGAGAAATTGAGACTTGAGTCGAATCAACCTGAAATTTCAGATATCCGCGGTCAAGATAGAATGACTTCAACTTCTCTAAATCCCCCGCAAGGATTTGCTTTTGGTATTTATCTGAAGATAAGAAATTCCACCATGACACATCGGCATTCAGGTCAAAACGTGCCAGTAATTCTTCATCACTGAACACATGATTACCAATGAAATTGATCTGCTGAATCTTGGCAGAAACGCCTTCGGTAAAAACAAATTTAAGATCGGCACGATTACGTGGCAGCGGTGTGACAACCGCCTTTACCGTCGCATTGTATTTTCCGACACTGTAGTAGAAATCTTCCAGACCTTTTTCAATGTTACTCAGTGCAGTACGATCAAGCGCTTCACCGACCCGAACCCCGGAAGCTTTCAGGTTATCGGTTAATTGCTCATCTTTAATCGCTTTGTTGCCGGAGAAAGAGACACTGGAAATCGTTGGCCGCTCTTTCACTTTCACAACCAACGTGCCCTTATCCCGAAATACCTGAATATTCTCAAAGTTACCGGATGAATAAAGTGCCTTGATTAAGTCGGCAATGTCCTGAGATCCAACCGTATCACCGACACGAACAGGCATTTTCAATAATGCAGCGCCAAGCGTGACACGTTGCAATCCATCAACTTGAATGTCCTGAACAACAAACCGCTCGGCACCGTAAACAGACATACTGCTGACAAGCGCTGTTGTCAGGATAAGCTTCTTTATCGCCATCGTTATTCTAATTATTCCTTTGTACAACCATGCCTAATCAATGCAGATTCATCACAGGCGTGTAAAATCATTAAACATGGCGATTGCCATGAGTGAAAAAATAATTGCGCCACCGATTCGGTACCCAATCTCTTGAACCTTCTCCGGGACTGGATTTTTAGTCACGGCCTCAATTGCAAAAAACATCAGATGTCCGCCATCCAACATTGGAAGTGGTACTAAATTGATGATTCCCAGATTAATGCTGATTAACGCCAAAAATCCTAAGAAATAAACCAGTCCGTACTCTGCCGTTGTCCCGGCACCTTTTGCAATTGAAATCGGCCCACTTAAATTATTCAGTCCGACATCACCAACCAACAGTTTTTTCAACATACTGAGGGTCAGATGAATCACTTGTCCCGTTTTTTCAACCGCTTTAGGAACCGCCTCAAAAATACCGTACTGTAAATTATAACGATAGTTTGCCGGCCACTCAGCTACTGTTGGGGAGATCCCCGCAAAACCGATAGTTCGTCCATCAGATAATGTCTTAGCATTCGGAATCAACGTGATATCAAGACGTTGTCCATCTCTTAATACCGACAGATCCAGTGCTTTATTCGGACTGTTTTGCACCGACTGCACCAATTGTTGCCACGAAGATACGTCTTTACCATCGATAGTGACAATCTTATCACCTTTTGCTAATCCGGCGACAGCACCAGCCCCCTGATCAATCACCTGTTCCAAAACAGTTGAGACCTTCGGTGAATATGGCTTAAAACCAAGCGCCTTCATTGGAGACTCTTTTTCCGGGTCAAAGTTCCATGTTGACAGATCAAGATGCAAAATTTCCTGATGACCGACAGCATCGGCTTCACGGACTGTAAGCGTCATTTGCGCATCACCGATATGAGAAATAAGCGCCATGTTGACGGATTCCCAGTTCCCGGTTTCAACGCCTGATACAGACTCGATTTCCATCCCAGAACGTAACCCGGCATCCGCGACAATCGAAGCAGGCGCGACCTCACCAACCACGGGTTTTACTGCGGGGATACCAATACAAAACACCGCCCAGTAAGCAAAAATTGCAAACAGAAAGTTAAACACCGGGCCGGCAGCAACAATTGCTGTCCGCTTCCATAGAGTTTTCTGGTCAAAAGCCAAATGTCGTAAGTGTTCAGGAACATCCGCAACACGGCTGTCGAGCATCTTTACATATCCCCCCAACGGGATCACTGAGATGCTATATTCGGTGCCGTCCTGAGCGATGCGACGCCAAATAGAACGACCAAAACCAATTGAAAATTTCTCGACCTTAACCCCACAGCGTCGTGCAACCCAGAAATGACCGAATTCGTGGACGGCAACCAATATGCCTAATGCCAGAATGAATGAAATGAGGTTCCACAGAATACTGTTCATAACGAATACTCTTTGACTAATTGCTGTGCCGATTGTCGCGCTATCTTATCGAGCGCCAACAGAGATTCCAAATCCATGACAGAAGAAGCGCTGGCTGTTGCACACATTTTTGACAACACGCGCTCATTAATCACAGCGATATCCGTAAAACGAATGCTGCGTTTTAAAAATGCGGCCACAGCGATTTCATTCGCGGCATTCAGCGATGTTGTTGCATGCTGTCCCTCGTAACAGGCATCAATCGCCAGTTGTAAACAAGGGTAGCGCGCCATATCGGCCTGCATGAATGTCAGTTCACCCAACTGAGAAAAATCCAATGGAGCAACGCCCGATGATAGCCGCTGTTCAGGATACCCCATCACATAAGCAATCGGTGTTGCCATATCAGGTTCTCCCATCTGAGCAATCACACTCCCATCACGATACTGAACCATAGAATGAATCACTGACTGAGGGTGGATCAGAACCTTAAGTTGTTCGCGCGAGGTATTAAATAACCATTTTGCTTCAATATACTCGAGCCCTTTATTCATCATAGTGGCTGAATCAACGGAAATCTTAGGCCCCATTGACCAGTTGGGATGAGCAATCGCCTGCTCCGGAGTAACATCTGAAAGAGTATTAATCGGCGTATAACGAAATGGCCCGCCGGACCCCGTTAACAAGAGATGAGATATACCACTTTCAGCCAGATTGCACCGTCCCAAAACTTGCTGACAGTCCGGTGGAAGTGATTGAAAAATCGCATTATGCTCACTATCAACAGGAAGTAACTGAGCACCATACTCTTCAACAGCGTTGATAAATAACTGGCCGGACATCACTAAGGCTTCTTTATTGGCCAGTAAGACCCGCTTCCCAGCTTTAATGGCAGACATCGTCGGCAGTAATCCGGCTGCGCCTACAATCGCAGACATCACGGTATCAACGTCATCAAGTGCTGCAACATCACACATGGCCTGTATGCCTGACAACACTTCAGTCTTCACTGCGTCTGACTGCAGACGCAGCTTCAGTTGATGAGCCGCCGACTCCGATGCCATCACCGCATATTGCGGTTGCCAACGACAACACAGTCGGTACATTTTCTCAACATCACTGCCGGCAACTAAAGCAACAACAGAGAATCGTTCAGGATTTTCTTCCATGACCCGAAGTGTACTGGCACCAATGGATCCTGTGGCTCCTAAAATGGTTAATTTACGCATAAAGAAATCGTATCACTCTTGTGGGACATCATTGTAAAACCCGAACCGCACCGGCAACCTAGACCTGAAAGTACAGAAATGCAAATACAGGGAATGCAGCAGTCAAGCTATCAATGCGATCTAAAATACCACCATGTCCGGGAATAATATGGCTACTGTCTTTGATTCCCGCGACACGCTTAAACATACTTTCGACTAAATCACCGAGTACCGAGAAAATGACCGTCAATAAAATCGTCACTAACATCATGCCCGTACTAGAGAAGTGCAAATCAAACCATTCTACCAGTCCAAACGCAACGAGACATGCCGCCACAACCCCACCGATTAAACCTTCGATGGTTTTATTCGGGCTGACTTCCGGTGCCATCTTATGCTTGCCAAAAAATCGGCCAGAGAAATAAGCAGCACTGTCAGCAACCCAAACAATCATGCAAACAAAGAGAACCAGCTTTGCACCATGGTACGGATCAACCGATAGTTCTTCTGTTCTTAACAATAAAACACTCCAGAAAAATGGAATGAGGGTGAGTAACCCAAACAGATGTTTGAGTGTTTTTGAATGTTCCCAAAGCGGTCGGGACTTAGGATAAGAGACCGCAAGATAGCTTGCAACGACCCACCATAGAAAACCGCTCCATAAAAGAACTTGATAAGGAAGAGAAAGAGAGTGGCTCATCGAAAAGTTTTCAGGCAAACACCACAAAGTCCCCCCGCCGATGAAGACAGCAGGCAGCAGTGAAAGAAAACGTGCATCTAAACTAACAAATTGTGTCCATTCCCAAAAACCAAATAACGCTAGCAGAGCTAATACAGCGATGAAAATACTCAACGGTAATTTAAAAATCCCTAAGATAACTAGGGGAGCCAACACCAAGGCGGTAATAATTCTCAGCTTCAAATCCTGAACCTTTATCTTTTATCCATCATTGCTTTAATTTGTTCACCGGTACACCCGAAACGTCGTTCACGATTCACAAACCAAGTCATTGCTTCAATTAAGCTTTCTTCATTAAAATCAGGCCAAAAAGTTGGTGTGAAATATAATTCAGCATAAGCAAGCTGCCACAACATAAAATTACTGATCCGGCACTCGCCGCTTGTTCTGATTAACAAATCAACATTGGGTAAATCGGACATCGTCAGATATTGAGCCAATGTACTTTCAGTAATATCGGCGGGAGTCAGTTCTCCGGCCGCGACTCTCTCTGCAACCTGCCTTGCGGCTTGAGTAATATCCCATTGCCCGCCATAGTTGGCTGCAATATTCACGACCATTCCGGTATTCTGAGCCGTCAACATTTCTGTCTGAGCGATTTTATCCTGTAAGCGAGAGTTAAAGCGAGAGGTATCACCAATGACCCGTAATCGAAGATTATTTTTGTGAAGTTTCTTTGCTTCTGTAGACAAAGCAGTAATGAATAACTCCATCAACACGCCCACTTCATCTTCAGGTCGTCGCCAATTTTCACTACTAAAAGCAAATAAAGTTACGGCTTGAATCCCAAGCTGAGCGGCTGTCGTTATCGTTTTTCTTACAGCTTTAACACCATTTTTATGTCCGAAAACTCTCGGTTTTCCCCTAGCTTTGGCCCATCGGCCATTACCATCCATAATAATAGCAACATGTTGGGGAAGTACATCAGACGAGAGTTGTGATATTTGCATAAGAAACGAGTTGATTTTCAATAAAATATTTCAAACAAAAAGGCGCTGTACTGGCTTCGCTCAGCGCCTCAATTATATATGGAAAGACCAATTAAACTTCCATCAACTCTTTTTCTTTTGCAGCCAGAACTTCATCGATATTCTTTACGGCAGCATCAGTCAGCTTTTGGATGTCTTCTTGGGCTCTACGCTCTTCATCTTCTGAAATTTCTTTATCTTTCAATAAATTTTTCAGCTCAGTGTTTGCATCACGACGAATATTACGTACCGCAACCCGTCCGCCTTCTGCTTCACCGCGTACAATTTTTACCAGATCACGACGACGCTCTTCAGTCAACGCTGGCAGAGGAACGCGAATAACAGTACCGGCAGACATTGGATTTAATCCCAAGTCAGACATCATAATGGCTTTTTCAACTTTGGGTGCCAATTCTTTGTCAAAAACAGTAATCGCAAGTGTTCTTGAATCTTCAGCAATGACATTCGCCACCTGATTCAATGGTGTCGGTGCACCATAATATTCTACGGAAATGCCAGAAAGTAAACTGGGATGAGCTCGCCCCGTACGAACTTTAGATAGGTTATTTTTGAGCGCGTCTACGCTCTTGTCCATTCTCTCTTGAGCGTCTTTTTTGATTTCATTAATCACATTATCACCTTAATTCTTACTCAACCTATAAAGATTACAATGAAGCCTTGTTGCTGATGAGTGTCCCTTCTGCTTCTCCCATCACAATACGACGCAGAGCTCCAGGCTTATTCATATTAAAGACTCGGATTGGCATTTGATGATCTCTGGCAAGCGTAAAGGCTGCCAAGTCCATGACCCGTAGTTCCTTTTCAAGGACATCGTTATAAGTCAGCCTATCATACAGTTCTGCATCAGGGTTTGCTACCGGATCAGCACTATAAACACCATCAACTTTTGTTGCTTTAAGCACAACATCAGCTTCAATCTCAATCCCACGCAAACATGCAGCAGAATCGGTTGTAAAGAAAGGGTTCCCTGTCCCTGCTGAAAAGATGACCACACGTCCCTGACGAAGCTGACTGATCGCATTGGCCCAGTTATAATCATCACACACACCGTTTAGTGGAATTGCTGACATAACTCGTGCATTGACATAAGCGCGATGCAGTGCATCACGCATTGCCAGTCCATTCATAACGGTTGCCAGCATCCCCATATGGTCACCAACAACGCGATTCATTCCCGCTTTGGCGAGACCTTCGCCACGAAATAGGTTTCCGCCACCAATCACAACACCGACCTGAACGCCCAACTCAACCAGTTCTTTCACTTCCTGAGCCATCCGATCAAGCACGGTAGGATCAATACCAAAGCCTTGCTCACCTTGCAGAGCTTCACCACTGAGTTTTAACAAAATACGTTGATATGCAGGTTTCGGATTCGTTGTCATGGTGTTTACCTTCTCAAGAAAGTTATTCATCGATTAATGGTCATGAATAGATGCTTGCAGATAATTATAAACACATATTCATCACAATTAATGATGGTTTCATTCGTGAAAAGACCGTAGCAATAGCCACGGTCCTTTTCATTGCTTCACGAATCAGAAATTAACCTTTCTGAGCCAGTGCAACTTCTTCAGCAAAACTCAGGCTTTCTTGCTTTTCAATGCCTTCACCGACTTCAAGACGGACAAACGCAGAAACAGAAGCACCTTTTTCTTTCAGGATTTCGCCGACAGATTTCTTAGGTTCCATCACGAAAGGCTGACCAGTCAGAGAAACTTCGCCTGTGAATTTTTTCATCCGGCCTTCAACCATTTTCTCTGCGATTTCTTTTGGCTTACCTTCATTCATCGCGATTTCAACCTGAACTTCACGCTCTTTCGCAACAACGTCAGCAGGTACATCATCAGGTGTTACATATTCAGGGCGAGATGCAGCAACATGCATTGCGATGTGCTTAAGTGTCTCAGCGTCGCCTTCACCGGCAACAACAACACCAATTTTCTCACCGTGACGATAAGACGCCATCGCTGAACCTTTAATATACTGAACACGACGGATAGTGACGTTCTCACCAATTTTTGCAACCAGTGCAACACGTGTGTCTTCAAATTTAGCCTGAAGTTCTTCTACAGATGCTTTAGAAGCAAGGGCTTCAGCAGCCACTTCATTGGCAAATGCGCCAAAGTTTTCATCTTTCGCAACAAAATCAGTTTGGCAGTTCACTTCAAGAAGCGCGGCAATGCCTTCACCTTCTTTGATGATGATCGCACCTTCAGCTGCCAGGTTACCTGCTTTTTTAGCAGCTTTAGCAGCACCACTTTTACGCATGTTTTCGATTGCAAGTTCAATGTCGCCGTCTGTTTCAACAAGCGCTTTCTTACATTCCATCATACCTGCGCCAGTACGCTCGCGCAGTTCTTTTACTAGAGCAGCAGTAACAGCCATTCTCTATTCCTCGATTGATTCTGGATATGGTAAAAATTAGGGGCCAGTGTGCGGCCCCCAATGTTAACTATAACCTAGTCGATATGTCACAAATGTTGCACATCTGACTAAGTGTGACTCAGAGCCGCAATTATTCAGCTTCTACGAAGCCATCTTTTTCAGCAACAGCAGCAACATCTTTGTTACGGCCTTCACTGATAGATGAAGCAGCAGCATTCAGATAAAGTTGAACTGCACGGATTGCATCATCGTTACCTGGGATAATATAGTCAACACCATCTGGGTTAGAGTTCGTATCAACGACTGCGAATACAGGGATACCCAGATTGTTCGCTTCTTTAACTGCGATGTGCTCATGATCAGCATCGATGATGAACAGAGCGTCTGGTAAACCACCCATATCTTTGATACCACCAAGAGATTTCTCGAGCTTCTCCATTTCGCGAGTACGCATCAGAGCTTCTTTCTTGGTCAGCTTGTCGAAAGTACCGTCTGTTGATTGAGATTCAAGGTCTTTCAGACGCTTGATTGACTGACGAACGGTTTTCCAGTTTGTTAACATGCCACCTAACCAGCGGTTGTTAACATAGTATTGGTTGCTTGCTAATGCAGCTTCTTTTACAGATTCAGATGCAGCGCGCTTTGTCCCTACAAACAGAACTTTTCCTTTTTTCTCACCGATTTTTGCCAGCTCAGCCAGCGCTTCGTTGAACATTGGAACAGTTTTTTCTAGGTTAATGATATGAACACGGTTACGAGCACCGAAAATGAAAGGCTTCATTTTTGGATTCCAGTAACGAGTCTGGTGACCGAAGTGAACACCAGCTTTCAGCATATCGCGCATTGATACAGTTGCCATATTTTCATCCTCTATGGGGTTAGGCCTCCACATCCCCCATGCATCCGACCTTTGAACTTTTTCATCAAAGGCACCCCGGAACACGTGTCGGAATGTGTGTGATTTAAAGAAGTAAATGGAAGGAATGCAAAAAGACTCATATCTTTTGTGTGAGATAGGAATCGAGTCTGTCATTCCGGCGCGCTTTATATCATATTTTACTGCTGACTGGCTAGAAAAAAATGTCATCTGTCCCGGGTGGTCAGCGCTTAATATTCAGGTTTATCATGTTGCATTGATGTTGCTCGCTTGCGCTCCTGCCCGCGATTGTTAAAATAAGCTATCAGCACGATGCCGTGCATAGCAAATAAAATAGAGATTACCGATGTCTGTAAATATAAAAACTGCAGAAGAAATTGAAAAAATGCGTGTTGCCGGCCAGCTTGCGGCAGATGTACTTGAAATGATTGAACCTCACGTCAAACCCGGTGTAACGACAGAAGAATTGGATCAAATCTGCCATCGGTTCATCACAGAGACACAACAAGCCATTCCGGCTCCACTCAATTATCATGGCTTCACAAAATCTATCTGTACGTCTATCAATCATGTTGTCTGTCACGGTATTCCGGCAACTGAAGATAGTTCATACGGTCAGATTCCGCGCCCCGCGGTACTTAAAGACGGTGATATCATCAACATTGACATCACTGTCATTAAAGATGGATACCACGGTGATACATCCAGAATGTTTTTGGTCGGAGATGTTTCTCCGGCAGATAAACGTCTATGTATGGTGGCACAAGAAAGTCTTTATCTGGCGATGAAAGTGGTGAAACCCGGTATTCAGTTGGGTGAAATCGGCACCGCGATCGAAAAATACATCAAAACAAATAATAAAAATAATCCGCGGATGAAGTTTTCGATTGTAAAAGATTACTGTGGTCACGGTATCGGAGCCGGGTTCCATGAAGAGCCACAAGTTGTTCACTATAAAAACGGTGACCGGACTGTCCTACAGGCAGGTATGACATTTACCATCGAACCGATGATTAATGCAGGTAAATTTAGCTGTCGTCTGGACGATGAAGACGGATGGACGGTCTATACCGCTGACGGTAAAAATTCAGCACAGTGGGAACATACACTCCTCGTTACCGATACCGGTTGTGAAGTGCTCACCTTACGCAAAGACGAAACCATTCCCCGTCATTTACACAATATCTAACTCATAAGCAGCCTGTATGTCGTGATATTTTCTGACATTGCAGGCTCTCCTCTCAATGTCGAGGCAGCACATTACGCCGGACAATGTGAACTCGCGCCATCATGACTGTTTTTTCCACTTATTTTTCCATTGCGGTGCACAGGGAAAGGTAGGCTTCTGCATGTATCTTTGATAGATTCATATTTTACAATTAAGATGTATGTCGCATGGATGCTACTAATATGCATGTTCAATCCCCACTTACACTAGACGATGAACAACTCACGCTCGCATCGCTGAAAAATCAGCTGGAAATGTTTGCCGATGAGCAAAAACAACTGTTTCTCAATGCGCATTCAGTGCCGGATCTGGTTTATGGCCGTGCAGAGTATATGGATCAATTGCTGCAACGTTTATGGCAGTTTTATAATTTTCATCAGATCGATGGCATCACACTGATTGCAGTTGGTGGCTATGGCAGAAAAGAACTTCACCCGCTGTCAGATATTGATATTTTAATTCTTTGCAGACAAAAACTTCCGCCCCAAGTTCAGACCCAAATCAGTAAATTCATCACACTACTCTGGGATTTAAAACTCGAAGTCGGTCACGCCGTCAGAACAATTGAAGAGTGCAGTCTGATTGGCCGTGAAGATTTAACCGTCGCCACCAACCTGCAGGAAGCCAGAAGGCTTGCCGGTTGTGAAGAGATATATCATCAACTCAAACTGATCATTCTATCGGAATCGTTCTGGCCGACAGAGACATTCTACCGGGCTAAGATTGAAGAACAGAAAGCGCGTCATGCCCGTTATCACGATACGACCTACAATCTGGAACCCGATATCAAATCGACACCCGGTGGATTGAGAGACATCCATACACTCAGTTGGATAGCCAGACGACATTTCGGCGCGACCTCACTGTTTGAAATGAGTAGTCACGGTTTTCTCACCGATGCTGAATACCGAGAGCTGGCAGAATGTCAGGAGTTCTTATGGCGGATTCGTTTTGCGCTGCATCTGGAACTCAAACGCTACGATAATCGCCTGACGTTTGCTCATCAGGCTCAAGTGGCGCAACATCTTGGCTTTCAGGGAGAGGGCAACCATGCTGTTGAAATGATGATGAAAGAGTTCTACCGGACGCTGAGACGGGTCGCAGAACTGAATAAGATGCTGCTCAAACTCTTTGATCAGGCGATTCTCGATGAAGACGAATCTCTTCTGCCGACAATTCTCAATCAGCATTTTCAAAAACGGGGCAACCTCATAGAACTCCGAACCGAAGGGCTGTTCCAACACCATCCGGAAACCATTCTGGATATGTTTATCCACATTGCAAATGATTCTCAGATTGAAGGTGTGTCTCCGACGACCATGAGACAGCTCAGAACAGCCCGACGCCGCCTCAGTTACTTTTTACACACCCTGCCTTCAGCCCGAGAAAAATTCATGGAATTGGTCCGCCATCCCAATGCCCTGACCAAAGCTTTCAGCCTGATGCATCGTCATGGTGTCTTATCTGCGTATCTGCCGCAGTGGAGTCACATTGTCGGACAAATGCAGTTCGACCTCTTTCATGTCTATACCGTCGATGAACACAGCATTCGTTTACTCAAACATATCCGGATTTTCAGTGACCCCAAAAATCACGAACACCATCCGATCTGCTGTGAAGTCTACCCGCGCCTGCAAAAGAAAGAGTTACTGATCCTCGCAGCTATCTTCCATGATATCGGGAAAGGACGTGGCGGTGATCATTCAGAAATCGGTGCGGCAGAAGCCTATGATTTCTGTATTGAGCATGGCTTATCAAAACCTGAAGCAAAATTGGTATCATGGCTGGTTCAAAATCACTTACTGATGTCAGTCACAGCACAACGACGCGATATTTATGATCCGGAAGTGATTATTGAGTTCGCCAAAACAGTTCGTGATGAAGAATATCTTGAATTTCTCGTCTGCCTCACTGTTGCGGACATTTGTGCAACAAATCCAGAGTTATGGAATAGTTGGAAAAGAACCTTACTGGCAGAACTGTTTTATTCAACGCAGCGGGCACTCCGCCGAGGTCTGGAAAATCCGGTCGATGTCAGAGAGCGAATCCGCCACAACCAGCAGCTTTCTTCCGCTTTATTAAGAAAAGAAGGGTTCAGTCTGCAAGAAATTGATTCGTTGTGGCAACGTTTCAAAGCAGACTATTTCTTACGCCACACACATAAGCAAATCGCTTGGCATTGCACGCATATATTACGCCACCAAGCCCCAGATGAACCGCTGATTTTAATCAGCAAGAAAGCCACGCGTGGCGGCACGGAAATTTTTGTTTATACCAAAGATCAACATGCACTGTTTGCCACGGTTGTTGCCGAACTCGATCGCAAAGGGCTGAACGTTCATGATGCTCAAATCATGACCAGCAAGGATGGTTATGCGCTCGATACATTTATGGTATTGGATCAAAATGGAGATACCATTGATGCAGAACGCCATCAAACACTGACATCCCATCTCCACAGAGCTATCGGAAAAGGGACGCCTGCCCTGCATAAAACCCGCAGAACCCCCAGCAACTTAAAACACTTTAAAGTCAAAACACAGGTCGACTTTCTGCCGACCAAAAGTAAAAAACGCACACTCGTTGAATTTGTAGCACTGGATATGCCCGGGTTACTCGCAACCGTCGGCGCAACATTTTCCGAGTTGGGATTCGATATTCACGGTGCCAAAATCACAACTATCGGTGAAAGGGCAGAAGACTTATTCATTATTACCAGTACCACTCATGGTAAGCTAAGCATAGAAGAGCAGGAAAATCTGAGACAGGTTTTGATTGAGAACGTGGATGCACTGATGCCCCATTAAGCGGCATCAGCCTCTCCTTAAACCGGATATCAATAGAGCGATCTATACCACAACTTTCAATGCAAAATAGGAACATGCGCTATCTCAACCGATAAGAGACTGATACATTGATATTATCACCAGTCACCGGAGAGACAGCCCATGTTCCCACACCTCAGCAATCTTGGAATCAATGATCCCAGCCAGATAGAACGCTATACCGTCCGTCAGGAAGCCCTGAAAGATGTGCTGAAAATTTATTTTCGTAAACAAAAAGGAGAATTGTTTGCGAAAAGTGTGAAATTTAAATACCCGCGACAAGTGAAGAATGTACTGGTCGATAGTGGTAGTCACCAATACAAAGAAGTCACCGAAATTAGTCGGAATCTCACCTTAGTTATTGATGAACTCAACCACATTACAACCCCGGAACAACTCTCCGAACAAGATCTGAAAGAAAAAATACTCAGTGATCTACGCCATCTGGAAAAAGTCGTAACCAGTAAGATTCAAGAAATTGAACATGATTTAATGAAATTAAAATGATGGATGAGGTTCCCATGGGGACCTCATTTTTACCTTACCACACGTGTATTTCAGCCAAACCATCCGCTGCTAAAACCGATCCCCGCCAGTACAACCCCTGATATCACACCGGCAAGCACATCATCACTCATAATGCCGAATCCGCCGGTGACATGCTGATCTAACCAACGAATCGGCCATGGCTTCACCATATCGAAAAAGCGAAATAACACAAAACCGATGATGATCCACGACCACTCTCCGCTCCCCTGTACCATATAAGGAACGATCAACATGGTAATCCAAAAACCGACAAATTCATCCCAGACAATAGAACCGTGATCATGCACCTGCATATCGTCTGACGTTTGCTGACAAATCTTTATACCGGCCAATGCAGCGATCAGCGTTACCCCCAGATAGGCCCAAAATGGCAATTGAGCCAGCAATAGATAAAATGGAATTGCCGCCAGCGTTCCCATAGTACCGGGAATAACCGGGGATAACCCACTGCCAAATCCCGTTGCCAGCAAATGCCAAGGGTTACTAAGGCACAACCGTTCGGTCGCTTTCATCAATTACTTCTCCTGCTGAAAATGATCATAACCTGTCAGCTCCCACGACAAGGGACTGCCTTCATGATGTAATTCCCACTGCCCCTGAGGTCGAATTTGTCCGATACAAGCCAGTGGTGTATCACAATGAGAAAGCGCACTTGCCAGTGAACCTTTATTTTCTTCCGAGACGGTAAAACAGAGTTCATATTCTTCACCGCTCGTTAATGCATACTGTTGTGCTTTGACCCTATCCCCCCCCAAATACTGTAACAGCACTTCGGAAACAGGCAGTCGACTCACGTCAATACTGGCTCCAACCCCTGACCCCGTCAGAATATGTTGTAGATCAGCAATCAAGCCATCAGAAATATCAATGGCAGCCGATGCCTGTTTTAATAATGACTGTCCGGCGAGAATTCTGGGGGTTGCAAAGTAGTGACGCTTTTCCAGCTCCCGTCCGACATCATCAAGTGCTGACGTCTGAGATAAAATCAGTTCTAATCCGGCTTTACTATCGCCCAGTGTACCTGTGACATAAATCCAGTCTCCGACCTTTGCACCGTTGCGAGTCAGCGCTTGCGTTTCCGGTACAAAACCATGCACGGTCAGTGTAATACTCAAAGGCCCCCGAGTGGTATCGCCACCGATCAATTGAATATTGTAGTAACTCGCTAACTCAAAGAAGGCATCGCAGAACCGCTTCAACCACACTGTATCGGTTTCAGGTAACGTCAAAGCCAGCGTACACCACGCCGGTGTTGCACCCATCGCGGCCAAATCACTTAAATTAGAGACCAAAGCTTTATGTGCGATCCAAGCCGGATCGACCTCGGGCAGAAAATGCGTTCCTGAGACCATTGTATCTGTACTGATCGCAAGACGGATCTGTTCAGGTACTTTTACAATCGCGCAATCATCGCCAATACCAAGATGAACATCTTTACGCTGTGTTTGTCGTTGCTTAAAGAAACGATCGATTAAACCAAATTCACCAGTCATAAATTTTTCCTGAATATGGGGAGATATGTATCATGCACATAAAAAAGGTCAGCTCTCGCTGACCTTCTTATTTTAATCGCTTTCTGGTAATTGCGTACACAGACTTATTGTGAGCACTTATTTCTTACGAACGTGAGGTGCCGCTTTATCCAGAACACCGTTGACAAATTTATGGCTGTCTTCGGCTGCAAAAGATTTTGCGAGTTCAATGGCTTCATTGATCACGACTTTATAAGGCACATCTTCGCGACGTGTCATCTCGTACATCGCCAAACGAAGTAAAGCCAGTTCCATCATATCCAGATCTTGCATCGGACGAGAAGCATAAGGGCGGATTTTACTATCCAGCTCAATGTGATTCTGCACGACACCGGCCAGCAGATCACGAAAATACTCAACATCTGTTTCAGGGGCACGCAATGCCGGCTCCGTCGAGTGATGCTCTTCATCATCATATTTATCACTAGAGAGAAACTGAGCCTCAATCGTTGAGACATTCTCACGGGTAATTTGCCAAGAATAAATAGCCTGTAAAGCAAACTGGCGTGCATTACGACGTGCGGCTGGTTTCACTGGAGCCCCCATTAGGAATCAATTGCAGAAAGAACATTAATCATTTCAAGTGCGCTCAGTGCAGCCTCTGCACCTTTATTACCAGCCTTGGTTCCTGCGCGCTCGATTGCTTGGTCGATAGTATCAACCGTCAAGACACCAAAAGCGACAGGCAGGCTATACTCCATAGAAACCTGAGCTAAGCCTTTATTACACTCATTACAAACATAGTCAAAATGTGGCGTACCGCCCCGGATCACTGTCCCAAGAGAGACAATCGCATCAAACTGACCGGTTTTTGCGACTCGCTGCGCAACGAGCGGCAGTTCAACAGCCCCCGGGCAACGAACAACCGTAATATTCTCATCACTTATCTGACCATGACGTTTCAACGTGTCAATTGCACCGGAAAGTAAACTTTCATTAATAAAACTATTAAACCGTGAAATGACAATCGCAATTTTCGCGTGAGGTGCCGGGAAACCTCCCTCAATCACTTTCATAAACTTTCCTTAAAACTCTGTTCATCAGCGAGAATCGGCGGATTCTAGCATAGTTCCATCATTAATTTCTAATGGTATTTAAAGACGCCCGCAAACAGATTTCCTGTTTTATCTGAGCGTCGTCCTCGGATGATTACTGACTGATATACTCAACAACATTCAGCCCAAACCCACCCAATGCATGATATTTCTTATTTGCGGAGGAGAGCAACTTCATATCAGTGACTCCCAGGTCGGCAAGAATCTGTGAACCGACACCGACACGCCGGGAGGTTCCTTGTTTTTTCGCCATGGCAGGCGCTTCACCTTTATCTTGTAATTCAAACATCTTCACCCGATGGATAATCAGCTCCGATGATTCTTCATTACCGAGCAGAACCAGCACACCACCTTCAACACTAATGCGTTTCATCGCATCTTCAATGCTCCAGCTCCGGTCAGTGTTTCGATCGCTATGCAATACATCCGTGAAAGTGTTAATCAAGTGAACACGAACAAGAGGTACATCCTGCTCGGCTTTCTCTTTAACCAGTGCGTAATGAACCTGATTATCGATCACATCACGATAAGTGATTAAATCGAATTCGCCATAAGCAGTTGGCAACTGACAGGTTGCAACACGCTCAATGGTAGTTTCCGTGTTATTTCGGTATTCAATCAGATCAGCAATCGTCCCCAGCTTAATTTGGTGTTTCTCTGCAAACACTTCCAAATCCGGACGTCTTGCCATACTGCCGTCTTCTTTAAGAATTTCGACAATGACCGAAGCAGGTTCCAGACCGGCTAATCTTGCCAAATCGCATCCGGCTTCAGTATGTCCGGCGCGAATCAATACGCCCCCGTCCTGAGCGGCAAGCGGGAAAATATGCCCTGGCTGAACGAGATCGGAAGCCTTTGCATCCGGTGCAACTGCCGCCTGAACAGTCCGGGCACGATCACCGGCTGAAATACCGGTAGTGACGCCCTCAGCTGCTTCAATCGAAACCGTAAAATTAGTGGTAAACTGGGCGTTATTATCTTGAACCATCGGAGCCAGTCCCAAACGCTGACAACGCTCTTTGGTCATTGTCAGACAAATCAGCCCCCGCCCATGCGTTGCCATAAAATTAATCGCTTCTGGTGTAATATGCTCAGCGGCAATGATCATATCACCTTCATTTTCGCGATCTTCATCGTCCATCAGGATAACTATTTTACCCTGACGAATATCTTCGATAATTTCTTGGGGGGTGCTAATTGCCATCGTTTTTATCCTCGGTACTGAATTTAGTCTATTGCCTTGTATGATGTTTTAATGCGATTTCAAACAACAAGTTGTCATCATTCAAGCAAAACCATTTTGCTGCAAAAATTCGAATGTCATGGAAGCTCTCTGTTCATGTTTTTCAGAGGCTCCGGCACTCAGTAGTCGTTCCAGATAGCGAGCCATAACATCAACTTCAAGATTTACTTGTCGTCCGACCCGGAATGAGTGAATCGTCGTTTCTGACGATGTATGGGGAATAATCGTCAGTTTAAAAGCGTTGTGACGTAATGCATTGACGGTCAGGCTGATGCCATCCACTGTAATTGAGCCCTTTTCTGCCACATAACGGGAAATGTCTTCCGGTAAAGCAATCCAGAATTCAATCGCTCGCCCGACCTGAGCCCGCTCAACAATCTCACCAACACCATCGACATGGCCGGAAACAATATGTCCGCCAAACCGGGTGGTCGGTAACATAGCCTTTTCCAGATTCACGCGATCCCCGACCTGAGCGTGGGCAAAACTCGACTTATTGAGAGTTTCCAGTGATAAATCAGCTGTGTAGCGGCTCTCTGTCATTTCGACAACGGTCAGACACACACCATTGGTCGCAATGCTGTCACCCGGTTTTACGTCTGACATATCCAGTGAACCAACGTCAACCTGAATGGAGACATCCTCGCCTTTCGGGATGATCGCTGTGAGAGTCCCGATAGATTCAACAATACCAGTAAACATGATGTTACTCTTATATTTTTACTTTGGGGAATGATACTGCGGTATCACAGTCATACGAATGTCGGAGCCAACCCGAACCACATCAGAAATCTCAAGCTGAAATACATCTTGCATCGATTCGAAACCAAACCGGCCAAACAATCCTCGGCCGTCACTGCCCATTAATTTAGGTGCCAGATAGAGAATAATTTCATCAACCAACTGTTGCGATAGCAATGCCTGAGAGAGTGTCGCACCGGCTTCTACCCAAAGATGGTTCACTTGATGCTTGTCTGCTAATTGGCGTAAAAGAGAACGCAGATCGAGCTTACCGCTAGCATCTAAAGCAACACAGATGTCTGCTTTGTCCTGCCCGACGGTCAGCACAGCACCAGCGCCATCATAAAGCTTCAGTCCGTCATGTAAGCGGTGGTGTTGATCTAAAATGACCCGGACCGGTTGGCGGATATCAGCCACAGGATAAACCTGACAAACCGATTCAGGAAGCGCATGACGCCGAACAGTCAATGCAGCATCATCCGCAATCACCGTTTGACTGGTTGACAAGATTGCACTGGCTTTGGCCCGAAATTTTTGCACATCGGTCCGGGCTTGCGGCGATGTGATCCATTGGCTGACACCGTTGGCTAAAGCTGTCTGCCCGTCAAGGCTCGCTGCCATTTTCAACTGCACCCAAGGCATTCCGGTTTTCATTCGTTTGAGAAAAGCCGGATTGAGTGCGACTGCATCCGTTTCCATTAATCCGGTCAGGACTTCAATGCCCGCTGCTTGCAACATTGCAATGCCACGGCCGGCGACTTGCGGATTGGGATCTTGCATCGCACAAATAACTTTCGCCACCCCAGCCTGAATCAAACCTTCAGCACAAGGAGGCGTCCGGCCATAATGGGAGCAAGGTTCCAGCGTAACATAAGCTGTTGCGCCTTTGGCTTGTGCACCAGCCTGTCGTAGTGCGTGGACTTCCGCATGGGGGCCACCAGCCTGTACATGATAGCCTTCCCCGACAACCTGACCGGCTTTAGCTAAAACACAGCCGACATTGGGATTCGGGGTTGTTGTGTAAACGCCCCGCTTTGCTAACGCGATCGCTCTTGACATCATTTGATAGTCAAACGCGCTAAAAACACTCATCAATACAGCCTTCTAGTCTTCCAGTTTGGCAATCTCTTCACCAAATTCCCGAATATCTTCGAAACTCCGGTAAACCGAGGCGAAACGAATGTAAGCGACTTTATCCAGCTCTTTCAGCTGTTCCATCACCAAGTTACCAATCAAATCGCTGGGTACTTCTCGTTCACCCGTCGCTCGCAATCGCGACTTAATCGTGCTGATTGACAGATCAATGGCATCAGCACTGACCGGCCGCTTTTCCAGCGCCCTCAGCATACCATTAATCATTTTATCCTCATCAAACGGTTCACGATTGCCATTTGACTTAATCACTCTTGGCATCACGAGCTCTGCAGTTTCAAATGTTGTAAACCGCTCATGACAAGCCAGACACTGTCGGCGGCGACGCACTTGGTGCCCATCGGCAACCAAACGAGAATCGATCACTTTCGTATCATTTTCCGAACAAAAAGGACAATGCATAACACCTCCACTCCAATCAGAGTGAGTTTAACGGAATTGCTGACAGGAGGGAAAGAAAAAGGGGCAAAAATGCCCGCTTATCGCACAATCCATTTAATTCATCTGAAAATATCAACTTCTGGACAAATAATCAGCCCGGCCAACCCACTTATAGCTGGTCAGTTCTTCCAACCCCATCGGACCCCGGGCGTGTAATTTCTGTGTTGAAACAGCAACTTCAGCCCCTAACTCAAACTGAGCACCGTCAGTAAAGCGGGTTGAAGCATTCACATATACCGCAGCAGAATCGACAGCATTAATAAATTGTTCGGCGTGATCAAGCCGATTGGTCAAAATTGCATCCGAGTGGCTGGCATGATGATCACGCATATGTTCAATGGCTTGATCAATACTCTCAACCACTTTCACACCAAGCGTATAACTCAGCCACTCCGTATCAAAATCACCATCCTGAGCAGCCCTTAGCGATGCCGCACCGGCCAAACCACCCTGAGCTGATGCATCAGCCACAAACGTCACCTTATCGTTTAGACGCTGAACTAACCGGGGTAAAAACTCATCAGCAATCTGCGCATGAACCAATAGGGTATCCAAGGCGTTACAAGCAGACGGACGTTGCACTTTTGCATTTTCAATGACGTCCAGAGACCGGCTCAGGTCAGCAGTATCGTCGACAAACATATGGCTGATACCAAATCCACCGATAATCACGGGAATGGTACTATTTTCCTGACACATCTTATGTAGTCCGGCACCACCGCGGGGGATGATCATATCAACGTATTGATCCATCTTCAGTAGCTCGCCGACCAACGCTCGTTCCGGATTCTCAATATATTGAACGGATGCTGCCGGTAAACCGGCTTTTTCCAATGATACTTGAATGACTTTGACCAAAGCCATATTCGAGTTAAACGTCTCTTTGCCGCCACGCAATATACTGGCGTTGCCGGTTTTCAAGCATAGCGCGGCAATATCGATCGTCACATTGGGTCGGGCTTCATAAATGACCCCAACCACACCCAGTGGCACGCGGCGGCGAGAAAGAGACATACCATTTTCCAGAATACGGCTATCCATTTCCCGGCCGACAGGATCCTGTAACCCCACCACATTGCGCACATCACCGGCAATGCCTGCCAAACGTTCTTTATTCAGCAACAACCGATCCAGCAAGGCATCACTTAACCCCGACTGACGCCCCTGCTCAATATCTTGGGCATTCGCCGCCAAAATTGCATCACAGTTTGCTTCCAGCTCGTCGGCAATGATTGTTAAAGCTCGGTTTTTCTGTGCCGTTGTTGCCGTTGATAATTGAAAAGCGGCCTCTTTAGCGGCTTTTCCCATCAATATTAGGTTCACGCTATACTTCCTTCTTATTCCTGAATGACGACCATATCGTCCCGGTGAATCACTTCGGAACCATAATCATGTCCCAGCAGTTCATGAATTTCTTTACTATGTTTTCCCTGAATAATCTCCAGATCCTGACTGGAATATGAAGAAATTCCCCGGGCAATCACCTGCCTTGACTGATTGAGAATAATTGCGACATCGCCCCGAGAGAATACCCCGTAAATTCCGATGATCCCTTTCGCCAGTAGACTACTCCCCTGAGAAACAACCGCATTCACAGCACCATCATCAATCATAATCTCACCGGATGCAGCAGGCCCTGCCAGAATCCAGCGTTTGCGATTTTCCAACGCTTCTTCCAGCGGCAAGAAACGGGTTCCTTGAGGATGTTCATTCAACGAATCCGCAATCACATTCGGAGCCCGGCCAGAAGCAATAATCACTTCAATTCCCGCACGGCGGGCAATATCCGCTGCTTGTAGCTTGGTTGCCATACCACCGGTGCCGAGTGTCGTGCCACTCCCGCCTGCGATTTTCCGCAGCGTATCATCAATTTTTTTGACTTCCCGAATCAACTCAGCATTCGGATCTTTACGCGGGTCTGCCGTAAATAATCCTTTTTGATCCGTTAAAAGCAGCAGCTTATCTGCACCACATAAAATACCGACCAACGCAGATAAATTATCATTATCACCGACTTTAATTTCAACGGTTGCCACAGCATCGTTCTCATTCACTATCGGGATAATGTCATGCTCTATCAAGGTATTCACAGTATCTCGTGCATTTAAAAAGCGCTCACGATCCTCTAAATCAGCACGTGTCAGTAACATCTGGCCGATTTTGAGGCCGTAGATCGAGAACAGAGATTCCCATATCTGAATGAGCTGGCTTTGACCGACTGCTGCCAGTAACTGTTTACTTGCAATTGTATTCGGTAATGCCGGATAGCCAAGATGTTCTCTGCCGGCGGCAATCGCCCCCGAAGAAACTAAAACAACGGCATGTCCCTGACGCTTCAGCTCAGCACACTGCCGGACAAGCTCTACCATTTGTGCCCGGTCAAGCGCTAGTGTTCCGCCAGTCAATACACTGGTTCCCAACTTGATAACAATTGTTTTTGATTGTTGTTCTTTTTCAGGTTGTTCTATTGCCATCATCAATCACACGATCTCAGTAGAATAAGAGAGATTCTTTTTAGCAATCAAAAGGGCAATTCACAAGTAGAAAAAGGTGCAATCGCACCTTTTTTAACACAATAAGAAAATAAGATAAGAATCATTTGTCGACTAACAGCGGATCACAGGTGGCTAGTTCGCAGCCGAATTTCTCTTTGAGTAATTTATCCAGCTTTTCGTGGAACGCTTTTTGAGTTCGATGAACTTCTTCTAATGCCGGAGACTGAGGTGTTTCAAGAACCCAGTTTCCGGCACGATCATACCGACCGATGGCATATTTTGCTTCGAACAGTTGTTCATCCGAGTGTGATAATGACATCCACCACCCCCAAAATTCCCTCACTTCCGGTGATTTTTTATCATTGACGCAAACGGCAAGACAATCAAACAGATAAGTTCCACTTTGGTATTGTTCTTCTCTCAAATATGGACCTAACAATTTAAAAGCTGCATTTAGTCGGTGATGAGTTGGTTCCTTACTCAATTCTGGCATTTCAGCACTCCTTTTTTACAGAATTGCATGTCACTCTAAAGATCAACAAAGCGCATATCTTTAAATAAAATAGCACAAAAAATCACTGCATTAGTTCATCTTCAAGCCAGTTTATCGCTAAATCGAGGGCTTGCTCATATCCGTGGAATAATGTCTTTGACTTAATCTCTTTTGCCCGACCACCAGCGCTGTAAGATGCAACTAATTGGTTATCTGAATGAGGGGATACCGGATCGCCCTCCAATCCCAAAGCCAGAATAGGCGTTTTGGTCTTTCTACCGGCAAGGAACCCTTGCGCTTTGAGCGACCACGCCCGCAGCTGCATTGATAAACTGTCGATATCGACCGCACTTTTTCCTAATCGGGATGCCAGTACATCCAGATACATCTTGGGCATTTGTTTCAGTTTTTCAGGAGAAGACAGAATATCATGCACCGGTGCCCCAAAAGCGATACAGGCTTTGATTTTACTGGATTCAACAAATGAGAGCCGAATCATCGCATTGCCGCCAAAGCGAAAGCCGATTAAGCCAACACGGTGGTGATCAACCCAAGGTAAGCGGGCAAGCTGATTGAGAACCGTTTGATGAAGGGCGGAAGTATCCTCAGTTAAAGACCATTGAGAGTTAAAGCCAATGGACGGCATATCCACGGTCAACATCGCAATATCTCTTTTGGCTAAATAGTCCCGGAATAAGCGCCACATATCGGTTTGCAAGCTATCCAGCCCTGCGGTCACAATGACAACTGGCTGAGGATGTTCTGTATGTGATAAATGCAGATGAGCAATAATTTTCTTGTTCTTATACGGAAATTCCAACTGTTTCACAACGTATGCAGAACGCTTTGCGGCTTCGGTATAAGCCGTATTTGCCAGAGCCTGAGCCTGAATGGCAAGACTGTCATTCTTCAGGTGAGGATAGCCGGCGATACTAAAACATAAGGAAGCCGCAAACATTCGATCAGCCGCGGCTTCCCCATCGAGTTCTCCGGACTCATGCTGATAACGGACACCCAATTTATTCCATTCATAAGCCCAGTTGCCTTGTCGGTACCCCATCACCGTATCCAGCCACTCATCGACGGTTCTGGAATGAGAGGAAGATGCAATCCGCGCTAAAACTTCTTCCTGATCTATCGAATTAATGCCTTGCCATGCCCATTGCATTCGCCTTAATGTCCGATACCAAGCGCCCTCAACTTTCTGAGTCACAAAACTCTGGCTACTCGGCATGTATTGGGTCAATGCAGAGGTTTCTTTCGCCTGTTTATGGTTGTCAAACAATCGCTCAGAAAGGTTTTCGCTGTTCTTGTTACTCTTCGGCATAAGTCGGGACCACTTCGGGAATGTTAAAATTCATCAAAAAAAAGTATCCACCGGCATAGCCGGTGGTTTTTCATATGCGCCTATAAGGCTCTCCTACTAGCAGCGCCCTAGCAGGCGCGTAGTGATCTGACATTTGCATATGACTACTTCCTGCGGCCCGTAAACGGGCTACCTGAATACGGGATCGACAATTGCTCTCCCATTTTATCCTGCTCTAGTTGCTGCTTAATGTAATTTTGTATCTTGCTCGTATTTTTACCTACCGT
>NZ_FULE01000030.1 GCF_900163965.1 Vibrio ruber DSM 16370
CCTTGAACCTCGGGAGTTAACCTGCCCATCCAGTGAGGCATATTTTCTGATTAGGCGGGCAAGACTTTTTGGATCTCATTTGGGCGCGATACATAGAGTATCAAACTGACGCCGGATATATGTTTAAGGCCGCGTTTCATTTTCAGGAACAACCGTCGATGGTGAATTTATGAGATGAATAAATACATTGAGGAAGTCTGAAAAATACTTTGATTTAGATGGAGTGACCATATAGGTTACTCTTGCATCTTGGCAAGAGTAACTGGCGCACTGAGCACTGATGCCTCTGAAACCGAAAAACGTAATTGTGCGTCAAATCTGGGAGCCGGAGGCTACAATAAGACAAATCAATAAAACCGAACCCCGTCGCATTTCCCCCGGCAACACCACTAAAACCATGACAAACAGTGTTTTTTGCCGCTCGCTTCTTTTATCCTATGAACCATTCAATCCACACCGACCAAATATCGCTTTATGAAAACATCTCTCGACCATTTGCCCGAATCCAAACAGCAGGAGCTTGCCACCATATCGACCATTCTGCGCGATACGCTGGAAGACTATCTTCAAGGCAAAACAGCGAGTAAAAGCGAGTTTCGGATTGTGAAAATCATCCTGTTCGGCAGCCATGCCAAAGGCACATGGGTCAACGATCCGGTCAATGGCTATATCAGTGATTATGATATTCTGGTGATTGTGAATAAAGCTGCGCTGGTTGAAGAAGATGTCGTCTGGCAACGCGCCAAAGAGCAGATCGACCGTAAAGTCACTTCGGCACCGCTGGGATTGATTGTCCATGATTTGCAGGAAGTCAACGAGCGGCTACAACAGGGGCATTATTTCTTCAAAGATATCCGCGAAGAAGGGATTGAACTGTTTGCCGCCACACCAAAATCGCTGGCAGAGCCGGGGGATCTAACCGAAGCAGAAAAGCAGGAAATTGCCCGTAAGCATTATGAACAGTGGTTTGAAAGTGCAGTTCAGTTTATTGCTTTACACCAAGTAACGATGCAAAACCATTGGTTGAAAAAAGCTGCGTTTTTACTCCATCAAGCAAGTGAACATTTATTCGCCTGCACGCTACTCACCTGCACCAATTATTTACCCAAATCCCACAATATCGAAAAACTGGGGAAACTATGCGCCCAAATCGATACTGAATTTGCAACGATTTTCCCGCTCGACAACAAATTCCACCGCCGCTGCTTCCGTCGCCTGCAACGCGCCTATATCGAGGCCCGATATTCGGAGCATTATGAGATTACGGTTGAGGAGTTGGAATTTCTGGAAAGTGAAGTGCAGCGGTTAAAAGGATTGGTGGAACGGGTTTGTTTGGAGAGGGTTGGGTGAAGGGGCTGGAACCGGGTGGTTCCAGCTTGGGGGCGCTGCCCTATCTGGGTTTGTGGAAATGGGCGTGACATAGAATGATGAATAGTCTCGGTTCCAAGGCTAAATAATGAACAATTTAGCCTTGGAACCAGAGTTAATGTCTTATATCTCTATGCCACTGGGAGAAAAAATTTAATGACTTTTCCCCCATAAACGACCTAGCAT
The DNA here is from genome assembly GCF_900163965.1 of Vibrio ruber DSM 16370. GTDB lineage: Bacteria > Pseudomonadota > Gammaproteobacteria > Enterobacterales > Vibrionaceae > Vibrio > Vibrio ruber. The sequence goes on from NZ_FULE01000030.1 coordinate 1,555, forward strand.
ATTCACCCGCTGCCGTCTGAGCTATATCTTCTAAAAAGCAAGATTTAAGAGAATTTGCTAACAAGGTGTTAGAATGGGTTAAGCTATGCTCTATAAAGTCAAATAACTCTACCATTTTTCCAACATCGATATTCTCTTGCCAATCAGGCTCAATTTTTATAGTAGTGGGGCTACGTCTAAATTGACTTTGATCAATAAAGAAATGAGCAAATTCATTGCATACACCACAGAATGTAAAATCACCATTATCTTCAATATTATAATTATCGTCAGAATTCCATCTTTCAATAAAGCTGGGAGCTATATATATAAAAAATTTGAGTAGTTCGTCTGGTGTATCTATCATCATTTATTATTCTTACCATCTATAGCATTGCGAAAGTCTTTCAACATTTCCTGAGCAGCATGCCTATCTGAAAGAGATGCTGATGAATTGTGTTTCAACCACTTCTCAAGTCTTGTTATAACTTGAGGAGCTTTATTATTTAAATGGTCTGCGCCGTTTAACATACCACCAGAATTATATTCCCATCGAGCTGCATCAGCGGTACTGCCAGTCCCTTCATATGAAGAAAACTTATCCCCTTTATAAACATCATTTACTATATTTTGTAATTTTTGATCATCAACCTCTGGTCGCTTAAAACTCCCTGCATAGCTTCCTCCCTCTTGATAACCATATAAATTACGATTCTCAATGGTCCTGAACGATACTTTTTCTGGACTATGAACATCAGAAATTATGGCTGGTTTACCCCCACTAAATTGAATATATTTAGTACGGTTCCCAACCACTACCGTCCCTTCACCCTCTGCCACCAATGATGAAGAACCAGCATTCGCCTCTGATGTTACAACCTTTCCTGCATTCCCAAAAAGTTTTTTTGCGCCATTTGATACAGCTGAAGTCAGGTCTTTGACAATAACTGCTCCGGCTAAGAGCCCAGACTGCACTTCCGGGTCTGATACGATCGGCAGAACTTTATCCGAGAGCGAGGTATGCGTATTTATATATTCCTGATCTGCACTGTTCACTCTTCTTACAAACTCAATGGCTTGCTCATTCGACATTGAATCGTTAAATGGCACCCAATCTGGAATTTCAGAATCTTATCAGGACACACACCATAAAATGGAGTCGATAACCTTCCTCAATTCAAGCAAACCATAGGAAAAAGAAATTGTGCGTTATGCCCCGAAGCCAAAGCCGATAAGAATCACCAGACAAATCAATAAAACCGAACCCCGTCGCATTTCCCCCGGCAACACCACTAAAACCATGACAAACAGTGTTTTTTGCCGCTCGCTTCTTTTATCCTATGAGCCATTCAATCCACACCGACCGAATATTGCTTTATGAAAACATCTCTCGACCATTTGCCTGAATCCAAACAGCAAGAGCTTGCCACCATATCGACCATTCTGCGCGATACGCTGGAAGACTATCTTCAAGGCAAAACAGCGAGTAAAAGCGAGTTTCGGATTGTGAAAATCATCCTGTTCGGCAGCCATGCCAAAGGCACATGGGTCAACGATCCGGTCAATGGCTATATCAGTGATTATGATATTCTGGTGATTGTGAATAAAGCCGCGCTGGTTGAAGAAGATGTCGTCTGGCAACGCGCCAAAGAGCAGATCGACCGTAAAGTCACTTCGGCACCGCTGGGATTGATTGTCCATGATTTGCAGGAAGTCAACGAGCGGCTACAACAGGGGCATTATTTCTTCAAAGATATCCGTGAAGAAGGGATTGAACTGTTTGCCGCCACCCCAAAACCGCTGGCAGAGCCGGGGGATCTAACCGAAGCAGAAAAGCAGGAAATTGCCCGTAAGCATTATGAGCAGTGGTTTGAAAGTGCAGAACAGCTCTTTGTATTCTTTCAAGATGGAATGAAGCGGCAATGGTTGAAGCAATCAGCTTTTCTCCTACATCAATCGACGGAACGTTTTTTCGCCTGCACGCTACTCACCTGCACCAATTATTTACCCAAATCCCACAATATCGAAAAACTGGGGAAACTATGCGCCCAAATCGATGCTGAATTTGCAACGATTTTCCCGCTCGACAACAAATTCCACCGCCGCTGCTTCCGTCGTCTGCAACGCGCCTATATCGAGGCCCGATATTCGGAGCATTATGAAATTACGGTTGAGGAGTTGGAATTTCTGGAAAGTGAAGTGCAGCGGTTGAAAAGATTGGTGGAACGGGTTTGTTTAGAGAGGGTGCAGAGCTGAAACCTGACGTGGTCTCCGCCCAACGTCTACTATGAAGGCCGACTCACTCCATATCTGGATTTATAAACATGGGCGTGACACAGAATAATGAACAGTCCCTAATTAGGATCAGTTATTTAGCTTAATCATTATTTTACCTTCAAATTGTGTTCACCAGAGTTGTAGCTAGTTTCGTTTGTCTCTTAAATTACGATGTACAATCATCGACATTTACTTGACCATTTTTCTCTAACTTTTTCACCAACTTTACAGTAATATTCTCTTTTACTTTCAGTTTCATATTGCTCTGTTTCAGGAAAATCTGCCCAGTGACTATCCACTGCTACTGGGTTAAGCTCATCTGTTATGTTAGAAAAAGCAGTGCATAAATCTTGTATACTCATACCTACCAGCATTAGAGCACTAAGCGTTGATAACTCTTCCTTACATTCTATAGCACCAGCCAATCCACTGACTCTTTCTTTTAAAACTTCAATATCATGAAAACAATCTTCAATTTCTAACTTTAAATTCTTCGTATCGATGTCTTTGCTATCAGATATTCGTTCTAAACACTTAATTAGGAACTTTAAATCTTCAATCATTTAGGTAGCCTTCTTCCTGTTTTCTTTGCTTGAGCTGTCTTCGCGATGTTTAATGTACCATCTAGGTTTAATACTGCTTTAAAGTTTCCCTGCTTATCGAAAACTTCTAAATGGTTTTTATGTTGACCATCTAAGTATACCTGATCCCCTTTCTTTAAAGCGCTGCCATATCTCTTGGTTACATCGAATACTCGTTGACCGTCATATACTTTCGGACTTTTCTTAGTTATAGACATTACATCTGAACCAAATCCAGGTTGGTTAAAGAAGTCTTCCATTTTACCAATCGCACCTTTATTCGGCTCGTAACTGCTGTTTTTAGAATCTACAACCAACAACGGATCCACACCAGATTCAACAGGCGACTCAGTCTTACCTAATCCTTGCTCAATTGTTGCTACAGTTTCTGTTGAGGCATCAATCCTATCACTTACTTCAGTAACAGTGGACGCATCATATCCCTCATGAGAAGGTAGAGAAGTTGATGCATCAATTGTATCCGCCATTTCACTCATTGCATTAGCTCTGGCAACGACTTCCGCGCTAACCTGTTGCATCAGGTTATCCATCTCGACCCAATCGCCCGTTTCAGTACTCGAATCTCTGTATTCCTGCATCTGAAGATAAGCTTTGGCCGCAATATCAAGCTCTTCATCTGTGTACTGAGCATCCGGCTCAAAGAAATTTAAAATACCATTGCCGACATCTTTAGCTCCTGCCATCGCATCCGTCAGTGCTTGTTTGGTAACCTGCTGCACCTTAGGATCTGCTATTGCAGCGGCAGTAATCGTCGTTATCGCTACCGCTGCGGGTATGACTAAAGGTATTAAGTTATCACCTTGACGCTTATCTAATCCGCTATACACCTGATTGTTACCAGCCACTGTACTTCCTGTATTACCCACATGACTATTACTACTCGCCATGCTGCCGTTCCCAGTCACACCCAGTGCTGTATCTGTATAGTCCGTGAAGTCTTCTCCGATATTGTTTGCATAGATTTCCCGATCCTGCTCAGAATATCGATTCACATCTCCTGTTTTATCATCAACCGCATGACTCATCTCATGTCCGGCAATGAGGACTAACTCTTCGGTATTATTGGCATTCTGATCATTGATATAAGATTTTTGGGTCTCTTCTGAATAGAAACCTTTGCGAGCATCATTGTCTTTCGCAATAATCTTGTTCTCATATCCTTCTGGGTTATAGCCCAATGACTGCATTGCGGCATGAGTCAGTTGATCAAGTATGACTTGCTTCGTATCAGCACTTAACTTCGGATCTCTCAGCCTCGCAGCTAATTGCGGATCATCGATAATTGCCTGTTTCACACTTTTATATATATCAAGCTGTTTTCCCGTCTCACTCAAGATATCTGTCAGCTCGACTCGATCAGTCGTGATGGCTCTTTCCAGACTTTCACGCATCATGTCAGTAATGAGAGCGTCCTCAGCAATCTCCTTCCACCCGGTCTCACTCAGCAACCGGTGGTCCACCGTGACATCAAAGTTGCCCTGCTGACGATCCACTGAGTACAGGTCTTTAGTCGTGCTGGTGACATCCCGGTTCAGACGCTCGGTATCATCGCTGTTGTGTGTGTCCTCGATACGCAGCTCGCCCTGTCCGACCGTCGCCAGCGTTTTACTCTTGTGATAACCACTTTGATTGGTGTACTGATATCTCGATGAATTACGGGACGCGTCTATTTGAGTCGCACCATCCTTATCCGGGCCGATACTGACACTCGAGCTGACACCTGCATTGCGGCTGCTGGTATCACGCGTGTTACTCAGGTCGGTATAACTCAGCATGCCGGTTTCGAGGTGAAGCCGACCGGCGTCGCTGCCGTCTTCGTTAACCGTCGCAATCGTCGCGCCTTTGATATCGGTATTGCCACCCACGGTGATATTGGCATCACCACCGGAAGTGATACGGGTCAGCATGGTTTCCCGGCTATGTGAACGCCCGTTTGAGAGGTTCACTCCGCTATTCACGCCCTGTAAGTTCCCGGCATGGTCAAAACCGCTCACAGCCCCACCTTTGCCGACATCCCCACCGGAGAGGCCCACCCCGCCACTGACAGAGCCACCGTGGTTGGTGCTGCTGTAACGGTTCTGTACCGAAGCCACATTCAGGTCACCGCCAACGGATATATCCAGTTGCTCATTCGCCGCAACGTCGGCACCGTTCACATCGGTATCCCCGTCTGAGGTGATTCGGATATGATCGGCACTCAGAACACTATTGGTATGAGTCTGGCTTTGGGAGACGCTTTCATTGCGGCTATAGCTGGCATCGAGATTGACCCCGCTGTCCGCCCCGAATAACGTCACCGAAGCACCGACATGCGCGGACTCGCTGCCATTGGTGCTGCTGCTTTGCTCATCCGACGCCAGCAGGTTCACCTGATTGCCGCTCACAGCAAGGGTGTCATCTGCATGAATGACTGAGCCCTGAACCGTCGCTGACTGGCCGGTTTGATGGCCTGCCTCAATGGTGACGTTCTGCCCCGACAATTGGGAGCCGACCGACGTCACCCGCTGTGACTGACTGTTTTGTTTATCGGCATCAATATCCAGATGCAGCCCGGCATCAAAACCAAACGCACCGGAAGTGATACTGTTTACCGCAGCATCACTTTGTTTTGCCAACAACGTGGTTTTTGAGGTGACATTCTCCGCAGCCAGCGCAATGCCAGCGGCATACCACGCTTCATCCCCCTTGAGGTCTGAGACGAGGTCTTGTAACTCCTCGATATCCTCAAACGTGACGCCCGGCTTTTTCGCTGCATAGTCTGCTTGCAGCGTCTCCAGCGTACCTTTCAGTGACGCCAGTTGTTTTTTGTACTGTTGATAATCCTGCTTGGCCTGTTTCAGGGCTTGGGTTGCCTGTTGCAATCCTTTCACGGCTTTTGCCACTTCCACGGCTTGGTGCTGAACCACCAGACTCGCTTCAGCTTTACCGTGAACTTCCTGACTCTGCGTCTGCTCGGTCTCTTTGGCTTCCTGAATCAGGATATTCTCTGCCGTCAGACTCAAATCGCCCGCACCGCTGCCATCTTGGTCTGCCGCGATCCGGCTGCCCGTCACCGTCAGATCGCCGGCGGCACTGAGTGAAACATCATTGTTGGCAAGAACCGTCGAACCGGTCTGCGTCGTGGCAGTTGTCTGATTCTCCACCTGATCATACGTCGCTTTACCAATGCGGAAGCGTACTTGACCATCGGTAATTTGCAGTGCTGATTCAGGGTGGCCTAACAGCTCAAACGCCGGAAAATCCACGCTCACTTGCTTGTGCTGTGACGTTTTGCGGAGGCTGTTTTGTGCCGAGCGGATATCCAGATGACCGGTATCGGCTTTGAGCACCGTGTTTTCACCGGCCACCACATCGGAGCCGACCAGTGCCACACTGCCGCCCTGAATGTTGACATTGCCGTGTGAGGCAATTTGGCTGCCCTGCGCGGTACTGCTTTGCATTCCTTCGCGGTCTGATGACATCTCCATCAGATGTCCGCCACTGAGGAAGCTGCTCTTTTCATCCCACTGCTGGGTTTGGCGCAGGATGTTATCTGCGGTTACCAGCACTTCATCCAGCGCCTGCATATTGACATCACCACCGGCACTGACGGTACTGGCAATCACGCCAATATTTTTGCCGGAGTTGATATTGATATGGCTGGCCGCGATGGTATTGGCACCTTCGAGCAACGTCGCGTCGTCCAGATTACCGCGGTTACTGCCACTCAGGCCGCCGAAGCCTTTTTTGATGGTCTGGTTGTATTGATACTCGCGGTACTGCTGCGCTGACAGAATCACATCCCCGTCAGCGCTGAGGTTGATTGCATCACCGGCATTGAGGTTCGAGCCGACCACCTGAATATCGCTATGCCCGTTGGCTAACTTGGCGTTGCTATACTTTTGCGCCTTGATGGTGATGTCACCACCGGCTGCAATCGAGCTACCACGGACGGTTTCTTTCAGGCTTTCATGAATGGTGGTTTTCGAACGGCCGAACGATTTTTTGTGGGTTGATTTACTGTATTCATAGCGGCTGTCATTAGCGGCCAGAATATTGACATCACCTTGGGCATTCAGGGCAACATTGCCGGATGCCTGAATTCCACCATTAACCAGTGTGGTATCGTTGCCGGATTGCAGCAAGACATCACGACCCGACAGGTTGCTGCCTTGGTTAGTTGTGGTTTTGACTATCTTTTTGAATGACTGACCGTTATAGTTCCAATTAGTGTTATCAACAGCAGCCTTTAACGTAATATCGTGCCCAGCTTTCAGAGACAGGCTATTCAGTACAGAAACATCAGCTGCTGTCGCCTGAATATTATGACCAGCCTGAACCTCCGCATGACCTCCAGATTCAAAGATTGAACCAATATACCTCGAACTTCCGGCTGTAAAATTCCCAGAAAGTGTGCTGATTTCAATACGGTCTTCGATTGTATCAAATACGATATCATCTTCTGCACTTAACGTTACATCACCATTGGATTGAATAATACCAGCAGTATCCCGGATAGATGTTCCCGCCTGAAGCCGTATACTATTATCAGCCTGAATTATTGCTGTTTGACCAAGAGACGTTATCTCACCAACAAGATTATGCGCTGAAAATTTACTCTGACTTAGTTGTGCTTCATTGATAATACTTCCTTCAGTACTTATAACAGAAACATCTTTCCCCTTAATCCCCCCTCGGTTGACAATATCACCAGTGGCGATCAGCGCCAGATCATCATTGGCACTGAGCGTGCCGTGGGTGTTGCTGATCCCATTGCGGCTGGCAATACTCAAATCTTCCCGGGCGGCCACTGCACCACTATTGGCGAAGTCACCCGTCGTGACATTGACGTTGCGGCCGGCAAGCAATGCGCCATTTGAAATATTGTCTTGCGAGGCAGAAGACAGGTACAGTTTCGGTGCCATCACCGTCTGACCATTCACTTCAATCGGTTCATACCAAATGATGTCGTGACTCAAACGGGCAATTTGCTCATCGGTTAACGCCACGCCATTTTTCAGGTTTAAGGCAGTTTTTTCCTGTGCTGCCGAATCAATCAGCTGCTTCATCTGCGCGAGATCGCTGCCGATATCCTCATTCAGGTAGCGTTTACCGGTCTGCTCAAAAATTTCCTGCGAGATAGTTCTGGTATCGTAATACGCATCACCGAGGAACTTCTCCTTCCGCTCCGGATCGTAATTTAACTGGTCTTTGAAATAATCCGAACCGAGGAAATCATTCAGATTGGTCACCGCAGGATTGGTGGCAATCAGATAATCGCTTTGCGGCCCGTCAGAGAAAACAAACAAGCCATGCGGACTGGTCGGCAACCGATAATCGGGGAACGGGATGCGATTCTGATTGGGTAAGTTGACCGTCGGTGCCGTGACAGTGCTGCTGTTACTGAGCGTTACCGTCGTAGTCGGTTTTCCTTGAGGGGCTGTCCGGGCGACCGAGGTTAGATTCGGTGCCGACTGCGCGGCCAAACCTGAACCGGTCGACGTCTGCCCGGCCTGAACGGCCGCGCCCGAATCACTGCCCTGCGAGGTCAGCTCGATGCTGTGTGTTGTCGCTGAATGCGCTTGGACTGTGCCAGAGGCATCTGATGGCTCTTGTGTTGTAAGAACATCCTCTCCCATAGTCGTCTCACTATGGACAGATATAAAGTTTTTTCTAGAATCTTTCGTCTGTTGGGTAATTCGTAAATTTGGCTCTATATCGGGGGCTGGTTGAGTTGAACGAACCACCGGTGTAGCATCAGATAAAACATGTGTGCTTTTTGCAGAATAAGTCGGATTATTCACGGATTCAATCCGCATATTTTCTTGAATAACAGACGTGTTATTCAAGGTTGTTGAATGAATAATAAGATTATTTTGAGCGATAATTGACGATGAGAGACTGTTTTCCCCTTCTGTTTTAACTTCTCGTGTAACAATTTCCCATCCAATATCACAATCTAGAGTTTCTCCTCCCTCACAGTTACCACTATCCCTGTACTCCCTGAGTGCAGAATAATTGATATATACTTCTGATTTATATCCATTGTTTTTGATTTTTTTCGCATCAATGCCTACATTTTCACCATATATCAAACTTGCATCATTATTTAATTCGTTAGTGTTAATGTACATATCTGATGAGGCTCTAATTTTAGATGATGCACTGGCATCAGAAACATCTTGACCTCTTCTAAACTCTTCATGCCAAATTAACCCAGTAGTACTATCCTCAATACCATTCGCCAGAGCCGTTTCAGGATCGGCAGTAATGTTAAAAGTTTTATACTGAATCATCGTTCGCTTATTGATTAACGATTCTGTATATATCGAAATATCACCATTAAGTGATTCAATATTTCCTGAACTATTCGTCAGGTTACGGCTGCGGGTTTTATTGCTATCTCTGGCAATCAGCAGATCGTTACCCACCACAATATCGCTGTAGTTGGTCAAGGTATCAGAGAACAGATTACTGTCATGGCCGGCGTAGAGCAAACTGTGGTTATCAACATACCCCGTCGCATTGAGCGTCATATCATGCAGCGCAACCAATGAACCGCTGTTGGTCAGAGAGCCGGTGGTCAGGTTCAAATCATTGAGTGCCTGCAACTGCCCCTGATTGGTGGTCGCTCCGGCACGCAGCACGGTATTCTGACCGGAAATAATCCCGGCGGTATGATTGGTGAGTGTCCCGTCAACGCCGATAGTGGTTATGCCTTGTGAAGACAGTTCACCGTCATTGGTCAGTGCATCTGCCACAAGAGTCAGGTCTTTCCCGGCAGAGAGATGCTGCCCGGCACCAACCGTGAAATCACCGTGAGTCGCAATCGAAATACTGCCGTGTTTGGCATCAATCTGACCGCTGTTGGTCAGTGAGCTACTTCGGGTTTGCGTGCTGTCTTTAGCGATCAGCACACTGTTTCTGGCATAAATTTTATTCTGGTTATTCACCTGATCGGCCAACAGACTGGCATTATTACCAGCCGAAATATTGCCGTTACTGGTCAACGTGTGAATGATATTGAACACTGCATTATTCCCGGCAACCAGAGTCCCTGAGTTTGCTAACACATCAGCGTTCAATCCCAAATCAGTGAGCGCCTGCATCTGACCAGTATTATTCACAGACTGCGCTGTCACCGTCGTCCCCTGACCGGAGACTAAGCCGTGGTTGGTCAAGGCGTTGTCGAGTGTCAGCGCAGTCTTGCCTTGTGCAGACACCTCCCCGTCATTGGTCAGGCTGTTGGCTTGCAGGGTCAGATCCTGTCCGGCAGTCAAATGCTGCCCGGTACTGACAACTAAATTATCATGGGTCGCAATCCTAAGATGACCCGCTTTCGCTGTAAGACTACCGTCAGTATTGTTGAACGTGGTGGTGCGAGTCTGCCCGCTATCTTTGGCTACCAGCAGGTTATTGCCGGCAAACACCTTCCCGGTGTTGGTCAGGTTGTCGGTCAACAGGCTAACATTATGGTTGGCTGAGACAGCACCGTTGTTACTCAGCTGGTGCGCCACATTCAGCGTCATATCGCTGAGTGCCGCCAGTGTGCCGCTGTTTGCCAGTGCATCTGCGGTTAAACCGAGATCAGTCAGAGACTGAAGCTGGCCGTGATTAGTAACCGACTGCGCTATGAGTGTCGTCTGCTGACCGGAGACTAATCCGTGGTTGGTCAAAGCGTTATCGAGTGTCAGCGACATATTACCTTGCGCAGACACCTCCCCGTCATTGGTCAGGCTGTTGGCTTGCAGAGTTACATCCTGTCCGGCAGTCAAATGCTGCCCGGTACTGACAACTAAATTATCATGTGTCGCAATGGTAAGCTGTCCGGCTTTTGCCGTGAGACTACCGTCAGTATTGTTGAACGTGGTGGTGCGAGTCTGCTCGCTATCTTTGGCAATCAGCAGGTTATTCCCGGCAAATACCTTCCCAGAATTGGTCAGATTGTCAGTCAACAGGCTGGCATCATGACTGGCTGACACCACTCCGCTGTTACTCAGTTGGTGCGCGACGTTCAGCGTCATATCGCTGAGTGCCGCCAGTGTGCCGCTGTTCTCCAGTGCATCTGCGGTTAAGCCGAGATCGGTCAGGGACTGAAGCTGGCCGTGATTAGTAACCGACTGCGCTATGAGTGTCGTCTGCTGACCGGAGACTAATCCGTGGTTGGTCAGAGTGTTATCGAGTGTCAGCGCGGTCTTGCCTTGTGCAGCCACCTCCCCGTCATTGGTCAGGCTGTTGGCTTGCAGGGTCACATTCTGTCCGGCGGTCAGATGCTGCCCGGTACTGACAACAACATCATCATGCGTCGCAATGGTAAGCTGACCCGCTTTCGCCGTGAGGCTGCCGTCGGTATTGTTGAACGTGGTGGTGCGAGTCTGCTCACTATCTTTGGCAATCAGCAGGTTATTCCCGGCAAACACCTTGCCGGTATTGGTCAGATTGTCGGTCAACAGGCTGACATCATGATTAGCTGACACAGCACCGCTGTTGATCAGTTGGTGCGCGACGTTCAGCGTCATATCGCTGAGTACCGCCAGAGTACCGCTGTTATTCAGTGCATCTGCGGTTAAACCGAGATCGGTCAGGGACTGAAGCTGACCGGTATTGGTGACCGACTGTGCTGCAAGCGTGGTCTTCTGACCGGAGACTAAACCGTGGTTGGTCAAAGCGTTATTGAGTGTCAGCGACATATTACCTTGCGCAGACACCTCCCCGTCATTGGTCAGGCTGTTGGCTTGCAGGGACAGATCCTGCCCGGCAGTCAGATGCTGCCCGCTACTGACAACCACATCATCATGCGTTGCAATGGTGAGCTGACCCGCTTTCGCTGTGAGGCTGCCGTTGGTATTGTTGAACGTGGTGGTGCGAGTCTGCTCGCTATCTTTAGCGATCAGCAGATTATTCCCGGCAAACACCTTGCCGGTATTGGTCAGATTGTCGGTCAGCAGACTGACATCATGATTGGCTGACACCGCTCCGTTGTTACTCAGCTGGTGCGCCACATTCAGCGTCATATCGCTGAGTGCCGCCAGTGTGCCGCTGTTCGCCAGTGCATCTGCGGTTAAACCGAGATCGGTCAGGGACTGAAGCTGACCGGCATTGGTCACCACAGGAGCATTGACGGTGGTGATTTGACCGGAAATCAAGCCGTCCGTTTGGTTAGTCAGCTGCGTATTCAGCGTCAATTGATTACTGCCTTGAGCCAGCAATTCACCGCTGTTGGTCAGCGTATCCGCGTTCACAATCAGGCTGGCATCCGTCCGACCGGCGGCTTGCTGATCCGCTGTCATCAAGGCCTGATCACCTGCCGAAACACGGCCTCGGTTCTCCATCTTCGTGGCATTCAGATGAATGTTGCTGCCTGCGAGAACCGCTCCGGTGTTGCTCAGTTGGTGTGCGACGTTCAGCGTCATATCGCTGAGTGCCGCCAGTGTGCCGCTGTTCTCCAGTGCATCTGCGGTTAAACCGAGATCGGTCAGGGACTGAAGCTGACCAGTGTTGGTGACCGACTGCGCTGCAAGTGTCGTCTGCTGACCGGAGACTAAACCGTGGTTGGTCAGGGCGTTGTCGAGTGTCAGCGCGGTCTTGCCTTGTGCAGACACCTCCCCGTCATTGGTCAGGCTGCTGGCTTGCAGGATCACATCCTGTCCCGCAGTCAGATGCTGCCCGGTACTGACCATCACATCACCATGGGTCGCAATGGTGAGCTGACCCGCTTTCGCTGTGAGGCTGCCGTCGGTATTGTTGAATATGGTATTGCGAGTCTGCTCGCTATCTTTGGCAATCAGCAGGTTACTCCCGGCAAACATCTTGCCGGTATTGGTCAGATTGTCGGTCAACAGGCTAACATCATGATTGGCTGACACAGTACCGCTGTTGCTCAATTGGTGTACGACGTTCAGCGTCATATCGCTGAGTGCCGCCAGTGTGCCGCTGTTTGCCAGTGCATCTGCGGTTAAACCGAGATCGGTCAGGGACTGAAGCTGACCGTGATTGGTCACTGACTGCGTGTTAACGGTAGTGGTTTGACCGGAAATCAAACCATCCGTTTGGTTGGTCAGCTGCATATTCAGCGTCAGTTGGTTGCGACCTCGTGCCAGCAGTTCACCGCTGTTAGTCAACGTATCTGCGGTCACGATCAGACTGTCATCTTGTCCGGTTGCCGGTGTTGCAATCGCAGCATCTCCGGCCGAGACACGTCCCCGGTTATCAAGCTGCTCAGCATTCAATACGATCTGATGACCCGCGAGAATCGAACCGCTGCTGGTCAGATCGTGGCTAATATGGAGCGAAGTGTTATCCAGCGCGGCCAGTACCCCGCTGTAGCCGAAAGAGTCAGCGGTTAGACCGAGATCGCTCAGAGACTGAAGCTGTCCTTGGTTATTCACCGACTGAGCCGTAATGGCCGTCACCTGACCGGAAATGAGACCGGATTGCTGATTCAACAGTTGCTGATGTAGCAGGAGATCGGTCTTACCGGTTGCCGCCAGTTCCCCGCCATTGTCCAGTTGATTGCCATCGAGCCGGAAATTATGTCCGGCAATCATATGACCGCTTGATTGTTGGGTCATGACATCAGTAACAATCTCAATATCACCATTGCGGGTTTCAACCCGACCGGCATTATTCAGGCTGTCGCTGCGCTTGTTGTCCTGATCGGCTGCGATCAGCAGATGAGTACCGGCAGAGACCCGGCCCTGATTGTCTACCTGATCGGCCAGCAAGCTGATATTCTCGACAGCGGAGACGGTTCCCGTATTCAAGAGATGATCGTGGACGGCCAACGTGGTGTTCAGCGCGGTTAAGGTGCCGCTGTTCGCCAGCGATGTTGCCGTCAGCCCTAAATCTTCCAGTGCCTGAAGTTGCCCGTGGTTAGCAACCGACTGTGCGTCAATGCTGGTGCTCTGACCGGAAATCAGCCCGCCCGTTTGATTGGTCAGTACAGTCTGGCCGGTTGTGACACCGTCCAGAGTCAGGCGGGTCTTGTTCTGAGCAGCGATTTCCCCACTATTGTTCAGCGTTGCGGCAGTAACGGTGAGATCCTTACCGGCAAAGAGATGCTGACCGGCACTGACCTGTAGATCGCCTTGGGTTGCGATCGTCAGACTGCCGGATCCGGCATCCAGACTCCCACCGGTATTATTCAATGACGTGTTCCGGGTCTGATTGAGATCTTTGGCAATCAACAGATTATCGCTGGCAATCACTTGACCGCTGTTGGTCAGGTTATCCGTCAGTAAACGGACATCATGCCCTGCCGAAACCGCGCCGCGATTGGTTAAATCATGGGTAACATTCAGCGTTGTATCACTGAGTGCCGCGAGTGTCCCGCTATTATTCAGCGCATCTGCGGTCAGCCCTAAATCTGTCAGCGACTGTAACTGCCCGGCATTATTCACCGAGCCTGCCTGTACGGTGGTCACCTGTCCGGAGATCAGACCGTTGGTTTGATTATCCAGTTGACCGGCAACAGTCATGGCAACCTTCTGCTGAGCCGACAACTCACCGCTGTTGGTCACCGCACCGGCATTCGTGGTGAGCTGCTGCCCGGATGTCACGGTGCCACGGTTGGTCAATTGTGCCTGTGCCGTCAGATGAGTATTGCCGACTGCTGAAACGAGCCCCTCGTTCTTGAGCGTGTGTCCCGTTAACGTGACATCCTCACCGGACTGCATCTTGCCACGCTGAGTCAGCGAACCGACCTTCGCCTGTAATGAGCCTTGCGTGACCAACTGACTTTGCTCACGGGTCTGCATGTCGTTGACGACGGTCAGACGGGTATCCCCACCGGACTGGAGTGTCCCGTTCAGGGTCAATTGCCCGGCATCAATCCCGACACTGGTTTTACCGGCACTGGCACCCGACAGTGTCACCGTATCACCGGTGATATGCAGCGTCTGTCCTGCTTGTAACGTGCCGCTTTCCTGAGTCAGATGTTGTGCTTTTACCTGTATATCTTGTGCAGCCACGTCCCCTTTTAAGATTGCATCCGCAGCATTGATATCCATGTCTCCGCGGGTTGTCAGCTGACCTTGCTGGTTGAGCGTCCCGGCCGTCACCGTCAGTTTATCGGTGGCGCTCACCTCACTCTGCTCACCGGTGGTCAGATTCTGACTCGCCTGTACCGCCAGTGTTTGAGCGGTAATGTGGGTATCCAGAGTCAGACGGTCACTATCCATCGTAATCTCTGAGGCGGTCATATTGCCATGACCGACCAGACTCGCGTCTGTCCCCTTTACGCTCAGTTGATCTTTGGCCGCAACCGTACCGCTGTTATCAAGTTTGCTGAGCTGATTGAGCGCCATCTTCTGACCGTAGATCAGGCTGTCTTGGTCTACGGTGATATGGTCCACTGCTGTCGTCAGTTGCTGACCGGCAATCAGGTTACCGGCATTCAGGGTCAGGTTATTCGCCTGCACATCGACAACCCCGCCCGCCTGTTGCTTGCCGTCGGCATCCACACCGGCTTCAACCAGACTCTGGTTGAGTGTCACCGTATCGGTGGCAGTCAGTGAGACGTTTTGACCGGCAGCAAGCGTATTGCTATCGGCATGGATACGCTGTCCTGATAGCGAAGCCGTCTGTCCCGCATACTGACTTCCCTTGAGAGTCACGCCGGACTGGCTGCTGACCGTCAGGTTGTTCTGCGCACTGGATTTACCCAGTGTGATCTGTCCGTCTGCGCTGATGCGGATGTCACCCTGACTCGCCGACAGGTTACCGACATTGACTCCCACTCCGGCATCGGTTGCCACCAAGGCAATCCGCCCGGCATACATGCCGCCTAAATTGGAAGAATCAATCGCCAGCTCCGGGGCGGCTTCTTTATCGTCGGCAGTGGTGGCCGTGACTTGATTACTCTGATAACTGACCCGGTTTTTCCCCGTCACGATGCTGAGGTCATTGGCATGAATATCGGCATTGAGCTGCGCGGTGCGGGTGATGATGTCAAAATAGCTCTGATGCGTGGCATCAAGCCCGAGCCCTTCAATGCTGACACTGCCCTGAGACACATCAAACCCGGTGACATTACCATTTTCAATCAATGGGTTACCGGTCGATAAGGTCACTCGCGGCGTGTTGATAAAACCACAGCCATTACAGGTAATCCCGTACGGATTGGTCAGGATCACCGGAGCACCCTGACCGAAGACTTCGGTATACCCCTGTAACTGACTGCGGCTCGCACCCGTGACTTCGTTGAGGATCACCGTTGCGGCCTGACCATGCAGGTTGGGGTTATTTTGCAAGTAGCCGCCCAGTTGTGACTGAGCGACCTGCGCGGTCGAGTTGTTGAGAATTAAGCCTGACGGGTCAACATTAAACTGTTGGTACTGGTTATGGGATAAACCATTGGCGTTGGGTGTGGCGATATTGACCACTTCAACCCCGTTCCCGGCACGGTTCACCGAAGTATTGTGCTGGCTGTTGTCCACTATCACATTGGCCAGCAACGGCTGAATATTGAATGTCCAGCAGATAAAGTAGACCAACGCACGCTGCCAGAAAGTCACGGGTTTTATCATGTTTTTCATCCCTTCACTGCTGATTAAATTGCAATATTCACACGGTAATTGACGATGTAGTGATCCGCATCCAGCGCACCGGGAGAATCCAGTGGCACACCGATGGCAAGACTGCTGCTGACTCGACGACTGTGGGTCTGGATCCCGAGACTGCTGCCCATCAGCGATCCGCGCTCCAGCTCATCATTTTTATCCCGGACAATTGACCCGGTATCCACGGCCCACTGGGCGCTGATCTGACCGATATACGGGAGTGTGCCGAGCGGATAACTGAGATCATTGCGCCAGTAGTACCCTTGATCACCGCTGATCGAAACATCTTTAAACCCGCGCACCGAATACTCACCACCGATACTGACGCGCTGGCTGCCGTAGAGCGTGTCGTTACTCCACTGGGCAAACAGGGTACTGGTGAACATCAGGCCGGACTGAAACGGCTGGGTATAACTGGCGGTGAGTGTCCCTTTACGGAACTGCGCTTTGGGAAACCCCGCTTGATTGCGCTCCCCGCCGAACAGGTCTGAGCCCAGAGTCAGCCGTGGTGACACGCTCATAAAACCCGAGCCTAGCCGGGCGCTGTAATCCAGCCCGACATAAGCCGAGGACAGATTGCGTGAGCTGGAAATGATGAGGCTGTCCATCAGATGATTTTTTTCGCGGCGGTGACTGAGCCCGACCGTGACAAAAGACTTACTTTCAGCATCGCGGGCCAGCAGCCGTTTCAGCGTTACATCATGGCTGTTGGTTTTGCCCGAAGTGCCGAACACAAACCCGTTGCTGACAAAGCCACTTTCATAATGGCTGTAGGTGGTGCGGTAATTGGTATTCCAGCGTCCGTAGGGAACGTCCAGACTCAGGCTCAGACTTTCCGAAGCATGACCGGTCGGCGGATCAAGGCTCCGGCTGCCGGATAAAGACCACTGATCGAGCGCATCAATTATATTTTCAGCATTGAGGGCGTAACGAAATTGGGTTTCACCCGTTGATTTCTGACCGGAGTTTTCAACACCGACAGAGGTATTCCCCCAAAATCGCGTGTCACTCTGAATATCAACAATACTGTATCCCTGTTTGGTACCCGGTCTGATTTTAATTTGGGCATTATAGCGGGACAGGCGGTTTATTTGGTCGAGACCTTGCTCGATTTCACGCAGGTTAAATAAATGATCAATTAATCCCGGAAAAGCATTATTCAGAAACCCTTCCACCCGACCATTAAATTTCAGAGCTTCCAGTTTACCTTCAAGAATAACAATCTTTAATTGACCGCTGCTGAGATCCTGAGGGACTAAATAAGCCCGCGAGGTGACATATCCGGCCCCGATATATTGATTGGTAATCACACGCAGGTATTCATTGATTTGTGGCAGTCCCTGACAGCTTGGTTTGAAATCAATCCACGCCAAGAGTTGCTGATCAGAAAAGACTGTATTACCAGAAAAAACAACCTGTTGCACAGGGAAACACTGCTGAGTCTGGCTGGCTTCAGGTGCCGGTAACGTCGGCAACACATTGAGTTGCTGTACGGATTGTTTGGCTCGTTCTATCTCTTGTAAACGCTCCCGCTGCTCCTGCTCAATACTCGCCTGCGTCGCAGGAGAAATAGCAACATTGCCATTATTGCTATAGGCAGCAAAAGAAACAAAATAAATACAACAAGCAAGGAATAAATATTGAGACAGCACAAACTGCTGAAAATTACGTTTTCGCATTCAGGGAACAACCTAGCATAAATATGGATCCCGATAAGGGAGGTTCTTATTATTTTTTATTGGGAGCGGATTTTAGGTTACAAAAGAATCAATAGCAATATCATTCTCAATATTGCTACATTATTTTTTATAAAAAAATTTGTTTTTTATCTGCGATCAATATTTAGAAATACAAATAACTCAACCAATTTCATATTAATAACCAATAAAAAATGGGCGAACAATCAAGATGACACAAATAAGGCCTCATCAGCTTATTATTATTTCCTGATTTATTTTTCTTACACTTTTTTCACAAAGTCTTTTCTGCCTTCCTACCTTTTTATTTTACTCCCTGTTCATTCACCGGGTTTGATGCCATATATTTGATGAAACACAATGAGACGTACCTCACTCAAATCATGTACCATGGTCTATATGCGATGTTCTCATCGAGAGTATAACCGAGTGGTAAAGGATAATTCTGTGAAGAAAAAACAAAGCACATTTATGGCATGGGTGACACGCATGCCGCTGATCAAACGCTGGGCACTGATGCATTGCTTTCAGGAAGAGAATGTGTCGGAACACTCACATCAAGTCGCCGTGATCGCCCACTTGCTGACCGTGATTAAAAATAAACGCTTCGGCGGCACTCTGAACCCGGAAAGAGCGGCAGTGATTGCAATTTATCATGAAATATCAGAAACCAAACTGCAGGATATCAACTCTAAAACCAAGTACCACAGCCCGGAATTTACCGCGGCCTTTAAAAAATTAGAGGATATTGCCGAGCAGGAATGTCTGGATACCCTGCCGGAAGATCTGCGTGACGAGTTCACCGGTCTGCTGGTGCAGAAACATGTCGATGCCGAGTATAAAACCATTGTTAAAGCCGCCGATATCCTGGCTGCCTATATCAAGACCTTGAATGAGTTACGCTTTCACAATGATGAGTTTGTACATGTCAAAGAAGGGCTCGATGAAACGATTGAAAAACTGACCGCGACCATGCCCGAAGTCGCGGTGTTTATGGATGTGTTCTGCGAAAGCTGTACTACCACTTTCGATAAGATTTCCGGCTGAATTGTCACACCGGCACCGATGCCCCCGACGATCACCAAGCGCTGCAATTGCAGCGCTGATTGTTAACGGTGAGCCTGTCGTCGGTAAATATGCGCATCTCAGCGCAAGCTATCATTGTTCCGGCTGTGATTGCACCGATTTAATTTCACCCGTGTTATTTCACGACCGCATTCAACAGCGCGTCATCGGCCTGCTCCGGAATGGTCACTTTGAGCCGTGGCTCAAGCGCCATCGCCCGTTGAATGGCAAATACCGCCCCTTCATTTCTGGCCCAGCTGCGCCGCGAAATCCCATTATTCACATCCCAGTGGAGCATCGATTTCAGTCGGGTATCACATGCCTCAGAACCGTCTAAGACCATGCCGAAACCGCCATTGATCACTTCCCCCCAACCGACGCCACCACCATTATGGATGCTGACCCACGTTGCACCGCGGAACGCATCACCGATAACATTGTGAATCGCCATATCGGCAGTAAAGCGTGACCCGTCATAAATATTGGCCGTTTCCCGATACGGTGAGTCGGTGCCGGACACATCGTGATGATCGCGTCCGAGAATTACCGGCGCAGAGATTTTGCCGCTGTTAACCGCCTGATTAAAAGCCGCTGCAATCCGCATCCGCCCTTCGGCATCAGCATATAAAATCCGCGCTTGTGAGCCGACAACGAGATTGTTCTGTTTAGCCTGCCGAATCCATGACAGGTTATCGGCAATCTGCTGACGAATCTCTGCCGGCGCCTGTTGATGCATGTCTTCCAGAATCTCTGCGGCAATCTGGTCGGTGACCGCCAAGTCGTGCGGATCCGATGATGAACACACCCAGCGGAAAGGCCCGAAGCCGTAATCAAAGCACATCGGCCCCATAATATCTTCCACATAAGAGGGGTACTTAAATGAACCATCGGCCTTGAGAATATCAGCCCCTGCCCGGCTTGCTTCCAACAGAAATGCATTGCCGTAATCAAAGAAATACATTCCTTTGGCGGTCAATTGATTAATCGCCGCCACATGGCGCTTCAAGGTTGCCTGTACCGCCGCACGAAACTGTTCCGGCTCGTTGGCCATCATCGTATTGGATTGTTCAAAGCTATAACCGACCGGATAATAGCCCCCCGCCCACGGATTGTGCAGTGAGGTCTGGTCTGAACCTAAATCGATGTGGATATCTTCTGCGGCCAGTCGTTCCCACAGGTCAACAATATTGCCCAGGTAGGCCAGAGAAACTGGTCGATTATCGATTTGCGCCTGCTTGATCCGTGCGATCAGTGCGTCTAAATCAGGGTGAACTTCATCGACCCATCCCTGTTCATGGCGCTTATAAGCGGCTTTGGGATTAATTTCAGCCACCACGCCAATGGTTTGCGCAATCACCGCCGCCTTGGGCTGCGCGCCACTCATCCCGCCCAGCCCGGAGGTAACAAACAGCGGTAACTTACTTGGATCCCGGTCGCGTTTCATCCGCACCGCATTCATCACCGTAATCGTCGTGCCATGCACAATACCTTGCGGGCCGATATACATAAACGAGCCTGCCGTCATCTGACCGTATTGGGTCACCCCTAATGCATTAAATTTTTCCCAGTCATCCGGTTTTGAGTAGTTGGGAATCATCATGCCGTTGGTCACCACCACCCGCGGTGCATCGGGATGTGACGGATACAGCCCCATCGGATGACCGGAATAGAGCACCAGTGTCTGTTCATCGGTCATTTCCGCCAGATATTTCATGGTGAGACGGTACTGTGCCCAGTTGGAGAACACTGCGCCATTACCGCCATAGGTAATCAGTTCCTGCGGATGCTGTGCCACCGCTGTGTCAAGGTTATTACTGAGCATCAGCATAATCGCGGCAGCCTGCTTTGACTGATGCGGAAACGTATCAATCGAGCGTGCGGTGATGGGATAATCCGGCATCAGGCGATACATATAAATCCGGCCGTAGGTCTCCAGCTCTTCATAAAACTCCGGAGCTAATTCCGCATGATGCCGTTGATCGAAATAGCGCAGCGCATTTCTGACCGCGAGGATTTTCTCTTCCCGGCTCAGAATCGCTTTTCTTTTCGGTGCATGACTGAGGTTCTCATTGCGTTCGCGCTTGGGCGGCAGGATATCCGGAATCCCGGCTAAGATCTTGGCTTTAAATGTCATATCATTGTCCTTCATGTATTCCCTGCTTCAATCTTTATTGTGCTTCATCCGAGGGATGACCATGCGCCAACAGTGATTGAATCAACTGTTGCAGAACGGGACGAACCCGTTGCAGTTTCTCCGGATCCAGTTGATAGTCTGATGCAGTTGTCTGAGTTTCATCGGTGAGGTAGGTGGTTTGAGAAAGCTCCAGTTGCAGCGCATGAATCTGCGCCGAGGGCTGTCCGTATTGACGGGTGATGTATCCCCCTTTGAACCGCCCGTTGCATACATGGCTATACGGACTTTGCTCAACCAGTTTAGCCACCTGATTCAGTAAGGTCGGAGAGCAGGCAAGCCCGGCATTGTTCCCGAGATTAAAATCAGGCAGCGTGCCGTCAAACAACATCGGCACCCGGGCAGCAATACTGTGCGCATCAAACAGGATCGCGTAACCATATCGCTCCCGAATCTGTGCGAGCGTTGCCGTGATTTGTTGATGATAAGGCTGCCAGACTTCTGCTTTGATCCGGGCTTGAGTCACTTCATCAAAGCCAGCCCCCTCGACAAACACCGGGTTACCAGAGAATAAGATGTCAGGAAACAGGCCTGTGGTTTTACTGGTATATAGTGGCTGGTCATCAATCGGACGATTGAGATCGACCACATAACGAGAATAGTGAGCTTGAATGACACTGACATCCATCGCTGCTAAAAAATCATACAGTTCAGGTAAGTACCAGTCGGTATCCGGCAGCGCCTGAGCCTCAGAGGTCAATTGATTTGCCATCCCCGGCAGTAGCGCAGTCCCACAGTGTGGCATACTGACCAACAGCGGGCTCTGCCCCTGACGAAAATGAAATGGTTGCTCAATGGGTATCGACATGACTGTTCTCTCCCTTTTTAACGCGTGTTTTCAACAGGTCGCCGCCCAACCAGTAACTGAGTTCTCCGGGACTTTCCACATCCCAGCAGACAAAATCGGCGACCTTGCCGACACTCAGTTGTCCGTGAGTTTCAGTTAATCCCAAAGCACGTGCGGCATGAATGGTGGTTGCGGCCAAAGCTTCTTCCGGGGTCAGGCCGAACAGCGTACACGCCATATTCATCATCAGACGTAAAGAAAGCACCGGAGATGTGCCGGGATTGATATCCGTGGCAACCGCCATCGGCACCTGATAGCGACGCAGCAAATCCACGGGCGGACGCTGAGTTTCTTTCAAGGCGAAATAGGCCCCCGGTAACAGCACCGCAACAGTACCGGACTCACGCATCGCAGCGACATCCCCTTCCGTCATAAACTCCAGATGATCCGCAGACAGTGCCTGAAAACGCGCCGCAAGAGTTGTTCCCCCCTGCGACGACAACTGCTCTGCATGGAGCTTCACCGGTATCCCGAAAGCGTGGGCGGTTTGAAAATAGCGTTCCACCTGCTCAGGACTGAATGCAATGGTTTCACAAAATGCATCCACTGCATCTGCCAGACCACGTTGCGCAATCTCCGGCAATAATTCATCACACAGATAATCGATATAAGCATCGGTACGCCCCTGATATTCGGGCGGCACGGCATGAGCGGCCAGACAAGTGGTACAAATATCAACCGGATAGTGTTCCGCCAGTTGCCGTGCGACTTCCAGCATCTTCATTTCGTGTTCGGTCGAGAGGCCGTAACCGGATTTAATTTCCAGCGTCGTTACCCCATCGCGCATCAGAGATTTCAGCCGTCGAGATGCAGAAATAAACAACTGTTCCGGGGTCGCTTGACGAGTGGCGTGCACCGACGCTGCAATGCCGCCGCCACTCTGAGCAATCGCCTGATAACTGACCCCGTTGAGCCGCTGTTCAAACTCATGGGCGCGATTACCACCGAAAACCAAATGGGTGTGACAATCAACTAAGCCGGGCGTAACCCATCCGCCATGAAGGTGGTGTTCTTGCGCAGCGTGATAGGCAGGTAAATCACCTTGAGGGCCAATCCATGCAATTCGCCCGTCCCGGACGCCAATCGCAGCATTTTCGATAGCACTATATTGACCATTCACCATGGTCGCGGCATTAAAACCGTACCATAGTGAATCAAAATTCAGTTGTTCATTCATGATAATCACTTGTGACACTTGGGAGTAAACCGGCGGGCATCAATTCATTATGTGCCGCTTCTGCTAACAGACCGTTAGCTTTCTCGATATCTGCCGCGAAATAGCGATCTTTATCGTAGAACGGTACGCGGGCACGAAGATCAGCGCGGGCTTGCTCCAGTCGTTCCGTTGATTTCAACGGGGCGCGGAAGTCCAGCCCCTGCACCGCTGCCAGTATTTCAACAGCCAGAATACCGCGGGTATTTTCCGCCATATCTTTGAGCCGTCGTGCAGCAAAGGTTGCCATAGAGACATGATCTTCCTGATTGGCCGAGGTTGGCAGGCTATCGACCGATGCCGGATGAGCAAAGGTTTTATTTTCACTGGCAAGTGCCGCCGAAGTGACCTGCGCAATCATAAAGCCGGAGTTAACACCACCGTTTTCGACCAAAAATGGCGGCAGCTTACTCAGATGACTATCGATAAGCAACGCCATCCGTCGTTCTGACAGGCTGCCGATTTCAGCAATGGCAAGTGCCAGATTATCCGCCGCAAATGCCACCGGTTCGGCATGAAAATTCCCTCCGGAGACAATATCCCCCTGCTCAGCAAATACCAGCGGGTTATCCGATACCGCGTTTGCCTCAACCAGCAACGTACTTGCGGCGTGGCGGATCTGCGTTAAGCAGGCCCCCATCACCTGAGGCTGACAGCGCAGTGAGTATGGGTCTTGCACTTTTTCACAATTGGCATGTGATTCACCCAGTTCACTTTGCTCCGTCAGCAGGTGCCGGTAGGCCGCAGCCGCATCCATCTGGCCTTGATGGCCGCGCACGGCATGAATCCGCTCATCAAACGGACGCCGGCTACCCAGTGCGGCTTCCACAGACAACGCACCACAAACCATGGCCGAGGCATAGAGATCTTCCGTCGCAAACAGCCCCTCAAGCGCAAATGCCGTGGATGCTTGTGTTCCGTTCAGTAGCGCAAGCCCTTCTTTAGGCGCTAATTTGATCGGTTCCATTCCTGCAATCGCCAATGCAGCCCGGCCGGAAATAATCTCGCCTTTATAACGCGCCTGTCCTTCACCGAGCAGCACCGCACTCATATGGGCAAGCGGGGCTAAATCACCCGATGCACCGACCGAGCCTTTTTGCGGGACACACGGATAAATTTCTTTGTTAATAAGGGTGATCATCGCTTCAATCACACTCAGGCGAATACCGGAATAGCCGCGAGCAAGGCTGTTGACTTTGAGTACCATCATCAGGCGAACGGTGGCGTCCTGCATGAACTCCCCGATCCCGGCCGCATGAGATAACACGATGCTGCGCTGCAATTCATCTAAATCTTCAGCGGCAATCCGCGTATTGGCCAATAAACCAAATCCGGTATTAATTCCGTAAACCGCTTGGTCTTCGACGATCACTCGATTGACAACTTCCGTGCTGGCATGAATCGCCGTAATGGCCTGTTTGTCGAGTGATATTTTAACGGGGTTCCGGCTGATTTGACGTAGCTCACTGAGTGTGAGCTTGCCGGGATGTAAGGTTAATTCTGGCATGAGCTGCTGTTCTCCATCACGTACGCTTCAGATTGACACTGACCAACGTCATCATGACATTACATGTCTATACAAGTTAACCAAACAATAAAAGTAAACACTCGCAAGCGCAAGTGTTTGATCACCGAAGTCATCACAAAAAGCATAAAAAAAGCAAGGAGGAATTCCCTTGCTTCAATCAGTCAGACAATCATTACCCGCTTTTTAAATCCTGTTCATGTGTCAAAACCCGCTCGGTATGCTCATTGCTCGAAGTGACCGAATAACTGGAACCTTGACCCCGGCGAAATCAGACGAGCGTTGGTGACAAGCTGCTCACGGCACCAGGTACGACGTTTGATCTGCAAGCATGGTTCCGCAGCATCAATTTGCAGTAAAGCACATTCTGCCGGCGAGGCCTGCACCGCTTCGACCAGATGTTCTCCTTCGGTCATCGGTGCGACTTTCATCAGATAATGGTAGGCGCCGTTGTGCTGAAAATCCTGCTGATCATAATCCGGGGCCAGCTCGGCATTGACCACGCGATACTCGATTTGAATCGGCAGATCATTCTCAAAATGCAAAATGGTGGCCCGGAAAATCCGGTGATTAGTCCGCACACCAAGGTTCATCGCTTCTTCCATCGTCGCCTTCGCCAGCGTGATTTCAATCAGCTCGGCGTGATGACGGTGACCACGACTGGCGATTTCATCAGCAATATTGTGTACCTCAAACAGCGCTGAATGGGATTTTTTCCTTGCAACAAAGGTACCGACCCCCTGCTGACGAAGCAAAACCCCTTCATCGGTCAGTTCCCGCAGCGCACGGTTAACCGTCATACGACTGACATTCAAAGCTTTGACCATCTCTGACTCAGACGGAACTCGCTGATCCGGTTGCCATTCTCCGGTATCAATCTGACGACAAATCGCTTGTTTCACTTTGGCATAAATAGGGCCGGGGGCGTCATCAATCAGTTGCGACAAGTGGTACATCATCTGGGTGGTTGAGTTTTCCATCGATTTACAGCTATCCACTGGCAGTATAAAGACCGGATTATAGCGGAAAAATGAACCACTTAACAGGACAGGCATAGACAATAACATAACTTGTATAGACAAGATAAATTCTGCTAGACTCCCGAACATCGGTAACGAGGACACACGCGCACAATAGCGAGCGATCAGTAACCAGTAACAAGGACAGACGCGATGACAAACCAGCAAGGAACTCAGCAAGATGCTCCACAAAGAAGCCAATCAAACAGCACTTTTCTGTTTGCTGAGCTGGCATGGCTCCCGACCGGCTGGCAGCACAATGTGCTGTTTGAGATTGTTGAGGGTCACTTTGCTCAGGTCACGGCCAATACCACACCAGTAGATGGCGCGCAGCATCTGCAAGGCCCGGTGCTGCCGACTCTGGCCAATGTGCATTCCCACGCCTTTCAGCGTGTCATGGCCGGCATGGCAGAAGTCAGCCTCAACCCAGATGACAGCTTCTGGAGCTGGCGTGATTTAATGTACAAAATCGTCGGACGGCTCTCCCCGCAACAAGTTCACGTCATCGCCACACAGTTATATATTGATATGCTCAAAGCCGGTTATACTCAGGTTGGTGAGTTCCACTACCTTCATCACGATCCGTCCGGTCAACCTTACCGCGATCCCGCTGAAATGGCCCACCAGCTCCTGAATGCAGCAGATAGCTCGGGGATAGGCATGACTCTGCTGCCAGCCCTGTACAGCTATGCCGGTTTTGGAGGACAGGCACCCAATCAAGGACAGGCGCGCTTCATCCATTCATCAGACAGTTATCTGCAACTGCAACAGCAGCTTGCCAGTGAACTGAAGAGGGCAGAGTTTTCGGAAAAGTTTTCGGGGACACACGCCCATAGCCGCCATCGGCTGGGGATCTGCTTTCATTCGTTACGAGCCGTGAATCAACAGCAGATTCAAGAGGTGCTGGCAGCCCTTGACCACCACGGGCAGCCCATCCACATTCACATCGCGGAGCAACAGAAGGAAGTCACCGATTGCCTGAACTGGAGCCAGCAGCGGCCAGTCGAGTGGTTGCACAATCATATCGGTCTCAATGATCGCTGGTGCCTGATTCATGCCACCCATCTCAGCCATAACGAGATTCAGATGATCGCTGACAGCGGTGCCGCGGTTGGTTTGTGTCCGACCACCGAAGCCAATCTGGGAGATGGTATTTTCCCCGGGGTAGAATTTACTCAGGCTGGCGGCCGGTGGAGTATTGGTTCCGACAGCCATGTCTGTTTGTCTGCTACAGAGGAATTACGCCTGCTGGAATATAGCCAACGGCTGCGTGACCAACAGCGGAACCGTCTCTACAGCCAGTCACAAAATCATGTTGGCGATCATCTCTATACCCAAGCATTAAACGGTGGTAATCAAGCTTGCGGTATTCAATTAGGGCTTTCTGTCGGATGCCGGGCTGACTTGATGGTGCTGGATTCGACACATCCCCTATTGATGGCAAGTCAGACACCAGACCTCATCAACCGCTGGTTATTTGCCTGTCATGACAACCTGATTAAAGACGTGTTTGTCGCGGGAAAACAGTGCATTGCAGACGGTCACCACGCATTAGAAGACCACAGCCGCCGCGAATTTGCCGAGATCATTAAACAGGTGATTGTTTAAAAACTACGGGGAGAAATTACGGGGACACACGCCTTAATATAAACGAAAGGATAAAGGACACACGCCCAAATAAGGAGGACAGACACCATCTTTCACCATCAACCGTCAAATAAGGAGAACAGGCACCATCTTTCACCATCAATCGGCACTTCCTTACGAGGACACTCTTTCTTACAAGGACAAGAAATTAGCGGGACAGGCACCTTCATTGATTGAATGACTATAAGGGTGATTAAGGAGGATGATTAAGGAGGACACACGCCAAAAAATCGTAGCACTAACGTTATCTTGGCGTGGGATTGAATCCATCACTCATGTGATTCCGAAGCAAGGTTACTTTGCAAAAAACAGTGTAATACGTCCGACTTCCAGACCGAACTTGCGAATACTGGTGACATTAAACAGGTGTTTTTCGTCCTGACGGAACAGCCAATCATCAAAGGACACCGTGATTTCACTGTCATCCGTCTTAAGCAAAAAATCGTACTGCCACTGTAACGCATTCCCGACTTCCTGCCCTGTCGCGACGCCAATGATATCGTCAGCTCGCCCTTCATAATGTCCGTCGGCACTGCGGGTAATCGTCCAGATGCGCTGATTTTTTTCACCATCATGAAAAACAAAGTCTTCCACTAAGGTCAGCGTATCATCGGTGACTGTCCCTTTAATTTTGACTGTCCCTTTAATTTTGACCTCAAAGCGGCGCGTCTGTTTACCACTGTAATCCTGTACCATCCCCCATGCATGAGTCTCTCCCTGAAAATAGCCAAACAGATCAAAAGCGGGTTGGCTGGCCTGATACTCTTTTAAGTCGGCGGAACAACCGACAATAAGCATCACCATCACCAGCGACAGAACTTTCAGCATATGTCTCATGGTTTCATTCC
Source organism: Vibrio ruber DSM 16370 (assembly GCF_900163965.1). Taxonomy (GTDB): domain Bacteria; phylum Pseudomonadota; class Gammaproteobacteria; order Enterobacterales; family Vibrionaceae; genus Vibrio; species Vibrio ruber. The sequence continues at coordinate 30,003 of NZ_FULE01000030.1, forward strand.
TATTAATTGATTGCGAAGTTTCGGATACTCAGCATTCGGTGACAGCCAAATCGACAAAAATGCATCATTCAACTGTTTATTTGCCACCTTGCCGAGCAGACGTTGCTGCCCTTGCAGGGGAAAGTAATACAACTGCCCTGAACGACCATCGGAGACATATGCCAGACGCTCTCCCGTTTTAACACTGGGCATCATTTCAGCCAGCACTGTTAGCCACGCGTCCGATTGCGTCGTTTCATACCCCAGCCTCTCCCACTGCGCTTGGGTTTCCTCAAGTAATTCTTTGCTGCTGATATCACGTAAATACCGAATCTCTAAGGCTAAAGGATGTGGTGAAACATCATCTTTTACCTGATGATAGTCACCATCAGGTGTACGTAGCTGTGATGAGTAAATATCAAACCACAGCCAAGATAAGGTTGCCTGACCGACAACCGGCCAGTCAGTCCACGGTTTAGATGACTGTCCCTGCATGTCAGCCCCGTTAGCGGTGGCGGTCCAGAGGATCGCGATCAGATAAAACTTTACGGTTAAACGTGGCGTTTGCATTCCTAAATACCTTTATCAGTAATAATGATAGCCCGAACCATTCCAAAAACAGGACACACACCGCTCCTATAACAGGCCATTCAAAGTGTACGGCACCAAACCGATAGCCCGCCCAGTAACTCAGAGCCCCACCGAGTGCCGTTGCGCTGAGAATAAGTAAAGGCGGTAAGTGGCTGACGGCCGGTATGGCAAAGCTGGCAAACCAAGCAAAGGCAAACCACAACCCGATCAGCCAGATCGGCAGATAGGACGTGGGAAAGGCAAATAATCCGCTATATAGATTGATGTAATCCAATGTGATACCGATAGCTGCCACAGCAATGATGCGGCTGAGAACCAACGGATAGCGTAATGCAGTATACGCCATCGTGACGGTTACCAATCCAATCGTGACCCACTGCAAACGCGCCTGTCCCAATACGGCGAGTAGCCAAATCGCTTCAAACCATAGTGAAACCAGCAGGAAACGGTGCATCATTGTCCCCGTTGTAATGTCATATGGATGGTGCTGATAGTACGAGCTTTGAAACCGCCTTCGCAGTAACACAGATAGTAACGCCACATGCGGACAAAACGTTCGTCATATCCCAGTGACTTCACTTTATCTAGTGATGCTTCAAAACGGTCACGCCAGTCAGCCAATGTCTGAGCGTAGTCGAGCCCCAGATCGAATACATTACGGACAATGAAATCGGTGTGACGCGTCGCCATTTGGGTCAGAACGGTGATGGAAGGTAAAAAACCACCGGGGAAAATATATTTCTGAATGAAATCAACATTATTGCTGTAGTCATCGAAGCGTTGATCGGCAATGGTAATCGCCTGAATCGCCATCAGTCCACCGGGTTTAAGCAGCGACTGACACTTTGCGATATAAGACGGCAGATAGGATTTCCCCACCGCTTCAATCATCTCAATCGACACGAGCTTATCAAACTGCCCCTCAAGCAAGCGGTAGTCTTGTTTGAGTAAGGTAATCTGCTCAGCAAGTCCCAAGCGCTCAATTTCTGCCTGCGCATACGTGTACTGCTGTTCGGAAATCGTGGTGGTCGTGACATGACATCCATACTGCTGTGCCATATAAATCGCCATTGCCCCCCACCCGGTACCGATTTCAATCACATGGTCATTGGCAGTCAGTTGTAACTGTTGACACAACCGATCCATTTTCTGTATTTGTGCCTGCTCCAGTGAATCATTGGTATTGAGATAAAGAGCGCTCGAATACAGCATCCGTTGGTCGAGAAACGTCTGATACAGGTCATTGCCTAAATCGTAGTGCGCTTCAATGTTCTGCTTGGCACGCCCAATCGAGTTTCGTTTCAGCCAATGGCCGATTTTGTGCATCATCCGGACGAAAATGCTGCTTTGCGCTTCCAATTGATCCAGTGCGTTTAAATTACGCGCCATCAGTTCAGTTACAGCGGTCAGGTTCGGACTGTCCCACCAACCGTCCATATATGCTTCCGCTGCAGCAATACTGCCACCTTTCAGAACGCAGGCATAAAACTCGGGATGATTCACCCGAATATGAGCCTGTGGCTGATCGTCATGTGCAAACCCAAACTGTTCCACACTGTTCTGCTGTGGTATAGCATCAGAAATACGCGCCTGTCCTGCAAAATTCTCTTCTAATGTCAGGCTGCCGATTTTTATCAGTCGTAGAGATTTTAGCACCATGGTTCGAGCACCTTGCTGCCACGATGTAAGTGATTTAGGCATCTCTAATGAAGGCGAATTGAACATTGTGCGTTCTCCTAGCTATTTTTATGGGTCTCATGTCGGCGGGATTTGGGATGAGAATAAAACGGAGCCCCCTTGAGCCATAGCTTCAGGGCGTGCCAATAAATCCCAGTCAATACCTTGACCGTCATGATCGGTGTCCGAATCAACAATTTGAGCAAGCTTTTTGAGGTAAAAGGCTGTGCTTTTAACGCCAGGGTGGCATCAAATTCCTTGGTTTCCCGATGACATGCCAAGTGCACTATCAGGGCATCCGATAATGGTTTCAGTTTCCATTGATACTGCTGTTCAACGGGATTAAATGGTGAAACATGGAAAGCCTTGTCGTGTATCCAGTTCTCGCCCTGCGCACCACGTTCTGCCGGAACCGCGTAATAGTGACGCTCATTCCAAGGTGTATTACTGACCTCTGCAAGTAAGTAACGCCAAGTCCCTTGCTGATCATAAAGATAGTAAAAGTTCACCGGGCTGAAATAGAGACCGAAATAACGCAGGTGTACCACCGCGAATACTTTGCCGTGCACTTGCTCACCTGTGAGCTGTAACACTTTATCCTGCACGGCAGTTTTCAAGTCCCCTTCCCCCAGATAATCAGCCCGGTGAAAACGTGCCCAGTGCCACCAGTGCTCCCCCAGCCCCCACACTTGTTGCCGGAGTATCGGCCACTCATCCAGATCGATACATGGCATAAATAACGAAGCATGAATCGAATGAGTAACCGGCGTGAAACGACGGTGACGGACATGGCCGACCATTAATGCACTACGTGTAACATCCGTTTGGCCGGTCATCATGCGACACCCTTATCTCTGTTGACCACTTGGGATTGCAATTGTGTAATGACATCAAGCGCACTTTTGACCCCATCTTCATGGAAACCGTTGTGCCAATAGGCACCGCAGAACCAAGTATGATTGATGCCACTGATTTCTGATTTACGCTGCTGCGCGCGAACCGAAGATTCGGTAAAGACCGGATGATAATAGACAAACCGTCGGAGAATCTTGTCCGGGTCAATATACTCAGTGCTGTTGAGCGTGACACAAAACGTTATGTCACTCTTAATGTGTTGCAAAATATTCATGTTGTAGGTCAACGACGGGAGTTTCATCTCTTCACCCTCGTGACCATGCAACCAGTAATTCCAGGATGCCCAGGCGGATTGACGCTTAGGAAGCAAACTTGTATCCGTATGCAGCACCACTTCGTTGGCCTGATATGTCATTGCAGACAAAACTGAGGTTTCGTTCTGACTGGCATCGCCAAGCATGGTAAGCGCCTGATCGCTGTGACAGGCAAAAATAACCTCATCAAATGTTTCGATACCCTGTTCGGTCTCGACCTCGACGCCGAGCGGACTGCGTCTTATTTGCTTGACCGGTGTACTAAGGCGAATCCGATCCACATAGCCTTGAGTCAGCGGTTCAATATACGCCCGCGATCCGCCTTCAATCACATACCACTGTGGTCTGTCTGTGACATCCAATAATCCGTGATTGAGGAAAAAACGCAGAAAAAACATCAGCGGAAATGCGCGCATGTCCGCTAAAGTCGATGACCAAATTGCAGCGCCCATTGGTAAGATGTAGTTGTGACAGAAATAGTCCGAAAAACGATGATGGGCCAGAAACTGTCCGAGGGTTTGCAACTGCAACTCAGGGGTGTCTGCTGCCGCTTTAGCAAGCTTATTGAAGCGTAGAATTTCACCGATAAAGCGGTAAAAACTGGGCTTCAACAGATTTCGTTTCTGCGCAAACAAAGTTGTTAATGTATGTCCATTATACTCCAGCCCGTTGGCGTCATTACGCACACTGAAACTCATCTGTGTCGGAATCCCTCTGACCCCAGTTTCGTTCATCATGCGCATAAAATGAGGATAAGTCCGATCATTATAAACAATAAACCCGGTATCGACGGCATAGTGCTGACCAGCCACATTGACATCCACCGTCGCAGTATGCCCACCGATATAATCGTTCGCCTCAAACAACGTGATATCATGTTGCTCATGCAGGTAGTAACCACACGTTAGCCCTGAAACCCCGGTGCCTATAATCGCAATTTTCATGATGTGGTCCTTTTCGGTGCAAAAAACCGACGCGCAAGCCGATATTGCCAACCATAGGGCAACATGCCCAACAACCGGATGATCCAAGTAAAACGAGCCGGAAAGTAAAAATTCGCAACACCCTTCTCTAAACCTTTGCGAATCGACTGAGAGGCATGTTCTACCGAAATCATCATCGGCATCTCAAAGGTGTTTTTCTCAGTCAGTGGTGTGGCAACAAATCCCGGAAATACACAAGTTATATCAATGCCTTTGCGAGCCCAGTCCAATCGTAACGACCTTGCCAGATATCCGACCGCAGCTTTGGATGCGCCATAAGCTTCAGCACGAGGTAACGCCAGTTCACTGGCTATTGAGCCGACAATTGCCACACGATGACCCGATTTTAAATGTGGCTGAATTGCTTCAATCGTATTAGCTAGCCCCAGCACGTTAATCTGCATCACACGCGCCATGAGTTTTGCATCCATCACCCCATCATCGATATATTCACAGCCCCCGGCATTGAGGATCCATAATGTGGGTGTAAACGGCAGTTCACTCAATATCGCAAGTGTTTGATCAATATCGGTCAAATCAAACTGCAACGGGGTAATCGAAGCGTGTTTATCACGCAGTTCATTCAGTGCCGCTTCATTTCTGCCGCAAGCAATCACTTGCCACCCTTGCTGTGCATAGTCATGTGCTAACTGTTTGCCGATACCGGACGTTGCCCCCGTTATCAAGACACGACTCATTGTCCTAACCTCCGCTTAATCCAACGAATAATACGACCGAGGAGTGGCAACTGTTCATACAACATTTCACCTAAATCAAAGTAATCGCGGTGGTAAATGACTTTGTTATCCTGAAAGCGGAGATGTGTCGTCCCCTGTACATTCACCAATTGACCATGGCGCAGCTTCGGATGTTGCAAATGCATGGTCCAAATCAGGAATCCACCGTTGTCAGTCGGATACTGCTCATGAATCGTAAAATTGCAGCGTTCAACGTTTTGATAGAGCTTGATGAAGTAGTCAGACAGAGCGGTCACCCCCTCAATACGATGGGCCGCATCTTCAAACACAACTGCGTCATGATAAATATCGTGAAGCGTATCGAGATTGTGTTTGTTGAGCTGAGTATAGAACAGCGCAACGGTTTGGACATCCATGAGTTGGCCTCATTTTTGTTGTACAAGAAAAATTTCCGTATAACTTATTAATTAAGATAGTGCAATTTGAAAAGTTGTACAATTTTTTTTTTGTACAACTTTTGTAAGAAAGGTTTACATACATGAGGAAACTTAGGAGTTTATGAGGACACACGCTGAACTTACGAGGACACACATGCAGGAGGGAAGCGGACACACACCTAAACACGTCTCTCCATTTTTGTGAAATATTTCACGACGAACCAAAAATAAATTTGCATTCACTCGAAATCGTTCGGATCCCAACTTTGCTTTACTGATTCATTCCGACACGATAAATCCATCAGCCATCATTTAGATTTAGCCCATGACAACCGCTCGCTCACAACTTATCTGCCCTGACGTGACACCTTATTACCATTGCGTTTCTCGTTGTGTCCGTCGTTCATTTCTGTGTGGATACGATAGTTATAGTGGCCAATCGTATGAACATCGTCGTGAATGGGTTGAGTCTCGCATTCTGGCCTTGTCTTCCATCTATTGCATTCGTATCTGCGCCTATGCTGTGATGAGTAATCACTATCATCTGGTCGCTTTTATTGATAAACAAACAGCATTGTCTCTTTCTCAACGTGAAGTCGTTGAACGATGGTGTACGGAGCACAAGATGCCACTGCTGATCCAGCGTTTCCTTTCAGGCAGTTTGACCTCAAAAGTGGAACGGGAGGCTTGTGAAAAAATCATTGAGACTTGGCGCCAACGGCTCTATTCACTCAGTTGGTTGATGAAAGAAATCAATTACGAGATTGCATTGCTCGCAAATCAAGAAGATCAGTGCACCGGACGCTTCTGGGAGGGGCGTTTCAAATCTCAGGCTTTACTCGATGATAAAGCCTTACTGGCAGCCATGGCTTATGTTGATCTCAATCCGGTTCGGGCCGGAATCGCTGAAACACCGGAACAATCGGAACATACATCGCTGAAAAAACGACTCACGGCACTAGAGCGAGGCCAAACCCAAACGCCGGAATTGGCTGACTTTACAGGAGATATACTTCAGGAAAAGAGACACACAATTCCGTTTCGGCTGATAGATTATCTCGAATTAGTGGATTGGGTCGGACGGCAAATCAGAACAGATACACATGGTTATATCTCACCTCAACTGCCTAATATTTTAACGCGGCTATCGCTGTCTCAACAGGCATGTCTTGCTCTTTGTTCTGGGTTAGAAAAGAAACCAGGACTCTGGATTGGCTCATCAGAACGGCTGAACTTCGCTAAACATTATCTCAAACGAAAACGTATGCTCGGCATTCATATTTCTTAATCGATATGAAACGCTCAGTTTCGATCCTTCTTTTTATTCTCGAATTTGCGCCATATTCCACAATCGCAACTTCACAGATCATTTCCCCAGCCCTTTATCTGAGTCGCATTCTGCCAGAATCCATTTAAAAACTTAGAACGATGATGAGTGAGGTACAACATTCTCTCATTCATTGATTGAGGTCCGTGTGTGTCCTGTTCATCCTGAATTTACGGGGGACGGGAATTTATGGGGAGAACTTATGGGGACACACGCCGACTCTCACTTCCTCAAGTACTATCCTCTACTTATCCTGTGTGTCCCGTATCCACAATACTATCCATACAACGCACTCATCAATTGATTACTGAGAACAGTGTGTGTCCTTTATCTTCTGCTTTATCTTCCGTACGTCCGCGGCTGTCTTTGTGTGTCCCGTGTGTCCTGCAAAAAGTTAATACCGCTGCCTGACGTCAGGGGGCATCTGTGCGAGCTGGAACTGAATCATCTGTTCGAAGCTCTGGAGTAGCGGGCTGAAGTCCTGCTGCGGTTGCCAGCTCGACAACAGGTGATATCCGGCTTCAACGGTTGAGAGGCAGTTGTCTCGTGGGGCTTTGCGTATCCGATAGCAACTCTGAAGAGATTCAGGTAAGTGCAGTCTGGGAAGATCATGCAGATTTGTCGATAATTGCCACATTTTATACGCTTTCTTCCATGTTCCGTCGAGCAGAATAACGCGATAGCGCTGTGACGGTGAAGGCGGCAGGATCTCACTGACACACGTAGAGCCGTCACCGGGGAACAATACAAAATGGGTGACATCCGTTTCACTCAATAAGCCATTCAATCCTTCATGTTCCGTGAAGTTTTCTCCGACCATACAGATAGCGCTGCCTAATGATAACGTCAGAATACTTGCCGTCCCAGTCGGTTTACGCACTTCTGTCGGGTGCTGAAGAATGATAAGCTCAATCACTGATGACAACGGGACAACCGTGGAGCACAGACAGGCCTTATGCGCTTTTTGACATTGAATACAATAACGCGATCCCATCTTTATCTCACTCTTAGTCTGATCAGTTTCATGTGTATCTTCGCTCAATTCTCTCCGCTCGCGGGTGTTCTGGTCTGGGACAGACATGCTATCACACAAGGTCAATGGTGGCGGATCGTAACAGGAAACTTCACCCATACCAATACAGTCCACCTGGCGATGAATCTAATTGCACTCTGGCTAATTACCTTGATTTTTCGCCCCGCAGCCCGTGCGCTCTGGCAACAGCTACTGCTATTGAGTCTGTTGATTGGCATCGGGCTTTTCTGGAGCAACCTTTATTTCTATGTCGGACTGTCCGGTATATTACATGGCCTGTTTGCCAGCTTCGCACTGGGGGAAGCCTTACAAGGCAGAAAGAGCAGTTGGCTACTCGTTGCGGGAGTGTGTGGCAAAGTGCTCTGGGAGCAATGTTTCGGCGCTTCCGAGGCAACTCAGGCGCTCATTGAAGCGCCGGTTGCCATTCAAGCGCATTTGCTCGGTCTGGCAGGAGGATTACTCCTTGGGTTCGGTGAACAAATCAAGACTTATTGGTTGGATTCTGTCGGATAATTCAAAATATGCTCCTCCCAGTCAACCACATCAATCTCATACACCACTTTGTTGCGGACACTCTCTCCGGCAGCGTGCATGGCTGATTTAGAGCCTGTGATTAACGGATGCCATTCGGGGAGTGGTTGCTGCTGAGCCAATAAGCGATAAGCGCAGGTTTCCGGTAACCAGTGAAACTCGTCGATATTCTCGCGAGTCAGTTTGAGGCACTCTTCACCGGATTGAAAACGATTAGGGTAATCCTTACAGGCACACGTTTTACTGTTCAGCCAGCTACATGCGACATTGGTGTAGTATACGGCTTCGGTATCTTCATCCATCAGCTTATGCAAGCAACATTTGCCACAGCCGTCACACAGCGATTCCCACTCGCTTTCGCTCATCTCATCTAATGATTTGGTTTGCCAGAATGGAATAGTCATACTTGTACTTCTGTGGTTATGGATCTGGATACGGTTTATACCTGCCCTCAACACAGAGTTCAAGTATAAACGCCTGTTAATCGGTATTCAGTCTGTTATGATCCATTGTTTTGAACAATAAAATGATGTCTCTCAGAGGATTTATGGAATGTCGCTTAGGCTGTGGCGCCTGCTGTATCGCACCAAGTATTTCTTCCCCGATTCCGGGAATGCCGGACGGCAAACCTGCCGGTGTTCGCTGTGTTCAATTAGATGACAATAATCTCTGTAAACTGTTCGGCTCAGATAGCCGCCCGCAAGTATGCAGTGATTTCAAAAGTGATGTGGCCATCTGTGGCGCCGATAATCAAGAGGCGCTGACCATTATTTCTGAGCTGGAAAACACCACGTATTCACCAGCAAAACGGTCACATTGAATCACACGATAAGAATGAATAAAGAGAGCGTTTGAATGCAGAGCTATCCGCATTCAAACATGAGATAAGATCAGGAGAATCGCTGGCGTCCCATAATCGAGTGAGACAGCGTCGTCCCGTCAACCAGTTCCAGCTCGCCACCGACCGGTACACCATGTGCGATACGACTCGCTGAAACCTGATGTGCCTGACACAAATCGGCAATGTAGTGTGCCGTTGCCTCACCTTCAACGGTCGGATTAGTTGCCAGAATGACTTCGGTAATATCACCTTGCTGCAAGCGAAAGTCGAGCAGATCCAAACCGATATCAGCAGGGCCAATCCCATCCAAGGGAGATAAATGTCCCATCAGAACAAAGTAACGACCTGAAAATTGCCCCGTTGCTTCAACGGCTGCAATATCCGCGGGGCTTTCAACCACACAAAGCTGACCATTTTCCTGTCGTTTGGGATTTTTGCAAATATGGCAAACATCTTCTTCAGTAAATGTCCGGCATGACTGACAATGACCAATTTCTGTCATTGCCTGACTCAACGCATCCGCTAAACGGAGCCCCCCCTGACGATCACGCTGTAACAAATGAAAAGCCATGCGCTGTGCTGATTTGGGGCCGACCCCGGGCAGACAACGCAAGGCTTCCATCAGATGTTCCAGCATTTGACTGGTACGCATGTATGACTAAACCATTAAAATGGCATCTTCATACCGGGAGGAAGTTGCATTCCACCCGTCACAGATGACATTTTCTCTTTTTGAGTTTCTTCAACACGGCGGGCAGCGTCATTAAAAGCGGCTGCGACCAAATCTTCAACCATTTCTTTATCGTCTTCCATCAGACTTTGATCAATTTCGACACGACGAACACTGTGGCTGCCAGTCATAGTGACTTTCACCAGACCTGCACCCGCTTCACCGGTGACTTCCATATTTGCAATTTCTTCTTGAAGCTTCTGCATACGCTCTTGCATTTGCTGGGCTTGCTTCATCAGGTTGCCCATTCCGCCTTTACCACCAAACATGTTTATCTCTCTGTCATTGATATATTACACATACTGTGGGGGTTCCCTATCGGAAATTCAACCCCATTCTTCGGCCCACGGTTTACACCCGATTTTGACGCTCATTTTTACGTCAACAAAGGATAAAAATTCAACGGTTTACACTGGGCGGACACTTTCTTGATCTAACTGCGCCTGAAAACGTTGCTGAATGAATTGAACATTGGAGTCTTCATGCAAACTGGCAAACGCCTGCTCCAGTTTCGCTTGATAACGCAGCTCCCGACGTTCCAACGGTGTCACCCCATCGTCTCCAATCCGGATCTCTAATGCGCAAGTCATTCCCAGTACGTATTCTAATGCTTCTTTCAAAATAGCTTGTGCTTTATCGGTATTCAAATGAGCCTGATGTTCGCGCAACGATAAGTGAACCGTATTCCCGTCCAGTTGATAGGAAGCATTCAAGGCTAGCTGCTCGATAAGCTTCGGCAGATTCAACTGCGGTATGATCGCAGCCCACTCATCTTCTTGAATCACTTCATCGGCCAGTCTGGCTGTCATTTCCGGTGTTTTTTCATGTGCCAACGCTTTTTTTAGCGCTGCCGGAGTCACAGACTTATCAACCGGTTTTTCCGGCATTTCTATTGTCGGACGCCATTGATAAGGCCCGTCTGTATCCTCGGCATCCAACTGAGAATCAACGACCGACGGCATCAGAAGATCATCATTCCGCTTTTGCATCAGCCGATCAAAAACCGAATCTGACTGAGTTGATGCCGTTTCAGACTTTTTTGTTGATGTACCTTTGTTCGATGCACCCGACTGAACAGACTGACGCTGAGAACGCAGCTGATGTCTCAGACCAACGCGAGGTGAAGATGGGGTGTCATGCGCTGTCGGCGGAGCTGCTGGCACTTCGCTATCGGCCGGAGCCGCAGACTGGGTTTCAGCGGCTGGCTGAGAAACATGATTGGGATGAGTCGCTGACTCTGGTGATGTATGAATAATTTCAGACGTCTCAGGTTGAGATTCCGACTGTGTCTGTTGAAATTCCGGCTGATCCTGAGGCGACACTGATGTAGCAGGCGCTATCGTTGATTCCGTCGGAGCATTCGCCATGATTGCCGGTTGTTGTGTCGCAACATCAGAACTAACCTCGGTACTGATACCATGAATCGGTGACACGGCAACCGGACGAAAGGCCAACATACGCAGCAGTACCATCTCCAGGCCGATGCGGGGTGTCGGTGAGAGCGGCAAATCCTCCCGGCCTTTCAAGGCAATCTGATAAAACAGCTGGACATCTTCAGCACTGAGGTCTTGCGCCAGTTGCTTAATTTTGTCGGCATCCGGCTGCAATTTATCTAACGTTGAAGGCAGCATTTGATACATCGCAATTCGATGGATCTGCGTCGCAAGCGATTGCAGCAACGCATCCCATGCAATGCCATTCGCTGCAATCTGATCAACGTAGGCCATCACGGTTTGAGGCTGCTTATGACTTAAGGCCTGTAAGAGATGGAGCGCTTGATCCGTATCGATGGTTCCCAACATGTGAGAAACCAGATTCGCCTCAATCGTTCCATCCCCAAGCGCAATCGCCTGATCCGTCAAACTCAACGCATCTCTCATACTGCCATCGGCTGCATGAGCGATCATCCCTAAAGCCCGGGGCTCGGCAGTCACCTGTTCCTCATTGAGAACGAACGCGAGTTGCTGCTCAATATGATCAATGCCAATCGGCTTGAGATGGAACTGTAAACAGCGGGACAGAATGGTCACGGGTAATTTCTGAGGATCTGTCGTTGCCAGTAAGAATTTGACATATTCTGGGGGCTCTTCCAGCGTTTTCAGCAATGCATTAAAGCTGTGACGAGACAGCATGTGAACTTCATCGATGAGATAGACCTTAAACCGACCTCTCGCCGGCTTATATTGGACATTATCCAGCAATTCTCGGGTATCTTCGACTTTAGTACGTGACGCTGCATCAATTTCAAGTAAATCGACAAAACGCCCCTGTTCGATTTCCTGACACGCGGCACACTGCCCGCAAGGATGTGCGGTAATGCCAGTTTCACAATTCAGCCCTTTAGCAAATAACCGCCCGATAGTCGTTTTACCTACCCCGCGCGTACCGCTGAAAAGATAGGCATGGTGCAGTCGATTCTGCGCCAATGCATTTTCCAGAGCTGTCAGTACATGTGCCTGTCCGACAACTTCAGAAAACTGCGTTGGTCGCCACTTTCTTGCTAATGCTAGATAACTCATCGATTATTCCGTTTACACTTTCTGTTCATCATTTCAATCTCTGCTGATCATGAATGATCGCCAACCTCAGTGACCTTCGAAATCACAAATACTGAAAACCTCTAAGCCCAATGCTTTTAAACGTTTGTCTCCGCCCAATTCCGGCAAATTAATCACGAAGCCAGCATGTTCAGCTTTACCGCCCAATTGTCGAATCAGTTTTGTTGTTGCTTCAATCGTGCCACCGGTAGCCAGTAAGTCATCAATAATCAATACTTTATCATTGTTCTGAATCGCATCGACATGAATCTCCAGCGTATCCATACCATATTCCAGCTCATAAGACTCGGCAAGCGTCTTTCTCGGGAGTTTTCCCGGTTTACGAACCGGCACAAATCCGATTCCCAGCTCAATCGCCAACGGTGCACCAAAGAGAAATCCCCGGGCTTCCGTTCCGACCACTTTGGTAAATCCCATGCCTTTATATTGTTCAACCAGCAGTTGGATTGTGGCCCGATATGCCTGCGCATCTTCCATCAGGCTGGTAACATCACGAAACAGAATGCCCGGTTTCGGATAATCAGGGATACTTTGAATGCTGGATTTAATCAGTGAAATTGTGTCTGTAGTCATCATCTATGTCTATTTGTCTGGATGCCCGCCTCAAACTGACTTGTTGATTGAAGTTCGCACGGTTTCAGTAAAAAACAAGCATACCACCTCAAAATGGGTGGTGCCTAAAAAACAAACGCCCACTCGAAGGGTGGGCACACTTCCCGCTCATGCTAGTGATTTTCTTCGAACTTCGCAACAGGGTCTTCAACCGGAATGCAGCGAAAAGTGCATCATGCAATGATGAGAAACAAAATTAATGTTGTTTATGATTCGGTTTTCTGGCTGATATTCAGTGAGAATGAACTCACTCCAAGACGGCTGACTGAGATCTCCGAACTCTCGCGCAATGGTAAATTCTGTGTGATGAAATTTTTCCGGCAGTTGTCGCCCAAAGAAACACCACCGGCAATATGCTGACTATTTTGGCCGTTATTCCAGAAACAATCCATGCCCGCTGGCAAAACCGATAAGGTTCCATCACTGAGATCTGCAATCCCAATCATGGCTGAAATCGAACAGGCGCACTCAGTACAGTTGATACCCTTCTCTAAAATATCAGCGAGATCTTTCAAATCTGCGCCCATCGATTTCAGGCCTCGCAGATAATCATGGAACAAAGCACGGATCAATAACGTCGTCGCAATGCCATCACACGACTGAGACCCTGAATCGACAATATAGAACGCATATTGACCATTCATGAGCCAGGCATAATCGAATACTAAAGGCATGGTTTCGGCAGACTGAAGTAAACGATAACTACATCGCCATATGCCTTGACTGGTATCGTTTTCCGGCAATAGTGCATTGAGCAGCTCCCGGGCGGCACTCAAATTCTGCTGTAAATACTCCAGATGCCAATATAATTCTTGTTCTTCCGGAATATCCCCACCATCTTCGACTTGAAACCACTGACTGGAAAAATCACGTTGATCTGAAACATGACTATGTGTGTCACTCAAGGCGTTGGCAATCGCTTGCCCTAAATGAGAATAATCATTGATCGGTTTAGAAAGGAAATCTTTAATACCGTGTTTCAATGCACGTGCAACATCGGACATTTCATCGGTTGCTGAGATAACAATCATTGGTAAACAGGGATAGGCCAGACTCACTTCTTCAACAAATTCCAACCCGTTCAAAACCGGCATCGAAATATCACAGATCACCAGATCAGGACATTGCTCTCTCAACTGTCTTAACCCGACCAAACCATCTTCAGCTTCATGAACGGTACATCCTTGAGACTGGAGATAGCCGCTGGCAATCCGCCGGAACACAGGGTCGTCATCAACAATGAGGATCGCTTTATTACTTAACGGTGTTTGCCCAGAACATGTCTCTGAGTCAGGAAATTCGGGTTTAAACATACTAGCTGCCTCACAAACGCAAAATGTGGAGAAAGTGAGTTCAAAAGCTTCGCTCGGTCAAACACCTCATCACGAATTTATTATTGAGAATTATAATAGCTTTTACTAAAAGTAGCCTCTTCGGGCTATTAGTACAAACGTTTCACTTTCGCTTTGCATCTTATACTATACATTAAAACACCGGTTCAAATAGTTATGCACCACAACAATATTATTTTTAAACGCAAAAATGAGCTTCAAATTCTATGTTTCACTGTCATTCTTACGGATATACACTATGTTTGGAAAATGAGTTTTCGATAAACATGTTGATATGCCTCAAACTTTGACAATTCAGTTCCGTGTATATAGGTGAAACCCGTTAATTAACCGTTATGTCAGGAAACTATGAAATTAGATGACTTAAATCTGTTCCGCTTAGTAGTCGAGAATGGAAGTTACACAGCGACATCTCGGAGAACCCTGATACCGGTGGCTACCATTACCCGTCGCATTCAGGCACTTGAAGATTCGCTGAATTTAAGACTACTCAACCGCCATGCCCGCAAATTATCGCTGACTGAAGCGGGTGAGCGTTTCTTCAAAGAGTGTTCTCCACTATTACAACGCTTGTCACTGGCAGCAGAAGAAATCAGTGATGAATGTCGGGGCGCGTCAGGCAAGATAAGAATTTCTGCCCCTTCGAATCTGACCAAACGAATGATGATGCCGATGTTTACGGCTTTCATGCGTAGCTTCCCGGAAATCAACCTTGAGCTTACCACCAGTAACCATGCTGATCAGCTTGATCCCACTGAATGGGATGTCATTTTTCGGGTAGGACCGCAACGTGATTCCTCACTCATCGCCCGCAAAATTAATGAAGTCAAAGATATTCTTATCGCCAGCCCGGCTTATCTTGCGAAAAACCCGGCACCGCATCACGCAGAAGAACTCACCCACCATTCGCTGCTTAAAGGCAACCCGCTGCTCAAATGGCAGCTATCGAATAGCAAAGGCGAACACGTGACCAACAATGAGCGGGGACGTTTTCAGGCAAATACACTGGACATGGTTCGTATGGCCTGCTCTGAGGGATTGGGCATTACGCTTATGCCGGACGTCATGATCAAAGAATATCTGGAGACAGGTGAATTGGTTCAGATTCTGGAAGACTGGAGCGCCAACTCCAGAGATATCTATATGCTTTACAATCACAAAGATCATCTGCCTGAAAAGGTCAGACTCTTTATTGATTTCATCATGTCATATCATATGGATTAGAATTGTATCTGATCGATTCAGACATCAGTGAATCACCCCGACTCAACATCATCAGGATGATTCACGCTCGTCAATTCATCGTGGTTAGACGAATGTTATAAGTATTCAACAAAACGGGACAAATTTCTGTCAGGGACTTTCATTGGTTCAAGGAGCGGTGTTCCTAAGTAGAGAAAACCCACGATCTCATCATCACCTTCCAAACCAAAAGCCTGATGAACGGATGGATGAAACATCCATTTACCGGAGCGCCACATCCCCTGAAATCCCTGAGCCTGTGCTGCCATTTGCATCGCCTGAACGGCACATCCGGCCGATAAGTGCTGCTCCAGCGCCGGTACTTTCTCATGCGGTGTGACTTTGGCAATGACCGTTATCACCATTGGAGCCCGGAAAGGCGCATTTTTGACTTTTTCAAGCTGCGCTTCGTCGCCATTATCTGCCATCACTGCTTGCACTAAAATATCGGATAATTTTTTTAACCCTTGCTCTTGAGCAATCACAAAACGCCAAGGTGTTAATCCGCCGTGATCAGGCGCCCGAAGCCCGGCCTGAATAATATTTTCCAATGCTTTGCCTTCGGGTGCCGGTGCACCTAATTTCGCAACCGAGCGGCGATTCAGTAATAACTCTAGTGCATCCATTTTTCGTCCTTACTCCCCATAGTTTGACAGTCCGGATTAGCATACACTAGCTTTATCGACTCTCCAACGCTCTTACTGACGCAACATCTGACAATGCGCCGATTGACTGAGATCAGACACATCATTGCATACCATGCTGATAACACCGCTACTTCTCAGCATAAAACGACTGCTGATTTTCCAGACGAGCCATTAACGCCGGACATGGCTGACAGAGATCCCCGGCCAGAGTCTGCATTTGTCCGACTATCTGCTGTAACCCGACTTGATCCATATAACGGAAAGGCCCGCCTAAAAACGGTGGAAAGCCGATTCCGAAAATGGCACCGATATCCCCGTCACGCGCATTACGAATCACCGCTTGATCAAGACACATGACCGCTTCATTCAACAGTGGCAGTACACAGCGCAATGCAATATCGTGATGACTGAGCGAAGCTTGTTCCCGAATTTTTAGCTGACGGTAAATCGATTGATCCGGCTGTTTTTTCTTGCCTTTATATCGATAAAATCCCAATCCGGATTTACGCCCTTTTCTTCCGTCACTGATGAGCGTCTCCAACGCTGAAGGCGTGAGGAAGCGCTCACCAAGTTCTTGTACGAGAATCGGTGAAATCTTAAAGGCCACATCAAACCCGACTTCATCAAGCAACGTCATCGGACCGACCGGAAAACCGAAATCAACCAATGCCTGATCAATTTTCTCTATCGGTTCACCATCAAGCAAACATTGCACCGCACCATTAATATAAAGCGCGAGAATACGGTTGACATAAAACCCGGCACTATCCTGAACAATGATGGGGGTTTTCCCCTGTCGGTAGGCAAGCCGGACAATCGTCGCAACTGTTTCGGGTGCCGTCCCCTGATGAGGAATCACTTCGACCAGAGGCATTTTCTCGACCGGACTAAAATAGTGTAACCCGACGATATTTTCCGGCCGCGAGGCATGAGCCGCAATCGCATGAATCGGCAGAGAAGATGTATTTGATGCAAAAATCGTGTGCTCCCCGGTATGCGATTCAACCGATGCCACCATCTCTTGCTTGAGTTGTAAATCTTCAAACACCGCTTCAATCACCACATCGGTTTCACCAAAGCCGGAAAAATCAATCCCGCCGGACACGGTCGCCATTGCAGCCCGGACATCCGCTTCAGCGATATACTTTCGCTGACATTTTTTATTCAGACGTTGATAAATATACTGAAACGCATGCAGCACGCCCTGATGACTGACATCCTTGATTCTGATCCGCTTTTTGGCCTTATCAACCGTAACATAGCCGATACCGGCGCCCATTAGCCCACCGCCTAAAATCGAAACATGCTGAACCGCCTTTACCCGCTCATCCGCTTTCATTTCCCGTTTGAGCGCCGTTGTAGCGAGGAAAATCGATCGTAATGCCTGAGATTCGCTGGTCATCGCTAAGCGGCCAAATGCTTGAGATTCTTTGCTCAGCCCGACGCTGATACCGGCATCAAATCCTTGTTGAATCACGTCCAAAATTGCGTCAATCGCCGGGTAATGATGCTTCGCCTTTGCCTGCGCTTTCTTACGAGCCTGTTCGATCACCCAATGACGGATCGCTTTTAGCTTCAGCACAGCAGTCGTCAGCCGCTTTTTCCAGCTTGAGCGAATCTTAAAGTCAGTCGGTTTTTCGATGATCATCCGCGCAGCATTCAAGAGCCCGTCTTTTGCCACACAAGCGTTAACCAGACCCAGTTTCAATGCTTTTTTACTCCGGACTTTTTTGCCCGTCAGAATCAGATCAAGTGCAGGCAGTAACCCAATCAAACGCGGGAGTCGTTGTGTGCCGCCAGAACCGGGTAACAAGCCGAGCTGAACTTCCGGTAAACCCAATGCCGTCGCGGGGTCATCACTACACACGCGATAATCACAGGCTAACGCCAGCTCAAGCCCGCCGCCCAGACAGGCGCCATGAATCGCAGCAACCACCGGAAACGGCAAGGCTTCTATTTTGTGAAAAATATCTTGGCCCATTTTCGCCAGCTTGGCAGCATCCTCGGCCGATTGGCACTGCTCGAACATCGTGATATCGGCACCGGCAATAAAGTTATCCGGTTTGCGGGAATAAATCACCAAGCCTTTCACCCGCTGCTCCGATTGCGACAAATCAGTAAGAATTGCTTCAATTTCATCACTAAATGATGCTTTCAGTGTATTCATGCTTTCTTCTGGCACGTCCAGCGCCAGCCAAGCGAGATTGTCTTCAATCGTCAGATGAAAACTGCCCTGCTCAGAATGATGCAACTCAGTCATGATCAACCTCCAGTACCAGTGCTGACCCCAAACCACCGGCAGCGCACGCCGTCACCAACCCAAAACCGCCATTTCTACGATTCAGCTCATGCAATAATTGTGTGACCAGTCTGGCTCCCGTTGCCGCAAACGGATGACCATACGCAATTGAACCACCGGAGACATTAAACCGTGTCATATCAACCTCACCGAGAGGTTGGCTGCGACCAATCTGCTTGGCAAAACCGGGGCTGGCAAACATTTTCAGGTTCGCCAGAACCTGCGATGCAAACGCTTCATGCATTTCAACGAGTGACATGTCCGCTAGTGTCAGCCCTGCCCGTTCTAAGGCGAGTGGTGTCGCGTGTGCCGGTCCCATCAACATATCCTGTTTGACTGCAATGGCTTGATAAGCATAAGAACGTAAATACCCTAAGATTGGTAACCCTAACTCTTTCGCACGCTGCTCACGCATAATCAACATCGCTGCGGCACCATCGGTTAAGGGTGTGCTGTTGGCTGCGGTAACCGTCCCGAAGCGACGATCGAACGCAGGCCGCAATTTGCTGTATGCATCACGGGAGGTATCCGCCCGTAAGTTATTATCCTGAGCCAGCACTTCGCGATAAGGTTTGGGGTATGCGGTCATCACTTCAGCGTCCAATTTACCTGATGCCCACGCTGCGGCTGCTTTCTGATGCGACTGGAAAGCCAGTTCATCCTGATCCTCCCGGCTGATTTGATAGGTCTTCGCCATTTGCTCAGCCGTATCCCCCATCGACAAACCGGTAGAATATTCGGCAATTGCAGGAGGAACCGGTAATAAATCACGGAATTTTATGCGCTTAAAGGCCTGAATCTTTTTCGTCACGGTTTTCGCTTTCGAGCTGGCCAGTAAAGCAGACGCCAATGTTTTAGATACACCGATGGGCAGGACAGACGAAGAATCTGCACCACCGACAATGGCAATATCCGTGTTACCGCACAGAATACTTTCTGATGCTGCGGTCAAGGCTTGTAAGCTTGTCGCGCAGGCTCGTGTTACGCTGTAGGCATCGGTATGAACATCCAGCCCTGCATTCAGTACAATCTCCCGGGCAATATTGGGGGCTTCCGGCATTTGAATCACTTGCCCGAATACCACTTGATCGATTAATTGCTTATCAATCCCTGTGCGTTGTAGTAACTCATTCACCACCATGGTACCTAACTCAATCGCGGTGACCTGACGGTACTCGGTCCACTGACGGGCAAAAGGGGTGCGAATACCGCTCACTATCGCGACCCTCTCCCCTGCGTGTGTCCGACATAATTTTGTCGCCATATGATGTCCTTCTAGAGTAGAGGTCTGACCTGTTGAGATTGTAGCTAAATTGTTAACAACTGCCAAACAACCGTTTTATTTTCTTATGCAAAAAGAGTGACTAAGCACATTTTCAATCCGGTTGCTCTGCGGTGAAAAGTGATGAGTGGCAGTCATCCTGTTACATCATGACAGGTCGTAAAAGTGGATATCACAACAAGAAACACATACTGAACCCAAAAGCCGACGTTAAAACCCAATGAAACTTAGTTCACATCTACGTTTTCATCAATATTGCCGGGTGAATGGTACGAGAGTTCTGCAAAAGTTCTCCCGGATTCGGGTTGAATCACATTTGCCGCTAAACTGGATCAAAGGAGTGTGATTGCGCACATACATCGGCACTGAATTCACAACCAATGAGGCAACAATATGGAGGACAGGCGCCGTATGAATCAGAGTGATAGTCCAAAACAAGCCATCGCTGTCATTATTGCAACCGTGTTTGCGCTCGCTCTTGGTGACACGGTACGACGGATTGGAACCAAAAAAAAACCACACAGAACTGTGTGGTTGGAATGTATAAAGCAATTAACTTACGCCAATTGAAAAATCAGTTTCCTGATTAGGAGAAAGTAAAGTCAGCCTTCAAAAGGAAGTGTCATCTTGCTCAACATGTTAACCTGACGGCTAACCAGATGACATGAGCTACTATAATGACTTTCTGTGAATAATTTTTGAAATAGATCAATTTTGTTTTGATTTACAGAAAAATAGCCTAAGTTCTTTCCGAAGCACGCAAAAACCCCTGAAAATGTATGAAAGTTTACCACATATACGCATTGTTCAGTGTCTTTGCTCTGGGTGACATATCCATCAGTATAACCTTATCATTCGACACTAGAAATATGACAAATTGATGATTAAACCACCTGAATTTGATAGAGCATATACTCTAAAAAGCAACTTTTTTACCCAAATTCATGCCATATAGCTACCAGTTCAGTAATTTTACATCATGAATTTAAACTGGTCGGATTTCTATGCCCTACACTAGTCACTAGTATCAGCCGCCAACTAAGTAAATGCTCTAATAATAGGGATATTTACTGAACAAGGTCCATTTAGAGACCGTTAAAAAAGGAAATTTATCTTATGAACAACACGCGCCTGTTTCAGAAAACCCTGATCGCAGTGGCAATATCAGTGACCGCTCAGCAGTCCTTTGCCGCAGGTTTCCAACTTAACGCACAATCAGCCACCGGGCTCGGTCGTGCTTTCGCCGGTGATGCCGTGATTGCAGACAATGCATCTGTGATTGCGAAAAACCCGGCCGCCATGGCTCTGTTTGATGATGTTTCCCTTTCACTCGGTGTTGAAAGTATCACCACACTGATTGATGTGGACAATGCAACTTACACTAATTACCGCGATAGCTCTAAACAAACCAATGCCGACTACTCAGGTGCCGGTGACACATCGTTTGCTCCGAATATCTACCTCGTCGTTCCGATCAATGAAAAATTTGCCTGGGGACTCAACGCCTATTCTAACTTCGGGACCAAAACTGAATTTGATAACGGCTATGCCGGCTATGAATTCGGTGGTAAAACCGACGTGAAAAGTTTCAATTTCGGTGTCGTCGGCTCCTACCGAATCAATCAACAATGGAGTCTTGGTGCCGGTTTGGATCTGATCTACGGGCAAGGTAAGTTTAAACGCCCGTTAAGCCCTCAGGCACAAGCTTTGGTGAAAGCACTCAACTTGAGCTCAGGTGTCGGTACTGACCTTGATGCGGACGGCTGGGCTGTCGGCTATAACTTGGGTGCCGTATACGAATATAATGAGAACAACCGTTTCGGTGTCGATTATCACTACAGCCCGGACCTCAAAGCTGATGGCGATGTTGAATCTGCAAAGTACAGCCAAGCCAGTGGCAGTATCTCTGATACAGTCGTGATGCCGCTGCCTGATTTTGCCGAATTCTCCGGTTATCATCGTCTGAATGACGATTACGCAGTTCACTATAGTATTCAGTGGATTAAATGGTCTGAATTCGATGTGCTCGCAGCCGATACCAGTGGCATCATTAACCAATATCAATGGAAAGATGGCTGGCATTACTCTCTGGGTGGCACCTACTTCCTGAACCAGACCTGGACACTGCGTGCAGGTTATATGTATGACACCAGTGCCCAAGACAATATCCGCTCGATCTCTGTACCTGACTCGGATCGTCAGTGGCTTTCTGCCGGTTTCACTTATCATCTGGACGAAAAATCGAATATCGATTTTGGCTTCACCTACTTAATCGGTGAAGATGTATCCGTCACTGAAGATAATAAAACATTTGGTAAGATCACCGGTACCACGCACGCAGATGCAGTGCTGCTCGGGCTTCAATACAGCCGAAGCTTCTAAGGCCGACGGCCCGGATATGATCTCCAACGTAAAAATCCGCCTGAGGGCGGATTTTTTAGTCAAGGACCACTCACAATTTTCTCAACACCGCTTCTGCCGACTCTTCCAGCAAATCTAACACGCGTTCAAAGCCATCATCCCCCCCATAATAAGGATCTGGGATTTCTTCTGCTGCTGACTGACCATGACTCAGAAACAGCGATAACTTATGCTGATACTGAGCGGGACATCTATCCTGTAAATCAGCAAGGTTGTCACGATCCGCTGCAAGAATCATATCAAAACACGCGAAATCATCACTTGTCACTGGTCTGGCGGCCATTCCGGTAAAATCATACCCACGTTTTTCACCGGCTATTCTGGCCCGGGCATCGGGAGGATTCCCCTGGTGATAGGCAATGGTGCCGGCAGAATCGACATCAACGGCGATTCCCATTTGCGCGGCTTTTGCTTTGAGCACCGCTTCTCCGGTCGGAGAACGACAAATGTTCCCCATACAGACTACCAGAATGGATGGTTTACGTTGACTCATGGACTGTCCTTTATGTGAATTACTTTTGACAAATAACTTTTATACATTCAATCATACTTCGATCAACTTAGCAGGTTTCAACCTAATTCCCAAATTTGCCAATGGCTCAATCTGTTTGCCCTGACCATACTCAAGCTGTGGTTTTTGCTGTCGCAGCATTACGCTATGATACTTTTATTGCGCCCATGAAATAGGAATCTGACATTATGTCATATGAAGATAACCAATCTGATCGTTATCAGGCTCGCCAGCAACGAATCAAAGAAAAAGTGGATGCGAAAATTGCATCAGCAACCGAAGAACGCGGGATTGTGATCGTGATTACCGGTAATGGTAAAGGCAAATCAACATCAGGGTTCGGTACCGTTGCCAGAGCCGTCGGACACGGACTGAAATGCGGCGTTGCCCAGTTTATAAAAGGGACATGGGATAACGGAGAACGGAACCTACTGGAAAAATTAGGCGTCACATTCCATGTTATGGCAACCGGATTCACTTGGGAAACTCAAAACAAAGCGACAGATACTGCTGCCGCACAGGCCGTGTGGGAAAAATGCCAGCAAATGCTGCAAGATGAAACGCTCAACGTGGTGTTGTTAGATGAACTCACATATATGGTCAGTTATGGCTATGTCCCGTTGGAAGAGGTTCTCACGGCACTACAACAACGTCCGCCGATGCAAACCGTCATTATTACGGGTCGTGGCGCCCATCGGGAACTACTTGATCTGGCAGATACCGTTTCAGAAGTAAAAAATGTCAAACACGCTTTTCAGGCCGGAGTGAAAGCGCAACAAGGGATCGACTGGTAAACCGCGGCACAGCTCCCGGGGCACAACGTAATAAATAAGAACAATAAAAAATAAGGGACAGGCTTTCACCTGTCCCTATTTTTCGATCGTTCAACTGATCATCAATAACATTGTGCCGATACTAGAACAGCCCCTTAAGCAACTTGTCCAACGCTTTCTTCGTGTGCTCATCTTTGATTTTGTCATCGAGTTTTTCCAAACCTCTATCAAGCTCTTTTTGCACTTTTTGTTTCGCAACATCATCGAACACCAGCTTATATTTAGGCTGAGTCCAGTTTCCTTTGACCTGAATCGGAATGGTGACATCCTTCAGTTCATCGATATCTTTTCCACCCTGACCTTTCAACGTCCCGACAATCGATGCCCGCACAACCACATCCACCGTCTGTGCCACGTAATTCACATCACCTTGGGTATGAACCCGTAATAACGGAGACTGCAACGCGCTCTCTTTGATGGTTGCCACACCTTGGTTTAAGTGGAGAGTCGCACTGGCGGCACTGAAGTCTGTTTTCTGTACCCCTTTGGTGTCATCCAATGGTTTACCTTTCAACTTAGCGTAGCCCTGGCGAATCATCTGCGCGATATTGATGCCGTTGACTGCACCATCCCGCAACTGAACATTGACCATCCCCTCGATGTTGTTTTTGAGACGTGTTTCACTCAATCCCTGACCACGCAGATCAAGTTCGACTGACCCTGCCCCTTCGAGACGATCATTATCAGCTAACGCTTTGAGCACCGGCTGGATTTGAATCCCCTGCAGGGACTGCTGCATCTGATAAGTAGCCGGTGCCACACTTGCATTGAGAACACCGCGCCCTTGTAAATGGCCTTGATATAAATCGGCCTGTAACTCAGACAGCGTCAGCACACCGTGGCGCAGATTCACTTTGATCCCTAAGTTATTTAACGCCAGTTTCTGCGCCTTAAGCCCGGCAATATTTAACGTTCCATCGAGGTCAAATGCTTTGAGAGCCGTCAGATCAGGCTCTTGATTCGACGCGGTTTGCGGTGCTGACGTAGTGGAATTTACAGCGGCCGAAGCTGGAGCGGATGTTGTACCTTGCACTGAAGAATCCGTTTCTGTCGCCGGTGGCAAAAACGGGGTAAGGTCAATCTGATCGCCTTTCAGCCGGAAACGAATCGCAGGCCGGGTTCCCAAATGAAGCGATGTTTTACCTTGTAGCGCGACATCGGCCACTTTTAGTGTTAAATCGTTCAAGTCCAACTGATTGGCAGGCAGGTTCATCTGAAGATTTCCCTGTAAAGCAACCGGTAACGGGCTTATCGGCAACTGTGCTCCGGTCAACTTCAATTGAGTATCCAACCCGCTGACCCGGATTTGCTGATAATGCTGATCCAGATTCAATGTGCCTTTCCCGGTAAAATCAACCTCATTATCAGCAAGTTTACCGGCAACAGCCACCTCAAACGGTGCATCCTGACCGATCTCGAACTGCGGTAAAGACAGCGTCAGAGAATGCACATCGTTGGTTTTATCCTGATAACTCCCCTTCACAGCTATCTGGCGTAGCGCGTAGCGGCGATAATCATCGGATAAGCGAAATTCGCCTTCTCCCGCAGCCGAGAACTGTTGCACAGCCCGTTTCCCCTGAATCGACCAAGAAAACGTTGTCCACTGGTTCGGTGCAAAAGCACTGATGGTCAGATTCACATCGTTCAGCGCCAGTTGATTTTCAGGCTGAGCCTCATTGAGCACAGAGACGCGAGCCTCACGAATATCTACACCAGCGACACGAATTTTCCACGATTGCGCGGTTGCCGGAGCAGTATCAGTCTGCGCCTGTGCATCGGAGGTCGTGTCAGCCTGCCGTGCAGCATCTGATGGCTGGTTGGCCTGTTGTTGACTCAACAAGCTATCTAAATTGGTGGTGCCGTCACGCAACGTTTCAATCTGAATGTCGGCACCATCAAGATTGATACTGCCGATGTCCAGCTCTTTATCCAGCAACGGCATCACCGCCACATCAATAGAAAGATGCGACACATGCAGTAAGTTTTGTCGTTGAAAGCCAGAGGGGTTTCTGAGGGAGACATCGTCAATCTGAAAACCAATCGCGGGGAAAAACTGCCAGCTGATATCGCCGCCAATTACCACATCCATCCCTGTTGCTTTTTTCGTTTGTTCGACAATCAACGGTTTGAACTGATTCGGGTCAACAACAGTGACTAATGTGACGATGCCGACAGCAATCACAGCACAAATTATCACAATCACAAGGAACAATTTTTTCATTGGCATTTTCCTGAACACTTATTTTTCTAATCACTTAGAGAAAATTAAGACCATTGACAGATAAGAATGTTTCTTAAGATAGGTATTTTATAATCAAATAACAACTATATGCACCCTGTCCCTCTCCGCTCAATGTCAGCGCCATGTTAAGAAATAAAGATTCATGACTCAATGACGCTTCACAATCGACACGTATGCACGATTATAAAATCATCTTGAAATAAAAATGCATGATAGGGAATAAAAAATGGCACGCTGTCTGGTGCCATTTCCGGTATCAACAGAAAGTCAGTGACGATGCTCAGCTTAGGATTTGAGCAACTTAGCGATGTGTGCTTTCAATACATCGATGGCAATCCGGTTTTTCCCGCCACGCGGAACAATAATATCGGCATACTGTTTAGACGGCTCGATAAACTGCAAAAACATCGGTCTGACCGTTTCCTGATACTGTTTCAATACTGAATCCAGTGTCCGTCCCCGTTCTTCAACATCACGTTTCACACGACGCAGCAGACAAATATCTAACGGGGTGTCCATAAAAATAGTCGCGTGCATTAATTCTCTCAGACGCGGCTCAGTCAACAACAGAATCCCTTCCAGAATAATGACCTTTTTCGGATTCATATGATGGGTATTTTCTGTCCGGGTATGCTCTGTGTAGCTATATTCGGGAACATCGACGGACTCCCCCCGAACCAATTGCTGTAAATGCTCGCATAGCAGATCATGATCCAACGCACTGGGATGGTCATAGTTGGTTTTGACCCGCTGCTCCATACTCAGATGACTTTGATCCTTATAGTAGCGATCTTCGGTAATCACCCCGATTTGGTGATCCCCGACTTTGGCTCGCAATTCACGATATATGGTACTCGCGATAAGACTTTTCCCTGAGGCAGAAGCGCCAGCAATTCCTATAATGACGCATTGATTGTGATCAGACATGATTGTTCACTCGATACATTTGACAAAGAAACCAGATAAGCCGGCGTGATTATAGAGACAAGCTCCGCCGGATACCAGATTCACAGAGGCAAAAAAGCATAATTTATCTTGTCTTTCATCAAAGTAGCCTGCACCGCAGACAATCTCTGTCCAATCAATACAAAACTCAGTTCAGATTAGTGAAGGGGATTGCATCCGGGATCACCTGACCATGCCAGTACAAATGGCTGGCAATCCGTTCAGCCATCGCCAGATAAAGACGAGAATGTTCACTTTCGGGTCGCGCCACAACCGTCGGACAACCGGTATCAATATCTTCACGAACCTGTCGGTGCAACGGAATTTGCGCCAACAGGCTCAACCCGTACTCCTGCGCCATTTTCTCAGCGCCACCGGTGCCGAAGAGGTCTTCCCGGTGACCACACTGACTACAGATGTGATAACTCATATTTTCCACCAATCCGACGACAGGGACATTAACCTTTTCGAACATCGCCACCCCCTTCCGTGCATCTGCAAGAGCCAAATCCTGAGGCGTGGTAACCACCACCGCACCGGTCAGTGGCATCTGTTGTGACAAGGTGAGTTGAATGTCTCCGGTGCCCGGTGGCATATCCACCACCAAATAGTCCAGCGACGGCCATTCAGTTTCATTGAGCAACTGCTGAAACGCTTTGGAAGCCATCGGGCCACGCCATACTGCGGCATCATCCTGATTCATCAGATACCCGATCGAATGCGAATAAAGTCCGTGTGCCTGCACCGGTTGCATCCAGCGTTCGTCACGCACTGCCAGTTCCGCATGAACCGTACCTAACATCATCGGAACCGATGGCCCATAGATATCTGCATCCAAAATTCCGACACGGGCATAGGAGGCTGCCAGCCCCAAGGCCAGATTCACCGCCGTGGTTGATTTGCCGACGCCGCCTTTTCCGGAAGTGACTGCAATAATATTTTTAACACCTTTGACAGGAGAAGCGACCTGAGTCTGTAAGGTTTTCGGCACAACATGCACGTCGATGTCACCCGCGACCGGTCGCTCAGTTTGGGCGGCAATCCATTGACGTAACTCGTCCGCCAGCGTATTCGCAGCAAAAGGAATTTCAATGTGATAACGATCATCTTCATGGGTATAAACCAACCCCGGCTGGGATGCCCAGTCAGAAAGCAGACAAGGATGAGAGAATTGATTCAACCAGACACAGAGTTGTTGGGGAGGTGTAAGCTGCCGCATAGATAGCCTTCTTTAACCGAATATAATTTCAATTGATACGCTCACCTGTGATGACACGCTCAGCAGGCAGCACCTAAAGTCTATGCTAACACCACCGTAAACCAGACAGAACCCCTGCAAGATAAAGGAATAACGCCTTGGCGTTATTCTTGTCATCAGGTAGTATTAGCAGTCACAAATTTTTGATACATCACTCCGGCAACCTCAGAATCACATACCAAGCTTTCATACGATTATATTTTGAGGCCATCCGAGTATAACAGACAGAGCGAAAGATAAGTTATGGCAACTGAACCAAGAAAAATTCTGGTAACTTGTGCCCTGCCGTATGCAAACGGTTCTATCCACTTGGGTCATATGCTGGAGCATATCCAAGCGGACATTTGGGTACGCTACCAACGCCTGCGCGGCAATGTCATCCACTTTATCTGTGCAGATGATGCACACGGTACTCCAATTATGCTGAAAGCGCAGCAGATGGGGATCACGCCAGAAGAAATGATTGCTTCAGTCAGCCAAGAGCATCAGAAAGATTTTGCCGGTTTTGATATTAGCTTTGATAACTATCACAGCACGCACAGTGAAGAAAACCGTGAACTCTCATCGCTGATTTATCAACAACTCAAAACCAACGGATTTATTTCGAGCCGGACGATCTCTCAGCTGTACGATCCTGAAAAACAGATGTTTCTGCCGGATCGTTTCGTCAAAGGGACCTGCCCGAAATGTCACTCAGAAGACCAATATGGTGATAACTGTGATGCCTGTGGCGAAACCTATAGTCCGACAGATTTGATCAATCCGAAGTCTGCCGTATCCGGTGCGACGCCAGTCATGAAAGATTCTGAGCATTTCTTCTTTGATTTACCCCAGTTTGAAGAGATGCTGAAAGCGTGGACACGTTCTGGTTCTTTGCAAACAGAAATGGCCAATAAAATGCAGGAATGGTTTGAATCCGGTCTGCAACAGTGGGACATCTCACGCGATGCACCCTATTTCGGTTTTGAGATCCCGGGCGAAACCGGTAAATATTTTTACGTCTGGCTCGATGCACCGATCGGTTATATGGGTTCATTTAAAAATCTATGTGACCGCCGCGATGATCTGGATTTCGACGAATACTGGCACAAAGACAGTCAGGCTGAACTTTACCACTTCATCGGTAAAGATATTGTCTACTTCCATAGCCTGTTCTGGCCGGCCATGCTAGAAGGCGCCGGTTTCCGGAAGCCGGACAACGTGTATGTTCACGGTTATGTCACAGTGAATGGCGCGAAGATGTCTAAGTCCAAAGGAACATTCATCAAAGCGAGTACGTATTTAGATCACCTTGACCCGGAATGTCTGCGTTACTATTACGCAGCCAAACTGAATAACCGGATTGATGACCTCGACCTGAATCTGGAAGATTTCACACAACGGGTCAACTCAGATATCGTCAATAAAATTGTCAATCTTGCATCTCGCAATGCCGGTTTTATCAACAAACGTTTCGCAGGCCGATTGGCAGCAACTTGTATCGAACCTGAACTGTATCAGACATTTATCGATGCCGCTGAACATATCGGTGAGCTTTATGAGAACCGGGAGTTTGGCCGGGCGATCCGAGAAATCACGGCACTGGCAGATAAAGCCAACCAATATGTGGATGAAAAAGCACCATGGGTGATTGCCAAACAGGAAGGCAAAGAGCAGGAGCTTCAAGCAATCTGCTCCATGGGGCTGAACTTGTTCCGTATTCTGATGACTTACCTCAAACCGGTGATGCCAGCACTGGCAGCCCGGAGTGAAGCATTCCTCAATCAAGAGCTGAGCTGGGATAACATCCTGCAACCTTTGGTTGATCATGAGATTGCCACTTTCAAAGCCCTCTTCAGCCGAATCGATCCAAAACAGGTTGAAGCAATGATCGAGGCCTCGAAAGAAGCAGTTGCAGCCGAGAGAGCAATTATTCAAGCGGATGCTCAGGAAGAGACTGAACTCAGCAAAGACCCAATCGCCCCGGAAATCGAATTTGATGATTTTGCCAAAGTTGATTTACGGATTGCCAAGATCTTATCTTGTGAAGCGGTGCCCAAAGCAGATAAGCTGCTTAAATTCCAGCTAGATATCGGTGGCGAAGTTCGTCAGGTCTTTTCCGGTATCAAAGCCGCTTATCAGCCTGAAGAGCTCGTCGGTAAATATACGGTCATGGTTGCCAACCTGAAGCCACGGAAAATGAAGTTTGGCATGTCTGAAGGCATGATTCTCGCTGCCGGCCCGGGTGGCAAAGATCTGTGGATCCTTGAACCCCATGAAGGTGCCCAGCCGGGTATGCGAGTCATGTAAAAACAATATATTTATCAACCTATTAGAGGCCTTATCGGATACCGTTAAGGCCTTTTTTATTATCGCACATCCATACGCCGGCACAACGCCTCACCAAGATCATCCTTTGTGCACAATAACAGTGCATAACAATTGTAAATAAAAGGTTAACAACATGATTTATAAAGAAAAATAATCTGGCACTGATTCTGCTTCTTTTTGACCATAAGGATACAAAGGTGTCTTAACCTTTGTGGGTTGGACTTGGTTGCTTTCAAGTGTATTGACCGACGTTTCTCGGATGTACAATGCTATTCTGAACAAGGATCAACAACGACAAAAATTAAGACATCTCTAAACAGACAAGGAGTTGGTTATGTTCGTCATTATTTCGATGCTGGTTTCCGTCAGTATACTCGGATTCATGTTTTATCTTGCCAAACAACGTGAATCGACCTTGCAACGTAAGTATGAACTGCTTGTTGATTTACGTCAGGTGCTGTATCTGTGCCGTCAACACCGGAGTGCCACCCATCATGTACTCATGTTTGGAGAGCACAGAGATATAGAAATTGAGCATCTTGCCGAGCTGCTGAATGAAAAAACTACGCACCTCATTTCCATTGCTCATTTTGATAACAAACCCATGTATCGTGTGCTTCAGCTCAAACTAAAAGCATTGATGCAGGATTGGTCGGAACGAACAATTGCCCGTAATCAAATGATTCACGGCAAAGCAATCCGCCATTGTATGTTTCTTATGGATGAAGTCATGCTGGCTTGGTTAGTTGAAGTCAATCGGGAAGATTTGAGTGATGAATATCATATGAACTGGCAGCAAGTCATTGATGCAATGGATGCGTTGACCCAATTCAGAATCTGTATTGAAGAGATGAATACACCTGAAGGACAGACGCGTTTACAACACTGTGCTGAAATACTGGCGAGAAAAGTGAATCAGTTGACGATGGTAAGCCCCTTGTCGATTTCATCCCCGACTTGCACCAAAGCACTGACGATTTTATCCGATGTTAGTAAACACTCTGACTACACAATTAGTGCTGAAGCCATGTATCAAATGACCGCTGATATTTCACTGAGTATTGCTCATGTTTACGATCATATGTTGGGGGAGCTCATTGAGACACTGTATCTACCGCTCCCAAAGTTACTCACCGCCTAGACCAATAAAAAGGCGTCATGTGCATAACACATGACGCCGAAGCGTTTAGGTGTGGATCAAGCCAGTAAGCGCGCTGCAGCTTTGACAACAACACGTATCGATCTTGCTTCAACTTCTTTCACAACAGCATGATCCGGGATTTCTTTGAGCGTTCGGTTGATAATCACACCGCCCACACATCCGGCTTGCAAACCTGCACTGGCGCACATAGTAAACAACGTTGCAGATTCCATCTCAAAGTTCAGAACCCCCATTGCCTGCCACTCTTCAACCGACCCCTGAAAACGGCGTGTAACCCGGCCAGAATAAGTGTCATAACGCTCTTGACCCGGATAGAATGTGTCACTTGAAGCCGTAATCCCCGTATGAACCGGGATCCCTTCCTCATCCGCAGCCTGTTTAAGTGCAGTCATCGCCGCAAAATCTGACACTGCCGGAAATTCCATCGGCGCAAAATGCAGGCTCGCACCATCTAACCGGACAGCTCCGGTAGTCACGATGATATCCCCAATCTGAATATTGGGTTGAATAGCACCCGTTGTTCCGACACGCAAGAAGCTTCGAACCCCTAGCTGTGCCAACTCTTCTACCGCAATTGAAGTGGACGGCCCGCCGATACCGGTTGAACAAACAATGACAGGTTTCCCCTCAACTTTTGCTCGATATAAGGTAAATTCACGATGACTCGCCAGAAATTCCGGGGAATCCATCTGATCAGCAATTTTCTTAACACGTTCAGGGTCGCCGGGCAATATCGCCAGTGTCGCACCATTCAAATCTGCTTGCGTGACTCCGAGATGAAAAACTTGATCTGACATTATTGTCTCCTTCATTGTAATCTTGGTTGCAATACTCAACTTCAGTATCATGAAATGCTAAAAGCACTTTAACCAAGATTGAGCGAGCAAGTGCCAACATGGATCACACATAATGAATCTATATAACATCATATTTCATCAATATGTGACATACATCTTCAATGGGTACAAAAAAAGCCTGCGAAATTACATTTCGAGGCTTATTGAAACAAGCATTGCTCATTCGACAGGCTGAATCATACCTGACGTTTAAAGCAGCTATGCAGATTTTTATTAATCGCTTTCAGTACAGCCCGCCGATTAATTACACCGACTAACCGACCATCCTCAACCACTGGGTAAGTCGAGCGGCCATCACGCATATAACCTGCTAACTCAATAATCGGCAAATCCGGACCGATGGTATCAACGACTTGTGTCATGCAGTCGCCCACCATATGAGAGTCCTGACAGAAATAACTGACCTTCACCAGTTTATCGAGTAAATCCTGCTCCGACAAAAAACCAATCACTCGACCATGATCATCGATAACCGGGCCACTAAAAAAATCATTAAACTCAACGACTCTTTCCAATGCGGCAGATAATGACATATCAGCTTTGAAGGTAATCGAATGCTGCGTCATATAATGTCTAACTTTGAGTGATTCCATCGTTCTCTCCTTCGAGCCTTTTATCTGTGGCCTTTAAGGTAAGTGTTGACTAATTTCAGCTAATTGCTAAATAGAATCACTCAATTTCATTCATCATTGTTAACAGAGAAACAAAAAATATACAGAGAAAGATAAAATGAGTTGAATTAGGAGTTAAATCACAATAATCATTGGAAATTATTGCCATTTCTCGGCAGCGGCGCGATCCGATTCCCGGCTGTCTAACCAACGTTCTCCGCTATGAGTTGTTTCTTTTTTCCAGAAGGGTGCCTGAGTTTTCAGTGTGTCCATAATAAAAGCACTGGCAGCAAATGCTGCATCGCGATGGTGACTACTTACACCGACAAAAACAATTTGTTCACCAATCGCCAAATCTCCAATCCGGTGAATCACCCGAACGTCAAGTAAAGGCCAGCGTTGCAGTGCTTGCTCACATATCGTATTCAGCGCTTTTTCTGTCATTCCCGGATAGTGTTCGAGATGTAATCCTGTCACCTGACTACCCAGATTCATATCGCGAACTTTTCCGACAAACGTCACAACAGCACCAGCATCATCTCCCTGAGACAGCGCCTGATATTCAGCTTCAACACAAAAATCGCTGTGTTGAACAGCAACAGAGTATCCCATCTCAGCCTCCTGTCACCGGCGGAAAAAACGCAATTTCATCACCGTCATGGATCTCGCTATCCAAAGCAACAATGGTTTGGTTGACCGCGGCCAACAAGCGATCGGAATCCATTGCCAAAGCCCACTTTTCCGAGCGCTTGGCCAAATCGCCCCGCAACTCATCAAGGGTTGCAAATGTACACGGTAATTCAAGATCCGCCTGCCCGACGAGCTCCCGGGTCTGGGCAAAAAATAACACCTTAATCATGATTCCACCTTAAAATGCCCTGATTTGCCTCCGGACTTTTCCAGTAATCGCACCGGGCCAATCACCATATCCTTCTGAACAGCCTTGCACATATCGTAAACCGTCAGTGCAGCGACAGATGCAGCCGTCAAAGCTTCCATCTCTACCCCGGTTTTTCCCCTCAGACGACACAAAGATTCGATTCTGACACACGATTCAGCCTCGATGGCTTCTAAACGAACTTCCGCTTTCGATAACAACAGCGGATGGCAAAGTGGGATCAGCTCCCAAGTTCGCTTCGCGGCTTGAATCCCGGCAATACGGGCTGTCGCAAAAACATCGCCTTTATGGTGCTGACCGGAAATTATCAATCGCAATGTCTCTTCTGCCATGTAGACCAACGCTTCAGCCCGAGCTTCACGAACAGAATCGTCTTTTGCGGAAACATCAACCATATTGGCTTCACCATCAGCATTAATATGAGTGAGTTGACTCATGTTTAACTCCAATACAGCTTATAAATGAGGCATAAAATTGCATGGTCGGTGTGATGCATCCAACTGCTGGCAAATAATTTTTGTCCATGCAGTCTTACAGGCTCCCGTTGAACCCGGCATCGCAAAAATAACCGTATGGTTGGCAAAACCGGCAATGGCCCGCGATTGAATGGTCGAGGTACCTATCTCTTCATAAGAAACCATTCGGAATAACTCACCGAATCCTTCAACTTGTTTATCAAACAGTGGTATCAGTGCTTCTGGCGTACTGTCTCGTGAGGTAAAGCCTGTCCCGCCGGTAATCAACACTGCCTGAACATTTTCATCAGCAATCCACTGTGACACAATCGCCCGAATTTTATAGCGATCATCAACCACAATCTGTTTATCCACGAGCTGGTGCCCGACTTGCTGAAGCTGTTCAGCCAGATAGCCACCGGATGTATCATTTTCTTCCGTTCTGGTATCAGAAACGGTTAAGACCGCAATCTTTGCCGGTCTGAATTCAGTTTGTGCATGTCCCATAAAGATTTACCTATTTTGATCATTGATGAGAATCGACATGGTTTGTCGTGCGGACTAACCGCCAATCGAAGCTAAGTGAGGTGTCATGCCTGAATGGCCATCATGTAAGAAATGGCTCACGGCTTTTTCTCCCAAAGCCTGCTGAATCCGCTCAATCAGAGCAGTCTGCTGTTCGTCTTGCTGCAGTAAATCGCGCAGTCCAACCCCAGATTCGCCAAACAGACACAGATGCAGCTTCCCTTTCGCAGAAACGCGAAGACGGTTACAGCTCGCACAGAAATTTTTTTCATACGGCATGATGAAGCCAAGTTCTCCCTGATAATCGGGATGCGCCAATACTTTCGCCGGGCCGTCATGACAAGCACGGACTTTCGGGATCCACCCTTGGCCGAGTAGCTGCTGATAAACCGCCTGACCCGAAACATGATGCCGGTAGAAAAAGTCATCCATTGTGCCGGTCTGCATCAATTCAATAAAACGCAGTTGAATCGGCAGATCACGGATCCAATCAAGAAATGCAGGCAACTGGCGGTCATTCAGCCCCTTCAGTAGTACAACATTTACTTTGATTTGAGAAAAACCGACGGCCAATGCTTGTTCAATACCATCCATGACCTGCCGGTATTTATTTTCACCGGTAATCTGATGGAACATTCTCGGATCGAGACTATCAACACTGACATTGATATTGGTTAGACCGGCCTGATGCCATTCCGCGGCTGATTTTGCCAGACGAAAGCCATTGGTGGTCATCGCCACTCGATCAATACCGGGTGTTGAAGAGACAAGATGAACGATATCGGAAAAATCCCGACGTAGCGTCGGCTCACCACCGGTCAGCCGAACTTTGGAGGTTCCGCAACTTGCGAATGCGGTGACAACCCGCTGAATCTCCGGTTGTGATAAAAACTGAGGACGCTGAGTCTCAGTCTGATATCCATCCGGTAAACAGTAGGTACATTTAAAATTGCATACGTCCGTCAACGACAGACGTAAATAATAGAATTTACGCTGAAAGTTATCTTCAAATTGAGCCATGGAACACCTTTCCAAACACGGGAGGCAAGATCATTTCCAATCCCACCCTCGGGTCATCAACATCGACCACAGGTTTGACAAGCCTATTCCACTCGGAACTTAGCCCGTCAAACTCGGAGCTATGGCAACTATGAGACATATGTCATCACAATTAACACGTTTTTCAGTTTACAAATTTTTTTGAACAGATCCTACTTCCTTATCAAAAAATTTGAGTATTCCCGCTAAATTTTCACAGAAGAAGTATTCTAGATCAAAAAATTCAACTACGATTAGCCGTGATTGATTTATAGATAATGACAACAATGAATTCTTATCAGCAAAAACTTTATCAAGAGAAAAAGGTGGTTGCGATTGGCGGGGGACACGGGCTCGGACGTGTTTTGGCTGCCATTCGTGATTTTGGTTCAAATGCAACGGGTATTATTGCAACCACAGACAATGGCGGTTCAACAGGACGTATTCGTCACTGTCAGGGCGGAATTGCATGGGGTGATACTCGTAACTGTATTAATCAGTTGATTACCGAACCCTCGACCGCTTCAATGATGTTCGAATACCGATTCAAGGGACAAGGTGAACTTGATGGCCATAATCTAGGTAATCTGATGCTAACCGCTTTAGGTAGCTTATCTGTCCGGCCACTTGAAGCGATTAATTTGATTCGAACCCTGCTGAATGTATCGATCAATATTCTGCCGATGTCAGAACACCCTGCCGATCTCTCCGCTCATGCTATTGATGGCAGAGTGGTCACGGGAGAAACGAATGTCGATGAAATGACCGAAGAATTGGTGCGACTAGAGCTGTCTCCACAAGTACCGGCAACCCATGAAGCGATTGAGGCAATTACTCAGGCAGATGCGATTTTGCTTGGTCCCGGTAGTTTTTTGACCAGTATCATGCCACCGTTATTACTCCCTGAATTGGGTAAAGCGATTGCGAAAAACCGTCGGGCTATCCTTATTTATATTGATAACCTTGCCCCGGAATATGGGCCTGCACAGAAAATGGATCTCAACCGAAAACTCATCTGGTGCCAACGGGCTTGTGGCGGCAGGTTGGTTGACCTGATCTTGTGTGAAACCCCACCGGACAAATACCCGGCAGACTGTCGGATGATTACACGCAACCTCGCCTCTCCGGATAAAGGATGGCGTCACGAACGAGAAAAGCTAAGACAAGTGATTGAAGAGCAACTTATCAACGAGCTGTATAAAAATAATGATAGAGTGCAACGATGAGCTGTCACGCTCATCGTTGCTGATTTGAATGGTTAAGGTTCATGCTGAACCAAGGTCATATAAGAGGTATAAGTCTCACGGAGCTGTTTGAGCAGAGTCTGTGTTTCCTGCTTCGGATTAAGTAGTAATCCTTGCTTCCCTCGGGTATCGATATCAATCGCCATCGCGCATAAACGATCAGCGCCAAAACTCGCAGCACTACTTTTTAATGCATGGCTGATCTCTTTCAGCAGCTCATGCTGTTCTGAGCCTTCACTTGCCGATAACGTCGCCTGATAGTTTTCCAATTCACCGAGAAAAATATCCAGTAACACGGGAATATTTTCCTCTCCTATTTCACTTGACAATGACGAAATCGTATCTCGATTCATGATTTCACTCATATCTATGCGTTCTCTTCTGCATTCCAAGATTGTAATTTACGATAAATGGTTGAAGGGCTTACTTCTAAATAGCCAGCTGCTTTCGGGATATTGCCTTCACATGCATCAATCGCATTTTCGATCGCCATTTTTTCCGTCATCCATAGGGGAAATATTTCATGGACTGAAGGTTTCCGATCTTCCATCATCGGTTGAACCAAACGAAGATAGCTTTCTTTCGGCTGATTCAACGGCGGTGGTAACATGCTCAGCGTGATTTCTTTACCCTGATTCAATACAACCACATTACGTAAAACGTTTTGTAACTGACGAACATTGCCCGGCCACTCGTACTGTCTGAACCGTTCCACAACTTCAGCAGCAAGACGAACAAAATCTTTCTCTTCTTCTTTGGACATATATCCGAGTAAAGAGTAAGCGATTTCAATGACATCATCACCCCGTTCCCGAAGTGGCGGCAAATGAAGTGGGATAACATATAAACGATAGTACAAATCTTCCCGGAAACGTCCTTCCTGAACTTCTTTCCACGGATCACGGTTTGTTGCACACACAAAGCGAACATCAACACTTTTCATTTTTGATGAACCGACTTTCTGGAATGTACCTGTTTGGATAAAGCGCAATAATTTCGTCTGTAAGTCCAAATCCATCTCACAGAGTTCATCCAGAAATAGCGTCCCGCCATCAGCAAGCTCGGCAGCACCCTGCCGATCAGTCGCGGCCCCCGTAAAAGCACCTTTGACATGACCGAACAGCTCACTTTCAATCAGATCTTTCGGAATCGCGGCACAGTTAATGGCAATGAACGGTTTATCACCTCGTCGGCTGGCAGCATGAATGGCTTCAGCACACACCTCTTTACCGGTGCCACTTTCTCCGGTAATAAAGATACTGGCTTTACTCGCTGCCGCAGAGTCAATGGTTCGATAAACAGCCTGCATAGTTTGACTACTGCCGATGAATCCCTGATAGTTTTGGCTGCGCGGATCATCAGAATCACTTTTAATTTTTGAAGCTTTGCGAATTGCATTATTCACCGTGACACGTAATCGGTCAGCTTCGCATGGTTTAATTAAAAAATCCTGAGCACCATAGCGCATGGCTTCGACAGCCGTATCGATTGAGCCGTGAGCTGTCATAAAAATAACGGGAACATCCGGGTATTTCCGTTTCACCTCGTGTAAAACATCCATCCCTGTCATATCCGGAAGACGTAAATCAAGCAGTATCAGATCGGGTTCTCTTTTTTCAAGACTCTCCAATGCCTCTTTCCCGGTACCGACAATATTGATGTCAATATCCAGAGGCTCAAGGTAGGTTCGATACAGCACGGCAACCGAGGCTGTATCTTCAACCATCAGCAGATATCTACTTTTTTGTGGTAACTGTTCAGATTGCATAACTTAGCCAATTTAAATTGCATTTTGCACAATGATCGCATTGAGAATTGCATATTGCAATTATTTTTTCAAAAAACCTTGAAACAACCTCTCAAAACAAGCATTTCAGCACTCTATAGTTGGCATAGTATATGCTTATAGTATATTCGACCCATCATGGGTCACCTAGCCAACTGACGTTGTTAGTGAATAAAGTTATTCACATTCTGACGGCCAATAGATTATATTTCTATTGGCTATTTTTTTATCTATACATCTATCTTAGCTGTTGATGATAAATTGTTCGCGAAGTTTCTCGATTTCATCTCGTTTTTGCGCTGCCTGTTCAAACTCAAGGTTCTGTGCATATTGGTACATCTGTGCTTCCAGCTTACTAATCTCTTTTTCGAGCTGTTGCGGCGTGAGAGAACCATATTCACTATCAGGCTCGGCAACTTGAGACAATGGTCGCTGTGGTACCTTACGCTTCTGTTTTGATTTGGTGATATCTCCGATTTCCAGAATATCTTTAACATCTTTGCGCAATGCTTGCGGCTCAAGCCCCATCTCTTCATTATAGCGCTGCTGTTTTTCACGGCGACGATTGGTTTCATCAATTGCCCGTTGCATCGAGCCGGTGATACGGTCAGCATACAGAATCGCTTTACCGCGAAGATTCCGGGCCGCACGTCCGATGGTTTGAATCAAAGAGCGTTCAGAACGTAAGAATCCTTCTTTATCTGCATCGAGAATGGCAACCAAAGAAACTTCCGGCATATCCAACCCCTCCCGCAACAAGTTAATTCCCACCAGCACATCAAATTCGCCTAAGCGAAGATCACGAATAATCTCGACCCGTTCAACCGTATCAATATCGGAATGCAGATAACGCACTCTGACGTGATGCTCTTGCAGATATTCGGTTAAATCTTCAGCCATGCGCTTGGTTAACGTCGTGACCAGCACCCTTTCATCCTGGGCGCTGCGCAGACGTATTTCGGATAATAAGTCATCAACCTGCGTGGTAACCGGACGAATTTCCAATTCCGGATCCAATAACCCGGTGGGTCGAACCACCTGCTCGGCGATATCACCGCCAGATTTCTCCACTTCATAAGCACTGGGGGTTGCAGAGACAAAAATTGTCTGTGGTGCTAATGCTTCAAACTCTTCAAATTTTAACGGCCGGTTATCCAAAGCAGAAGGTAAACGAAAACCAAATTCGACCAATGTCTCTTTTCTGGATCGATCGCCTTTATACATCGCGCCGATTTGAGGCACCGTAACATGTGACTCATCAATGATCAGAATGCCGTCATGAGGTAAGTAATCAAATAAGGTCGGTGGCGGCTCGCCTTCATTTCGCCCGCTTAAGTAACGGGAGTAGTTTTCAATACCGGAGCAAAAGCCCAACTCATTCATCATTTCGACATCAAATTGCGTACGTTGGGAAATGCGTTGTTCTTCCAACAGCTTATTATGTTCAATAAAGTAGGCTTGGCGGGTTTTCAACTCGGCTTTGATCTGTTCAATCGCATCAAGAATCCGCTCCCTCGGTGTAACGTAGTGGGTTTTCGGATATACAGTGTAGCGAGGCAAGTCCTTCTGGATGACGGCTCCGGTCAGTGGATCAAACAAACTGATTTGTTCAATTTCATCATCAAACATCTCCACCCGCACCGCTTCACTTTCCGATTCAGCAGGAAAAATATCGATCACTTCACCACGCACCCGAAACTGACCCCGTTCAAAACCGACCTCGTTGCGTGAATACTGTAATTCGGCCAAGCGTCTGAGCATGGCCCGTTGATCAACCACATCTCCCCGACGCAAGTGGAGCATCATTTTTAAATAGGAGTCCGGATCACCCAGTCCATAAATCGCCGAGACAGAGGCAACAATAATGGCATCTTTTCTTTCCAGTAACGCCTTGGTGGCAGATAGTCGCATTTGCTCAATATGGGCATTAACAGACGCATCTTTCTCAATGAATGTATCGGTTGTCGGCACATACGCTTCCGGTTGGTAATAGTCATAATAAGAGACGAAATACTCGACCGCGTTGTGAGGGAAAAACGCTTTCATCTCACCAAACAACTGAGCTGCCAGTGTTTTGTTTGGTGCCAGAACAATCGTCGGACGCTGTGCCTGCGCAATTACATTGGCTAATGTAAATGTTTTTCCCGAGCCGGTCACACCAAGTAATGTTTGATGTGCCAGACCGGCATCCAATCCTTCGAGTAGTTGCTGAATTGCTGCCGGCTGATCTCCGGAAGGTTGATACGCAGAAACCAGTTCAAATGCTTTACTCATCTTTCCCTCTGCATCGTCTCATGAGCCATCATCGGTTCCTTCCACGACAAGAGATGTGGAAAGAAATATCTCTTATTGTCGCTGCCTTCCCAGCGAAGTGGCAAGAAGTTATTTTACAAAACAAATCACACTCTCCTAAAATGATCTGGCTATCTGAAAAATGTTTTGATATATTGCCTACCCTCGCACGAAAACCTATTCTTTTCCTCAAAAAACAATCCACTAGTTTTCCCCAGTTTCGGCACAGAAATTAACATTTCACGCATTTGATTATCATTATCATCACATTTATAAATGCTGTGAATAAATAAAAAAGTCCTTTATTTACAACAACATATTAATCAAATCATCCCAAAAACTAATCTCTATTGACTCAATAAAAATGAGCTCTTCAACTTAATCAACTTTCATCAACACACTTATCCACAAAATTGGTGGATAAGTAAATAAAGCCTTAGAGCCGCAAGGGGTACAAGAAAGTAAAGTATTTTTTCTGCTGTTTTCTGAACTTTTTTTGCCAGACAAATATTGACACATTCAATCAGGGTAAGTACCATCCACCCCGTTTTTATAATTCCCCCTTAGTTCAGTTGGTAGAACGGCGGACTGTTAATCCGTATGTCGCAGGTTCGAGTCCCGCAGGGGGAGCCAAATTCAGAAAAAAGACGCCCTGAGGCGTCTTTTTTGTCTCCAAACCCTGTGATTTCAAATTGACCACACCGAATCACTGAGGCGCACACCAACATTTTTATTGCTTGTCATCAGTCGTCGTTCTGGCTAAGCTGTGTCACTACCTTGAGCACATGCTTATTAAGATTCGATGCTTCCCAAGCGACCACGATTCGGCTGGTCAGTTTAATATCCTCAATACTCGCCACGACAACCGAGTTATCCAGATGCTCAGCCAGTGAATACGGTACAATCGCAATCCCCAGCCCAGCCTGCGCCATCGCAATCATCGTACGCAACTGCGGGGCAGCAAAATGGGGGTCAAGCCGTATACCGGCATCCGCAAAAAGTGTATTCATCCCATCAAACAGAGCGGGACCGGTTTCACGTGGAAACAGTAAAATCTTTTGCTCCCGGAGCTGTTTCATCTGAATACGCTTAAACTGCGCTAATGCATGATCAGTAGGAATCACCGCCACAAACGGATCATCAAACAACAGCCGGCGCTCAAAAGACTCACTGGCATAACAAGGCAAACGCATGATCGCAATATCTAACTGCTTGTTCGTCAATTGCGCTGCCAATTCTGACATCGGCAGTTCAGCCGTTTTCAGGTTAATCTTCTCTTGTTGCAGACGACCCATCCTTTCAAGTACCTGAATACAGGTTGAAGTTGAAGTGGCAAACCCAATCCTGACTTCGGTATGTTCACCACGGGCGATCTGCCTGACTTTCGCTTTTGCCCGTTCCACATCAGCGAGAATATTGACCGCATCAGCATAAAATACTTCTCCGGCCTGAGTCAGTTCTACCCCTCTGGATAAACGTTTAAACAGGTCTACGTCCAGTTCATGCTCCAGCTTTTTAATCTGCTGGCTCAGGGGTGGCTGGGCAATCCCCAATTGTTCAGCCGCCCTGGTAAAATGACGCGTCTGAGCAACAGCAACAAAATACTTGAGGTAACGGAA
The DNA here is from genome assembly GCF_900163965.1 of Vibrio ruber DSM 16370. GTDB lineage: Bacteria > Pseudomonadota > Gammaproteobacteria > Enterobacterales > Vibrionaceae > Vibrio > Vibrio ruber. The sequence continues at coordinate 72,998 of NZ_FULE01000030.1, forward strand.
TTCCATATTTTTTCCATATCAAAATAAATCTTTTTTATATTGGATTTAGTACGGTAAAGAAGTCAATCTAAATATACACTTGATTGCACAATGGATTAACTCATGCGCGAATTCTATAACCCTCAGTGTGACTGTTCGCTCGATATAGCAAAAGAATTTGCTGAATATCATCACGTGACCAATGATGGTGAAATTTTTCAGACTTCGTTAATGAGCGCCCTGATTGCCGGCGTTTACGAAGGCTCGACGACCGTAGAACAGTTACTGGAACACGGTGATTTTGGCTTGGGAACATTCAACCAACTCGATGGTGAACTTATCGCATTTGATAAGCACGTTTTTCAGCTCAAGTCGGATGGCTCAGCTAATCCGGCAAATATGACGCAAAGAACGCCTTTTGCGGTAATGACTTTTTTTAAAGCAGATATTGAGCTCCCACTGACATCACGGATGTCACGTGAAGCCGTTCATCAACTGATCGATGACATGATTCCAAGTGACAATGTGTTCTGTGCATTACGTATTGATGGGGTATTCGACTTTGTCCGCACCCGCACGGTGCCCAAACAAAACCGCCCCTACCGCCCCATGCTTGAGGTTGTCAAAGAACAACCCACCTTCCGTTTCACACAAAAACAAGGCGTTATTGCCGGATTTCGCAGCCCCAAATACACCACTGGTATTAATGTTCCCGGCTATCACGAACATTTCATTACCGATGACCGTCAAGGCGGCGGCCATATTCAGGATTATCGTATTTCATCCGGATTCCTCCAGATTGGCAAAGTGTCGCGGCTGGTGATCGATACACCGGCTTCTACAGAGTTTCTCAATGCGAATCTGGCTCCGGAAGATATTCGTACCGCCATCGAAAAGGCGGAAAAATAACAATGTCAGGCAAAATAATAAGGACAAAAAAATGCAATCCAAACCTTCAACCAAAAACGGGGCTCAGTTGATTGCTCAACAACTGGAGTCGCTCGGTATCCAATATATTTTCGGTATTCCCGGAGCTAAAATCGATCAGTTGTTTGATGCAATTGAAGACACTCGCATTCAGATGATTCCGGTTCGTCACGAAGCCAACGGAGCGTTTATGGCCGGTGTCGTCGGTCGGCTAACCGGCAAAGCCGGTGTCACCATGGTTACCTCCGGTCCCGGCTGCGGCAACCTGGTATCCGGTGTCGCTACCGCAAATTCAGAGGGAGATCCACTGATTGCCATCGGTGGCGCGGTCAAACGAGCCGACCAGCAGAAGCAGACCCACCAAAGTATGGATACGGTCAGTATTTTTCGTTCGATCACGAAGTTCAGTGCCGAAGTTCAACATGTCGATGCTGCCAGTGAAATTGTCGCCAATGCATTTCGTATTGCCGAGTCAGGCCGCCCGGGGGCTTGTTTCCTCAGTCTGCCTCAGGATGTTTTGTCCGAACAGACGCAGACTGACATCATTGTTCCTTCCGGGCGCATTCAACCCGGTTGTGCTGACTTGACTGCGATTGAAGAGGCCGTTCACCGAATCAGTGCCGCCCAACGCTGTGTGGTTTTACTCGGCCTGCATGCCAGCCGTAGCGAAAACGCAGCTGCGATTACTCGCTTTTTGCAAAAAACGCATTTACCGGTTGTCGGGACCTATCAGGCAGCGGGAACCGTTGATATTAACTACTACCACAACTTTGCCGGTCGGGTCGGTTTATTCAACAATCAACCCGGTGACGTACTGCTACGAGATTCGGATCTGATCCTCACCATCGGTTTTAGTCCGATTGAATATGATCCCGAGTTATGGAACAGTCAACGCTGTCCGGTCGTTCATCTCGACATTGAGCCGGCCGAGTATCAGCTCAACTATCAGCCATGCGTGGAAATCGTCGGTGACATCGCCCAGTCATTGGATCAGATGAGACATCGCATCTCTGGTTATTCCCGCCTATCTCCGATGGCAATGTCAGTTTTGGAAGAGGTCGCTCAGCAACGCCAGATCATCAGAACTTACCCCAATGTATCCACCCAAAAGGGCTTCCATCCACTGACATTGATCAAAGCAATGCAATCGATCATTGCACCGGATACGACACTCTGTCTCGACATGGGCAGTTTCCATATCTGGATTGCCCGGTACCTGAGCTGTTTCCGTGCGCGTCAGATGCTCGTCTCCAACGGACAACAAACTATGGGAGTCGCTCTGCCATGGGCAATCGGTGCAAGTCTGCTCAAACCCGGCAGTAAAGTGGTTTCCGTTTCCGGAGACGGTGGCTTCATGCAATCGAGTATGGAACTGGAAACAGCCGTCAGACTAAAATGCAACATCCTTCATATCGTATGGGTCGACAACGCCTATAATATGGTTGAAATGCAGGAAATGAAAAAATATCAGCGCTTCTCTGGTGTGAAATTCGGCCCGATCGATTTCAAAGCGTATGCCGAATCATTCGGTGCCAAAGGGTTCGCAGTGACCAGTCAATATGAACTGGCTGATACCCTGAAAAAAGCCATGGACGTTGAAGGCCCATCAGTTGTAGCCATCCCTGTCGATTACAGCGACAACTACAAACTGATGTTGCCACGCACAGAAAAGAATCAGGATCCCATTTTTATTCACCATCATGAAGGAGAACTCGTATGAGAGGCTTAAACAACAAAGTTGCCTTGGTCACAGGAGCCGCCAATGGGATTGGTCTGGCAATTGCAAAGCGCCTCTACGCCGAAGGGGTAAACATTGCCTTAGCGGACTGGAATGAAGAACAACTTGCTAAAGCGATTGAAGATTTTGATAAGCAACGCGTCTCTGCTCACACCATTGATGTGTCCAACCCAGATAAAGTGGAAGCGTTGATTGCCAGCGTTGTCGCTCGTTTCGGAAAACTGGACATTCTGGTTAACAATGCCGGTGTGCATATCCCGGGAACCGTCATTGAAGGCAGTGTCGATGACTGGAAGAAGATTTCTTCGGTTAATATTGACGGTGTCGTTTATTGCGCCAAGTTTGCCCTACCCGAATTGCTGAAAACCAAAGGCTGTATCGTCAATACCGCCTCCGTTTCCGGTTTAGGCGGTGACTGGGGCGCGGCATTCTACTGTGCCAGCAAAGGTGCAGTCGTAAACCTGACCCGAGCAATGGCACTGGACCACGGTGCTGAGGGTGTGCGCATCAATGCTGTCTGCCCGAGCCTGGTCAAAACCAACATGACCAACGGATGGGCACAGGACATTCGCGATAAATTTAATGAGCGCATTGCGTTGGGCCGTGCTGCAGAACCGGAAGAAATTGCCTCAGTGGTTACTTTTCTGGCAAGCGACGACGCCTCTTTCATTAATGGTGTAAACCTACCGGTAGACGGTGGTGCTACCGCATCAGACGGGCAGCCTAAAATCGTGTAAACATAAAACCGGCAGTTCAGTGAGAGTCGCCCCGAGAGAATGTTACGCCTCAAACTGAACTGTCGCTTCTCACTCTTATCCGCGCAGCCCCACTTTTTCTTGCCCGATACGACGAACGTCGTCAAGATATCCCCTTTAGCTGTACGGGTTGTTCAGGTCTCTTCCCCCTTTGTAATCCCCTGTTCCGGAAAAAACACACAGAATGTACAACACGATGACAAAAATGCCGGGCAGCCGAAAAACCATAGACTTCCTTGGTTGTTATTCAGCATATAAAACTGGATAATAAGAGGCTCATTAGAATCACAAGCGGCAAATTATGACCGAATACCTTTTGTTGCTCATTGGCACTGTACTGGTAAATAACTTCGTACTGGTTAAATTTTTGGGGTTATGCCCGTTTATGGGCGTATCAAAGAAACTGGAAACGGCAATCGGCATGGGCCTGGCCACCACCTTTGTGTTAACTCTGGCATCAGTCTGTTCCTATCTGGTCGAGAGCTATATTCTTACACCTTTGGGCATTGATTACCTCCGTACAATGAGTTTCATTCTGGTGATTGCAGTCGTTGTTCAGTTCACCGAATTGGTTGTGCATAAAACCAGCCCGACACTTTATCGTCTGTTAGGTATCTTTTTACCTTTGATTACGACGAACTGTGCGGTACTTGGGGTAGCGCTGCTCAACATCAACGAAAATCATAACTTTATCGAATCAGTCATTTACGGATTCGGTGCTGCGGTCGGCTTCTCTCTGGTCTTGATTCTGTTCGCGTCAATGCGTGAACGGATCAATGTCTCCGATGTCCCGGCTCCATTTAAAGGGGCATCCATCGCAATGATTACCGCAGGACTGATGTCGCTTGCATTCATGGGCTTTACTGGACTGGTTAAACTGTAATGAACGTCATTTTCATTGCCATGATTGCACTGGCTGTGCTCGCTGCAATTTTTGGCGCAATTCTTGGTTATGCATCGATCCGCTTTAAAGTGGAAAGCGATCCGATCGTTGATCAAATTGATTCGATTTTACCGCAGACCCAGTGTGGTCAGTGTGGGTATCCGGGCTGTCGTCCATACGCAGAAGCAATAGCCAACGGTGATGACATCAATAAATGCCCTCCCGGTGGTCAGGCGACGATCGAGAAACTCGCTGACTTGATGGGCGTGGATGTTCCTGAACCTGCCCATGACTTGAGCGATGAAGTCAAACGGGTTGCTTTCATTCATGAAGAAATGTGTATCGGTTGTACCAAATGTATTCAGGCCTGCCCGGTAGATGCGATTGTCGGTGGCACCAAAGCCCTCCATACCGTGATCAAAGACGAATGTACCGGCTGTGATCTTTGCGTGGCACCTTGCCCGACAGATTGTATCGAAATGGTTCCTGTTCAACCGACGCCTGAAACATGGAAATGGCAAATGAACGCAATTCCAGTCGTCAATGTGACCGAAACCAATGAGACTGATGCTTCCTTATCTAACCATAATCACAACTAGGGGCTGATATGCTGTCATTAATCGAACAAATTAAATCAGGCCGGTTATGGGATTTCCCGGGGGGAGTTCATCCACCGGAAAACAAACATCAATCCAACCAAACGCCCCCAGCCGCTGCAACGCTCCCGGAAGAATTGGTGATTCCCCTGAAACAGCATATCGGTAAGCCGGGCGACTTACTGGTATCCGTCGGTGATAGCGTCTTAAAAGGGCAGCCCCTGACCCAATCAATGTCCGTATTTCATCTGCCGGTACATGCACCGACTTCCGGCACTATTACAGCGATCGAACCCCGGACAACAGCCCACCCTTCCGGCTTACCGGAACTTGCGGTCGTCATTCAACCGGACGGTCAAGAGACATGGTACCAACATTCTGCCAATCCTGATTATCGTTCACAGGCTCCGGAAGCTTTGATCGATATGATTCGTCAGGCCGGTATCTCTGGGATGGGAGGCGCCGGTTTCCCGACTGCCAAAAAAATACTGTCGGGGCTGGCCCGGACGGAAATCTTAATCATTAATGCCGCAGAATGTGAACCTTATATCACCGCAGATGATGTGCTGATGCAGCACTACGCACATGACATTATTCAGGGAATTGAGATTCTCGCTCACATTTTGTCGCCGAAACTCATTATTATCGGGATTGAGGATAATAAACCGGAAGCTATTCGCGCGCTTGAAGCCGCAGCAACCGACAAAAATATTGTAATCCGGGTTATCCCGACCAAATACCCATCCGGTGGGGAAAAGCAGCTCATCAAGATCCTGACGAATCTTGAAGTTCCGGCAGAGAAACTGCCGGCCGATATCGGGCTGATGGTACAAAATATTGGCTCAGTGTATGCGATTCAGCGTGCGATTATTCACGGAGAGCCTATGATTCAGCGACTCGTAACGCTGACAGGTGCCACATTTGAACAACCGCGGAATATCTGGGCACTGGTTGGTACACCAGTTCGACATCTGCTGGAAACATACCATTATCATCCTGATAAACGGTTACCTCGCCTGATTATGGGCGGACCGATGATGGGCTTTACGCTCCCGCATGCCGATGTGCCGATTACCAAGACAACCAACTGTATTCTTGCGCCGAGCCGGAAGGAAATTTCGCCGATCCAACAGGAAATAGCTTGTATTCGCTGCGGTCAGTGTGCTGATGTTTGTCCTGCGTCTTTACTTCCGCAACAGCTACAGTGGCACGCAAAAGCTGAAGAGTATGATAAATGCGAGACACTCAACCTTAAAGATTGCATTGAGTGTGGTGCATGTGCTTATGTCTGCCCGAGTGAAATTCCACTTGTTCAATACTATCGGCAGGCCAAAGCGGAGATCAGAACCCGGAGACACGAGGCCGAAGCCGCTGAGCGGGCCAGAATTCGCTTCGAAGAGAAAAAAGCCCGGATGGAACGGGAGAAAGAGGAAAGAGAAAATCGCTTCAAACAAGCCGCGGAAAACCGTCGTCAGGCAATGGTGAAAGAAAATGACGGACAGGATGCTGTCGCAGCTGCGATTGAACGAGTGAAGTCTAAAAATAAACAGGCACAATCCGAGGCTAAACCGGCGGTTGCAGCAGCAATCGCCCGAGCGAAGGCGAAACAAGAAGCAGCTCGTCAATCAGGGGTTGATGAACCGGACAATCGTGAAATGATGAAACTGCGTGAAGAGCGCAAACGCCAAGCCCGGGAACGGAAAGCAGAAAAAGAAGCAGCGTTGACCCAAGACACACCATCAGACTCAGCGCAAGACAATGGTCACTCTCAGAAGGCCGCAGTTGCCGCTGCGGTTGCCCGCGCCAAAGCCAGAAAAGCGCAGCAACAATCTGAGTCACCAGCGGAACAAACCGCTGCCGATACAACAAAAGAAACCCAATCCGCATCGGCTGAGGACACACCTGATCCGAAAAAGGCCGCAGTTGCCGCTGCGGTTGCCCGTGCCAAAGCCAGAAAAGCGCAGCAACAATCTGAGTCGCCAGCGGAACAAACCGCTGCCGATACAACAAAAGAAACCCAATCCGCACCGGCTGAGGACACACCTGATCCGAAAAAGGCCGCAGTTGCCGCTGCGGTTGCCCGTGCCAAAGCCAGAAAAGCGCAGCAACAATCTGAGTCGTCAGCGGAACAAACCGCTGCCGATACAACAAAAGAAACCCAATCCGCACCGGCTGAGGACACACCTGAC
>NZ_FULE01000003.1 GCF_900163965.1 Vibrio ruber DSM 16370
TGTTGGGACAATAGCCCGATGGAGCGGTTCTTCAGAAGTCTAAAGACAGAATGGATACCGGTGTCGGGTTATAGGAGTTTTAGCGAAGCAAGACAGCATATAACTCGTTACATCACAGGTTATTACAGCCAACTTAGGCCCCATCAATATAATGGTGGGCTGACACCCAATGAGTCTGAACGACTATATTGGAAAAACTCTAAAACCGTGGCCAATTTTAGTTGACCACTACAGGGTGCCCTTCATTAAACTAGGGGCATATCATTTCAGAATTCTTCCGCTCATAGAGTATTGACCGCAGGTAACGCGTAATAGAGCCACTTAATGTGGCTCTTATCGTTTACAGAGAGGCGATATTTGAGAGTGAATGAGTACGCAAGATTCGCATTTTAAAAAGTGAAAGAACACTGCTGACTCCATTTACATCGGATAATGTTCTTCTTCATACGCTTCAATAAAAGAAGCGAGTTGCTCAAGTTCATCATCTTCAGGTGTGCATCGAATCAGGCTTCTATCCTCTTTAAATCCATTATGTAGTCGATTTCGGATGGTGTGTTTGATTCAGCAAATCCTGAATCTTTTACCGTCTCTAACAATCTATCTTTTGTAAACTTCGATCAATTCTTCAATTATCTCCCGAGCTAACATCGCTGTCATAATATGATCCTGAGCATGTACCATGATCAGCGTAATTGGTAGTTTTCCACACCCTTCATCTAACCCGATAAACTCTGTTTGTACTTGGTGAGCTTTGTTAGCAGACTCTTTTGCTAACATCATCAAGTTATCGACTTTTTGCCAATCCCCTTTTTTTGCGCAAGTGAGAGCCTCAAACGCATAGGCTTTAGATTGACCAGCATTAATTATTAGCTCCATAATTGTAGCTTCTAATTCTATCTCATTCTTCACAGTATATTCCCCCCAAAGCTTATTAACGAATATGTATTACATTGCATTTATTTATAATATTAAGTGGTATGTTTTGACCAATCCCAGGTCTATTGGGAACGGTAATATAACCGTCTATGGGTTGAATATCGTACTCACCTAAGTTTCGTGAAAAGCTACTTAAATTTCCGATGTGATGTTCATGAATACAAAAGTTAGGAATAACGGCTTCTATCTGTAATGCTGCAGCTGCTGATATTGGACCACCACAAATATGAGGCTGGACTAAAACATCATAAATCCTAGCCATATCGCATATCTTCTTGACCTCCGTAATGCCACCACAAGTTGCTAGGTCTGGCTGAATCACATCTAGAGAGCGATTTTCTAAAAATGGTCTAAAACCATATCTCGTATAAATTCGTTCACCAGCGGCCAGAGGCACATCGACTTGGGTACGTAACTCCTTCATTAGGTCAGAGTTTAAAGAACCACATGGCTCTTCCATGTAAAAAATATTCAGGTCTTTTATAATTCGGTTAATTTGCAATGATGAGTTGAAATCTGTTTTTGCGTGAAGTTCTAAAATAATATCGACATCATCACCAACAGCTGTGCGTATAGCGGCAAGTCTGTCCCGGCAAAGTTTAAGTTTTTCATGTGAGATTAAACCATCATTTCGTTTATTTTTATCTCCATTAATATCCCGTTGCAGGGGATCTACTTTAATCGCAGTATATCCTTCGCTAATCGCTTTTTGGGCGGCATCAGCCAATGTTTCAATACCTGGTAATGGTGTTTCCTTTTCACCCCATCCAAATTGAATTTGACTCGCATAAGCCCTGATTTTATCTCTGGTTTTACCACCAAGTAATTCGTAGACCGGAACATTCAGAGCTTTACCCTTAATATCCCATAGAGCAATATCAATGGCACTGATAGCCGAGAATATTACCGTTCCTCCACCTTGGCCCCAGAAGGTATCCCGATAAAGCTGATCCCAAATCTTTTCAATACACAAAGGATTTGTACCAATAATTAGCTTAGCAAAATCCTGTAGCTGTCCGATAGCTCCTTGTTTTGCATTCCCGTAAGCGACACCAGCTTCACCAAACCCACTGATTCCAGAATCAGTATTGATCTTAATAAAAATAGGCTCATTAGGTGACGATGGATCAAAATCAGCACAGAATATTTCGATGTCTGTTATTTTCATTACTATATCCTCAAGAGGTTATATTGAAAAAATAACCTCTTCGTCAAAGATTCTGATAAAATTATTTTGAAATGGTTATGGCGAAATCCAAAACTTTTTTACCATTCATCGCCCCATAATCCAACATATTAATCACATCACATGGAACGTTCATTTCATCACAAATTTTCTTTATCTCTGGAAGCTTATATTTTATTTGTGGACCTAATAAAACGACATCCGTTCCATTTAAATTTGATTTAATCTGATCCGCTGATACAGCATTAATATCACAATCAATGTTAGCTTCGTCAGCTGCTTGCTGCATTTTCTTAACTAACATACTAGTGGACATTCCCGCCATACAACACAGTATTATTTTTTTCATCATTTCACCCTATGAATTATAATGCTTTAACTTCATCTTGTTGCATTGATATTTTTTGTTGTTCCAATGTTTGTTCTTCTTTACACTTCTGTTTGTCAAAAACTTTAAAAAATGGATAGTAAATTGCACCAATTATTAATAGATTAAATATTGTTAGAAATACTGCTGCGAAACTACCGTTTGTAGCTAAGAATCCATATATGCCAACAGGTGTCGTCCAAGGCAAAGTTACACCTGTTAATTTTGGTACTAAATCAGTAGCCATAGCAAAGTAAGTGGTTGTGGTTGCAACTAACGGTGCTGTAATAAAAGGAATTAGTAGTAATGGGTTAAGAACAATTGGAACACCGAATATAACAGGTTCATTAATATTAAATATTCCAGGAACAACCGAAAGCTTACCGATTTCTTTCAAGTGTTGAGATTTAGCTAGGAAAGCCATGAAAAATACTAAAATTAATGTAGATCCAGCCCCACCCATCTTGGTTGAAAAGTAGAAGAAATCAAAAGTAACGACGTTTGGTAATTCTTGCCCAGATTCAAAGGCAATTCTATTTTGATCCATTAACGTTAGCCAAATAGGCATCATAACTGCTTGAACGATCGTTGAGCCGTGTAAACCAATAGCCCAGAGCAAACTAATGAAGAGAGTTGTCAGCATTGCTCCCCAATAAGAACCTCCAGCATGTAATAAAGGTTTAGAAACAAATGTTTGGATTAATACGTGAATATTTTCCCAACTGGTTTTTTCGATCCCGATACGCAATAAAAGGGAAAAAAGAATGATAAATAGAATCGGAACTAGCGCTGTGAATGATTTAGATACTGCTGATGGGACACTTTCTGGCAATTTTATTACAATGCCTTTTCTTACAAAGAATCGCATTATTTCTACAGAGACTATCGCCATTATAATAGAAACGAACATCCCTTTTGCGCCCATGTAATCAAGGTTTATCCCTCTAACATCAACAGTTTGACCAATATCTTTGATGAAAGCGTGTATTTCATATGGAGAAACAATCATGAACGATGTTACTGAAGCAATAGCAGAAGTAATAGAATCTAATGAATATTTTTCTGCTAGACGATAAGAAACGCCAATGCTAACAAATAAACCAAGTAAGCCAAAAGTAGCACTTACTGGAATAGATAATGCCTGTTTCCAACCACTGCCAAAAATAGAGGCCATAAAGTCATAATAGCCAGGTATTGGAATGTTCCCAATAATTAAGAATACAGATCCAACAATAATTAGAGACATAGACATAACAAGACCGTCTCTTATTGCTTGTAGGTGTGTCTGGTTTGCAACCTTTGCTGCATATGGCACAAAGTACCGGTCAAGGAATGCGGTCAATTTATCCATGGTTGTTGGCATAATCGAATCCTTATTAGTAGAGGTAGAGGTTAATGTTTATTTTTATGTAAACAGCTCTTATTTTATATTTTAAAATTTTAAGTTATTAATATAAGAGCTAAATTAGATTGATTTTCGACTAGGTTTTATTTATTCAAACATCCATCGAAATTGCGGCATATAATCGAGATTTTCTCGTACAGTCTCTTTTAGAGCTTCATCTAAAATAGTACCTGTATTCACGATAGGGTTTAGAATTAATCCTCTTTTTGCTGCTACGAGATCTCCCTTCACCGCAGATTCAACTGTGAGCGTTTCAAACTCTTTCATTAATTGAATAAGGCGTAATGTATCATTTGGAAATGGTTCTACATTTAGTGGCATCGGACCATTTTTGGTAATAATTGAACTGACTTCGACTGTGCAGTCGTCAGGTAAACCATTAATTGCACCATTATTTCGAGTATTCACATGCATTACAGTTCGTTTATCATTATGAATTGAAGCCATTAACTCACATGCAGCTTCTGAATAATATTGACCACCACGTTTTTCTAATTCTTTAGGTTTTTCTGTAAGCTCTGGATTTTTATAAATGTCAAATAGACGTTTTTCCATTGCTTTAACTACTTCACCTCGAGTTCCTTCACCATCTGCTTCTTCTTGTTCTTGCTTCATGATGTCATAACTTGTGTAGTAATAACGTAAGTAAGCACAAGGTATCATTCCCATATTTCTTAATAGGTCTTTTGGCCAGTTGAATGCAGGTATATTCGATGGTACTAATGGGTCATTACCTTTGAGTATTTCATCAATGACAATTTTTAGCTTATCTTCACCATTATGTAATATTTTTCTTGCCCATATCATATGATTCAGGCCTGCAACCTGCATGATGAATTCACCTTCATTTGCACCGATAATTTTGGCAACGCCTTTCTCCATAATTACTGGGACATTGCATAAGCCGATGGCTTTTATATTGGTGTATTTGAGGACAGCTTCTGTGACCATACCTGATGGGTTTGTAAAGTTAAGTAGCCAAGCATTGGGGCAAAGCTCTTCCATTTCTTTACAAATTTCAAGAGTAATTGGAATTGTGCGACATGCGTTAGCAAACCCACCTAACCCGTTTGTTTCTTGGCCAATCATTCCATATTTCAATGAAATACGCTCATCACGAATGCGTCCATCTAAGCAGCCAGCTCTGAATTGTGAGCAAACATAATCTGCGTTTTGTAATGCTAAACGCCGATCAAGAGTCACTCTTACATTGATATCTAAGCCTTTTTTCTTAATCATGCGCTTAGCAAGATCTGAGATTATTTGCACCTTTTCTAGGCCATCTTCAATATCAACCAACCACAGTTCACCAACTGGTAATTCATGGTAACGATTAATCAGACCTTCAATCAATTCTGGCGTATAGCTTGAGCCGCCACCAATTACTACTACTTTTAATTTAGAATTCATTTTTGCGATACTCTCTCATAAATCTTGTGTTAATTTCACATGAGTGGAAATTCACGACAAACGAAACCGCGGTCTTTATGAATTAAAAATTCTAATGCGTAGGAGAGGTGCCACAGATGGCTGATAAGCAAAATATACTCGCAAACCTTTATACTTTCAGCGTTGTAGCAAAGTTTTTAAGTTTTACTCTCGCAGCTGAAGAGCTATGTTTAACTCAAGGGGCTGTAAGCCAGAGAATTAAAAAGCTTGAAGCAGATCTCGGTTTCACCCTTTTTATCCGATTAACTCGAAAACTTGAACTGACAGATGATGGGATTCGGATGCTTAGAACGTTAACAAAATCACTATCCAGTATCTTTACTGAAATAGATGATATTCGATTCAATGAATTAAGAGGGGAATTGTATATAGGTGTAGCACCAACATTTGCTCATCTATGGTTAGTACCTAAGTTAGCCCAATTTCAGAATCTATATCCCCACCTAGATGTAAAAATTCGTGTAAAGGCAAGTAAACTAGATTTTCAAAATCAACCTGTTGATATTGCGATTTATTATGGAGATGAAAAACATCCGGATTTTTACCGTATTCGATTATTTGATGAATACTTGGTTCCTGTCTGTACACCTGAATATGCAGAGCGCTTCGGATTAGGTGAAAGCGATCGTCGATTAAGCGAAGCGACATTTTTACATTGTACCGAATCTTTAGAATTTTTATCTCCGTTGACGGAATGGCAGCACTGGCTAGAATCAACAAATAGAGATACGAATATTTTGAAACACAAGTATGTCTTTAACCATGAGGAACTCACAATGGTAGCAGCAAGAATTTCTATGGGGATTGCTTTGGGAAGGTATAATACGATTAGATCTTATCTGGATAGTGGTGAACTAATCGCTCCTTTTGAGCGAGTATCTTCTGGGTTCGGTTATGACTTGATATGTCCAAAAGGTCATGAGACCAGACCCAAATTACAGGCCTTTTTAAATTGGATTAAACAATATATTAATGAATACAATGCACATGAGGATAGTTGATATTATCAATAAACTTGATAGTTATTAATAATTATCAAATTTATGTTGTAGGGTAAATATTAGTTATTGTAAGCAATCGTTTAAAAATAATATAAATTTAAAATTTAACTGAAGCACTATTTATGTCATGGCCATCAACATTGTCAGATGAAGCCGTAAAAATCGCCTCTCTCTTCCGGCATCTGACAACGCAACAAATTTGTTTGACTGTTCTCCTCTCTCAGACGCTGCAATCTGATATTTAGGACTAACTTATTTACGTGGCTAATCGGATGAAAGCAAATATTTTTGTGACCTAACCAACCTTTTTGCATATGCACACTAATGATTATTGCGATAAAGTTGTATTTTATCCGCGAATTTGGCTTCAGGTACTGATAGATTATTCATGATAAATCATAAAACAACGGTGATTCGCTGGGTGTTAGCACTTTTATTGCTGGTTGCAGTTATTGCCAGTATCAACCTTTTGTTACCCAAACGCTCTGTTGTTGAGCAGCGTCACCCGCTCCCCGAAAAAAATCATACCTTACCGCCAGATACAGAAACACTGACCGTAGAAAAATTAAATCATCAGGTTCAGGTGAAACAGTTACGGCAGGCGCTGATTCATGAGCAGCCGTTATCAGCGACTGAGACACTATCCGATCAGGATATGGATCAGCAAATTGAATCACTTGAGCAAACGCTACAACAGTTAAGCCAAGAAAAGTAGTGCTGTATTTGCTGTATTAAATGTTAAGTGGGTTAAGTATGAATAAACGGATTGGCCTCTTGTTAGGTCTGGGTCTTTTTGTGTCTGCGTTATACGCACAATCTGCCCCTATCACTGAAACAGTCGGTACTTTGCCGGGAGAGCTCAGTGTTCACCAAGGAATTGCCTCTTATCAGATTCCGATTGAATTACCGGAAGGACGTGGCGGCAATACGCCGCAGTTGGCGATTCAGTATTCCAGTCAGGGTGCAGCGAATTCAGCATTGGGTGTCGGTTTTAATATTGCCGGCCTCTCTTCTATTTATCGCTGTGGCAGTCAGTGGTTTACCGATGAGCAATTTCGTCCGGTTGAAAATAGCCGACTGGATAATTTCTGCATGGATGGCAATCGGCTGATTGTTGCAGATGGCGTTCGTGGTGAAGATGGTTCGGTTTATTTTTTACAGCAAGATGATTTTACCCGTGTCTCACTGAGCGGTAATGCATTAGCGTCAGACAGCGTTTTTATTTCCCAGAGTAAGAGCGGTGAGCGGATGACCTATCTTTATCATCCGCAAATCCGTGCCTGGTTGCTGAGTGAAGTGACCAATACATTACGCAAGAATCCAATCAAATACAGCTATACGACCCATGGTGAAATCTCTCAGGTCGATTATGATATTTATTCACTCGCATTTGTTTACGAACCGATGGCAAATGCTCAATTTAAATTGTCTCGCTTCAGTCAAGGTGGGGAGACAGATGAATCCGGCGAACGATTATCGCGGATTGAATTAAAGACGAGTGGTCAACTGGCCAATTATTATCAGTTCACTTATCAAGCGACAACGGGTGAACAAAGTTCTTCAATTGATGCGCATACCGTTCGCGCAATTCAATATTGTGACCGGGATAGTTTGTGTTTACCTAAAACTCAATTCAACTGGCATTCAATCCCCAAACCCACTCAGCAAAACGTTTATTTTAACCAGCAAGTGGTCAGCAGCAATATTGGTAACTGGGGCAATAACAGTATTCCTAAGTCTTGGAAGAATCAGCCTCGGTCATGGTGGGTTGACTTAGACGGAGACGGTGCGCTTGATCTGTGTAAAACCGCCGCTGGTGGACTGCACTGTCATTTGAGTATCGCCGGTGACAACAAAAGCGTTGCGTATCCGCTGACCAAATGGGGAGACAGTGATGCCCACTGGTGGCTGGATCTCAATGGGAATAGCAAAAGCGAATTCTGTCGTAATGATAATGACCAGCTGATTTGTACCGAATTCTCCCCAAATAGCCAACAAACCACTCAGACTTACCCGTTACCGGCGCTTGGTTCGAAAGAGAATCGGTGGTGGGTCGATACCAATGGAGACGGTTATCCTGAATTCTGTCGTCGCATCGATGATGACTTGGTCTGTAGTCAACTGAAAAAAGAGAATGAGACCACTTATACATGGCAGGAAACCGCTCGTCTCAACCACTTGGTTTGGGAGTCGAATAGTGACATCGACTGGGTTGATCTCGACGGCAACGGCAGTCAGGATTTCTGCCGCATCGGTGCAAAGCTGGTCAAATGTACGTTATTGAATGGCAGCGAGGTGAAAGGTGAACGAGTCCGGGTGTTCTCGTTGGCTGACATTGGCAGTAAAGATAAGCGCTGGTGGGTTGATATCAATGGTGACGGAGCAATGGATCTGTGCCGGGCAACCAAAAATGAAGCCGGTCAGGAGAAGAACCTGACCTGTTCTTATGGGACTCACGGTGATGTGTCCGGCTTAAGCAATGATCTGGTTTTGGCCGGTGGGCCGGACTGGAATGGCAACTGGGGAGATGCGAATAAACGCTGGTGGCAGGATCTCAACCAGGACGGCGTGATTGATTTTTGTCGTGGCAGCGGCTCTCAGGTGTTCTGTACCAATATCAACAAAGAAAATTATCAGTTTAAAGTCGATTCATGGGGCAGTACCCAACGCTGGTGGGCCGATCTGAATCACGATGGTCAACTCGATTACTGTAGCGATAAAAGTGGCTTGCTAGTCTGTAAGACGGCTGAGAATCTGGTTAACCGGGCTTTATTGCTGTCTAAGGTAACCAACGGTCTGGGTCATACATCACAGGTATGGTTTGGTGCTTACGGGCAACATACGGATCGTTCCGCGATTCAACCGGCGACCTTACCCAAACAAAATCTTTCATTGGCCCATCCGGTCGCTTATCGGCTGGACAGTGAGAATGGCAGCGGAACCACCAGTTATGTGTTTCAATATGGTCCGTATCAATATGATACGCAGGGCGAAGGTTCCGGCGGTTTTGAGTGGATTAAACAACGTGAATTCGTTAACGGGAAAAACCAACGCAACCGGTATATCGAGTTTTACACTGAGTTTCCTTACAGTCAGAATCAAAAACATCGCCAAGCCTTCCTTGGGAATGACAGTACGCTGGATGAGAACTGTAGTGTCTGTGGTGAGGAGAACTTCTGGAACTTCCGCCATCTGACACTGTTGAATGAGTCGGATACCCACTATGAACATCGCTCGGTGACACGGCAGGGATTGGAACGACCCAAGTCTCAGGAGCAGATTCGACAGGCAGCCGCAGCGCTCGCGCAGTCCTATGAATTGATCGAATATCAAGATAAAACTTATGCCAAAAAGCCGGATACCGCGTTGCTGATTCCGGGGCCGGTCATTATCTCGATCATCCAACCGAACGATCAATATTATCTGGTTGAAAATCTAGCGTCGGTTCCTGAACTGGCACAGGGATCGCAGGCAGTCTTGTCTCCCGTGGATGATGCGCTGAAACAAACACTGGCGACACAGCAGAAAACATTAACAACTCATCTCATTGCCCACGATCAGTATCAGCAACTGGTGAGTAATACACCACAGGTCACCGAGCATCGTAGTTATCAGGTTTATGTGCAGCAGCAGCGTGATAAAAGCTATGATCTGGATAAAAACCTTCTGATGACGACGACAGTCAGCCATGAGCAGGTTGATGACTATGGCAATATTGGTAAAACAACCACGCTGACACAGGGGCTCAATCCGGTTACCGGAGCCACAGATACTTACCGCAAGGTTGTTGAAAATCAGTTTAGTAATCATGTTTCTTCTTGGTTGCTGGGGTTGTTGACCCGCTCGCAGACCACCCAGATTCATACTGACGGCAGTCAAATCAGTCATGTTGCTGAATTCAGTTATGATCCGCTGACCGGGAAAGTTGTGAAGGAAGTCAGCGATCCCGGTGATGCACTGGCTGTCACCAAAACATACCGCTATAACAGCGAAGGGTTTGTTGAATCAGAGACAATCACGGCACAACAAAATGGTGTTCAGGTCAGTCAGGAATCGCAACATAGCCTGACGTATTCACAAAACCTAACCACGTCAACCAACACCAATCCATTGGGACATCAAAGCCGAACCGTCAGAGACCGTTTAAACGGAGTCATGACCAACTGGGATCCGAACGGGCTTGAATCGCGCGTTTATCTCGATGGTTTAGGGCGCAAAACCGAGTCTTGGCAGCAGGCTGAAACCGGGTTTATTAAAACTCAGTATCGGTATCTGCCGGCATCCGATAATCGCTGTGGGGTCAAACCGTCTGATGCGGTTTATTGTGTAGTTTCTGAGACGCCGGGGCAGGCGACACAGGTTGCTTTTTACGACATGTTGCAACGTAAGGTTCGTGATGCACACCGGGCGCTGAATGGTAAATGGGTTCTGGTGAATCATCAGTATACCCCGTTGGGACAGGTGAGTGCGGTCACTCGTCCTTATTACGCCGGTGATGTCCCGCAGTATACGTATACCCGTTATGATCAGTTGGGGCGCATTCATACCGTTTCTCAGCCGGGACCGGCAGGGAAAGACCTGAGTTGGGTGTCTTACCAGTATCAGCCATTCGTCACTACAAAGATTGATGCCAAAGGCAGAAAAGAGTCCACATATCTCAACGTGATGGGATGGGAGATTCAGAAGCTAGAGCCCGCAGGTGGCAGTCTCACCAAAGAATATTATGCCGATGGATCGCTGAAGTCGGTGATCAGTGCAACCGGGAATATGAGCGAGTCTCGCTACAATGTACAAGGGAAAGAAATCTACCGTAGTGATCCGGATTTAGGTGTCCGGACTTATGTTTACGATGGATTTGGCAACCTCCTGAGTCAGACGGATGCCAAAGGTCAGCACACGACGATGAAGTATGATGCGTTGGGGCGGATGATCGAGAGTAACGAAGAGACCATCACAGCAACCGCGCAGGGCGAGCAGAAACAGATTCGCACCACACAATGGCATTATGACTCGGTGGCAACGGCAACCGGTACCCGTCAATGGAATGGGGCATTGCTGCAAAGTGAAGTTGAAGGCGAATTGATCAAGAACTTTTATGTGGATGCCGTCGGCAGAGCCAGCAAAGAAGAGTTGATTACCGAAGACCAGACACTCAGTCGTAGTTTTGAGTATAACAACCTTGGCCAGTTGATTGCCGAGCATCGGCCGAATCAGTTTACGCTCAACTATCAACGGGATGCGCAAACGGGGATTAATACCGAAATTTGGGGTGATATCAGTCAGGCTCAGATTCACTTTAGTGCCGAGGAATATGACCGTGTGATTCGGCCATTGATTGATCAGGCGCTCGCCCGGGCCGGTGATTATCTGCGTAAAGCCAAAGAGCTCCGAAGACAACAACATTTTTATCAGTCTCGGGAAGAAGAATATCTGGCGCTGAAAGACCACGTGATTTCTGCCGATGGTGTTGCGGAGAATGAGCAGTTTGCGCAGCAAATGTACGCTGAGCTCCATGGCCGGGCGCTGGAAGCATTTTATGATGAGCATGGGGAACGTTATTTTAAAGTACCGAGCCGGACCATCTTGATCAACCCACCGGTCACGATTACCGTGGTTCAGCAACCGAAATTCCATCTCAAACTAGAGGGCAACCTGTTACGCAAAGTGAGCTTAGCGGAATGGGCAAGCGTTCAATCTGGCTTAATTGCCGCAAATCAGATTGCTTATTATGGCCATTATGCGGACAACAACGGTGCCGGGTTGGTGAGTTTTACATTAGATCGGGATGACCCGTTATACGACCAGCGAGTCCGGGAGATGTTTGGTCGTCTGACAGTGTTAGCTGATGATATCGGCCGTCTCGAATATGTGGCCGATCACACCCACCGCAAAGCAACCAGCTACTTACAGGCGGCGAACCAACTGGTTCAGCTGGTCAAACAGGTCAAACTGGTTTCGCAACGCTACCGGAATTTAGGCGAGGAAAGCGGTACTGAATCTCTATTGTTACAGTCGTTAAAAGATGCCGCGCCGGCTCAAGGCAAACTCAGCTACTGGAAGCTCAGCGATGTCGATGCGGAAGGGCGTATCGCTGCCGAAATCTACGGTAATGGCCTGACCAACCAGTATGACTATCAGGAAGACAGTGGTCAGTTGCTCAATATCACGACACTTCAGGGCAACCAGTCCATTCGCTCTCTGCACTATACCTATGATCGGATGGATAATGTTACGTCCCGTTACGATGCCATCAATAATATTCGTGAAGAATACTATTATGACCAGCAAGATCGATTTATTACCAACCGCCTCACCGGTACCAACCATCAGCATCAGGATAATCCATTATTTAATAAGGATTATACCGTCAGGTATAACGCGGAAGGCAACATTACCTATAAATCAGATGTCGGTCGTTATTTCTATGCCGACCCCGATCATGTACACGCGGTGACGCGCGCCGGTAACAATACCTATACCTATGATGCCAACGGCAACATGCTTACTGGTGGCGGGCGGACCATTGACTGGAATGGATTCAACAAACCTGAGCGGATTACATCGGGTGAGCAGTGGGTGGCGTTCAAATACGATTCAGCCCGTCAGCGCTACTTTAAACAGAATCATCAGGGTGAGAAAACATGGTATCTGGGCAAAGTGTATGAGCGAGTTGAAGGTGCGGACGGCAATATCCAGCATAAGCAGTTTATCTATGTTGACGGCCGTCTGGTGGCGCTCAATGTTGATGTGACCAAAACCGATGGTCAAGGCAATGCGGCCTCGGTGGATCGTCAGATTCGTTACAGCCATAGTGATGCGCTGCATTCCATCGACTTGATGACCGATATGTGGGGCAATGTCGTTGAGCGCAGAAACTATGATGCCTGGGGTAAAGTCCGGCCATTTGCGTGGCAGCAAGAGACACAAAATATCCCGCAGGCACTGATGCAAAACCGGGGCTATACCGGTCACGAACAGATCGAAGAAGTCGGGCTGATTCACATGAATGCCCGGGTGTACGATGCCACGCTGGCGCGTTTCCTCAGTGCGGACACTTATATTCAGGCTCCCGATCACAGTCAGTCCTATAACCGCTATAGCTATGTAATGAATAACCCGATGAAGTATTACGATCCGTCGGGTCATTTCTGGAAAAAGATCAGAAAAGCAATCAGTAAAGGCCTGAAGAAAGTCACCCGGGAAGTGTTTAAAGGGGTGGCCAAGGTGAAATATCTGAACGCGGTGTTACAGACGGCTGCCTGCGTAGTGGGTGGGCCGGTGGGATGTGCCGGTTATGCTGCTGCATCGACACTGGGATATACCGGTTCATATAGCGGCGCATTTCGGGCCGGGGCATTTTCATATGCCGGCGCGAGAATTTATGGTGTCGGAAATCCGCTGAGTTCGGTGAAGGGAACGATTTCTTTTGTCACTTCTGCAACGTTAAGCCGTGAACAATCGACCATTGCCAATTTTGCCTTATATGGTTTGGGGGGCAGTTTTGGTCAGGTTGCTGCGAATGCCGTGGTGGAGGCGAAAAACTATTACTGGAAGACGCGGGTAGAGCACTATGCGAATAAGTTAGGTCTGAGCCTGTATGAAGCGAATATCTTACTGCAATTGAATTCAGAGCTTGGTTTGGCTGTCGCGGGGGATACGGTACAAATCGATGACAAAGGTGTCCAGATTTATGGATTTACGACCCGGAATAAACATGGCATGTGGGGTGTTCTCTGGGATGTCAATGACACGATTCTTGGCTACCAAGGAGAAATCGACGCCGTTGGCCGGAGCTTTATTCGTCAGGCTGAAGGACGGCGGATCGAGATCGGTCACAGCCTCGGTGCGTTGCGTTCAACCAATCTTGTGCGACACGGCTACGCATCAAGTGCCCATGTGTATGCCTTACCCGCCACTAATATCGGTGGGCCGGGCGTCACGGTGACCAATGGAATGCATGATGGCGTCAGCGGTGGTGTGCTCGGGGGGATTTTTAATCCCGGTTCACTGATTTCCAGCCCTTACAGTCAGTTCAGTTTTTATCCGCCGATCTTCAGGCTGGATAAAAACCATCCTTACTGTTCAGCGTATGGAAAATGCTAATTCTATTGAATCTTTCGGCGGTACATCGCGTGCCGCCGCTACACTCAATAATCAATGAAATTTTGTAAAACAGGCCCAGCAGACATGCGACACAGTGGCCACTGATGATAAAGCAAGGAACTATGATGAAATTACCAAAAATACTACTGCTCGGCGGTCTGCTACTCTCTTCGACCGCATTTGCCGGGGCCTGGACCGAGCCGTTGACGGTCAAAGATGTATCGGTCAGTGTAAATGAAGGTCGATTTGCTAAGGCTCAGCTGAGGGTTACTTTTGATAAACCACCAGTTACCTCGGTATGTGCGGCAACCGAGAAACTGGCTGTCTATGATCCGAGTGATATGAATGCCTGGATTCAGACTTGGTCTTCGATATTACTCACAGCACAGGCTCAGAATAAGAAAGTACAGATTTATATGACGACCTGCCGTGCCAACAGCGTTCCGCTACTTTACGGTGTACGAGTGATTAATCAGTAACGGTTTTATTTACCTTGTCTTAGATAAAAGCTTTGAGTCACTGACTTGAAGCTTTTTTATTTGCATAAGTACTGGTGTGGTTAATGGGGAAAAGCCTGAAGGTCAGTCACACCAGATGGAAAACTGATGTGACAACAGTAGATTCAATGGTGATCGCGATGCGGTGAACCGCTATGGATAATCTGCTCGTAAAGTTCTCTGGAGATAGCTTCGTTGTACTGACGGACAATTTTCTGCGAGAGGAATAACTGGGGCAGTTCATAGCCACATAAAGCAATCAGAATCAGGACGCCCAGTCCGCTGCCACCGAGAATAAAACTCAAGATAGCAATGATCAGCAGAACCAGTTCCGCGATAAACCGTTTATATCTGCCCAGATACAGATGGTGCACACCACCGAGAAAGAAATAGTTGAGTACCGCGTAATTATCAGGGTCTTTGATGAGCTTGGACTGCTCATGATAAAAGACTTTTCTTTCGGCATCAGACAGCGCATTGATCTGTTTTCGCAGCTGCTCTTCTCTGGTTTCGAGTTGTTCTTGGGGCTCAAGCCAGCTCATCAGGGAACTCATTACGGCACCTCGTCATAAATTTTTTCGACCAAATCCGGCTGATTACAACGTTTGATGCGGGCAAGTCCGAGTTTCCACCCTTTTCGTGCGCCGTATTTCTCAATGCATTGTTTGGTGTATTCCGAGCAGGTTGGTTCGAAGTTACATTCAATATTGAGTAATTGTTTAGAGCCGCCTTTACGTTGGTAAAGGCGGATCAAATGCAGAGAGATAAACTTCAGCAAATTAGCGGCCTAACGTCAGCAGAATCGCTTCACGTTTCCAGAACAGCATAAAGCGTTTCTGTTCAATCACCTGAAAGACAACTTGCCAGCCATCGGCGGCGTACTTGTTCAGATCGGCTTCCATTTTTTGCACAGGCAAGCCACTTGAGCCAAGTAAAACTGTACCGCAACCACCTTCTACGATGTGAACCACTTTATATTCTTTGTATTGAGCCATGTTGATTACCAACTTATTTAATAGAAAACGGCATGCTATCTAAGAGTGATTGATTTATCAACAACTAACATCATGATTTATAAGTTTTTATGATATTCATCCGAGTTATTCATATCTCATTTGCCATATTTTTATCCGGATTGAGTATTATTCCACTCCAGCTGTTCATGGCGGAGGATTGTATCATGCGGTCTGCATCTCACCTGAGCGTAAAATAATTGTCCGGTCAGCGGTGGGAACATGATTCAGGAGTGCCTGCGCCACTTTTGGTGCCTCAATCGGACGATAGTTCTGCGGGATAAGTGGTTTGATCGCTTGACTGACATATTTTGTGAGTGTTTCACTCAGGCGTACCAGTTGTCCCAATGCCTCTCGATCTCCCAGTAGCATCGATGGGCGAGCGATGACCAAACCCTGCGGAGAAAGATCCGTTAAAGCTGCTTCCAGCTCACCTTTGACGCGATTGTAGAAAAACGGTGATTTGGGATTGGCTGCCATGGCACTGACCAGCCCGATGCGTTGTGCGCCCGCAGCAATTGCCGCTTGTGCGACTGCTAAATTGATTGCCAAATCCACTGCCCGAAATGCAGCCCGGCTACCGGCCTGATGCATGGTCGTCCCAATAGCCAGATAGACTTCGTTGATTGCTGGTAAGGGGGGGATCAGTTGAAAATCAACTTGATGTTCCAATAGTTTCGGGTGGCTGACTTTCACCGGGTGACGGCATAGCACATGAACTTCTCCAATTGACGGGTCATCAAGTGCGTTGAGTAAAATCGAATGACCCACCAGACCTGATGCCCCTGCAATCGCGATGTGACGTTGGTCTGTCATCTGTTCCTCCTTTGTTATGATATCTGTTATTGTGAGCCAGTTAACCCCTGAATCTGAGTGTAGAAGCAATCAAAGCATGGTTCCATCTGCGGATAGGGCTGTTGATCTTTCGTGGTTGAATTTTGTTCAATCTGAACGGGTATTGATCGCGGCGCGGGGAATGCCGCTTAGCTATCTTTCAAGCGCACCCCACCATGACCGCTCAGCTATTCCCTGATATGCCTGCAGCGCTGGATCAACTTCAGTTTGAAATTGAAAACTCTCGATATTTTGCTTTCTCTTGACTTTATTGCTCCTTTTGACGTTATTATTGATACAGTTGATAGCAAGTACGCAGAATCGTTACTCTGGTTCAAGGTTTGGTTATGGCAACTGAGCATTACATACACATTGATTGGTTTTTGTGTAGAATAAGCACCTTGTAGCGTTTCATTCGCGTTGGTTAAGAATCGAATAATAGTCATCATCAGTAAGAAACGTCAGTGAACCCGTATGATTCAGTCAAAAATCAGTGCCGATATCCTTACAGAATCGAATCATCTCCGGTCTTCCTTTTCTACCGCATCTCATAGTGCTGCACCGACGCTGCCGGAGCGCCCGGATCAAATTCCGAATGTCCGGTTTGAGTATCATCTGGAAATCGCTTGCTCGGATGAATCTCGTCGCGCGATGATTCGCTATGGATTTGCCCTCAAAGGGCAGGAAGTTGAGTTAACGACCAGTCCGCAGAATCAATATTCGACAGAATATGGCACCCGCTATACTTACTATACCGCTTATAACGACCCGAAGCGGATTATGGCCTTTAATGACCTCAGTCCTTTGGGGATCAGTGTGCCGCATCCGATTCAGGTCAAGCCGATTGGTTCCGGCTTCGTCCGCGAAGCATTTATTCCGGTGCAGCCGGCGATTCAGGTTGGTGACCATCTGGGGCTGCCAACTGAAGGCTATATCTACCATTTTCATCAGGCGCGACTGGTGCAGGAGTACCACTTGATGCCGGGTGGTTCAGGCAGCTTTTATGCCACGCTTTCGCGCCATGAAAAACTTAATCAGGCGAGAGGCTGCCCTTGTGCACATGATGCGTTGCTGGTGTTCTGGAAGATTGGTTGTCGGGATGTACACAATCAGCATCTCTTGTATTTGAAAAAACCGATCACCAGAGCACAGCTTGATGCATTGAATGAAACGTGGCTGGATAAACATGCGGTCAGACTGGATCTTCAGGCATTGCTGGACATCACACGTGAGCCGGTCGTTTTACGGCCGTTGGAGCCATATGTGCGGAATGAGCAAAAAAACGCTGACGATACATTGCATACCGTGCAACGGATTCCCGGAACGAACCATCGGGAGAGTTGGCTTGAAATAGCGGTGCGTTATGGGCTGTCCGCCAAAGAGCTCTTGGATTTGAATCCGCAGTATCATGCCGACCCGATGGCGTTGAAAATTGGCGATGTGCTGACAGTTCAGTCTCAAAAGGCAGATTCACTGAAAAAGAACCCGGTTGGTCTGCCCACCAAAGCGCCCCAAACTTATAATCATCCATTGAATAGCTATTATACTCATCAGGATACTTACCTTGCCGGCACATCGATGAAAGCGATTAACAGCCGTTCTCTGATCAGAAAAGATATTCCGGTTGTTCGTCTCAACACGCTCAGTTAGCAGGTTCGCTGACATGTCTGTCAGCGAATGACTATCTATTCTTTTCTTCGGAACAACATAAACAACGAAACCGATATATTGACAAGCGTTGTGGTGCATCATGAGGAGTCATGGTGATTAAAGACAGGGGACGCTTCAGCTCAGTGATGGCTTGTGCTTGGAATTGTGCACGGGTTAAATGCAACAGCAACCCTTGCAGGAAGTGTGGCGCGACAACACTTCCTTGCTATTTAACAGACCTCACATTTCAGAGACGACTGTTTCAGTTACACTGTTAGTATAAAGCGTCGTTGTTGTATGGAGTGCCATAATCGCTCGGTGTAGCGCATCTTTCTCTGCCGGAGATAACTCTCCTGACGTCGGAACGCTGCACTGGCTGACGACGTGGCACCAGAATAATACATCGTCCACACCGCTTTCATTTTCTTTTAGTTCTGACATTGTGCCCATAAAATTACCCTAACCACTGTATTATTGATATTTATGTAATTAACAGCTTGAGATTAATATTATATTGATTTTAAAAACGACTGATCATAAATTTAAAAGTTAATCAGTCGTTGGAAATTTGCTGTTTATCATATGAAAAACGGAAGTCTTCAGTTATTTTACAGAATGTGACCAAAATTGTTCAATATTTGGTTAGCTAATGTTGATCTAGATCACGCAATTAGTTTCGTTTCGAATGAGTATCGGTTTATTGATCCTCATGATGCGGCGTATGGTTGGGCGGTAAATGAAATTAAGTAAACAAGAAAAAATAGATAATATTAAAAATAATATTTCTTATGCGATTAAAAGTCGTAATGAAAGTAAGAAATCCTTTTCTGAACGTACGGGAATTACCAGAACAACTATTTACAATATTCTGGACGGTAAAGTTGATCGAATTCAAACACAGACAGTTGAAAAGATTGCTAATTTCTTTGGTACAACATGTCAGGTGATTGAAGGGAGCAATCTGGAAGCGATTGAGTACCGCAACCAGCTGATCTCTCCGGACGGCAATAAGAATCCATTGTGTATCCCTATTGTTAATGAGAAAGAGTTGATTGCTTCATTAGATAAATATATTGGTGAATTAATTGTTGTTCATCCGACAACATATTATTTTTCGGATGAATCCAATATGATTGGTTTGAATATTACTACCCCATTTACCCATCGGTATCAGGTTGGCTCACTATTGGTGGTTGAACGATTTAAACGGAATGATATTGACGATCTTGTTATTTTAACATCCAGAAATTCTTTAAAAATCGAATCTGAAAATTATGTGCTTAAAGATGGCGAGATATTGATTGGGTGTGTCAGGGAGGAGCGATTACATGCAGAATAGGAAGTATAAATTAATTGGCTTTAGTCGCCATCCGGAACATGTCGCCAATGTGATGGTACTGGCCACGGGGAAACAGTTATCCATACCACTCAATGAAATATTTAACAGTACGGTGGCAGAAGATCTCAGCCCGATTGAAACGAAAGAAATTTGCCGGAAGTTATATAGTGCCGAAGGATTTCAAGGGGCTTACGATATCAAAGATCGCAAAGAATCGTACTGGATTACATTTGCCGCCATTGCGACGATACTTTCGGCTGTCTTTATCTTGTCGAACATCACGGGTGTAAAGCCGATTGAGATTGCCGGCTCAGGTTTTATTGTCCCTTTTGCGATTTTCTTATATCCGATCTCTTTTATTCTGGTTGATATCCTCAATGAATTTTATGGATTGCGTATGGCACGGGCAGCCATTCTGTTGTCAACCGTGACCAATGCCTTTTTGTTATTGATGCTCAATCTTTCTGGTTACGCACCGACAATCAGCGACTGGGAAGCGGTGAATGAGAGCTATCAATCGATTATTCACAGTATTAACTCAGTTTTTCTGGCTTCAATGATTGCTTATTTCGTGTCGGAAAACGTTAATGCATACCTGTTGCAGAAAATCAAACAACTGACCAATGGCAGACGGTTGGTCGTGCGGGTCTTTTTCAGTACATTCTTTGCGTCGTTAATCGATAGTGCGATTTTCATCTATCTGGCATTCAGCCATATCCTCAGCCCGACGGTCTTATGGAGCATGTTTATTTGCCAGGTGGTGGTGAAGAGCATCTATGCGATTGTCGGTGTTGGTCCGATATACGGTGCAAGGGCGCTATTTAATAAATATATCAATCGATAAACGACAACGTTAGTGGATCATTATGGATACAACTTATTCGAAAAATCTTGGCAAGAAGACGGATTATATCTCAACCTATACCCCCCAACTGCTGGATCCGATTCCCCGTGCGCGTGGGCGCGGCAATATTACAGCATGTGATAGTGCTGCTTTCTCCGGGTATGATTTATGGACCGGTTATGAACTGTCTTGGCTGAATACCAAAGGGAAGCCGATGGTCGCGGTGGCCGAATTTATGATTCCGTGTACCAGCCCAAATTTGATTGAGTCCAAATCTTTCAAGTTGTACCTGAATAGTCTTAACCAGACACCATTTGCATCAGAGCAAGCCGTGGTTGAAACCCTGATTCAGGATTTGAGTGCTGCATCGGGTGGTGATGTACAAGTGAAGCTGATACCCGTGGATGAAACATTAGAAATTCGCGCGGATAAATCTTTCACCTGCATTGATCATCTGGATATTGAAATCAGCAGTTATGCGTATGATGAAGACCTTCTGTTGGGTGCCACTTCTACAAATATTGTTGAAGAAAAGCTTTGTTCTCATTTGTTGAAATCGAACTGTCTGGTTACGAATCAGCCCGACTGGGGCAGTGTCTATATCCATTATCAAGGGGCTGAGATCGATCGGGAAACTCTGTTGCGGTATATCATCTCTTTTCGCGAACATAATGAATTTCACGAGCAGTGCGTCGAGCGTATTTTTGCTGACATCAAACGTTGCTGTAAACCGGAGAAACTGACGGTATTTGCACGTTACACCCGGCGCGGTGGTCTGGATATCAATCCATTCCGAAGTGATTTCGAGGAAGTCATGCTGGTCGGACGAGCGTATCGCCAGTAACCGATTATCCCTTCCGATAAAAGGCCTCCCTCTGATGATGGGAGGCCTTTTTTGTATAGAGAAAACCCCCAGCTAGGCTGGGGGTTCCGTAAAGCTTACAGCTATAAGTCAGTTATATAACCCCTTTCAATTTGATAAAAACGTCTTGTGGTCTGGCAACTACAAGAGTTAATTAAGAATTGAAAGGGGGTCCCAATGGGGGACGAAAAGAGCTTAGCGCACACGCGCTGGAACTGTAAATACCACATAGTCTTTGCACCGAAATATAGAAGGCAAGTG
>NZ_FULE01000032.1 GCF_900163965.1 Vibrio ruber DSM 16370
GGGGGAGAAATGATAGATCTGCGGTTTGGGACGCAATCACTTTCCTCGATTTCATTAGCATCCTCGAACGCGCCCCAGGTACTTTTTCAAGGCCGAAAAAGTACCCCAAAATGCCTAGGTTTAAGTTCAGCGCACATAATCAGGGTCGCTTTTCCGGGCTGGGCGCCCGGAAAATTTGCGATACCGCAATTTGGAACGCACAACTTATTTATGCCGCAAATCCAAACCCATATGCATCTAACGCCAGCAATTCCATATCCACCGAGCGGTGTAACACTTGCCCGTTTTCGGATATGTCACTGGTTCCCAGAATACAGGGCAGTGGTAGAAAATGATCCGGTGTCGGATGATTAAACTGCGCATAAGGGGCTGTTTGTAAATAGTGATTAATCGCGTCAACATCCCGCTGCTCTATTTTTTCAGCGACCCAGTCGGTGAACACTTGCATTTTATGAATGCTTTCCGGATCTGATGCGGCAGAAAATACAGCTCTCAGGTTATGACTGATTCCGCCGGAACCGATGAACAGAACGCCTTCTCGCCGCAGAGATGATAAAGCTTGCCCTAACTCATAGTGAGTCTGAGCACTCGCCTGACGATTAATAGAGATACTGATAATCGGAATATCCCGATGCGGAAACATATATTGCAGCGGAACCCATGCCCCATGATCCAGCCCCAAAGTATCATCCAGTTCGACGGAGAAACCACGATTTTGCAACAATTCACCAGCCTTTTGTGCTAAATCCGGTGCACCATGAGCCGGATATTCAACCTCGTAAAGCGGTTGAGGAAAACCGTAAAAATCATGAATCGTTCCCAAGGTTTGCCCACTGGTAATCATCACCGGACCTGCCACATCAAAATGGGCAGAGAACATGACAATCGCCTTCGGCTTTGGGATGCTCTGACCCATTCGTTTAAAAAAATCTGTTGTTTCAGATTGTTCCACAATCATCATCGGTGAACCGTGGGAAACAAACAGTGTCGGCATGATCGTATGATTCATGATTGCCTCTCTTCACTCGCAACTTTTTAGAGACTTCATCATACGGCTCAACAGACTCGTGATAAAACCCTTATCTATTGAATAACACCTTCGAAAACATGGAAGAAACATTCAAGTATGCGGACGAGAAAGGAGTAAGGAAGATTTACAGATTCACCCCACCAGACACCCAAAATGCTAAGCGTTTCATTTAGACTCGGGAGAGTGACTTTTTCAAAGCCACTCAACTGGCGGATTTCTCTTATATATTAACGTTTTAAATAATGTTTATAAGTGTATGTTTCGGGATTTAAGCTCGTTCTTGTATACTCAAAAACTCGCCCATCTTTAAGTTTCCCGATGGAATGAATACGAATCAGTGGCCGTTCAGGTGACACGTTCAAGGCCTCACAAATATCCTGATCTGGCATGATCGCCTCAAAATCTTGAATGGCACCATCAATCTCAAACCCTAGCTCATTTTCCAGATAGCTGTATTTCGATCCTTCTAAGGAGAGCAAATTAATTTGAGGAAGTAGCGTAACCGGAATGTAGGAGTCTTCGTATATCGAAGGCACGTCATTAATCAACTTGATGCGACGGATGAAGTAAATTTTTTCCGCTGGCGAAACTTTTAAGAATTCTGCAATTTCTTTATCTGCTGACATTAACTGAAATTCGACAACTTTATACACCAAACTCTTATCTGAGTTCGCGAGCATTTCTTGGGTTGTGACCAAGTTTGACATTGAATTGGCTAGTGTTTTACTAACAATACTCGACCCTGAGCCCTGTCTTTTCTCAACTAATCCTAGTTTCACCAATTCATCGATAGCTTTACGAATCGTACTCCGGCTGACCGAGTAATGTTCTATCAGTGCTTTTTCTGTCGGTAACATATCACCGATGTTCAATTCATCTGAGTCAATCCGAGATTTCAGATCCAGCATCACTTTTTTATACAGCATTTGCGCTCCTTATCTCGGCTAAAACTAGCATACAGAATTCAAACAAATCAAGAACCTATTCAATTAACAGCATAACAAATGTGATCTACCAGATTCTTACTCATAATTTGTTATCTATTGATATCAACATTCGAATATTGATCATCCTCTCGTTTTTAATTTATCTTATTTGTCATTTAAAAAAGAGTAATATCTAATACAAATTAAATACAAATTAAAACAATCCAAACATCCAATACAAAATATATGCAACAAGGTCATGCAATGAATATAGAGAAAATATCCCGTGAACTGATCCCATTGCTGGGAGGGAAAGACAATATCGCCAGTGCAGCACACTGTGCAACCAGACTTAGACTAGTTCTGGCTGACGAAAGCAAGTTGAATCAAGAGGACATTGAAAATGTTGATGGTGTGAAAGGATGCTTTATCAACGCAGGACAAATCCAGATCATCTTCGGAACAGGGTTAGTCAATAAAGTTTATGCTGAGTTTGTCGCTCAAACAGGCATCAATGAAACATCAAAAGAAAATTTAACCAATATTGCCACCCAGAAACTGAACCCTTTCCAGCGGATAGCCCGACTTTTATCGAATATTTTTGTCCCTATTATCCCTGCGATTGCTTCTGCTGGGTTGCTGATGGGGTTACTCGGATTAGTCCGTTCCAATGGATGGGTCTCTCCAGATAGTGCGCTGTTTATCATGCTTGATATGTGCAGTTCCGCTGCTTTTATCATTTTGCCCATTCTGATTGGTTTTACTGCCGCAAAAGAATTTGGAGGAAATCCATTTTTAGGCGCTGTACTCGGTGGCATTCTGACCCATCCGGCATTAACAAATGCATGGGGTGTCGCCTCTGGTTTTAATACCATGGATTTCTTTGGCATCGACGTTGCGATGATCGGCTATCAAGGCACAGTATTCCCGGTGCTATTAGCGGCATGGTTCATGAGTTTCGTGGAGAAGAAATTACATCGGGTCGTTCCTGATTCCCTCGATCTGATCGTGACGCCTTTCGTTACTATCATTCTGACCGGGTTCATTGCGCTGCTATTTATCGGCCCCGTCGGACGAGCCTTAGGTGATGGCATCACATTATCTCTGAATTTCATCTATCAACATATCGGATGGCTTGCGGGATTGCTGTTTGGCGGTACATACTCGATGATTGTCATTACAGGTATTCATCATAGTTTTCATGCCATTGAAGCTGGCCTGTTAACCAACCCAGAAGTCGGTGTTAACTTCCTATTGCCAATTTGGTCAATGGCTAATGTTGCTCAGGGCGGTGCATGTCTCGCTGTTGCGTTTAAAGCAAAAGATGCAAAAGTGAAAGCAATCGCTGTCCCGGCAGGTATTTCGTGCCTGTTGGGTATTACTGAAGCAGCAATATTTGGGATTAACATTCGTTATGGCAAACCATTTTTGGCAGCACTGATCGGTGGTGCATTAGGTGGTGCTTTTGTTGTGTACACAAAAGTAGGTATGACCGCTGTGGGCATGACCGGTATTCCCGGAATGGTTATCGCTCAACCAGGCAGCCTGATGAATTATATATTAGGTATGGTCATTGCCTTTGGAAGCGCTTTTGTTATTTCCTACCTCATTTCCGTCATTCACAGTAATGAACGTAAAACATTAACCGCAGATTCTCAGTGAGAATAAAGAGATTATTTTATGTATAAGATTTTTTATCAGCCTGACGGGCATTGGTTTGGTGACTGTATGCCTTATTGCAAAGATGGTGTTTTCTATTTGTACCATCAGCGAGATACCCGCAATCCTGGCCCGATGGGTGAACCTTTTGGCTGGTCATTATGTACTACCAAGGATTTTCTTCATTATGAAGAACACGGCACCTCAATAGAACATGGTTCAAATGACGATCAGGATCAATACATCTATGCAGGCAGCGTGTATCAGACATCAGAGGATACTTACACCGCTTTTTATACCGGCGCGAATAAGATATTCAAGAAAAAGGGAATCCCCTCTCAAAAATTAATGCAGGCGACAAGCCAAGATTTAATTCACTGGGAAAAAAACGGGAATGCGGATCAAATAGTGCCACAGGAAGGATACGACGTCTTTGCCTGGAGAGACCCTTTTATTGTCTGGAATGACGAAAAAGAGGAATATTTGCTGGTGCTCGGTGCCAGAGCGCCGGGAGACAACCGAAAACGTACAGGACGTCTAGTCTCCTTTACCAGTAAAGATATGACGAAATGGACATTTCAGGGAGATTTCTGGTATCCCGGCCTGTTCACCATGATTGAAATGCCAGAGCTATTCAAAATTGGCGAATGGTGGTATCTGATTGTTTCTGAATTCAGTGATAAGAATAAGATGATCTACCGCATGAGCCGGAGCTTAGACGGCCCTTGGCTAGCACCGGAAGATGATGCATTTGATGGTCGGGCCTATTATGCAGGCCGCACAGCGACCGATGGTGACAGACGCGTACTTTTTGGATGGGTTCCGACCAAAGAAAACAATGACGATTTGGGCAATTACGAATGGGGCGGAACGTTTGTTCCTCAAGAAGTCTATCAGCGAACAGATAATACGCTGGGTGTGAAACCTCTCAAATCTGTGCTGGACGCTTTTTGTATCAAAACGCCGTTGGCGGATGCTCAACTGCAAACCGTTGATTCACATCAGGTACAAGTTCTGGCAGAAGATACCTCAACTTGTTTTAGTATTGAAGCGACAGTGAACATCGCTCCGGGGACTCGCGGATTCTCGGTCTTCCTTTATGGAAATGAACTAGAAGAGGCTTATGAATACCGTTTTGCCCTCAATGAAAAACGGCTGACTTTCGATAAAACACCGAACTGGCCGTGGTTCCAATATATGGATAAAGGGCTCGAAAGACCAATTAACCTCCAAGAGAAGACTGACTATTCGCTGCAACTGGTCGTTGATGATGATATCGCAGTGCTCTACATCAACGGTACGGCCTTAAGTGTCAGAATGTATCAGAAACCCGGAACCAAACTGAGTATCGGCGTCACTGATGGCAAGCTCTCACTGAGCAATATCACCCTCGCTACATTAGCCAAATAGCTCATTTAATCTCATGATAATAGCCACCCAAGATTATGGGTGGCTATTATCATGTAACATACTTTGTAAAGCACACTGTGCAACAAATTCAGTATAAGCCATTCAAATTTAATACCCTTTATTGATAAATAACACTAATAAAAATTAGTTCAGCCGCCCCAAATAATACTAAACTTTTAATATGTCATGACGACAACTCTATTAGGGTTATTATCCGGAAGGATTTTATATGAAAAAGTTCGGACTTAAACAAATACTACTTATTTCCGTTATTTTACTTGTTGGTGCTTCTGTATCAATTTCCAACTACATTGCTTATGTGAAACAAGCTGAAACGATTTCTCAATTGATCACACAATCCGGAACAGATTACGCAGCCAATAAAGCAGATTTAGTTGAGCAGTTTATCAGTGAAAAAGTAGCAGGGATAAAGGGCATTGGTGAAATATATAAAGATACCTCACTCCCCGGCCAGTCTCCTCAGGACTATATTGATCAAGCCACAATTTTTGCGACCACCCTCAATACAGGCAGCTCATTCATCGGTTTTGAAGCAACCGGCGATGCGTATTGGAATCAGGTCAGTGACGCCTGGCCCAATCATAAGTTCAACGGGGATATCAGAACCAGGAGCTACTATATAGATGGTCGCAAGGCGATCAATCCATCGATGACCGAACCTTATCCGGATGAAGCCAATCCGGATGTCTACTGGGTCAGTATTGTTCAGAAAATTAAAGACGGCATGATCGGGGTTGATATGAAGCTTACGTTTCTGAGTCAACTGGTTAAAAAAGCAAACGATATTGAAGGTTCTGTTGCTTTAATTTTGAATCAAGACACGACCGTGCTGGCTTCCTCTTCCGAAATCTTAAAACCCGGGGACAAAGGTATTGATTTTGACTGGTTCAAAGATGCCGTATCCAAAGCGGTCAAGCAGGAACAAACCGTACAAGATTATGTGCTCAACGGACAAGATAAAATTTTGTTTACACACCGAATCAAGGTGGCCAATAAAAACTGGTATTTTGTCATTGGTCTCAATAAAGCCGTTGCATTTAAAGGCCTCACCTCAGCAAAACATACGGCTATTACCACCACCATTATTGCCACCATCGTCAGTGTGCTCATTGCCTTCTTCGTCATTCGCACCTTATATCGTCCCATTATCTCTCTTAAAAATATGATCATCGGCCTTTCGCGTGGTGATGGTGATCTGACCCAACGCCTAAAAGTCCATTCCAACGATGATCTGGGTCAGATAGCCGGTGGTATTAATCAGTTCATTGAGAGCTTACAAAAGATGATGCAGGAAATTCAAAGTGCATCAGGTCAGCTTCAAACCAGTATCGGAGATATGAAACAGCTCTCGGAACATAATTCTGCGATTCTGAAAAGCCATGTCGTCGAAACAGAGCAAATCGTCACTGCGATTGAAGAGATGAATGCCACTGCCGAATCAATGGCATCAGATGCCTCCCATACGGCCAATTTGACCCAGCAGGCCAACGATACCAGTACCGAATCAAAGCAAATTATGGAGCAGTCTCAACATACGGTATCAGCATTAATGAATGATGTAGATAACTCTTCAAATCATATTCAGCATATGAGTAATGAGACGCAGAGTATTCATTCCATTCTGACCGTGATCGGCAGCATTGCAGAACAAACCAATCTACTGGCACTCAATGCCGCAATAGAAGCAGCCCGGGCCGGTGAACAAGGCCGAGGATTTGCTGTGGTGGCAGATGAAGTCAGAAATCTGGCCAGCAGAACCAAGCAAAGTACCGAAGAAATCGAAGAAGCCCTGTCTCGCCTGCTTCAGGGAACAGAAACGATTGTTGAATCGATGACACATACCAGAGAGCGCTGTCAGGAGACCGCCACCGGTTCTGACAATGTCGCAGTCAGCTTAGAAAAAATGACCGAGTTCATTTATAAAATTAATGACTTAAGTTCTCAAATCGCTACGGCAGCAGAAGAACAGAGTAGTGTCACTCATGAAATCAGCCGCAATATGTCCGCGCTAAATGATATTGTCAATGAGTTGAACCTTAACGGGCAGAAATCATTATCGGGCATGGAAGGCATCAACAGTGTCAACCATAACCTGATCGATATCGTCGGACGCTTTAAACTCTAATTGCGTTGTTTAAACCTGAATACCCTGTTTAAACAATGAAAGATATGGGTTTATTCAGTCAAAAGCGCACCTTTAAAGGTGCGCTTTTGCATTTGTTGACCATGCGGGGTCACTGAGACTCAAACCTTGATGTTATCGCAGTTGTTGCTCACAGTCGTCGTTCACAATGGTGGCTGGATTGACTCAATCAGCGTCAGGCGTACTTTCCATGGGTCAAAGACCATGCCGGATTGCTCAACGCCCTGATTGGAGAACATCATCAGATTGTCAGCCCAACCACGGTATCGGGACCAATGTGACACACCTAAGCCATTGGGATTGCCATAGCGAATAAAGTTAACCCAATACTGATGCACTCGCTCAGCCATTGCCTGATCAGCTTCTGTCACAGCATCATGATACTGTGCTTGTAGAGTATTGAATGCGTAAACAATTTCACTGGCATGAGCCGCACCTTTTGATGTTGGCTTGAGGACATCCGCTACATAAGCAAAACGATAACCATAAACCGGTTGCCCCTGCGCTTCAGCAGCTTTCATGACAAAACGGGCAGGCTCAACCATCCCGGTATCCCGGATAATATCCAGTACCAGATCCGTGACCGATGTCTCTTGTGTCACACCATAGGCATATTTCGCAATTTTAGAACCAACCGGACCAAAAATAGCCAGCGCTTCTTCTATCGTTTCAGGCCATTTGGTAAACGGAGATGAAACCGGAATTTCTGAAGTTGTCGCCCCCACCAATAGTGGGACAGAAACACCACTCCCAGAGTTATAAATATTCTGAGGATGCGCAGTGGTCAATGTTTCATCAATCATCGGCCCGGTGTATGTCACACCGTCAAGATTCATCATACTTAAACCATCAACAACATCTTCAGCAGGTAATGCCCGTAAAGCATCTAACGCAGTTTGTCCTTGCCCCTCAATATGAAACTTCTGCGCAAACAACAATCCGGCAGTTTCAGCAGACGCTTCACCGGATGTATTTTCATGACTTAGATAACGGCCACTGAAATGGCGGCGACCAGCTCCTGATTGAATAATCGCTCGCTCAAACAAGTTTTCAGCCATCGGAGAGGTTAAAAGTGCATGAATTGACAAACCGCCGGCCGATTCACCGACGACCGTGACCTGATTCGGATCACCGCCAAAAGAAGCGATATTCTCTTTCACCCATTGCAATGCAGCAATCTGATCCATGAGTCCATAATTCCCCAGTGCAGGATCTTCGTTTGCTGCGGTTAAGGCCGGGTGGGCAAAAAAGCCAAAACGTCCCAAGCGATAGTTGATACTCACCATCACAATCCCGTTTTTAGCAAAAGATGTTCCGTCATAATTTGCAGCGGAAGAACCACCGTTGACAAAACCACCTCCGTGAATCCATACCATGACAGGGCGTAATGTCCGACTTGGCTCTGCGGGTTGCCACACATTCAGGAACAGGCAATCCTCGGATAACTTGCCATTGAGTGGTGCGGCATCGCCCGGGAAAGGCACTTGCATACAGTCACTCCCATAGTCTTTCGCTTGTAAAACACCATCCCAAGCATTGACGGGTTGTGGCGCTCGCCAGCGTAAGTCACCGACGGGGGGCTGTGCATAAGGGATACCTTTATAGGAAATAACCGAGCCATTGTGCACCCCCTGCATGAGACCATCTTTAATTTCCACGATCGTATCCTCATGTGCATACACATGGCCGCTCAACCCCACAATTGCGAGTGCCAGCATATAAATGCGGTTCTTTTTCATTTCAAGTACTCTCCGTTTCATCGATTGGAATATCAATTTATTCTCGGTTTTTATGTTCAATTCCAGCAGGCTCACCGAGTTCAAATTACCTGTTGTTTCTCTCGCTTGTAGCACAACAGCGAGCTATAAAACCCGGACGACAACCAAGTGAATTAGTACCACAATCCACGACAACGTCGGCAACATAAGATTCGCAAGACGAATCCATAAAAAAACCTAGCCTCCAGAAGCAACACTTCAGGAACAGCTAGGTTTTGCCTGCATCGCCCTCAGGCGCCCACCAAAGTCAGGCGTCTGAGAAATACCACAGTAACAATCCGGTTATGCAACTAATCTAGTGAGATACGGTTTTTAACTCAAATGTTTCCCACTCACCCTGTGAAGTTGATTACATAACATCAATACACATAATGCTTATTGACAGATTCAATTTTAATTTATGTGACTTGAGTCAAAAATATTTACTAAGCCTGCTAACTAATATATATTACTGAGCACGCTTAGTAATAGAGATACCTCCATGGTCGATGATCTGAATATGCTGAAGAATCTATCGCTTGCCGAACAGCTTGCCCGGGCAGCTCGTTTATGGAAGAGCGTAGCCAATCAGGAACTTACACCACTTGGGTTAACCCAAAGCCGCTGGGTTGCGCTTTGGAAGCTCCAACGTCTCGGTGACAAAATCAGTCAAAAGGTGCTGGCTGATGCACTTGAAATCGAACTCGGTTCACTGATGAGAACGTTGAAATTGCTCGAAGAGCAGAACCTCATTGAACGCCACTGCTGTCCACACGACAAACGTGCCCGAATTGTCCATTTAACTGACAGTGGCAGAGAACTTTTAAAACAGATTGAAGAAAAAGTACTGCACGTCAGACGTTGTATGCTCATCAACATTGACGAAGCCGAGCTCAGCCAACTGAGCAAGACGCTGGAAAAAATTGCACACAACGCTCAGGAAAACCTGCACCACCCAGAATAATAACGAAAGAATAACGAAGGAAGTTTCACAAGATGACCCCCGATCAAAAATTTGCACGCTGGGTGAAATACGCCAGTGCGCTTTTCATTGTCCTTTTTGCCTATTTTTTACTGGCCGATACCGTAATGCCACTGACGCCACAGGCGATGGCAACCCGTGCCATTACCAAAGTCGCTCCCCGAGTCAGCGGACAAATCAAACAAGTTTATGTCCATAACAACCAACAGGTACAGCAGGGAGATATCTTGTTTGAGATAGATCCGGTGCCCTATCAGCTTGCGGTCGAGCAAGCCAAAATCGATTTGGAAAAGGCCATTCAGGACAACCAACAATTAGATGCATCGATCGTAGCTGCACAAGCAGACACCGAAGCAAATCAAATTGTGTTTAACCAAAAAGTCCGGGAGGCCAAACGGCTGGATAAACTCTTTGCCCGCAATAGCGTCTCCCAACAACAGCGCGATGATGCATTGAGTAATGCAACCGCAGCAAAAGCAAACCTGATGGCCGCGCAAGCCCGACTGAAAGAGCTACAAGTCCGTCGTGGTACAACGACCCATGAGAATATCACTGTGAAGATGGCACAGAACCGTCTTCAGCAAGCGGCTCTCAATCTCTCTTATACCCAAGTCAAAGCAGAACATGCCGGCATTATCACAAACCTGCAACTTATGGTCGGAACATACGCCAACAAAGGCACGCCGCTGATTGCACTGGTCGATAACAAACTGGATATCATTGCTGATTTCAGAGAGAAGAGTCTGCGCAATTTTAGTCATAACACGCCGGCACTGATTACCTTTGACCGCGATCCGGGCCATCTTTATACAGCTAAGGTAAGTACCATTGATGCCGGAGTCAGCAATGGTCAGTTTGATGCCAACGGTTCACTTGCTACCCCGACAAGTTCTAATCGCTGGGTCAGAGATGCGCAACGGATTCGACTCCATCTCACGCTCAATCAACAGCTGCCAGAGAATCTGCCGGCCGGAGCGAGAGCAACAGTACAACTAATTCCTCAACAACCCGTGTTTGCTTGGTTTGCGCGGATGCAAATTAATGCGCTGAGCCTATTACACTACATTTACTGATCCGGAGAACATGATGCGCTTATGGACTCATCCTCTCAATGAAAACGATCTCCGGCAATGCTTAAGAATTGCGACGGGCGCAACCCTCGGTTTTACCTTTAGTAAATACTTTGCCTGGGATTTTGGTGTCTTTTTTACCGTGCTTCCGATGTTATTGCTGGGGATGGTTCCGGTACTCAACGGACATATCGCCCGGCAAATGATTGCATCTGCGGTGATCTGTTCATTGGAAGTCGGCTTGCTCGGTGGTTTATTCGGAGCCCACCCGGGCTTGATAACACCAATTGTCGTGTTACTTTTTCTCTCTAAATTTGCCTGCATGGCTCGCGGATCGTTATTTCTGTTCGGGGCAAACTGTGTGTTAAACCTGAGTATCATGCTGCATTTTGCCAGTTATTCAGCCACCGACATTAATGACATGATCAGTTGCAACATGGCCGCGAATATTCTGGCAATTGGGATTGCCTATCTGATGCACTATCTTATTCCGGACAAGGCTCCCAGACAGTTGCCACCACCGCCATCAGAACCGAAGCAATCACATCGTTTTCGCCATGAGACGCTGCTGGGGACCGGTGTCGCAACCTTCTCGTTTCTCGTGTTTCAGATTTTCAATCTCAATGATTCAATGTCAGCACAATCCACCAGCCTGCTTCTGCTATTTCCGATGAACTGGAATGGTGCTTTAGGCTATGCCAGAAAAAGAGCGATGGGGACGATTTTAGGCGTTGTTTTTGGGCTGAGCTGTCAGATTATTTTATATGACCGTTCAAATCAGTTGATACTCGTCATCCCACTGCTGTGGATCGGAACCATGTTATTTGGCTATCTGCACATGAAAGAAGCAAGTGGATCCGGGGTTGGATTTGGTGGGCTAACGACGTTAGGCATTTTATTCGGTCAGTATCTGACACCAACCAGCGACTTAACATTCAATGCCTTATATCGAATTAGCAGTATTTTGTTTGCAATAGTAGCCACATTAATTGCCACTTATCTGCTGCATCGTCTCTTGAATGGCGTTGAAGCGACCAAATACGGGCACTGACGCTCGTACACCATGACGAAATACATACCGTTTTACACTGTAAAGTCACAAAAAAAGGATTGAGCTCTGTAACGCTCAATCCTATCTTTTGTGATCGCAGAGTTTCAATCACCCGTCACCAATGTCACACAGACAAAATCGACAGGCTGGTCTCTTTAGGCTTTCGGCGGCGTCAATTTTTCGCCCTGAGACTCAATAATAGACTGATACCAATAGAAGCTTTTCTTACGAATCCGATCCAGTGTTCCCTGATTATCATCGTTGCGATCGACATAAATGTAGCCATAACGTTTGGCAAGCTGTGCCGTACTGGCACTGACCAAATCAATCGGCCCCCAACTGGTGTAACCCATCACTTCAACACCATCTTGAATGGCTTCACCCAATTGGAAGAGATGATCATTGAGATAATCAATCCGGTAGTCATCAACAATCTCACCTGACTCATTGACGACATCTTTCGCCCCAAAACCATTTTCAACCACAAACAGCGGCAGTTGATAGCGGTCATACAAGAAGTTAAGCAGATAACGCAATCCGACAGGATCAATCTGCCACCCCCATTCAGACGCTTTTAAATACGGGTTTGCGACCATATTCAACATATTTCCTTCCGTTTTCGCCTGCTCATTCGGATCGGCACTGGCACAACCGCTCATGTAATAGCTAAACGAAACAAAGTCGATGGTTTCTTTCAGGGCTTCCCGATCATCTTCCGTGATGTTGATTTCAACGCCCAGTTCTTTGAACTTACGCGTCATATAACTCGGATAATAGCCTCTTGCCTGAACATCACCGAACATCAACCACTCTCGGTTTTGTGTCAGGGTATGCATCACATCGTCAGGATTACAAGTGAACGGATACTGTATCGCGCCCAGAATCATGTTACCGATTTTCGCATCGGGAATCATTTCATGACACGCTTTCACCGCTTTGGCACTGGCAACTAACTGATGATGAATCGCTTGATAACGGGTTTGCTCATCACAGTCTCTCGGCAGGCCGGAGCCGGTAAATGGTTCGTGCAATGTCACATTGATCTCGTTGAATGTCAGCCAGAGTTTGACCGCATGACCATAGCGCTCAAACACCACCCGAGCATATTTTTCAAAAAAGCCAATCACATCCCGGCTCGCCCAGCCATGATATTTTTCAGCCAGATTCAATGGCATCTCGTAGTGAGAAAGTGTCACAAGCGGTTGGATACCATGCTTGTCTAACTCTGCGAAGATTTTGTCGTAATATGTTAAACCGGCTTCGTTCGGCTCGGCATCATCGCCATTCGGGAAAATACGACTCCATGCGATCGATAAACGCAAACAGGTAAACCCCATCTCAGCAAAGAGCGCAATATCCTCGGGATAGCGGTGATAAAAATCAATCGCAAGATCTTTAATATTAAAATCACCCGCCTGACGGGGAACAATCTCACCAAATGCACCATAGGGGCAAACGTCTGAAGTGGACAAACCTTTACCATCTCTCAAATGAGAGCCTTCAATCTGGTTTGCAGCCGTTGCGCCTCCCCATAAAAACGAATCGGGAAATTTAAAACTCATCTTCTGTCTTCTCCTTTTAATCCTGGTGATTACCGTATTATTGAGGGATTGCTGACCTTTCGCGGTTGAATTTTATTCAATCCGAACGGGTATTGCTCGCGTCGTGGGGCATGCTGCTTAGCCATCCTAAGCAAGCCTACACAAGTGACACGCCCAAAAGAGCAAAAAACGTTCAGATGAATCTCTAATCATTATTTAAAAATTCAACACAACAAAATTGGGAACAAAAAAACCCGAAAGAATAACCTCACCATATGGTCAGTTCAGTCTTTCAGGTTTTGCCCGCGAACGCGGT
Source organism: Vibrio ruber DSM 16370 (assembly GCF_900163965.1). Taxonomy (GTDB): domain Bacteria; phylum Pseudomonadota; class Gammaproteobacteria; order Enterobacterales; family Vibrionaceae; genus Vibrio; species Vibrio ruber. The sequence goes on from NZ_FULE01000032.1 coordinate 13,907, forward strand.
AACAATCCTAATTTTTAGTACAAACAACTCGGGAAACGCCTACAATGATATTCGTTCCGTATACGTCAGCTATTCTTTCTGTGCAGGAATAGCAAAATCTAATCGCTCTTGGGTTTATACCGACCCCAGTTCTGACAAACAATAAATGCCCCTGTTGATTGTGATATCGATCAGAAAATTTCACCTGCTTCGATACCTACCTGAGAATAAAAGCAAGCGTTCAGTCATACAGTAGCTATGCTTAAAAATGTAACAGAAGCAAGCATTTAAACATAATTCTATCAATAAATAAGGGGTATACTATGGGGCTCTTTTCTGGTTGGAAAATTAAGTATCAGATTTTCACGCCCATCGCGTTCTTACTAATAGCCATTCTAACGGTATCTGCACTCGGGTTAAAAGTAAACCATCAGATTACTCAAAATACCAAGATGCTCACTGAGTATCTATCCCCCGCAACAGCGACTGTATTAAATGCGGATCGGGATCTGTACCAGTCTGCTGTTGCATTACGTAACTATATCTACTTATCATCACAGCAGAGAAACCCACAAAAGCAACTCGATGAATATCATGACAACCAGCAACAAGCTTATGACAGAATGCTCGCTTCAAGAAAACTCGGGGAAGCTGCGGGGATTAAACTGATTCCTCAGGAACATCAAACTTATATTAATGCCTTCAATGGATGGAAAAACATCTCAGAAAAGATCATCAGCTTCGTCAATAATCGTCAATATGAACAAGCGAACGTCGTCCTGACGGAAGATCAGGAAAAAATGTTCTCTGAGCTGAGGATTTACTACGACCAATTCGGTGAAAAATTAGAAGAACGGCGTAGACAAGTCGCTGCAGAAATTCACCATTTAGAAGCACAGCAACAACAATATACGACGGTGGCTTGTCTCGTGTCTGTGGTTATCGGGCTCTGGTTCCTATTTTATATTCCACGCTTGATTTCGACTCGGTTACAAGCGTTGACTGACAAGATGAAAGAGCTGAGTCAGTCCGGTGGTGATTTAACCATCCGCCTCCCGGACACGGGCAACAATGAACTTTCCCTGCTTGCAAAAGCAACCAATGAGTTCATCACTTATCTGCACAATATGTTGCTGACCATTGAAAACGAAGTCTCGGGTATCCATCACCATGCTAGTCAGCTAAAAAGTCTGACATCCAAAACCGGGACAAGTGCCGCACATCAGAATGCAGCTCTCGATGATATTGCCCATTCAATCTCTGAGCTGAATACAGCTATCTCTGAAGTCGCTCAACAGTCCCAGCGCTCATCCGATGAATCCAATCATGCCAGAACCGATGTCACGAACTCTCATCAGGGGATTCAAAATGCCATTCATCAGATCACCGAATTGGTTCAGGAAATGGAAGGAGCTGCCAGTGTGATCAGCAAATTAGAGCAAGACAGTCAGAGCATCAACTCTGTTGTTGATGTCATCCGCGGGATCGCAGAACAAACGAACTTACTGGCGCTCAATGCCGCCATAGAAGCCGCCCGGGCGGGTGACTCCGGGAGAGGTTTTGCTGTAGTTGCCGATGAAGTCCGTGCTTTGGCTCAAAAAACACAGGAATCCACCCAAAGCATTCAAACAACGTTATCGGAGTTGAATGCTGGTGTCCAAAAAGCAGTAGATACCATAAAATCCGGCACAGAAAAAGCAGTGGAAACATCGGGCTATACCGATTCTGCAGGCTCAGCAATGAACCTGATTATCGAAAGAGTGAATAGTATTACCGATTTCTCTGTCCAGATAGCAGCGGCAACAGAAGAACAAAGTGTGGTTGTCAATCAAGTCAATAGCAATATGGAGCAAATGCGTGAAAGTTCAAAAGAGGTAACGGTTAATGCATCTGAAGCGAATAATGCAATCAGTGAAGTGACATTATCTATCCAGAAGCTTTCTCAGCAGGTGGCATCATTTAAATTATCATGAATAAAAAACCAACGGAGGTGATACTGCACAATGAAAAAATGAAGGTAAACGGACGGTGCGAATGACATATTAAAATCCACAACGATCAGCGTTATTCCGTTGGTATGTCAGGCACAGTCCGTACCCAAATATTACTCAAATGATATTTCGCACAGGCACTACATGTCAGCACTTCACCATTACCGTGAATCCGCATGACAATATCTTCCCTCTTCTCTTTAGAGCTTTGTCTGACCTGAATATAAATAAAATTACCATCGACCTGAAAAGGTACAACCATTGATTTTCCTTCACTCTGAATCGATGCTTTTGCTTGGTGAAACGCGATCAGATCCGTGTTGTGCTGATTTTCATAAGTCCCCTGAAACGCATAGGTTTCTTTATTGATCCAATGCTCTAACTCTTCCTGAAAACATCCATACAGTGACAGAGAAGATAATAGAACCACCAGATACGACTTCATAGTATATTTAAATTGATTCATATCTGTTCCTCCTCCTTCACCAGAGTACGCTATTTCCTAACAAAAAACGTACCAACTACCTCACAAATCATTCATGATTTTGATAGCCGGAGGTTAATGACAGTATAGCCGTCGTTGACCGAATCGATTTACATATCCCAATGATTGTCTCACACTCATTATTCAATTTTTTCAAATAAGTTTATTCAAAATAATATATTTATCATCCGTTAATTTCATCCTTTAATAGACTCAACAACCTCAGAGCAAGTTCAACTTTTTTGATATAGGAAATGATGATATGCCTTTTTTACGTAAATTACTCAGTTCAAATACGCAGTACGCGCCACTGATTCTCCGGGTTCCGGTCGGCATCATTCTGATGGCTCACGGCGCTCAGAAACTCTTTGGCTGGTTTGGTGGATATGGTCTCGAAGGGACAGGCCAATGGATGGCCTCGATTGGCATTGAGCCGGGGATGCTGATGGCATTCCTTGCCGGTAGCGGTGAGTTCTTCGGCGGTATGTTCCTGCTTCTGGGACTCCTCACCAGACCGGCAGCATGTGTAACCGCTTTTACGATGCTCGTCGCGATTTTCTCCGTACACATCAATAACGGTCTGTTTCTGTCCAATAACGGTTATGAGTATGCGCTTGCCCTTCTGGCAGTCTGTACCTCGCTCATTTTCTCCGGTTCCGGAAAACTGAGTCTGGATCAAGCTATCCTGCGCACCCTCAAATCATAACCGATTTACACTAATCCCTGCCGATATCACCCGCTTGCTGCAATGAAAAAGCCGTCAGCGGGTCGATATCTTTTACCAACATCTCCACTTGCCCGATCGCATCAACAGATGAACTGTTTTTACGATAACTGAGGTAAACGGGCCGCTTCCATTCAGATCCCCCTTCAATACAGTGAAGCTGGCCGGTCCGAAGAAAGGGTTCGATGAGTGATGCAGGTAAGTAAGCACTTCCTTGCTTTTCAAGAATAAAATCGAGGGCGATTCTGGCCGTTGACGTCCGTAAAAACGGTGTTGTCACATGTGGGTGTCGTTCCGCATGTTCAGCGGCAAACCGGGCTCCCCAATCCACATAGACATAGTGATGTTTAAATGCATCATCGATAAACTGCGGCTGGGTTGAAACAAATAAAAGCGTCAGATCCGTCACTTTACGGCAATGCAGCTCTTCAGCTTTAATCGGATCAAAAACAAATGCCATGTCCAGTGTACGCTCAAGCAACCCGCGGCTCAGTTGCTCCCGCCCCATCACTTCAGCGATAAATCCGTAGCCGGTAAACGTATCCGTCACTTTACTCAGACAGTGTTGTAAATAAGCATCCCAAATATTTGGCGTCCCACCAATTGTTAACTGGAGCGCTTTACCACTTTCCAGTGACAGTTCGAACTTCGCCTGTTGTAAGGTCGCTACCATGACTTCAGCATAGCTAATCAGACGCTCTCCGGCGGAGGTCAACTTGATATTATTGCGATCCCGGGTAAACAACTGGGTATCAAAATAACTTTCAAGTTGCTTGATACGTGCACTGACTGCTGCCTGCGTTAAATATAGATTTTCTGCTGCCCGGCCAAAATGGCGCACCCGAGCCAACTCCAGAAAAGTACGAAAGACTTTGACGTCCATAGCAACCCTTTATTCTTGCTGAAACTGCATCTTAAAGTGATTTACGATATACGCATATACATAATGAAATGCAATGATGACGATAAAAAATTTTTGTTTTTCTTTTCCTTAGATTACGCCTAACTTTCGCCGTAATTCAATACAAAAGTGTAATGCTGCATTGATGCGAGGTTGATATGTCTGAGACTGAATTCCGTTACGGAAAGAAGCGTTTTTACGACAATAAGAAATTCCCGCGGGGATTTGCTAAATCAGGGGATTTCACGCTGGCTGAAGAAGAGCTGCTCATTCAGTTTGGCGAAACCATGTCCCAGTTGGAATCCGGTGTCCTTGAACCGGTTAATGCCGATGAAAGACGCTTTCTTCTCGTGCTCGAACAGCCAGAAAAAGCGACGACAAAACTTGAGCGAGTCTGGTTAAAATATGTCCGTCTTGCGCGTGGCAGAAAACGCTTCCATACCCTGAATGGTCGTAACAAACCGGATGCGCTCGACGAGTTTGTTGATGATTCAGATATCGAGACAGAAAGCTGAGCGCCCGGATAACTTGTCATAGAACATACATAGAGTAGAGTTCTCTCTGCTCTTTGTGATCCGGTCTGTCCCGCCCCTCAACTACTGTGGGGTGCTCTTCTCGTTTTCCCTTCTCTGTCATGATGTTGCAGTGCCATTTCCCGACGAACGCCAAACCAACCATTTCTTCTTCCATAATCAATTGTTCCGTCATCATTCACCTGAGATAAAGATAGCCACGAACTCCGACAAAAACTGTTCATTTCTTACAAAATAGATAGCCAATCCTTAGCTGATTTATTTCACACATTAAAATAAATAGCAAAACAAGATATAAATCACATTTATATTTTTTCCACAGATAAAAACTATTAAAATAGTGATCGATATCACTATAAATGCAAAAAACAAATTATCAAAAAAGAGACATTGACATCAAAAAACAAATTGACTTTTTAAAATTAAAAAATATGTAACAAAATTACAATGCTAAAAATAGATTTAAATCACTAAAAAGACACTTGGAACCCCATAAATTTTTGAGTTCAGTCACAAAAAACCCGTTCTCAGTTTAATTGAAAAATTGTGTGCTAGATTGATTTTGAACGATTCAATTCCACGGCTTTGGCGAGCCGTCAACACAACAACATCAAATGAGTACATCGAACGGGGAATCCATATGATATCACCAGATGCAAAGGTCAAGATACAAAATTTTGGCCGGTTCTTGTCCAACATGGTTATGCCGAACATTGGGGCATTTATCGCATGGGGATTTATTACAGCATTGTTCATTCCGACAGGATGGACACCGAATGAAACACTGGCTGCACTTGTCGGCCCGATGATTACCTACTTATTACCGCTATTGATTGGTTATACCGGTGGTAAACTCGTCGGTGGTGAGCGAGGCGCTGTCGTCGGTGCGATTACAACCATGGGCGTTATCGTTGGTGCAGATATTCCAATGTTTATGGGCGCGATGATTGCAGGTCCAATCGGTGGATGGGCGATTAAAACGTTTGACAAAAAGGTCGATGGAAAAGTCAGAAGTGGCTTCGAAATGCTGGTCAACAATTTCTCAGCCGGTATTATCGGAATGATCTTCGCGATCATCGCTTTTTTCCTGATTGGTCCATTCGTCAAAGTTCTTTCCACAGCGCTTGCAACGGGCGTGGATGTCTTAGTCAAAGCTCAGCTGCTTCCTTTAACTTCACTTTTTGTCGAACCCGCTAAAATTTTGTTTCTGAATAATGCCATCAACCACGGCATTTTCTCACCACTGGGTATCCAACAGGCCAGTGAAACCGGGAAATCTATTTTCTTCCTGATTGAAGCAAATCCGGGGCCGGGGCTGGGTATTCTGCTGGCCTATATTGTGTTCGGAAAAGGAACCGCAAAACAAACAGCCGGTGGTGCAACCATCATCCACTTTTTGGGCGGAATCCATGAGATTTACTTCCCATATATCCTGATGAACCCTCGTCTAATTCTCGCAGCGATTGCCGGCGGTATGACAGGAGTCTTTGTATTAACTGTATTTGGTGCCGGTTTGGTATCACCAGCATCACCCGGTTCGATTTTTGCCGTGTTACTCATGACACCGAAGAGCTCAATTATCGGCGTGCTTTGTTCAATCACTGCCGCAGCGGCCGTCTCATTCATCGTTGCGTCACTGTTGATGAAAACCCAAAGAAATCAAGAAACCGATGACGATGATTCTTTGGAGAAAGCGACCGCTCAAATGCAAGGCATGAAAGCTGAATCTAAAGGTTCATCAACTGCACAGTCATTCACAGGTGATATCAAAAAGATTATTGTTGCGTGTGATGCAGGCATGGGATCAAGTGCGATGGGCGCCAGTATGCTGCGTAAAAAAATACAGGCAGCGGAATTGGATATCCAGGTCACCAATCTGGCCATTAATAATCTTCCCCAGGATGTTGATATCGTCATTACGCACAAAGATTTAACCGATCGGGCAAGAAAACATGCACCATCGGCACGCCACATTTCCTTAACCAACTTTTTGGATAACGAACTGTATAACAATCTCGTCAATGAGATAAAAAAGTCTGATGCCGGTCAATCCGTTGCGCCTCAAAACACGGACGCAGAGAGCCAACCGGCATTCCAAATCGAAGCCCGTAACATTCACTTAAACCTCAAAGCAAGTAACAAAGAAGAAGCCATCCGTTATGCGGGAGAACAGCTCGTCGCACTCGGATATGCCGATCCCAGCTATATCGATGCCATGTTTGAAAGAGAAAAGATGGTCTCTACGTATCTGGGTGAATCCATCGCGGTACCGCACGGAACCATCGAAGCGAAAAATCACGTTCTGAAAACGGGCATTGTCATCTGCCAATACCCGGACGGTGTTCAGTTTACCGATGAGCCAGATGGCATTGCCAAACTGGTTATCGGTATCGCAGCACAGAACGATGAACATATGGCGGTCATTTCTACGATCACCAATGCGCTTGATGACCCGGATGCGATCACCACGCTCACGTCAACCAATGATGTGAACGCCATTCTGGAAGTGTTGGGAAATCCCACCGCATAAGGCTCATAAGTAGAGGGAATCCACCTCTACTTTTCTTTGATTACAATTTGTAGGTAAAAGTCTATGAAAAAGGCAATTCATTTTGGTGCCGGTAACATCGGACGGGGATTTATTGGCAAACTTCTGGCAGATGCGGGAATCCACGTTATTTTTGCAGACGTCAATCAGGAAATCGTCCAAAAACTACGTCAAGACGGACAGTATCAAGTCAAAATAGTTGGCTCTGAGTGCCAGTGGCAAACGGTCAAAAATGTCACGGCAGTGAACTCTGCCAGTGACGAGATTGATGAACACATCACTCAGGTTGATTTAATTACCACGGCTGTCGGGCCAAACGTACTGGATATCATCGCAAAAACCATTGCGACAGGCATTCAAAAACGGCTCGATAGCGGTAACACAACTCCCCTGAATATCATTGCTTGTGAAAACATGATCCGGGGTTCCTCACATCTTAAAGAACAAGTCTATTTGCATCTGGCGGCAGACTACCATGCCAAGGCTGATACCTTAATTGGCTTTGTGGACTCAGCCGTTGATCGCATTGTCCCTCCGGCAGAAACATCCGACAATATTCTGGATGTCACCGTCGAAAGTTTCAGTGAATGGATCGTTGATGAATTACAATTTGTCGGCGATATTCCTGAAATTCCGGGCATGGAAAAAACGGATAATCTGATGGCCTACATCGAGCGCAAACTGTTCACGCTCAATACCGGTCACTGTATTACCGCTTATCTGGGCTGTCTCAAGGGATTTCAGACGGTTAAAGAATCAATTGAAGATGCAGCAATCTATGCTGATGTAAAACAAGCAATGACCGAAAGCGGAGAAGTTTTAATCCATCGTTATCAATTTGACCGTCAGGCTCATGCCGCTTATATCGAAAAAATTCTGTCCCGGTTTGCCAATCCATATTTAATCGATGATGTTGAACGGGTCGGACGTCAGCCCATCCGTAAGCTCGGAGAAAATGACCGCTTAATCAAACCATTACGTGGTACAATGGGGTACGGTATTGCAAACGCAGCACTATTGAAAGGTATTGCTGCTGCATTAAAATACACAAACGCTTCAGATCCTCAGGCCGTCGAATTACAGGCATATCTGAGTCAGCATGGTGTCCTGGCAACATTAGCTCACTATGCCAATCTGGATGAACACGGGACAGAAGCTAAGCAAGTCGAAGCTATCTATAACACCCTCTAAAAAATAATAAGTGAGGCTGGGGGCCTGCTCCTGCCCCCGTCTCCTTTTTAACTATGATGCTTTCTTTATGGTAGAGAAAATTAACGAAGCAGACATTATTGAGCAGTTGAATGCAGCCTCATCGGTCAGAGGTTTTTTCATTGCAGCTGTCAATATCTTTGAAAAATCTATCGATTCACTGGTACAACGTATTTTCCGGAGTGATTATCTCGCAGTCAAAGCCGTGATTAATCCACTCTTGGAGTCTTCGGGACCACTTGGCGATTTAAGTGTGCGGATCAAACTGCTGTTCGGGTTAGGAGTGATACCGGATGACATCTATCATGACATCGAGGCAATCATTCGTCTCAGAAATCAGTTGAACAAAGATGGCACTGAGTATCATTTTACGGATCCCAAAATCTTGGATGCGATTCACAAAATTAGCGCTTTCAAAAAAATGGGAATCTTTCAGTTAACACCAGCGCTAAACGAAGATGAAGGCACAGATACGCAACTTTATCAATTACAGTTGAACCGCCGGCAACAAGTCATTAAATCAAGCCTATCCCTCGCGATTGTCGAGATATGTAATATGCTCAATGTTGAAAGCCCTTTTACTACGTAGCACGCCAAGCGGGAATATGTCGTGCTACGATATAAGGTTAATGTCCCATGTTCTAAACGAGAGGCGCTTTAAATCACGATATGTGGCGTCTGACTAACCATATCGGTTATCGCTTCAATTTACACTGTAAAGCGTCAGAGGGAGATTTTAGCCTGAGTAATCGATACAACAAGGCTAAGAAATTCGCGGTTCATTCTGTGGGTTATTCGGGAGAGCGCGCGCAGGTCTGACATTCTGGTGATTGCATACCCGGCAGAAATGTAGTCTTTCCATCTTGTAATAGTGATTCCCTCGCATCAGTGAAGAAATGAACAATTGAATCTCTTGCCACCGCGAGCAGTGTCCAGTCTGACAGCGTCGCATTATTGATTTATGTGGGGTGACTTTATGACACACAGGACAATATGCTTCAGACATGACAAACCTCATCAAGTAAACTACTTATTGCTAATAATAAGCGTATTTATCCATATAGAAACACTTTCTCAAAGTTCAACATTAATTTTGTGGCATAAATCACTAAAATTTTATTGATTATTCCTAAATCATCCGAATCGTTTATATCCACAGTAATTATGAATCGCTAAACCCGTTAAGCCACATCGAAAAAAACCCCTCATGAGAGGGGTTTCTGATATCATTTTCGTGTCTTAATCCAGCTCTTCGAGCTGTTTTAAGAATGTATGGTGTTGTGCCTGAACGGATGACTCCGGCTCGCGGCTCAGCAATGTGACCACAACAATTGCAATAATTGAGAAAATAATCCCCGGTACAATTTCATAGACATCAAAAATACCACCGGTGAACTGCTTCCAGACGACAATCGTCACACCACCCACAATGATTCCCGCCAGAGCACCATTACGGTTCATACGAGACCAGAACAGGCTAATCACGAGCGCAGGACCGAATGCCGCGCCGAAACCAGCCCATGCATAAGAAACTAATCCCAAAACAGAGCTATCTGGTGTCATCGCCAACACCAAGGCTAGGATGGAAATTGCCATGACAGAAAGACGGCCAACCCGGACGATTTCTTCAGAGGTTGCATCTTTCTTGATGACTTGTTTGTAAAAATCCTCAGCTAATGCTGATGAACAAACTAACAACTGAGAATCGGCTGTACTCATGATTGCAGCAAGGATTGCAGCTAACAGAATACCGGCAATCACCGGATGGAAAGCGGCATTCACCAATAGCATGAAGATTTTTTCGCCATCTTCTAAGGTAATCGTTGGGTGGTTTGTGGTATAAACCAAACCAACAAGCCCGACCATCACTGCACCAAACATCGCTAGTGCAGACCAGCCAATTGCAATCCGGCGTGCCGTGCGCAAGTCTTTATTTGAACGGGTCGCCTGAAAACGCGCCAGAATGTGCGGCTGGCCAAAATATCCAAGACCCCATGCTGCCAGAGAAATAATCGCAATCGCACCTAATGGCTGCCCGTCAATCCCACGCCAGATGGTCAACAATTCGGGGTTAATCCTGGTTAAATTGTCACCCAACACCGAAAAACCATCTTGCATCATAGCCATCGGTACAATCAGCAAGGCCGCTGCCATTAACAGCCCCTGAACTAAGTCAGTCCATGCAACGGCAAGGAATCCACCAAACAGTGTATATGACACCACACAAATCGTACCGATAATCACCGCAGTGGTATAATCGAGACCAAAGACTGTTTCAAACAGTTTCCCACCAGCCACTAAGCCAGAGCTTGTGTAAAAGAGGAAAAATAACAAAACGAAAAATGCAGAAATTGTTTGAATCAACTTCGACTGATCATTAAAACGGCGAGATAGGAACTCAGGAATGGTAATCGCATCGGTGGTAATACTGTAAGTTCGGAGACGTTTTGCTGCAATGAACCAGTTTAACCAGTTCCCGAGTAGTAATCCGCCAGCTAACCATAAGGATTCTAATCCGGCAGCATAAGCATACCCGGGCAGCCCCAACAGCAACCAACCACTCATATCGGATGCACCGGCTGACAATGCCGCAGGCCAAGGCCCCAGAGAACGTCCACCGAGAAAGTAGTCGGTTGAGTTTTTCGTTCGTAAGTATGCATAAACCCCTATCGCTAACATCATAATGAGGTACACGATAAAGGTTGTTGTAATAGCAAAGCTATTTTCCATAATTCATTCCTCTTTATATATTGATCGCCTTCCCTGTTCCTCTCCGAACGTCTGCCGGTCTAAAGCCCGACAGACGCCAGAAAAGCAGGTTTTAGTGGTTCGAGCTTCCCATTTCTAATAAAGAAGCATTTCCCCCTATCGCTGTTATATTTATAGTGCGTGTCCGTTCCGTGATGAAACGTAACACGAGTGCTGCATCATGCGCCATCGGGAGCTGATCCAAGTCCGTTTCGATAACCGGACTAATAATCACTCCCGGGCGCTTGGACAGTTCTTGATTGACCTGTCTTGCATCTTGCGGCTCACAAATCATTCCGACCTGACGCACATCGCACGCCATGATCTGATGAAATGCATCAACCGCAACGATTTGTACCAGATGGACAGGAAAGCTACTGTTTTCCAATGCTGACGCCAAACGCGAATTCAGCGTCTCATCATCTGAACACAGTAAAATGCTGTTTCCGGCGATTAAAGCTGCTGCTAACTGAGCAACCACAGCCCGTGAAGCATCAGGGCCACTGCGTTTGTTCAGGAGCACGACAACACCTCGGCCAGAGCTATAGAGTTCGTTGGTTTCCCCTGTCGGACCGACTAAAAGCTGTGTATCAGCGATCCGGGTTCTCGCATTATTAAGGTGATAAGTGATAACCTGCGATAAATCAGCAGCATCAAGTTCCAAAGACTGAGCAAGACGAAGTAAATGCTCACTTTTAGAACTAAAATCCGTTAAATTCCACGGCTGCCATGCTAAAGCGGCATCGGAAAAATATGTTGTTTTATTCACCATGCTCCCCTCCTTGTTTTATCGCTGTTTCACTATAAAAAGGGCGGGTAAACCGATAGAGATAATGAGGCCCGCCAGCTTTCGGCCCTGTTCCTGACAATCCTTGCCCGCCAAACGGCTGAACCCCGACGACAGCACCAACCTGATCACGGTTGACATAACAATTTCCGACTCGGGCATGTGCTTCAATCCACCGATACGTGGTTTCATTCCGGCTATGAATACCTAGCGTCAGACCAAAGCCTGTCTGATTTATCTGTTCAACAATATCGGGTAAATCTTTTGCCCGATAACGGACAATATGCAGAATCGGCCCAAAATGTTCTTCTTTGAGGCATTCAATGCCGCTGATTTCGAATGCTGTCGGCGGAACAAATACGCCGTGGCTACATTCACCATCCAACGCCAGCTCAGCAACCAGAGTTTGAGTCTGTTTCATCTCAGCAATATGTGCCTGTAACCGACTCTGGGCAGCTTTATCGATCACCGGCCCCACATCGGTACAGTGAAGTTTGGGATCACCGACGGCAAGCTCCTGCATTGCGCCGCGAATCAATGTGATGACCCGCTCAGCGACATCCTCTTGGATGAACAACACACGTAACGCAGAACAACGTTGTCCGGCCGAAGCGAATGCCGAGCGCAACACATCTCTCACAACTTGTTCAGGCAATGCCGTACTATCAACAATCATGGCATTTTGCCCGCCGGTTTCAGCGATTAAAGGAACCGGATCACAAGGTCTTGCTGCTAATGTTTGATTGATCCGCTGAGCCGTTCCGGTTGAACCGGTAAAAGCAACACCGGCAATTGAAGGGTGAGATGTAAGTAAGTGACCACTTTCTTTACCATGACACGGCAATAAATGGACCACATCGGCAGGAATTCCTGTTTCCAACAACAGTTGAATGGCACGAAACGCGATGAGTGATGTCTGTTCCGCCGGTTTGGCGATCACCGTATTTCCCGCAGCCAAAGCAGCAACCACCTGACCAACGAAAATCGCTAACGGAAAGTTCCACGGGCTGATACATACAAAAACACCACGTCCCAGATACTGGGTATGCCGCTCGGCACCATTAAAATCAGGGTGTGATGTCGGCGTCAGTTGCATCACCTGAGTGGCATAATAACGACAGAAATCGACCGCCTCCCGGACTTCATCAATACTGTCATGAATCGTTTTACCGGCTTCTTGGTGACACAAGGCGACAAACTCGGGTAAATGCGCTTCCATCAATTCGGCAAAATGTGTCAAATAGCCGGAACGAACGGCAAGTCCTGTGTCGCGCCACTGCGGGAATGCGGCCTGCGCGATTTCAATAGATTCCGTAATCTGCTGCTCATTTGCCATGATCACGTTTCCGACTTCGATGCGGTGATCATAAGGTGCAGTGACCGGAGTCACTGGCGCACTCTCCTTGATCATGCTTTCGTATTGATCTTTGCCTTGGATAATTGGTGCTGCGTGCCATTGCTGGTGTAAATACTCAGAGACTTTATGTTCAAAAGGAGCGGCTTCACTTTCGATATCAATGTTGACCCCGTAAGAATTGCGACGGTCAGGATAGATATCCGGCGGCAGCGGGATGGCAGCATTATGCAATGTCTCAAATTCCTGTAGTGCATCAACAGGATGACGATTCAGTAAATCAATCGGACAGCGTGCATCCACCAAACGGTGAACAAAAGAACTATTAGCACCGTTTTCTAACAAACGCCGAACCAGATAAGGCAATAAATCCTTATGATTGCCCACAGGCGCATAAATTCTGATCGCAGGTCGATAGGTTTCCATTACCTGATGAAACAGCGCATCACCCATGCCATGTAAACGCTGGAACTCATAATCACGATGCGTCGCCATCACAGCAACGGCGGTCACCGTCTGAGCGTTATGACTGGCAAACTGAGGGAAGAGCGCCCCCCGAACATGCTCCGATAATAAAAAGCGAGCGCAAGCCAGATAAGAAACATCCGATGCTTCTTTGCGGGTAAATACCGGATACCCTGTGTAACCTTTTTGCTGTGACCACTTAATCTCACTATCCCAGTAGGCGCCTTTAACCAACCGGACCGGAATTAAATCGCCTTGATCTTTTGCCAGACCAGTCAGCCAGGTGAGTGCCGGTAAAGCTCGTTTTGAATAAGCTTGAACCACAATCCCAAGTTTACCCCACCCGCGGCTGACATCATGGCGGTATAATTTCTCAAACAGTTTCAGGGACAGTTCCAACCGATCCGCTTCTTCCGCATCGATCGAAATACCGATATCAACCTCTCTTGCCCGCTTCACCAGTACCACCAGCGTCTCTAACAGCTCGGTCATGACCCGTTCCTGATTCGCGACTTCATAGCGGGGATGCAATGCAGACAGCTTGATCGACACAGAATGCGACGACTGAAGCGTTCCCGCTTCTGAAGCTTTACCAACCGACTCAATTGCAGAAAGGTAATCCTGACAATACTTATCCGCATCGGCACTGGTCAGTGCCGCTTCACCAAGCATATCGAAGGAGTATGTATATCCTTTGTCACGCATTGATTTGCCATTTTTCTGCGCTTCATCGATCGACTGACCCAACACGAACTGACGCCCCATGACTTTCATAGCTTGATGCATTGCTTGACGAATCACCGGTTCAGAGAAGCGATTGACTAACCGATTTAATGCCTGCATCGGGCTGGTACTCTGAATGTCTGACAACTCGAGCACTTTGCCGGTAATCATCAGTCCCCAAGTCGAAGCATTGACGAAAACCGAGTCAGAGTTCTTTAAATGAGAACGCCAGTCTGCAACACTCAGCCGATCTTTAATAAAAGCATCTGCTGTTTCAGCATCTGGAATACGCATCAATGCCTCCGCGAGACACATCAGCAAAATACCTTCCTGCGTGTCCAGACTATATTCCAGAAGCAACGCGTCGATCATTTGCACTGACTTTTTATCGGCTCTGATCGCCTTGATCAACTGAGTCGTCTTTTCCGTGATTTCTTGCTTTTCTTGATTGGTCGGTGTTGCCAGCGGTAACAACTCCTGTAGCCATTGTGACTCATCTGCCATATACAGTGGCGAGATAAGAGCCCAAAGTTTGTTCAGTGGCTGCTCAACAAACTCCGACTTCAACACATCATTTGCAGTAAACATGCGTTTTCCCTCAACGTCATCCCGAACGGGTCTTTTACAATAGCTAGCAGTGTATTCTGGGCATCTGAGGATTACTTGTCAAAAACTCCGTTTTTTTTGTGAAAAGCTCCGATATTTAACAAATTAAAAACACAATCACATCAATTAGGCCAACGTATCGACATCTTTTTTTAGCGAATATCTAAAGAAATAAATACATTAACGCAGGGGAAAACGATTCGGTAACAATGCTGTTTATCCGCTCGATGAGATGAAAAACAGATGAGAAGAAAAAAAAGGAAGAGAAGTGTAATTTGAGAGTAATATCTTATTTTTGATAGCGTTTTTTGTAAGCAGACGGAGAGACACCCACCAGCCGGATAAATGCGTGAGAGAAAGAACTCTGACCAGAAAAACCGGTGATATCGGCAACCTGTCCCAATGTATACCCGCCCTGCTCAATAAATCGCTTCGCCATTTGAACCCGCTTATTCAGCACATACTGATACGGTGTGACACCCGTGGTCGCTTTAAAAAGGGAGTGGAACTGACTTTCGCCGAGAAACACGCTGCCGGCAAGTTGGGCAACCGTGATTGGGCGTCCGATATTGCGTTCGATGTAATGATCAATGATGTCCATATCAAACCGGGATTCTTTCACATGCGGTGCATAGCCGGTGATATGGCGAGGTAAGATCGAGACCAGCGTATCATGACAAGCCTGACTCAACCGATAATCTTCCGGTGTGGTAGACATCTCCTGTCCCAAAATTCGAATCAGGTTTTTAAACGGTTCATCAAGACAAAAATAGCACCCGGAATTCGACAGATCATTGAGTCGTTGCATCATAATTGGTGTTTCTGTGGTCGGAAATGGCAAATTGAGAACCATAATATCGGCACTTTCAACAATCCCGCCAAAAGCGTGGTTAGCCCCGGCGTGGACAATACATCCCTGCCCCGGACCAACGCGGTTGCCATATCCGCTGATTTCAAACTCGGTCATCCCATTGAGGCACACAACGATCTGTGTATAGAAATGAGCATGACAGTCCATTCCCGAAGGCAGCGTCATGACTTCCGCCGGTTTCGGTGTCGGAGTTTGATTGGACACAGGCAGGGAAGTTTTTTTTTGCACAGACATCCCACATCCTCCTCAAAATCCGGTGCAACAATCGCGATGCGCAATATAGTATCAACAATATGCTTAGTAGATTTTTACCTCAGAACAGCTATTTTTTCAAACATAACAAAAATAGATAAGCATACTGATGATTATCAGAAGTGATGAATTCAAATCTGTAACTAATTCCGTGAAAATAATTGCCGTTCATGTATATTAGGCAGGTCGGTAAATTTCGAGTAAGTCTGACGCTGAACGTTTGAGCAGAATCCGGAACAATGATCAAGTGCACATAAATTACGGAGAATGTTTGTTCAAACGCAAAACCAGAGCAGAGATTGAGGTGAAATACTTGCATATTTTCTCATTCGGCTCAAAATGGAAATAGCATGTTTAAAATATACAAAATCAGAGACCTAGGTTACATTTTGTGTTATTTATGCTTCCAATAGAGTAAGAATTATGAGACAGCTACTTCATTATTTCTCTAGTTGTCGAGTCATTGTCTTCTCCACAGAGTTACTGTGGCTAAACGTTAAAAATTGTTGCAGGGACCTATGATAGTACGTCACATCCCAGCGCTCGTATTGGCGCTCAGCCCTCTTTTGGGACCAGCATTTGTATATGCTGATGAAGCAAATGTCGCACAGACTGATCCTGTTGCGACAATTGATGCAAAAATAGATACAAAACAAGATGAAATAAAATCCATTTCATCCAAGTACGACACGGAGATAACCAAACTCCAGCAGTTGAAAAACGATCAAGAGCGTCTGAAACGTGAAGGCGATAAGCTGGAAACGAAAAGAAATCGTGCCAAATCAGATCTGGACAAACAATATAGCCAACTTCTCGAAGATCCGGACATCGATTTAGCAACCTTTCAGAAAAAATATCAAGAAGTCTGGAATGAGTTGAAACAAAATCAGGCAGCGCGACTGGATAACGAACAGACGATTACTGAAAGTGAAATGCGAGTTTCTCAGCTCAAACAGAAACAGGCTCGTCTGAAGAGCGAGCTTGATAATCTGAAAGAGTCACGGGTTGAAGCCCGCGTCAAACGCATTAATGCTGAGCTGATGGACAGCAACACCATTGAAGCCAATTATAAAACAACGTGTTCGACGACGATGACGTTGGGTGAATGTGCGAACCAAGGTGTTTATCTAACCAAACAGAAAGCGGTCTCTGCTTTTCAGGATAAATTACTCGATAATCTGACAGAGTCTGTCATAGCCAAGCAAAATCTGAAAAATGTCGATCTGAATGTTTCGATTCAGGATAGCCAGATTTTGTCGAGTGGTTTTCAGGGTAACAACGATTATTACACCAAAATCCAGGCACAACTTCAGGCGCGGCCGGAAGCAACTGCCGGATGTAAATTGTTGGGTGTATCAACACGATACTGTCTGCAAGGACAGAAAAATTATACACCGAAAAAAGAAAAACAGTGGGCAAACATTACCGTTCGCTCTGACCAATATCAGGATTCTGTGACGATTGATGGTGTCAGTTATGGCAGTACCCCGGTTGAGATTGTTTTACCGCATGGTCGCCATCAATTTACAGTCTCCAAAGACGGGTATGAGACATATAATCAGGTCATTACAGTCAATAGTAATGACACGGTATGGGTCAAACTTCGTCCGAATAAGCAAAGCTAAATGCCAATTTGTGAATTATTTTTTGGTACGATTCACAAACATATGGTTACGACGCCATTTTGTCTGTAAGTTATTGATGATGACTTATGGCCGGATGGCGTTTTCGTTTACAATCGATCAGACGACTTGACGATCCAACATTGAAGTACAAAAGCATGCGACAAGGAATAACTGCTCTATTATCAACCCTTCTGCTTGGCTTTGTATCATTCAGCACTCTGGCTGAAGATACTGCATTGCCAGAAAAAGCCGCACCTTTAGTCAATCAAATTGACGATGCCCTTTTCAGTAAAAATACTGAGCTGGACAAAGCCCAGCACGTTTTGCAAGAAAAGCAACAGACTGTCGCAAATCAACAGACCGAACTAAAAAGACTTCGTCAGCAAGATAAAGAACTTTCGGCCCAACTGAATCAGACTAAAAAAGATTTAGAAAGCGCTTATCAAAAGATGATTTCGGATCCCAAACTGGATATCACCTCCTATCAGTCCACTTACCAGAATGCTTGGTCAAAATACAAACAAAACCAGAAGAGCTTGTTTGAATTGGATAACAAGCTGGAAGAACAGAAAGGATTACTCAAAGATCAGGAAACAACCGTTTCGCTGCTCAAGAAAAATATCGCAGACCTTCAGAGAAATAAATTGAAGGCCCGGGCGAAACGTTTGAGAATCGAGCTGTTAAAAGAAGGCACCGAAAAAGTTAGTTTTACGAACCGTTGTCATCCATCGATGACCATTGCTGCATGTGAGCAACAAACTATCAAACTGGCTTTGCAAAAAGCAGTCAAACAGTTTCAGACTTCTTTACTCAATAGTGTTAGCGAATCTTCGGTCGCAATGAAAAACGCGTCGAAAGCTTCCCTGAATATTCATGTGCTTCAACATCAGACCGTTCAATCCGGTTTTTCTGATGCCAGCCGTTATCAAACGGTTGTTGAAGCGCGGCTCGGGGCAAGACCAGACAATGCGGCACCTTGCCAGCTTTTAGATATCGATGCCCAGTATTGTATTATTGATGAGCAACAGCCAATCCAACAGGAAGTAGCTTGGTTTAACCTGACGCTGCGTTCCAATCTATATGACGACCAAGTGATCATTGATGATGTTCGTTATGGTCATACACCACTGACATTAACATTATCAGAAGGTGTTCATCAGGTTCGGATCGAAAAAACAGGTTATATTCCATATCACACGGAGATTGATCTGAAGTCAGACAGTCAGCTTCGGGCAGTGTTAAAAGAAGAGCATAACCAGTTGAAAACAGGCTATGCATTCGCGGACGCATTATCACAAGACATTTCCGGACCAGAGTTGGTGACAATCACCCAAGGAAAATTCTTTATCGGGGAACACGCATCGACTCAAGTCTTCCTTGATCATGCTTTCGCAATTTCATCAACCCCGATTACTGTTGGACTGTTCAAAGCATTTGTCACTCAAACAGGTTACCGTTCTGATGCAGAACTCACGAAAATGTGCGTGGCGATGATCAATAACCAAATGACCCCACAGTCCGGCCATTACTGGCGCAATCCCGGATTTAAGCAATCCTCACGTTCTCCGGTTGTTTGCGTCAGCCAAAATGATGCCAAAGCATTTACCAACTGGCTTTCAAAGCAAACCGGGTTTAAGTATCGCCTTCCGACCGAAGATGAATGGGAAATTGCAGCCCGGGCCGGCACTCAAACTGATTACTGGTGGGGCGATGATTTTGCGACTGGCTTAGCCAATACAGGCTGGAGCGGCTCTTTCTGGGCAAACAAAAGTACCTCTCCCGTCAAATCATTCCCGGCCAACCCTCTGGGGCTGTATGACGTTGTCGGCAACGTCTGGGAATGGACCAGCGCACCTCAAGGCATTCTCAAAGGCGGCGCCTGGAGCTTCTCACCGCTCAATGCCGTACTCTATAGCCAACTCTTCTCAGAACCCTCAACAGCCGCTAATTACATTGGCTTTCGGGTCGTAAGAGAAATTAAAGAGTAAGCCACCCATCATTCAATCAAAAAGGGAAGCCATCGCTTCCCTTTTCTGTATCTGTCGTCAACGGATTGTTGATGAACGCGTTAGCGAGGAATTCATCAAGCGCGGTTAAGGAGCCAATCGGTTAATCTCCCACGTCCCTTCACTTTGAAGCCCCTCATTTGGGGAATAAAGGAATCGGTCGTGCAAGCGATGCTCCCCACCCTGCCAAAATTCGAAACTTTCAGGAACCACTCGGTACCCCCCCCAAAAGCTGGGAACAGGAATCTCACCTTTGGCAAACTTTTGCTTTAATTCCAGAAACTTCCCTTCCAGTATACCGCGCGCAGAGATACGCTGACTCTGATGACTCGCAATCGCTGCAAGCTGACTGTCTTTCGGACGAGAGGAAAAATATTTGAGGTTTTCCATCGCTGAAAGCTTCTGAGCCCGCCCGGTAATATGAACCTGACGCTCAAGCATATGCCACGGAAAATGAAGACTCACGCGATTATTATGTTCAATATGCTGCGCTTTGCGACTACCAAGATTGGTATAAAAAATAAACCCATGCTCTCCGGAGTCTTTCAGCAAAACGATTCGCTGAAAAGGTTGTCCATCGGGGTCAACAGTCGCCACAGTCATTGCTGTCGGATCAGAAATATTGGCATCAATCGCCTGTTGTAGCCAATAATCGAATTGATGAAAAGGACTTGGCATCAAATCTTTTCTTCTCAAACCACCTTGAATATATTCCCGACGAATATCTGAGAGTTTCATGAGCGCTCCTGCGTTTTTTTCGTGATTGTGCGCCTTTCATATCGATAAAACAAGTATCACATTACCCCCCGACCAAAACGGCAACAAATTTCAGAAAAACCAAGCAATCTCACGAAGATATGGTACAGTTTCTACCGAAAATAGCGGAATTCAGCGATTTTCAGCATCTGTCTGGTGTCAATTCTTAACATTTCACCGGACTAGTAATAAAATCAATAAAGTAATCCGAACCAAACAGGATGTCTTGATGCGTAAAGACAACTACAGCGCGCTTTCTTCAGAAGAGTTAGAATATGTTGACGATAAAACAGCGGCACTTCTGCTCAATACCCCGAATAGTGCTCGGATTATGCTATGGGTCATGGTTGCGTTTTTTGTCATCGCAACCATCTGGTCCTCTTTTGCTGAAATTGACAAAGTGACCGTCGGCAGTGGAAAAGTCATCCCCTCTTCTCAGATCCAAGTTGTCCAAAACTTAGAAGGTGGTCTGGTCAAAAAAATTCTGGTTAAAGAAGGTCAGCACGTCGAAAAAGGCCAACAGCTGATACTCCTTGATGACACCCGTTTTTTGTCCGATTACCGCGAACGGGAACAAGAAGTTGCCAACTTGACTGCCAGCGTTGTCCAACTGTCTGCATCGATTGACAGTGTGCAAATTAATGAGAAATTTGACGAAACCAACTGGCAGAAAAGTGTTGTCGTCACCT
The DNA here is from genome assembly GCF_900163965.1 of Vibrio ruber DSM 16370. GTDB lineage: Bacteria > Pseudomonadota > Gammaproteobacteria > Enterobacterales > Vibrionaceae > Vibrio > Vibrio ruber. The sequence goes on from NZ_FULE01000032.1 coordinate 35,158, forward strand.
ACAATCGTTTAAAGTTTCCGCCGACACTGGCCGAAAAAAAAACCGAATTAGTGGAAAGACAAAAAGCACAGTACATTCAGTCACTGGATAACTTGAGAAACCAACTTTCGGTGGTCGACCAGCAAATCAAACAAAAAAATCAGGATCTGATTGAATTGCAAGCCAGAGTCAAAAATTTGAAGCAAAGCTATGAGTACGTGCAAAAAGAACTTCAGATGACTGAACCGCTGGCAAAAGAAGGGGTTGTGCCAGAGATTGAGATCTTAAAATTACAACGGCAAGTAAATGATATCCGTCGTGATATGACATCGGGTCAATTAAAAATCCCACTGGCAAAAGCAGCCCTCAAAGAAGCGATGTATAGCCGTATCGATACAGCACAAACCTTCCGTTCCGAACAACAAGACAAGTTAAATCAGGCTCAGGATAAGTTATCGGCACTCACCGAATCAGCCGTCGGCCTGGAAGACAGAGTCAACCGGACCGTGGTCGTCTCTCCGGTTGCCGGCACGGTCAAAACACTCAATGTCAATACAGTCGGTGGCGTTATTCAACCGGGGATGGACATTGTTGAAATTGTTCCATCAGAAGATACATTACTCGTTGAAGCCAAAATTGCCCCGCAAGACATTGCTTTCCTCCGTCCGAATTTACATGCTATCGTCAAATTTAGTGCCTATAACTTTAGTAAATATGGTGGATTGGAAGGTACGCTTGAACATATCAGCGCCGATACCTCTCAGGATGAAGAGGGCAACAGTTTCTATATTGTTCGGGTCAGGACGTTTTCCACCACATTACATCATGACGGAGACCTCCCCATAATCCCGGGAATGACCGCATCAGTAGATATCATCACCGGAAAACGAACCGTGATGGAGTATCTCTTACAGCCGATACTCGGTGCACAGGAAAATGCACTGAAAGAATAATGGAGCCCGACATCTGCCAATGAACAATCCGATCAGAAAAATAGAGGCATTATGAAACGCTGGCTGACAGTCATCTTTATGCTATTACTACTGATGGTATCGTCATTACAGGCCCTTGATACCACGGAACAGAAGTGGATCACTGCCGTGACAAATGTTTACGGTGAGCGGGCGGGTAAACGAGTAGAAGCCTGGCGTAATGCTTTGGCTGAATATAAACCGCTTTCAACGCAAGAAAAACTGGAAAAAGTAAATGCCTTTTTCAATCAACTCCACTTTGTCAGCGATATCAACTTATGGGGTAAACAAGATTACTGGGCAACCCCACTGGAATTTCTGGGAGCCAATGCCGGTGATTGCGAAGATTTTACAATTGCCAAATATTTCTCTCTCAGAGAAATAGGCATACCGGATGGCAAACTGAGATTAGTCTATGTTAAGGCGATAAAACTAAACCAGTTTCACATGGTACTGGCTTATTACAACACACCCGATGCAGAGCCTCTCATCCTCGATAATCTGATACCTCAAATCAAACCCGCGACAAGCAGGACAGATTTATTGCCGATCTACAGCTTCAATGGTCGAAACCTATGGCTGATGAAATCGAAAAATGGTCAGCTGGCGGGCGATTCGTCTAGACTCAGCCTATGGAATGATTTAAGAGATCGGGAACGGGCACTCATTTTGAATAAACCGATAGTTAGTTACGATGGGTAGGGAAATATGACTCTTTACAAGCAAATCGTTATGGGAATGATTGCGCTGTTTATTTTGCTGATTAGTTGTGTATTTATTATTGAATTTAATACGACACGCAGCAACCTTGAACAACAGCAACGTTCAGAAGTCAGTAATACCATCAATACTGTAGGGCTGGCACTGGCGCCATATTTAGAAGATAAAGACACGGTTGCAGCCGAGTCGGTTATCAATGCTCTCTTTGATGGCAGCACTTATTCATTGGTTAAATTAACCTTTTTCGATGACCGGCCAGCCATTGTGCGAACGTATCCCATCACACCAAACGGTGTGCCGGCATGGTTTACTCACCTTGATTTATTCGAACCAATTAATGAAAGTCGCGTGGTAACCAGCGGTTGGATGCAGTTGGCCGAAGTCGAAATCGTCAGCCATCCGGGCGAAGCCTACCGGCAATTATGGGATGCTCTCATCCGCCTGAGCATTGTTTTCGGCTGTGTATTCCTGTTCGGGCTAATCGCAATTGCGCTGATTATTAAGCACTCTCTACGGCCACTTCACGCAATCGTGATAAAAATGGAACAAGTCGCGCGCAGCCAGTTTGGTAAACCGTTACCGCCCCCGATGACGAAAGATCTTGTCCATGTCGTTGATGGAATCAACCGTATGTCCTCTCAGGTTGAAAAATCCTTCATGGCTCAGGCAAGAGAAGCGCAGCAACTTCGGGATAGAGCCTATCTCGATGCCGTATCAAAGCTGGGCAATCGCTCTTACTACATGAATCAGCTGGAAAGTTGGTTAAGTGAAGGGGGATACGGTGCCGTTGCGATGCTGCAAGCTGCCTTCATTGAGGAAAGTTATGACGCTCAAGGCTATGAGAGCGGAGATGCTCAGGTGAAAACACTGGCAGAGCACCTCAAGCTGTCGATCAACGTTCCGGGGACGATTATTGCGCGTTTATCAAGTAGTGAATTTGCCTTTCTTTTCCCCCATGCTGAGGACGATGAAATTCAGTCGATCGCAGAAGATATTATAAATTGCGTCTCTGACATGACACCGGATCCGACAGGATTCGTTTCGCCGGAAGCTTATCTGGGCATAGTGCTGAATCGCTCAAAAACAACGACATCGAACATTTTATCACTTCTGGATAATGCGTTAGCTTCAGCAAAAGCAGATCGGGCGAAGCCATACCATTATATCAATAGTGACGAAAATCAACTGGTGATGGGTAAACAACAGTGGAAAGCACTGGTTGACGAAGCAATGGAAAAAGATTGGGTACATTTTCGGTTTCAGGCTGCATGTGATAAGAATGGTAATGCCTTACACCAAGAGGTGTTCTCCTCAATCGAAAAAGATGGTCAGCGATATAGTGCTGCGCAATATCTGTTCGCGCTGGAGCAACTGAATGTCAGCCACATTTTCGACGAGTATGTGATTCAGCAAATGTTCGACAAATTAGTTCACGAAGACGGTGACGACATTCTGGCAATTAACATTTCTGAAAGCAGTATTTCGGATCCGAGCTTCATTCGCTGGATATCTCAATTGCTCACACAGAATCCATCAGTCGCGAAGCGGCTCCATTTTGAAATTCCCGAAGCCTGTTTTATTGAAAATGCCAGCTATACAGCACTGTTCTGTCATGCCATTCGAGATGCGGGTGCAGATTTTGGTGTCGATAACTATGGCCGTCATTTCCAGACACTGGATTATCTCAATGAATTCAGACCGCATTACGTAAAACTGGATTATTTATTCACGCACAATCTAAAAGATGAGAAACAGACATATACACTAGCGTCGATTTCAAGAGCCGCACATAACCTCGACATTACAACAGTAGCGTCAAGGATAGAAACACAAGAGCAGCTAGACTTTCTGGCTGAACACTTTATTGATGTATTCCAAGGCTTTATTGTCGATAAGTGATGGAAGAATAGAAAAGGTCAGCTTGAATGCAAGATACATTACTCAATTCGCTGATTTATATCAGTCGGTATTATGGCTTAGCCAACTCACCAGAAGCACTGATTAACGGATTACCGTTAGCAGATGGAAAGCTCACGCCATTTTTGCTGCCGCGGGCTGCGGAAAGAGCTGGGTTAGTTGCCAAAGAAAACCGCGCAACATTGACCGATATTCCCCGACTGATATTTCCGGTCATACTGTTACTTAAAGGCGGTGAGTCATGTGTATTACTCAGTATTCATGAAGATCAACAAGAAGCTGAAGTCGTCACAGAGTCATCCGGTATGGTGCCGATATCCTACTCTATTCAGGAGCTGGAACAGCGCTATATCGGCCGCTATTTTATGGTTAAAAAGCAGTTTAGCTATGATGAGCGCTCTCCGGAGGTTTTAAAAACAAACCAAGGACACTGGTTCTGGAGTACCATTTGGCAATCAAAAAATATTTACCGTGATGTCCTGATTGCTTCATTGCTGATCAATGCCTTTGCCATTGCGGCACCAATGTTTTCCCGGTTAGTGTATGACAAAGTCGTCCCGAACCTTGCATTTGAAACACTCTGGGTGCTTTCCAGCGGTATCGTCTGTATTTTTCTGTTTGATATCACCTTAAAACTGCTCAGAAGTTATTTCATTGATGTTGCAGGCAAAAAATCAGATATCCTGATCTCATCCAAGCTTTACAGTAAGGTACTGGGCATCCGGATGGAGAATCGCCCCCCTTCTGTCGGTGCATTTGCCAGACACCTGCAAGAATTCGAATCGATTCGGGAATTTTTTACCTCTGCGACAATCTCATCACTGATTGATTTACCATTTGCATTCTTATTTCTATTTCTCATTTGGTTAATGTCGGGCCCTCTGGTCATCGTACCGATTATCGGTGTGGTGATACTGGCATGTTACTCTTATCTGATTCAGGCCAAACTGAAAGTTGCCATTGAAGAAGGCTCCAGGCTCGCATCTCAGAAATATGCCAACTTGATTGAAAGCCTTGCCGGTTTAGAAACGGTCAAACTATTCGGTGCACAAAGTCAGTTCCAATACCGCTGGGAAGAGGCCGTCGCACACATGGCGAACTGGAATATTAAAAGCAGAAAAATAACCAATGGTATTCAAAACGCTGCGGGATTTGTCCAACAAGTCAGTAACATCGGGATGATTATTGTTGGTGTTTATTTAATTTCTGAAGGTGACTTAACCATGGGGGGCATGATTGCAGCCACAATGCTCAGCAGCAGGGCCATCGCACCGATGATTCAGCTCTCCTTACTTTCTACTCGATATACTCAGGCAAAATCAGCGTTCACCTTGATCGAAAACATCATGTCTATGCCAGATGAACAAGAGGAAGGCAAACGCTATATTCATCGACCAATTTTTAAAGGAAAAATCGAGTTAGATAATGTGACTTTTCACTATCCGGGCTCAGCTAACGCATCGATTCGGGATGTCAGTATCACTATCAACCCCGGAGAAAAAGTTGCAATTATTGGCAGAGTGGGCTCAGGGAAAACCACATTAGAACGCTTAATCATGGGATTATATAAGCCCACAGAAGGGCATATCCGTATTGATGACACCAATATTTCCCAACTACACCACATTGATATTCGTAGAAATATTGGCTGTGTACCACAAGACAGCCTGCTATTTTACGGAACAATTCGAGAAAACATTACGCTCGGAAGACCATTGGTTGATGACCGGGATGTTATTGATGCAGCAAACCGTGCCGGTGTAACAATGTTTACTCAACAGGATGCAGCAGGCATGGAGCGCCAAGTCGGAGAAGGCGGACAATTACTTTCCGGCGGACAGAAACAGGCGGTTGCGATTGCCCGGGCGCTGTTAGGCCGCCCTCCGGTGCTATTAATGGATGAACCCACCAGTGCGATGGACAACCGCTCAGAAATGCATGTGAAGCATCAATTTAAACAACTCTCTTCGAACGAGACTCTGATACTCATCACGCATAAAACATCAATGCTGGATATTGTTGATCGAATTATCGTGATGGAAAAAGGGTATGTGATTGCAGATGGTGCCAAAGAAGAAGTGCTAAACAATCTGCGGCAGGGAAATGTCCGAGCCGTTTAGTTTAACACGCCAGTAAAAAGCAAAGTGATGTTGGTCATGTGATGCATTCAAATTTCAGAGACCACATCATTTTCATCTAATAAAGAACGGCATTTAATTTCGTACTGGGTGAAATTAAAGATGCTAGGACCATGAGAACGCTTGATCACAATCCGTTCATCACCAAACTGAACGATCACATGACTGAATACTTTACTTTTGACCTCAATGGTATTTTCTCTCAGCATGTCTTCAAATTCATCTTCCATCACAGCGAGCATCTCTTTTTCTTTAACCATCTGCTCGCTCGTTTCCTGTTTAAGGCGCTCAATCGCTTCACGCTCTTCTTCTGTGCGTTTTTCTTTCGGTTTCTTATTAAACTCTAATTCCCGACGGACGATATCCATCGTTGTCGCCTGAGTCTGTTTATACTGTTCTTTATATTGTTCCAACCGTTTCCGATGACTCGCATAACACCCGAACGCTTCAACTCGAGTGGCTGTATCTCCCTCAACACCGAGATTGAGGCAAATAATTTTACCGCCGGCCTTAGCCATGCCACCACTTAACGTCCCTTGCTTCTCTTTTTCATCGATAACATACAAATCCTGACCACAACGAATATTGTTGCTGATACTATGCACGGTCAGATGAATATCATCATGTGCCTGCAGTTCAGAATACTGTGCATAATTGGCTTTAATTGTCCCGCCAGACTTCACTGTACAGGTGCGTGGTTCGTTATCAGTCGTCGTATGGCCAATGATCCCTTTCCCGACCTGAATATCCCCCTGAGCCTGAACATCCGCAGATTCGATAAAGCCACCGACAGTGATCGAACCTGTCGCGCGTACAATCATGCCGGATTCAATATTACCGGCTACAATCAAAGCCCCTTTAAATTTCACATGGCCGGTTCCTACATTGATATTTTGCATACATAATGCATTATCAACATCGATACTTCGTTCTTTGATCAGCGGCATTCCAGAGATCGTGGCAACTAAAATATTAGGGTCTTTCGATGAAATAGCGGTTCCTTTTCCCTCTTTCATCATCGAGTCATTTCCCGGTTTTGCAGGAATCATCGTTCCTTGAACCGTATAGCCGGGCGTTCCTTTTGTCGCAGGAATCCGACGCATCACTTCATCGCCTTCTCCTACCGTGATGGTTTCTCCCAAATTTCTCATATCGAGTTTTGATGAGTTTTCTTTCTGCTGTGGCGCCAATACCCGTTTATTCACATCATCAACTAACGGGATGAATTTCGTATCGACACCATTGACTGGCATTTTCCCTTGCGCGATAGGTTGAACGAAAACCTCTCCGGGAGAGAGCGTTCTACTCATAATTAAAACTTTTTTTAGCGCAGCCTTATTGATACCTTTGATGACTTTTGATTGGGCAAGAGCATGAACCAAATCACTGCCGAGTAATCCCCGACCACCATATGCACCTGTAACAACCATACTCGCAAGCATATCTTGCTCAGCCAGCTCGACTACCACCTGCGCATGAAGACGCTTTGCAATGACACAGTCTTTATAAGCTTCTCCTTTGCCTTCATTCGCATCATTGATAAAGCGTTCTAATACATCGTGATCCAAATAGAACTCAGAGGCACCTAAGTTTGCTAAAGCTTCCATGATTCCGCTTTTCGATAATTTCTTACTCAGCGTTTCTATCGGTTTCAGATTCGCGATGACTGACTTTTTATCTTCTGTAATAGATAAGATTCTTTTCCACATCTAGTCGCCCTTATCGTACGTATCGCAATCCATTCTGCTCGCTTACATTTTACTCATCTCATTACAGCAACTAAATAAGCACCATTGAAAATTCAGTGCTGGGTCACCAACTTAGCAGATTTACAGTGTAAATAAGCAAGTTCGATTTACTGATTATGAGTCAATTTACAGTGTAAACTCATATTGATCGATGAAAGGTTATCTCGGATTTTTTGCTCAATTTGCTTTCTGCCAGTCACGGATGTATGAGAAACAATCGTTGACCATGTCTGATTCTGTAACACTTTCTCTATCAATAAGTCATCAATCATATCAATATGCTCACGGGGAAGCGCTGAAATATAAAGTGCAATCCATACAGCGACACTCTCATAATTGGAGCCTCCCTGAGCATAATTCTCAATCAATGCTGTCGGTATATCTATTATCGGTAAACTGGCTCTCATCTTTAGCAGTTGCCGGACAATATCGGACTCTAGCCGAGTGAGTTCAGTTTTCAAGGCATGTGGGAAATAGTATGAAAATTGTCTTTTTGCTGCATCAAACCACGGATATGCATTGTGGTAAATCATGACGATAGAATAACAGCCACTTGCCTGATCTCTGCGCGAGCCAATTTTCACAGGATGAAAATCATTTTTCCCCCAAAACTGAAGTAGTGCGGAAGTGGCTCCAAAGCTGGTGGCAATATAATCAGCAGGGTATTGACGAGTCAGTGCAGAAAGAAGCGCAGAACCATATCCTTGCCCTTGCCAAGCCGGATGGATCGCAATACGCATCACTCGACAACAAGACAAGCCAGCCGCATCCGACAGCCCGAGTTGATTCACCAAAGATGTCGGCACAAGATGTCCTTTAGGGCGATGCAGACCATGTTGAATCTTATCAACGGCAGCAGGCGATAACGGCCCCTCTTGTATCGCAAGAATGCACCCCACAACATGGTGAGCGCTCTGCGCAACAAGAACCGAGATATTGGAATCAGACAGAATCCCCATTAAATCATTCGGTGTCGTTTGATAATGGGCATTGGTTAGCAAAGCAAATATATTTGCAAACAGTTCAGGTTCATTCAGTAATATTTCACGCGTCAGACAACGATACTGAATCGGGTTATCTCCGGCTGCCTCTATGGTCGGTAACTCCGCATTAAGCAGAAATGTCTGATATTGCCACTGCTCAAGCGGATCACCTTCAGCCCAGCGAATCGGAGTTGATAATTTCTGGTGTGTTAAATCGGGTCTGTTTTCTTTTAACCACGGTAAAAATTTAAGCGTAAATCCTCTGCCACATCCTTCATAACCGTGAATTGTTGTAGAGAAAACTAAACGATGGTAGTGGTTGGTTAAAGCAGTCAGCATCGGTACAGGAATCGCAGCTGCCTCATCAATCAACAAAACATCGCAGCCCGGACGCTGATGAAGGAGTTCATCCGGTGAGATAAACCGGAGCTTCGCTTGTTGATAGGTAAATATCTTTGCTTGCGCTTGTCCTTCCGGAAGCATTCGCTGAAGGTGGCTAAACATTGGCTCAACCGTGGCAAAGGCTGGGGCAGTGACGATGATCTGAATGGAGGAACGACGCTTCATTAACTCGGAGGCTGCAATGCCCAATGCACTGCTCTTTCCCCGCCCACGATCCGCAGTCAATACCAAAGGGCGTTTACGATGTCCTTCGACAACATGAACAATTGCTTCAATTGCTTTTTCCTGTTGCTCAAACTGATCGATCGGTGTCGGTAGTATCCGCGGAAAGTCCATTTTTGCAGGCGGCTGTAATTCATCCACTAATATCAGTTTATCCAGTGCACGGCGTAACCATTGTTCGGCTGGATTTAAATTATCAGCCAACTCTGGCGCCCCAATAAATACCAACAGCCCACCACCTTGTAGCGTCCCAAGTACAGCATTAAAACTATCGGCGTCAAATCCGGCCGACAAATCAATCAATAACAGTCCGCATTCCTGGCCTAATAAACGGCGACCAGATTTGATATCAAACCATTCATAGGATTGTCTGGGATACCCACCGAGCTGTATGTGTCGACCATCAAAATAGTCTTTTAATTGTAGTAGTTGAGCTTCAGTCCATTCAGGTGTCCCTCTCAGTACAATACCGGCACGGTAAAACGTTTGTTCTAGATAAGACTGTAATGGAGAAATAACCTCAGAAAAAGCAGACATCATTGCAAGACCGTAAAACAAGAATATTGATATCACATCATACAAATCATCTACGGAAAGGGAAGTGTTTCTCGTGAGGAATTCCGGGCTAAAAAAAGCCCGGTGAAATTCAAATTCACCGGGCTGACTGATTTTAGGAAAGTATCGGAGCTTTAATTCATTTTACTCTGAATAAATTCAAACAATTCATCCATCAACTGATCATCGACTCGCTTCAGATTCAGCACTAACTGACTCCCTTTACGAGTATAACTCGCGCGTCCTTTGATGAGTTCAATTTTATGCGAGGCAGCTTTCTGCTTCGGTGCCAGTGAGGCCATCCACTGTTCCAGAGTTTCTGTCACTTCTTTTGTCAATCGAGCGACACCTTGAGCATCACTTTTCTGCCAGATAAATCCGCCACCGTCACGACATTTATCTAAGAGCTGCTCTCGTTGCTCTTCATCCAGCACACTATATTGCTTATGAAGCTTAACGATCGTTGGTCGGCCAAGCTCAACAACATTCGGGTAGGCCTGAAGTAACTCAAGTGGTAAAGCAGCAGCCTTGAGCGCACCACTGACGAGCGCTTCACTACACTGAAACATTTTCGCCAAGGCTTTTTGATCCTCAGCTTCACCACTATCGAGCTTCGCCTGCATCTCTTTGCCTTTCTCGTAAAGAGACAACGGCTTGTGTGCATTCGCGACGTCGGATAAGAATTTGGCATGTTCTTCATTAATCCCGTCGGCAACATAAACAAGGAAATCCTGATTCGCCAGAATACAGGCCATCCGACGCCGGCTACCGTCGAGCACTTCAATCATACCGTCAGCCGAGCGTCGCCCGACGGCTGGATACTGCTGTCCCCGATCTTGCAATGTGCTCAGAATATCAGACAATGCATGTTCGTTCAGGAACGACTGTTCACGGGCATTACGTTCAAAAACGGTCGTCTGGGCCGCAATACTGTCTGCTGGTATACGCTGTAATTCAAAGGTCACTAAATCTTTACCGGCCACAGCCAATTCAATGACATGGGCTTTTTCTTTTGCAGCGTTTTGCGCCTCTTGTGGGGTCGTTGCCCGGCGCTTATCTGCTTTACCAAACAGTTTTGCATTTAATTCTGATGTTTTCATTGCCATATTCTCTTACCCCTGATTCAACGACGACCAATGCGTATGGAGCACTCTTTCAAGCTCTAATGCACTTTTTTGAACAGCATCTTGCGCTGTCGCCAGTGTTTTCTTGCCTCCTTCAAAATCTCCGGAAGTTAAATCAAACACCGTGCTATAGGTATCAGCGCAGGTTTCAAATGCCCGACTACGCGGTATCGTTGCCATCATAACCTGCTCCCCGAGCAGATAGTTCATCTCCGTTAAAACAGAAACTTGCTTTTTATTATCATCTTCGAACATCGTCGGGACCAAACGCACAAATTCAAGGCCCTTCCAGTCTTCCGGAAACATTTCATAAACCGTAGGCAAATGCTGGAAGAAATTAACGGTTGATGCCCAATCCAGACGTTTCGCTGCGCATGGGATTAAAAGTGCATTTGAAGCATACATCGCATTCCAGACTAAAGGATCAACATGTGGCCCTGTGTCGATCACAATAATATCAAAATCGTCAGCAATTTTATCAATTAGCTTTTCTTTTAACAGACGTACAATATCCAGAGACTGATTCTGTGACAGATATTGCCATGCTTCAGCATTAAACATGGCATCTTCAGGAAAAGCAGAAATAGTTTTCAAATTCGGGTACTGTGTGGACATCAGGACACTCTTATTCAAGAACGACCGATCGACTACCGTGCCATCCGGCACATTGTCTAACATGATATCCACCGCAGAAAAAATATTCTCATTTTCTTCGGTACTAATCTGAGGGTTCAAGAACAGACGTAATGATCCTTGAGGATCTAAATCGATTAAGCAAATACGATATCTTTTATCTAAATTTAAAGCCAGACAGGCAGACAGATGAACCGCTGTCATCGATTTTCCCGTCCCGCCTTTTTGATTCTGAACATTAATAATCCAAGGTTTATTATCACTGTTCTTTTTACGTTGATGGAAAGTAGATACGCCGGCCGCATCCATCAGCATGTGTGCTTCAGCAAGAGAGATAGAATAATGATTGGCATTATTTTTAGTAAACTGATGCCCCTCAGCTTCCATTTTTGCAATGGCTTCATCTAGTTTTCTTCGTGTGAGACCGGAACGAGTTTCCATCAATGCCTTGGACATTGGGGGAAAGTGGTCATCTTTACGCTCCTCAAGAACGATTTCAATCCGGTCAGCCTGAACTTGTTTGGTTTGTTCAGCGAGTTGGTAGAGATTATCTATGGTTTGTTCTCTCTTCATTGCCAATATCCATAATGAGTGACATATTACTATTGTACAGCAATTTTATTTGTTGACAATAAAAAGGTGTACAATCAATTTTAGATAAACATCACAGTAAAGTGTCTAATAAGTGCCGATTTAATGAAAAAATGAAAATTTACATCAAAAAAAATCACTTTACCCAGCCTTCAAAACAACTTTTCATGAAAGTGTTACAGCGTCACACTTTACATTGTAAATTTCATCTCATCCCTGTGAGTCTTTTTTCTAAGAGTAAAAAACGGGAGATCAGTTGTTTCTATCAACACACAACACAATGACGCGATTCGTGCCGATCCATCAATCTTCCATACCGGAACGATTGAAAGAAGTCCAATACTTACGGTGATTGTGATTTCAACTGCATACTAGGGGCTGTCAGACAAAGATTAAGTTTATTTTGCCAAAAAAATCACCAGAAATGCCAGAGGAAAGAAAAATATCAATCGTAAATCGCCAACATGCAAGGTAAACCACATCATGATGAATCAGGACAGTAGCAATAACCATCTCGGAAAGATGATCAAGGTAGCATGCCATGATCATCTTTCCATGCTCTATCGATAATATAGAAGCATGATCAAGGGGAATCACGGATGTAAATTCAGTCAACACATTCATGATCTTATGATCAATTGATCGGAACAATGATCAAGAATAAATGCCGCTCGGAAGCATGAGTTTTTCACCTGTATCTACGGATGATGTCAGTTCAATTGGGGGATTGGTAGAATTTATCAGGGTCTGTATCTCAGTTGAAATGACATATTAGTTGAAACGTCGTACAACATCATACCTTGATCATGCTTACGTAGCTGAACAAATGATATATATACTGAGCCGAACGATGAAAATGTGTTTTTCAATCCATCAAAAATTGAACAAACGACAGAGAGAAGGGAATAAAAACCAATCTCCCTTGATCATGCTTACGGTGATATACGAAATAACAACAACAGAAGAGGTGATAGACCATCCACAGTCAACCAAGCATGTGGATAAGTTGTGAGTGTATCTTGATCATGCTTCAAAGCAGACAATGATCATGATTCCGTCTTGCAAATGATCATGCTTCAGGCAATAAATGATCATGCTTTCAATATCTTATTGATCATCGTTCCTGACATACCATGATCATGCTTTCAGAAGTCTTATAAAAATATTATTTTATAACAGGTAGTTACGGACATTTTTTTACTCAGATCATAAGATCATATAACCATTTAAGATCATTAATAATCAAAAAGATCAGTTTTTAAGAGCAATAATTTTTTTCTTTATTTATAGAATATTTTTCTTTATGCTCGGAAAAATATCAATATTACATCAAATGTGATATGGACAGGAAAATGAGCACTCACGAAAAAATATTAATTAAAGCTCCCAGAAATCATAAAGACGGACATCTATTTCAGGTATCAGAAGCATCGATTAACTGGATTGAACAATATCAACATTTTAAAGGTGTCACCAGAAGCATCATTGAGCTTTTGAATTTGGTTTCTCTGAAGGGGATGAGTAGCAAAGACGGCTTAGTTTCAACAACAGAGCTGATAGAAGCCGCAGATGGACAGTTAACCAGAGCCGCGATTCAGCAACGATTGCGTGCTGCGGTTAATATTGGTCTCTTCGAACAAATTCCTGTCCGGTTCGAAGAAGGCCTTGCCGGGAAAACAATGCTGCATAAGTTTATTAATCCCAGTCAGCTTATCTCTTCATTAGGAAGTACCAGCCTGATTACCGAATCAGTAAAGCAGTCAGAGAAACAAAAACGCTCCAAAGCACTGGCACAAACACAAGTCAATCAGCGCTTATTAAATGAATATGGATTAAATACGCCTCCGGCAATCAAAGATGAAGCAGACCAGTTTGTCGTTTCACCAACCAATTGGGCCGGAATTATTGACCAAGCGCTGGCTCCGCCAAGAACACGTAAAAATTATCAGAAATCAATGGTTTCAATTTCCGGAACTCGGGCAGTGATCGAAACAAGATCCTCAAAAAATATTATGACCGTCGATGATCTGATGACACTGTTTGCCTTGTTTACGTTAACCGTTCAGTACCATGATCATCAGCGAGAAGAATATCACCTCAACGCAAAACAGATCCCGAATAAAACTCCGCTCTATATCACAGATATTTTGTCACTACGGGGCAAAAAGGATAGTGGACCGGCAAGAGATTCCATCCGCGACAGTATCGATCGCATTGAGTTTACGGACTTTCAGCTGCATGAACTGACCGGACGTTGGCTCAGTGAAAATATGCCCGAAGGGTTTAAAAGTGATCGTTTTCGCTTTCTGGCTCGGACGATCACAGCTTCTGAAGAAGCCCCGGTTGAAGGCGCTGACGGAGAGATCAGGATTAAGCCCAACCTGTACATTCTGGTGTGGGAGCCATCATTTTATGAAGAATTGTTGACCCGCGATTATTTTTTCTTGTTTCCACCAGAAATTCTGAAACAGCATACGTTGGTATTCCAACTCTACTCTTATTTTCGGAGCCGGATGTCCCGTCGGCATCATGAAACCATGCTGTTGTCGGAATTGAATCAGAAATTAGCCCGCAATATCGAATGGCGCCGTTTTTCAATGGATCTCATCCGTGAGTTACGTCGTCTGTCCGAAGGGAAAGGGGATGAGGATCTATTTGCCGTCAATCTATGGGGATATCATCTTTCCATTCGATCCATACATACCAAAGGCAAGATCTCAGACTATGAGGTTGATATTAAATGTGATGTTGAAGAGGTCTTACGTTTTTCCCGAGCGAGAACAACCAATGCCGGTAAACGCAATATGGCACCGACACTGCCCAATCCGCTTCGTCATGAGATGGTTTCTAAGCAGAAGCTGGAAGAGCTTTCATCCATTATCGATGGTGAATTTGAACCCATACAACGTAAAGCGCCTTCTCCCAGAGGCAATTTAGGACGTCGGGTCAAACAGCGTAAACATCTGGTTGAGATCAATGCTGATGAAATCACGATCACTTTATCAAAATATACCTCACAGGAAGCCCTGGAACGCAGTATAAGCGCTTTATCAGCGATGACCGGACATTCCCCATCATTAATCAGAGAAGAGTGTCAGGAGCTGATTGATAAGCTTGATTGGCTAAGAGTCGGTGATACAGTGCTGCCTTATGAGGTTTTGAGTAAGACAATTGAGCTATACAATTCTCGGAGCCGTAACAAGCATCTGTCCATTGAACGGTTGATCTCTGGATTAGCGGTGCGGCGTAAAGTGTGTAAACAGATCAGCGAAGGGCATTTGGATGAGTCGGTGTTTTTGGTGCTTGATGAAGTAGCGATTGGTATTTAGAGCTCTCAAAGACAGATGTGCACTAAAATGGAACGAAGGTTACAAACCCCCCCGTCTTTGCATAGCTTTGACATCTTCCTGACAGAGCAGGGGAGGGAGGCCGTTATTCTTTATCCCGAAAGACAACCTATATCCTACCCGATGTCATTGGTTAGGTTCACGTTGTTATATTCATACTTAGCATTTTCGCGAGCACCCCATGCTCGCTTTTTTTTGTCTGTCAGAAAAGTAAACTCATACAAATCCTGCCACTGTCATCAAATCAACGCAGCGTTCGATACATGGGATGACGTCCTTGATCATTGTTCCGGGTAAGATGTGATATGAGAAAAATTGTCGGAAAAGTGGCGGGATGAGTTGAGCAAAAGATTGATAGCAATCTTCTAAAAATACTGTGCTGTTCAAATAGACGCAAAATTTTATTTTTACATCTATCAATATTTTTACAGAACTATAGCCACTATCACACTCTTGGATAATTTTGCTTAACAAGGTTTTTCAGCTTCGCTATAGAATACGTGTCCCTAACATGGTTTGTCCGGAGGTGATTTATGTCTATCAATTCAATCGACCATGATGACATGACGAATATCGCAAATAAATGGGACTTCACGGACGAAGTTGAATTGCAAAAACCCACGAAAAATCTTAAATCAGCTGAAGCCCGACGTAGGATTGAGGTGATGAGAGAGATTCGTGAAAGTGGTTTGACTATTGAAGAAGCAAGAGAACTAGGTTTACTTCATTAATCTTGATATCAGATAGAAGGGGCAGCCAAGCTGCCCCTTCTTTTTTCTCGATGGTGCGTAGCGGAACTGTCATCAGTTAGCGCTTAATTTTCCTGATTCCTGTGGTATATTGCACAACTTGTTTACAGATGACGGGTGATTTCATGTCTTTTAATCTTGCAGAACTGAGTGCTGAAGAGAAGAATCGGATCGAGCTGGATAAACAGGCTGCCTTTTTAGTATGGAAACTGAAACAAGGGAAAGCCGGGCCTGATGTATTCATACAACATCAGGAAACGTTGCGAACAACCGATGAACAGACATGTTTTCAGCAATCAGTGGATAAATATAAAAGGATCATGGGCGTGATGTAAGCCGCTCCCTGAGCCGACAGAAATTGAAATGGTTCTGTGTTTTTCCTACAATCCGTCGCGTTCAATTAATGAGAGAGAATATCCCGATGGGAAGAAGTTTTGAAGTGCGTAAAGCTTCCATGGCGAAGACTCAAGGCGCAAAGATTAAAGTTTATTCCAAATACGGCAAAGAGATTTATGTGTGTGCAAAAAATGGTGGGGCCGATCCGGATACCAACCTTTCTTTGCGGCATTTGATCACGAAAGCGAAAAAAGATCAGGTTCCCGGACATGTGATCGACAAAGCGCTGGATAAAGCCTCGGGAGGATCTGGTGAAGATTACCAGCCTGCTCGTTATGAAGGGTTTGGCCCTGGTGGCGTCAGTGTGATTGTTGACTGTTTAACCGATAACGGTAACCGGACTTATCAGGACGTCCGTCAGTGCTTTGTGAAGACAGGTGCGAAGATCGGTAGCCCGGGGACGGTTGCCCATATGTTTGATCATCAAGCGGTATTCCAGTTTAAAGGTGATGATGAAGAGACTGTATTAGAAGCGTTAGTCATGGCGGATGTTGATGTCACCGATATTGAGCTGGAAGACGGTGTGATAACAGTATTTGCCCCACATACAGAATTCTTTAAAGCAAAGACGGCATTGACTGAGTCTTTCCCTGATGTCACTTTGGATGTGGAAGAGATAACATTCGTGCCGCAAAACCGGACTGAAATTGCCGGAGAAGATGCTGAGAAATTCCAGAAGTTTCTTGATCTGTTGGACGATAGTGATGATGTACAACAGGTTTATCATAATGCGGACATTGAGTAGTCACTCTATTTCGCTTTCATGACAAAACAGATGAAAACGCTCCTGATGACATGGGGCGTTTTTTTATGCCTTGGGGATTCTCTACAGCCATCACAAATCATGATTTTTTTCACACTCTCATATTCATGGGTTTATAAAAGAAATTGCATTACATTCCGTGATAGAGTTCATAAATTATAACGAAAAAAAAAACAGCTATGGGGAAAGAGTGGAATAAGGTGAAATTTGTTCTAAAAAATATATAGATAACAAGGAATTATATATTTGACATCGCAGATGTGGCGGATCCACTTTTTCTGAACGTCAGATTTGCGTAACTTAAGATTGCACTTTAATATAGTGTCCCTCGACGTATTGTTACTATGATGTGTCGGATGTAGCAAAGTGTTCTTTCTTGTAACAAATATATTTGCCTTCTCGATAAGCTGGATGTGAATTATCACGATTTCGTAGAGTTGAATGGATTTGTCGCAGGTAAGGATAATTTTGTTACAGATTCAAATACTCTTATTAAAAACAACCGCAGAGTCTTGATAAGGTAGTGTCGGTTATCAGGTTCTCTGCCAAAAAGAGAAAGTACAAGTAAATGGAAGCCTCACGATATAAAAGCATCATATCGAGACTCGGACTGTTACTCACAGTGCTGATGCTCTCAGGGTGTAAGTTTGCGCTACTTGATCCCAAAGGAGAGGTGGGTGTTCAGGTAAAAGAGTTGATCATTACAGCTCTGCTCCTGATGTTGATCGTTGTTATCCCTGTGATACTGATGACGCTCTACTTCTCGTATAAATATCGATCAAGTAATTCGAACGCAGAATATACACCAGAATGGTCCCATTCAACAAAGATTGAGTTTGTTGTCTGGACGATCCCTATCATCATTATTGTTATTTTGGCGACAATCACATGGCGTTCAACGCATCATCTTGAACCTTCTAATCCTTTAGCAAGTGATGTGAAGCCGATGACGATTGAAGTCGTATCGCTTGACTGGAAATGGTTGTTTATTTATCCGGAACAAAAAATTGCAACGGTTAATTATGTCGCATTTCCAAAAGATGTTCCGGTGAAGTTCAAACTGACGTCAGATAACATCATGAACTCTTTCTTTATCCCTCGATTGGGGAGCCAGCTTTATGCGATGCCCGGAATGGTGACGCGTCTGCATTTGATTGCCAATCATGCCGGGGATTATAAAGGGATTGCTGCGAGCTTCAGTGGTGACGGATTCTCTCATATGAAATTCACTGCGACGGCAACACCGGACATGGCCAGCTTCGAACAGTGGGTTGAGAAAGTGAAATCTTCTGAACAGCAGATCCATGATTTCTCTGATTATCGTGCTTTGGCGAAGCCAAGCATCGATGTCCCTGTCACTTATTATTCTCATATTCCTGATGGCCTGTTCGATTCAGTGGTAACCCAGTTCCCGGGTGGCATGAATATGCACGGAGAGGGACAGGATATGGATAAACCAATGGGTCATCATTCGATGGCTGAGCATGAAGGGTAATGAGATTATGTTTGGAAGATTAACACTGGACTCCATTCCATACCATGAGCCCATTATCATGATTACGCTGTCTGTAATCGCGGTTGTCGGTCTGGCTGTCGTGATTTGGGTAACACGTCTTGGTAAATGGCAGTATCTATGGAATGAATGGTTTACTTCAGTAGACCACAAAAAATTAGGTTTCATGTACATTGTTGTCGCATTTGTGATGCTCATACGTGGCTTTGCCGATGCGGTAATGATGCGAAGCCAGCAAGCGCTGTCTGCTGCTGGTGAAGCCGGTTATCTGCCACCACACCATTATGACCAGATCTTTACTGCGCACGGTGTCATCATGATTTTCTTTGTGGCGATGCCACTGGTGATCGGTTTGATGAACATTGTTGTGCCGCTACAGATTGGTGCGCGTGACGTTGCTTTCCCGTATCTGAACAACCTGAGTTTCTGGTTGTTTGTTGTGGGTGTGATTCTGACGAACTTGTCTCTGGGCTTGGGAGAATTTGCCCGTACCGGTTGGTTGGCTTATCCACCACTGTCAGGGATTGCTGCGAGTCCGGGGGTCGGCGTTGACTACTGGATTTGGGCATTGCAGATATCGGGCGTCGGGACGACACTCACCGGGGTAAACTTCTTTGTTACCATTATGCGGATGCGTACTCCGGGAATGCCACTGATGAAGATGCCAGTTTTCACTTGGGCTTCATTGTGTGCAAACATCCTGATCATTATCTCATTCCCGATTTTAACTGTTTCTATTGCACTGCTGACGTTAGACCGTTATCTGGGTTTCCACTTCTTCACCAATGATATGGGTGGGAACATGATGATGTATATCAACCTGATTTGGGCATGGGGTCACCCAGAGGTATATATCCTCGTGCTGCCAGTTTTCGGGGTGTTCTCTGAAGTGACCGCAACCTTCTCACGCAAGAAGCTGTTCGGCTATACGTCTTTGGTGTGGGCAACCATTGCCATCACGATTCTGGCCTTTATTGTTTGGCTGCATCACTTCTTTACAATGGGAGCCGGTGCAAATGTCAACGCCTTCTTTGGTATCGCAACCATGGTCATATCGATCCCGACAGGGGTGAAGATATTTAACTGGTTATTTACGATGTACAAAGGACGCATTCAGTTTACATCACCGATGCTATGGACGATTGGATTCCTGATTACTTTCAGTATTGGCGGGATGACAGGCGTATTGATGGCAGTTCCCGGTGCTGACTTTGTCCTGCACAACAGTGTATTCCTCGTGGCTCATTTCCATAACGTGATTATCGGCGGTGTGGTCTTCGGTTGTTTCGCTGCGATTACTTACTGGTTCCCGAAAGCAACAGGCTTCACGATGAATGAAGCATGGGGACGCCGTGCCTTTTGGTGTTGGTTAATCGGCTTCCTGATGGCCTTCCTGCCTTTATATGCCCTCGGCTTTATGGGTATGACTCGTCGTTTGAGTCAGGATATCAGTTCTGATTACTTCCCACTGCTTGCCACAGCAGCCGTCGGTACTGCGATTGTTGCGCTCGGGGTGCTTTGTCAGGTGACTCAAATCGTTCTCAGTATCAGAGATCGCGAACAAAATCGTGATGTCACTGGCGACCCTTGGGATGGCCGGACGTTGGAATGGTCTACGTCTTCTCCACCACCGTTTTATAACTTTGCGGTGATTCCGAAAGGGGATGAAATCGATGCTTTCTGGTATCAGAAACAGCGTGGAGAGCATTCGCTTGATAAAGAAGTTGAATACGAACCGATTCATATGCCGAAAAACACACCGACAGGTATGTATGTCTCTGCATGGTCTCTGGTCTTTGGTTTCGCGATGATCTGGTATATCTGGTGGCTGGCTGCTATCGGCTTTATCGGTATTGTTGTAACAAGTATCTGGCATAGCTTTAACGATGATGTTGATTACTATGTTCAGGTGGATGAAATCAAAGCGATTGAAGATGAACACCGCGATCAAGTTGCGAAAGCAAAAGCCGGATCTCAATCGAAAGATGATATGGAGGTGAACTATGCAGGCTAATTCTGTCGCAGATCACGCGCATGAGCACCACCATGATACCGGTGGTAACAAACTGTTCGGATTCTGGATTTACTTGATGAGTGACTGTATTTTGTTTGCAACATTGTTTGCAACCTATGCAGTGCTCGCCAATGCAACCGCTGGTGGCCCCAGCGGTAAAGAAATCTTTGAATTGCCATTTGTTTTTGTCGAAACCATGTTACTGCTGTTGAGTAGTATTACCTTCGGTTTTGGCATGATTGCGATGAAACGCAAACAGCTCGGTGCTCTGAAGTTATGGATGGTCGTGACTTTCCTGTTAGGTGCAGGCTTTATCGGCATGGAAATCTATGAATTCCATCACCTGATTGTTGAAGGCTACGGCCCCGATCAAAGTGCGTTCCTGTCTGCATTCTTCACGCTGGTTGGCACGCATGGTCTGCACGTGACCTTTGGTTTGATTTGGTTGTTCGTTTGTTTCTGGCAATTGAATACCAAAGGCCTGACCGACATGCTCGAAACTCGATTCGGCTGTCTGAGCTTGTTCTGGCACTTCCTTGATATCGTCTGGATTTGTGTATTTACATTCGTTTACTTAGTTGGGGTGACATCATGAGTAACCAACACGCTGACTCAGGAGTGAAGGGATATGTGATTGGCTTCGTTGCCTCTCTGATCTTAACGATTATTCCTTTCTACTATGCTGCGACACAAAGCCTATCGACCGGAACAACATTTGCTGTTCTGTTCGGTTGTGCCATTGTTCAGGTGATTGTTCATTTTGTCTACTTCCTGCATATGGAAACCAAGACGGATGAAGGTCGCTGGAATTTCATTTCTCTGGTGTTTTCTGCGATTGTCGTTCTGATTCTGATCGCTGGTTCTATCTGGATTATGTGGAACCTAAACATCAATATGATGATGTAGGCGCAGACTGATGATTAAAGGGTATCTATCGATCACCAAACCAGGCATTATCGTGGGTAACCTGATCTCTACGGCTGCGGGATTTTTTCTCGCAGCCAAAGCAGAATCAGCGACCTCAATGCTACTGCTTTGTACGCTGGCCGGGGTGGCTTTGATCATCGCGTCAGGGTGTGTCATTAATAATATTTTTGACCGTGATATCGATAGCAGAATGGCTCGTACCAGTCAGAGATTGCTGGTGCGTGGTGAGATTAATGTTGATCATGCATTTATCTATGCCATCGTCTTATTACTCGCCGGAACAGCGCTGCTGTACCAACAGACAAACCCGCTGACCGCGGTTGTGGTTTTATTGGGTTATGTCTTTTACGTGTTCTTTTATACGATGTGGTACAAGCGGACGTCTGTCTACGGCACGTTGATTGGCAGTATTTCTGGTGCTGTCCCGCCGCTGGCTGGTTATCTGGCGGTGACCAACTATATCAGTCTGGAAGGTGTTTTGCTGTTCAGCTTGTTCTGCCTATGGCAAATGCCGCACTCTTATGCGATTGCGATGTTCAGACTTCAGGACTATCGTCAGGCGGGGATTCCGGTACTGCCGGTAGTTTCCGGGATCGATAAGGCTCGCAAACATATGATGGCTTATGTGATTGCTTTTAATGCCGTTGCGCTGGGATTATACCTGGTCGGAAATACAGGTTATGAATACTTAGTCGTTGCTTCTGCGGTCTGTTTCATGTGGACTCGGGTGACATTCCGGCGCATGACTGCAGATAATTTCGAAGCATGGTCAAAAACGGTGTTCAAACACTCGCTTATTGTGGTGATGAGTTTCAGTGCTGTCCTTGGTGTTGAACTGATCCCGCTGAGCTTCTGACTCGCACATTTTCATATATGAATCATAAAGGCATCACAAGATGCCTTTATTTTTATCCTCTTCTCCATGATGCTTTTCTAATCTCTTTCGCCGTTATGTTTTAATTGATTGTAAGTATTTACTTACATCGGTATCAGACTTGACTGTTTTAGTCAGACTGGTGTGCTTAAGGTGGGAAAAGGGAACCATCTGACTGCACTTCGGTCAGATATTATGGTATCAATATGTGATGATAGTCACTTTTTGTAGACTTTATCCACTGAAAAAGGCGCAAGGAGTCCGATTTAACGACTAAGGTTACTATCTAAGGATACTGTGATCCATATTCAATACAGAAGTTGATATGTATCACACCTCAACTTGGTAAGACTGCTGTATACCATATGATTTTCATGACTGAGTGAACGTGATTGCAATGGTTTGTTCGTATTCAACGTTTTTTCGTACCTGTACTCACAGAGACGGCATTCAGTCATTTCGTTACCGACTCGGGAGGAGGTACGATGAAAGCTGTATTGCAGAAGTCGTTCGATAAGACGTTATTTCTGGATAATGTAAAGCGTCATCTGACATCAACTTACGCGACAACCGTCGAAAATGCGACCACGCGCGCTTGGTATTTAGCGATGTCCCGTGCGTTGGCTGAACTCACCACATTTGATCTACTGGAAACTGAGCAGGATGAACGGATTCTGAATGCGAAAAGTGTCAATTATCTCTCTCTTGAATTTCTGATTGGTCGCCTGACCGGTAATAACTTACTCAATATGGGCGTTTATGAGTCCATTGGCGAAGCCGTGGCCGAATTGGGGCTTGATTTAAGTGATCTGCTTGAAGAAGAGCGGGATCCTTCATTAGGCAATGGTGGTTTAGGGCGTCTGGCAGCTTGTTTTATGGATTCACTGGCAGCACAAGAGTTTCCGGCTGTCGGTTATGGGTTGCACTATGAATATGGCCTGTTCAAACAGTCGTTTGAAGCGTGTCATCAGAAAGAAGCACCGGATGCCTGGTGTGGGATCGAAGGTTATCCGTGGGAAGTGGCACGCCCGGAGCTGGCACAGCAGATCGGTTTTTACGGTTATGTTACCACCGAGACGGTTGACGGGCAGGAAAAGCGCAAATGGGTTCCGGGCATGACAGTCATGGGAATGCCGTGGGATATACCGGTGGTCGGGTATAAAAGTGAAACTGTATATCCGCTGCGCTTATGGGAATGTCGGGCATTGGCGCCATTTTCTTTAGAAAGTTTCAACAATGGTAACTATTTTGAGGCGCAACATACTTTGATTGATGCAGGTAACATCACCAAAGTGCTCTATCCGAATGATAATCATGAAAAAGGTAAGACACTGCGCCTGATGCAGCAGTATTTTCACAGTGCCGCCTCGATACGGGATATTCTCCGTCGTCATGAATCGGTAGGACATCCGCTGGCCGAGCTGCCTCAGTATGAAACGATTCAGCTCAATGATACCCACCCGGCGATTGCTATTCCTGAATTGATGCGGATTTTCATCGATGAACGGAATATGTCATGGGAAGAGGCGTGGGAAATCTGTAGCCGGACATTTGCCTATACCAATCATACGTTGCTGCCTGAAGCGTTAGAAACATGGGATGAGTCGTTGATTCAGCGTTTGTTGCCGCGTCATATGGAAATCATCTACGAAATTAATCACCGCTTCTTGCAGGAAGTCCGGGAGAAATGGCCCGGTGACGGTGATAAACAGCAAAAACTATCGATTATTCAGGATGGATTCCACCGAATGGTGAGAATGGCCAACCTCTGTGTTGTCGGGTCTTATGCGGTGAACGGGGTGGCAGCACTTCACTCTGCTCTGGTCAAACAGGACCTGTTTCCCGAATTTCATGAACTGTACCCTAACCGGCTGATGAATGTTACCAATGGTATTACTCCCCGGCGTTGGCTCCAGTATTGTAATCCGGGATTATCCCATCTGATTAGCGAAAAAATAGGGGATAACTGGCCGGTTGCACTGGATGAATTGGCGCAACTCGCTCAATGGGCCGATGATGACGAGTTTCAGCAGGCGTTTATGGCGGTCAAAAAAGAGAACAAAGCGCGTCTGGCCAAGTGGGTCAAAACCAATATGGACATTGAGCTCAATACCGATGCTATTTTTGATGTGCAGATTAAACGGCTTCATGAATATAAGCGTCAGCATTTGAATATGCTGCATATTCTTTCGCTGTACTATCGTCTGCTCAATCGCCCTGATTTTGACATGGTTCCCCGCGTATTTATTTTTGCTGCCAAAGCAGCACCGGGTTACTACCTTGCCAAAGAAATTATCTATGCAATTAATAAGATCGCCGAGAAGATCAACAGTGATGACCGTGTGAACGATAAACTGAAAGTTGTCTTCATCCCTGATTATCGGGTCAGTATGGCTGAAATCATTATTCCGGCTGCGGATGTTTCAGAGCAAATCTCAACCGCAGGGAAAGAAGCATCCGGTACCGGAAATATGAAGATGGCGCTCAATGGTGCGTTAACCATCGGAACGATGGATGGAGCAAACGTTGAGATTCGTGAAGAAGTCGGTGATGAGAACATCTATATCTTTGGACTGGAAGTTGAAGATGTTAATCGTCTCAAAGCCAGTGGCTATAACCCGTTTGATTACTACAATGCCGATCCGTTGCTGAAAGCTTCGCTTGATTTACTGAACGGTGAGGAGTTTACCCCCGGCGAGCCAAGAAAACTCCGGGCGACTTATGAAAGTCTTTTAGATGGTGGGGATCCTTATTTGGTGCTTGCTGATTTTGCATCTTACATCGAGGCGCATGGTCAGATTGATGCGCAGTATCGTGATACTGCCGGATGGGCGAAAAAAGCCATATTAAATACGGCTTTGGTCGGGAAATTCAGTTCTGACCGCAGTATTCGTGATTATGTCAATCATATATGGAAGCTGAAATCGGTCCCTCGCTAGGCAATCGCGTGGGATGCCGATAGCTGTTGGTAACGGTTATCGGCTGTAAACGATGACTGAAAATGTCATCACTTCTATATCAGGAGAGCTGCCATGGAAATTGAACGAAACTGCTTATTGTCGGTTGCCCGTCAGGCAGGTATTGCCGATCGTTATACCAGTAATTTGGGGAAAGAAGCGGTTGTCAGTCAAAAAACGATTGAGTATTTACTGAATGCATTAGGTTATGAAACCCAGTCGCAGGAATCATTACTTCATTCAGCAGAGAGAATTCATAAACAGCCGATTCTGGAGCCAGTTTTGTTCGGTCAGGCTGAACAGGTCATCGAAGTGCCGCTGCATCTTGGCAGTAGTGCGAGAGAAAGTGATTTTCAGTGGATACTGGAAACCGAGCAGGGCGCGCGTTACGAAGGTTACCTTCAATCGCAAATTGTCAGAGATGAGCGTGATGAAGGCGGGCCGTTGGTATTTTCTTTATCGACGGTGCTTCCCATCGGTTATCACACCTTATCTGTATTACGTAAAGGGCGTCAGAGCCCCTATCAGACCAAACTCATTGTGGCGCCGTCTGCCTGCTATAAGCAACCGGCACTCCAACAAGGAGAGAAGTTGTGGGGCCCGAGTGTGCAATTATATACCCTGCGTTCACAGCGAAACTGGGGAATCGGTGACTTCGGCGACTTAAAACAACTGGTTATCAAAATGGCTGAACTGGGGGCAAACTTTGTCGGCCTGAATCCGATTCATGCTTTGTTTCCGGCCTATCCTGAAAGTGCCAGTCCCTACAGCCCGTCTTCTCGTCGCTGGATGAATATTTTATATATTGATGTGAGTACCATTCCTGAATTGAGCGGCTGCCAAGCGGCACAACAACAGATATCGAGCCCGGATTTTTGTCAACGCCTGAGTTCGGTCAGAGCCAGTGAGTGGGTTCAGTATACCGACGTTGTGGCGCTGAAAATGGAAATACTGCCACTGCTTTATGAGACATTCAAACGCCAGCATTTGGATTCACTGACTGACCGCGGACAGGCATTTCATGATTTTGTGGCGCGGGGAGGTGAGTCTTTACTATCACAGGCAGCCTTTGATGCAATTCATGCCGAGCTGTGTGAGCAAGATGCCGGCATTTGGGGATGGCAGGTTTTCCCCGAGCGCTATCAGAATTTTCACCATGCTGCGGTACAAGATTATCTGCGTGACAATCCTGACCGCGTCAATCTGTATCTCTACTTGCAATGGATCGCTGATGAACAAATTCAGGACGTGCAACGCACGGCCAAAGCACAGGGGATGGTGATCGGCCTGTATCGCGATCTCGCGGTCGGTGTTGCTGAATCCGGTGCTGAAGTGTGGGCGGATCAGGGCGATTTATTACTCGATGTCAGTATCGGTGCGCCGCCCGATGAGCTTGGGCCACTCGGACAAAACTGGGGGTTACCGCCGCTCAATCCATTGACGCTCAGAAATCAGGGCTATGAGCCGTTTATTCAACTGCTGCGCGCGAATATGAAACATTGTGGAGCTTTGCGGATCGACCATATTCTGGGGTTGTTACGACTCTGGTGGATTCCCCGGGGAGAAAAAGCGACTCAGGGCGCTTATCTCTATTACCGCGTTCATGAATTACTGGCTATTTTAGCGCTCGAATCTCATCGTCATCAATGCAGTGTCATTGGCGAAGATTTAGGGACTGTTCCGAAAGAAATTGTTGCTCTGTTAGCGGATGCCGGTATCTATTCCTATAAAATCTTCTTTTTCCAAACGGCTGAAGACGGGGGATATTTTTCTCCGGCGCATTATACCGCGCAGTCAATGTCCGCATTATGTACGCATGACATGCCAACATTACGAGGATTTTGGCATTGTCTCGATCTGAAAATGGGGCATAACATCGGTCTTTATCCTGATGAGGCACAATTCAAATTCAGAATGGATGTCCGTTTGCATCAGAAACAAGCCATTTTGGATTCGATCGCTTGGCATGGTTTACTGCCTGAGCATATCGGGCGAGATGCGATGACTGTGCCGATGAGTGAGGCACTGTGTGAGGCGATGCATTTACACATGGCTGCGGGGACATCCGCACTGATGAGTATTCAACTGGAAGATTGGTTACAAATGGATAAACCGGTCAATATTCCGGGAACGGTTGAGGAGTATCCCAACTGGCGGCGTAAGCTTTGCGAACCATTAGAAACCTTATTTTCACGGCCCTCGATCCAACATCTGGCGGCACAGATTTCAAAGATGAGATCACATTAGTGTCAGACAGCGACAGGAGGGGAGCGATAAATTGAATTGCAGTCACTCAATCGTATTGGGTTGTTCTGTAAACTACAAATTAGCTTGTTTTATAAACAGATCAACGGTATCCGGAGATTTGGCCGCGCAAAGAAAGGGATATTGGTCTGCTTACGGGTAAATAACATACAGATTCGTTAGGTTAGGAGTAAGGACATTGAAAACCGTTCAGAAGCAGAAGCTGACAAAAAAACAGCAAATGTATCAAAAACTGGCACAGGCTTCGTTTGCTGATCCATTTGCCTTTTTAGGGCCATTTATTTCTCCCGAACAAGGTGTTCTTCGGGTATGGATGCCCGGCGCACTTCAGGTCTTCGTGTTACTCGATGAACAAGATCCGATTGAAATGTCCCCGGAAGAAGATGGTGGTTTTATACTTCAGTCGGACACGGGGCTGCGCCTGACCCATTATCGCTTGTTAGTGCGCTGGAAAGGCGGAGAACAGATCCTCGATGACCCGTATCAGTATCATGCTATCTATGCTGAATATGAGGATTTGCACACCCCGATCGAAATGTATCGGCATCTTGGCGCTCAGTTCATCACGCTGGAGCGGGGCGGTAAGCAGATCGAGGGGATTCGTTTTTTAGTCTATGCCCCTCATGCCTCATCATGCTCTCTGATCGGTAACTTTAATCAATGGGATGGGCGTCGTCACCCGATGCAGCGGCTTGATTATGGTATCTGGGGAATTTTTATCCCGGAAATGACCGAAGGCACACAATATAAATTTGAGCTCAAAGGGCCTAATGGGGAAGGGCTTCCGCATAAAGCCGACCCGTGGGGTTTCTACGCTGAACAATTCCCGTCATTGTCTTCTGTTACTTATGATCATGCGCGTTATGTCTGGCAGGATGACGCTTGGCAAAACCGGCCAGTGACAGAAAAACGTAAAGAACCATTGTCATTTTATGAGCTGCATGTCGGCTCATGGAAGCTTGGTCCCGACGGTGAGTTTCTCAATTATCGGGAGTTGGCCGATCTGCTGGTACCTTATCTGATTGATATGGGTTATACCCATGTTGAGCTGATGCCGATTGCCGAACATCCTTTTTACGGATCGTGGGGGTATCAGCCGGTTGGCTTGTTTGCACCAACCAGTCGTTATGGCTCCCCGGATGATTTCAAATATTTTGTCGATCAGTGTCATCAAGCCAATATCGGTGTGGTTTTGGACTGGGTGCCGGCTCATTTTCCGGCAGACGGACATGGCCTGAATAATTTTGACGGGACGCCACTCTATCACGATCCGGATCCGCGTCGTGGCTGGCATCAGGATTGGAATTCTTATATCTATGATATGGGACGTGAGCATGTGCGGCGTTTTCTGGTTTCCAACGCGTTGTACTGGTTTGATCGTTTCCATATTGACGGTATTCGTGTGGACGCCGTGGCTTCATTACTCTATCTCGATTATTCACGCAGTCATGATCAATGGATTCCGAATGTTGATGGGGGACGGGAGAATTATGATGCTATTGCGACATTGAAATGGATGAATGAGGAAGTGTATAAACATTTCCCCAATGCGATGACCATTGCTGAGGAATCGACTGCATTTCCCGGGGTTTCCATGCCGACATTTCTCGGCGGGCTGGGATTCGGTTTTAAATGGAATATGGGCTGGATGCACGACAGCCTTGAGTATATTCAGCATGACCCGGTACACCGAAAATACCACCATAATGTGGTGACATTCCCGCTACTGTATGCGTTCAGTGAAAACTATATTTTGTCACTTTCGCACGATGAAGTGGTTTATGGGAAGCGTTCACTACACAATAAAATGCCGGGAGACGAATGGCAACAGACTGCTAATCTGCGGGCTTATCTTGGTTATATGTACGGTCAGCCCGGTAAGAAACTCAACTTTATGGGGGCAGAGTTCGGGCAAACCGGAGAGTGGCAACACGAAAGCCAGCTACAGTGGTTCCTGTTGGAATATGAACGCCATCAGGGCGTGCTGAAGCTAACACAGGATTTGAATGCTCTGTATCGTCAGGAAAAAGCATTACATCAATGGGATTCGGTACCGGAAGGGTTCGAATGGCGTCTCGGTGATGCTGCCGATATCAGTATTCTGGCACATGAGCGAATTTGTGAATCCAGCGAGCGGATTCTCATCATCAGTAACTTTACTCCGGTGCCTCATGATGAATTCCGTTTAGGAATGCCGGTACAGGGGAATTACCAACTGATTTTTAACTCGGATGATGATGAATACTGCGGCAGTGGTTACACGGTGGTCAGTACCGCGACAACTGAACCGGTGGAGAGTCAGGGATTAGCGCATTCGTTGTTGTTACGGATACCGCCATTGGCGACGGTCTATTATAAATTAGAATCGTAGTCTATATGTGTCGATGCAAAACAGCCCGATTTACAATGTAAATCGGGCTGTTGTCTTTTCTCTGTAATGAACTCATGGCTGTTTGTTTCTATGGTACTGTTTAACGATATATTATTAATAATGGGTTAAGTTCTTTGATGCGATATGAATAAAGTTATGTATATTGAAAATAGATATCTATTCAATATATTTATCATTTTTTGAAGATATCGTTAATTTAACCTGTTAAAATATAATCTGTAATTTGATCAGGCAGGTTTAACTTTTACTATGTACTCTGTTCCACAAAACCAACAAAAAAGAACTTCTGTTAATATTGGGTATAAGGTTAAACAGTTACGGTTAGCCAGAAATATTTCTTTAAATGATCTTTCAAAATTATCTGGTGTATCGAAGGCTGCATTATCAAAACTTGAATCTGGTCATTCAAACCCACGTATAGATACGTTAGATGCTATTGCTTGTGCTTTGCGCTTACCTTTGGGCGATTTACTCGGTGGGAATATGGAGATTTATCCTTATTTTGAAAAAAGTATCCCCATGGATAGTGAATATTCTCAGACAATGAAGTTCCGTATTGGACTTGGGAACATTTCTGAGATTTGGCACTTACAAATGAATCCCGGTACGATCATCAATAGCCCTGCTCATATATCGGGAACTCATGAACATATCATGGTACATCATGGCATTCTCATGATTCATTTATCTAATGATGAAAGTATCCTTTTACATCCTGGTGATTTTTACGCTTTTTCTGGAGATGTTAATCATTCTTATATCAGTACCAATAGTGAGGTTAGTGCAACAGTTGTGATGTCGTACTCTACGCCAAGTTAACGAAATATGATCAATCCCCCGTTTGCCAAAAACGTATTTCTAATGATATTGCTTTTATGTAAACACAGCTAAATAGCTGTTCCTAAATGTAGATCATTGGCAGATAAAAATTGAAGGGAACTCGGTAGCGTTTGTGCGATCTAATCTGTCGCCAAACACACAAAACTCACAAAACATTACCGAGTGCCATGATTTTAACATTTCCTGACCGCGCAGAGCGACACCGCATCATCAAAAATGCACAAAACTAAAGATAAAGACCATTATCGTCGTTTGAATGCGATATTGCTGCTATTTGAAGGGAAAACTGTCAAATCTGTTTCTACTTTGCTTACCGATGCTCGCTCTTCTGTCGGACGTTGGGTTAATTGGTATCTGGAGTGTGTCTTGAAGGGTTAGAAAACTCCGCTCGTGGCTGAGAACCCACGTTATCTTATTAGGATCAGTTAGTTAGATGGTGCTTATTGCAAATTGTTTTATCAATTCATATATTTCTTTTCCATGAGTGGACGTGATGAAGTGTTTTCCAAGAATACTTTCTATATAACATTGCCCTGTTGTACATTCTTTCCAGCGAGAGGGGGGAGTGGAAAGAAGTGGGTCGTCCTCTCCATATATGACGAGCATTGGAATTCCGTCCAAAGGTTTAATTTGTTCACTAGAAATTGACTCTGCGATCTTTAAGTCTGCAGTGAGTATATCCAAAAATTGTTGTTGTAGAGTACTATCTTGCTTTAGCCAATCCGGTAGTTCTCCTCCTGCTTGTTCTGCAAAATTCAATAGCTCTTGACGAGACGTTTCATTATCTCTGACCCAAGAAAAGTCTTGACGGCAATGAATCGGTTCATTAGAGATAACCACTAAACTAAACTAAACTAAACTAAACTAAACTAAACTAAACTAAACTAAACTAAACTAAACTAAACTCACGCTCCGGCATTTCTTTCCGGAAGTATCCTGCCATCAAGTAGGCCATATACGCGCCAAGGCTATGCCCAACTAGTATTAGACGTCCTTCTGCAGGAATCGACTTGGCGAAGTCGTTGATAATCTGTTCTGATGTTTCCTTTAAAGCCTCTAAACGTCGACGTCCCCGTCCGGGCATTTCCATCATTGTTACATTGAACTCTTGCTTAAAATGCAGAGCAAACATATTTAGCGACGCTGCATTGCCTCCTGCATGATGGAAGAGGATGATATGAGGACGGCTATTCATAACGTTTTCCCTCTGCGATACGTCCCATCAGTGCTGCACAAACAATGAGCGCCCCCCCTAAACCTTGCAAAAATCCAATGACTTCCCCCATGATTATCAAGGCAAATACCGCTGCAAATGCTGGTTCTAGTGAAAGAATTAATCCTACCCGTGTCGGGCTAGTCATTTTTGCTGCATAAAGCTGCATTAAAAATGCAAAAGCAGTCGCTAGTGAGCTCAAAAATAATATATATCCCCTGACCTGCTCCCCTAAATCTAGTCCAGTCTATACTTAGTGATGTTCATCCAACCAAGGAGATGATGAACATGAAGAAGCGATTCAACGAACAACAGATCATTACCATTCTTAAAGAAGCCGAAGCAGGTATTCCCGTCAGGGAGTTGTGCCGTAAACACGGGATCTCGGATGCGACTTTTTACACCTGGCGCAAAAAATATGCGGGAATGGATGTCTCCGAAGCCCGTCGGCT